>JAWKVW010000017.1:0-79105 GCA_041397845.1 Hyphomicrobiales bacterium | reverse complement strand
GCGATATTGACCGGCAGGCCCTGCGGCGCCGACCAGATCGGATCGTCATAGTCGGGCAGGATCGGAAAGGCCTTCGATGCCGGGACAGCCGCGAGGCGGCCGATGTCCGGTACGGTGACGCCGCAGCCGGCGACGGCGCCCGCCAGTCCCATCAAAAGTCCGATCGAGCGCAAAAACCGGCGCACGTTCATTTTCCCCCGCCCTGCCCGCTCCGTCGCGGACATTCATCGAATCCAGCAGTCTTGCCGGAGACATTAAACCGCGCCGGGAGCCCCCGAAAAGGCCATGAAGGCCACAGAATGCGCGAAAAGAGCTGGCATCGGGCTTGCGACAGCGTCGGCAACCACTTCTGCCCTGTCCCGAAAGGGAACACACCAACCCGCGACGGGAACCCCGCCCATGCCAGATCGCCTTACATGCAGCCGCCGAGACTTCCTGCGCACGGGGGCAGCCGCGACGGCAGCGCTTGCGGCCGGCCTCCAGGTGCCGGCGCTTGCCGCCGGCGCGCCGGCGGGGCTTGGCGCGCTCGCCAAAAAGGCCGGCCTGTTCTTCGGCGCCTCGGTTGCCGACGAGGTCGAGCGGGACGATCTCTACCGCGCCCTCTACAAGCGCGAGGCGGGCATCCTGACGACCGACTGGGCGCTGAAATTCGGCAATCTGCGGCCGGACGCCACGACCTACGACTTCCGCGACGGCGACGCCATGCTTGGCTTTGCCCGGGAGATCGGCGCGCCGCTGCGCGGCCACACGCTGATCTGGAACGAGGACCGGCCGGACTGGCTGATGGCCCTCTCCAATGCCGAGCGGCGGCGGGTGTTCGACGCCCATATCGACAAGGTCGCGTCACGCTACGCCGGCAAACTGCACTCCTGGGATGTCGTCAACGAGCCGTTCTGGCCGGGCCACGGGCTCGCCGGCGGCTTCCGCGACGGGCCGTGGACCGAGGCTTTCGGGCCGGACTATGTGGTGCGCGCCTACAAGCGGGTGATGTCGGTCGACGCCAGGACACGGCTCGTCCTCAACGAGGCGCATGCGGAAAGCGTCGACGAGCTCGGCGGCCAGATCCGCGACGGCATCGAGCGGCTCGTCGACACGCTGCTCGACGCCGGCGTGCGGCTCGGCGCGGTCGGCCTGCAGGGCCATCTCGCCACGGCCCTGCCCTATGACTGGGACGTCTTCGGCAGCTTCCTCGAGCGCCTCGCGGGGCGCGGTCTCGACATCTACATCACCGAGCTCGACGTCGACGACAGCGGCCTTGCCGACGACATCGACGACCGCGACCGGCAGGCGGCGGACCTCTGCGCCGCTTTCCTCGATACGGCGCTGAAGGTGCCGGCGGTCAAGGGCGTCATCACCTGGCAGCTCTCGGATCGCTATAGCTGGTATCGCAACCAGCTTCTCGCCGAAAACCCGGGGGCGACCCGGCTGCCGCGACCATTGCCGTTCGATGCCGCCTTCGAGGCAAAGCCGATGCGCGCGGCAATCGCCGACGCCTTTGCAAGGCGCGCCGGCTGAGACCGGCCGCACTTGCCGGAATCGACGGGCCAGCCGTGGCCGCATTCCCGGCGCGGCCGCGATGTCGACAGGCGGCCATCGCATCCGAGGCGCCGGCGGCGGTTTTTCGGGGCATTTTCATCGACTTGCGGAAAACCGGCCCGGCAGGCTTGCACAATCGTGCACACTGTGGCAGTAGTTCGCCCGCCTCGGTGCCCCGGCGCCGAGACCGCTTCGGTTTGCTGCGGTAGCTCAGTGGTAGAGCACTCCCTTGGTAAGGGAGAGGTCGTGAGTTCAATCCTCACTCGCAGCACCATTTTCCCGGACATCCCAGCTTTTCGCCGGTTCGCTTTTGCGCCCGGTTTCGGGCGCTTGCCGCGCCGTGTCAGGCCGTTTTCCTGCCCTTGACCATCCGGCGCAGGGCCGACAGGACGCCGATACCGACCGATACGGTGCTGCCGATGTCGTGCAGGCGCTGGCCGGTCGAGCCGAAGGCGTTGATGATGTCGCTGTTGTCGGCCATGGCAGCGTCGAGGGCGGCAGCCTCCATCTCGCTCAGCGTATCGAGCTCGGCCGATTGCGGCTCGTGCAGGGTATAGGCGAGAAGCACCACGGCGACGGCGAGATAGAGCCCGGCGAGCGCCAGCACGGCGCCGAGGTCGCCAAGCGGTTCGCGGATGACGAGGAAGAGCGCGGCGGTCGCAAACCCGGCGGCAACGATGATGGCGGCAACGGCCAGCGCCCCGGCGACGGCCTTGCGGACGGCCTGGCGCAACAGCACCTTGCGACGCAGAACCGCGACCTGCATGTAAAGCTTCGTGGACGTCATTGCAGACATGGGACGTTTCCTTCGAACTGCCGTTGGCAGGGCCTCGTCAGTGGCGCCGCGAGGTCAGCACCATGCCGAGCGACAGGCCAACGGCGAAGGCGGCAAGGGCGGCAAGGCGCGGAAAGCGGTCAATGTCCTGACCGAATTCCTCGACCGTCTCGCCGACCGCTGCGAGCAGCGCGTCGACGCCGCCAGTGGCCTCCTCTTCGCTTGCGGGCCTTGCCGCAGCGGCTTCCGCCCCGGCCTTTGCGGCGCGGGCGCGCTCGTCGAGCAAGGCCTTCAGGGCGGCGATTTCGCTTTGCAGGGTCATTTCGGCTTTCCCTCCCTTGTCTGAAGGGTTACTCGCCAGCCGCTCCGACAGGAGAGGCGGCCGCCGCCGGCGCGGCAAGGGTTGCATCGACCGTATCGAAGATGAAGGTGCCGACCTTGTTGAACAAGCCGCCGCCGCGCCTTTCATCCGCGGCAAGACGGGGATAGAGCGCGGCGAGGCCAACGAACCGGTCGTGATTGAGCGAGCCCGGCCCCTCGACCTCGGAGATGTCGACGATGGCGATCCTTGCCGCCCTGGCGCCGGCCTCGACGCGCGGGTCGCCAATCTCGAGCGCGCCAAGGCGCGGCCGGTCGCCGCCGATGCGGCGGGAGACGAGAAGGGCGCGATCATCGGGCGAGACAAGCACGACGACCGGGCGGGGGAACGGCCCGATCACCTGCATCTGGGCGCGGAACAGATCGATGTCGATGTCGGGCGCGGCAAGGACGACGTTCAGGCGCGACAGCACCGCGCCATGGCCGGACAGGCGAAGCTGGCGCAGCACCTCGACGGTGAGCCAGCCGCCCATGCTGTGGGCCATGACCGTGATCTCGCCGACGCGCCTGTCGGCGGCGAGGCGGACGAGGAGGTTGGCCAGGGCATCGCGCGACAGGGCGGCGGCGTCGCGGTCGGCGACATAGCCGGCAACGGCCGCCTCGGACGGCCAGGCAAAGAGGATCGGCGTGCCGTCGATGTTGGAATCGGCGACCATCTGGGCAAGGCGGAACAGGGCCTGCTGGAAGCTGGTGTTGTAGCCATGGACGAACAGCGCGACCTTGCGGGCGCCGTGGCCGGCGGCATCGGCGGCGATGTCGCCGTGGAAGGTTGCCGGCGCGAGAGCGCGATGGCCGAGAACGGCAAAGGTGGTCGCGGCGGCGGGCCTGCCCTTCGGCCATTCGATCTGGCCGGCCGTATGGTCCGGGGGAACGGAGACCGTGTATTCGGCAAAGGCTGGCTCGGCGGAGCGGCCGCGGGTGAACCGATGGCCTGCCGGCGCCTCCGGCGTCCGGGTCGTTGCAACGAACAGCCGGACGGATCTTGCGCCGGCGGCGGGGGCGCCGACAGGATCGAGAACCTCCGGCCCGGGGCCCGAGGCGCAGCCCGCCAAAAGCACTGCCGCAAAGAGCGCCGTCAGGATGGCCACGAGCCCGGCGCGCAGCGAGGGACCGAAGGTCGCACCCGGCATCCATCCGGCGGTCTCTTTACGCGCCCGCAACACCGGTGTGCTCTCCTTCCCCCGATACACGACAGGCCTTGCCCCCTGCCTTCACAGCCTACGCTGGAATCCCGGCAACAAACAATGGAAACGGGGGGCAGGCGGAAGCGTGCGAGGACGGCCGCAACGTCGCATCGACATATATCCGGCTTGATATTTGTCCGCGTCCGTAGAACCGTCCCAGCAAACGACCGCCACGCCCCTCATCGCGGCGACTTGCGAGGCGGGGAGAAGAATGGCGGCGCCAAGGCAAACGCCAGCGGACTTGAATACAGATCGCGGAATGAAACGGAGATCAGACGCATGAGCGCGCAAGCCTTGCAGACACGCGAGGGGACTCACCCCTCGGTGATGCCGACCGATAGCGACCACGAACCGGGCGACGAAATCTACCGCTCGCTCGACCGCATCTTCACCGGGCTCATCGCGCAGTCGACCGGCGGCCTTTCGCCGGCATCGCTCGCCCTTGCCTATCTCGACTGGGCCATTCACCTGTCGGTCGCGCCGGGCAAGCGCCTTGAACTGGCCGCCAAGGCGGTGAGCAAGGCCGGCCGACTCTGGACCGTTCATGACCGCCAACCCCGATGCCGACGACAAGCCGTGCATCGAGCCGCTGCCCGGCAGCTACCGCTGCCTCACCGGCCTGGCGCAAGCACCCGTATTGCCTCTGGACGCAGGCCTTTTTGCTGCAGCAGCAGTGGTGGCACGGCGTCACCCACGGCGTGCCGGGCGTTGCGCCGCATCATCAGGACGTCGTCTCCTTCGCGGCGCGGCAGATGCTCGACATCTTCTCGCCGTCGAACAACCCGTTCACCAACCCGGAGGTGATGGACAGGCGGTCGCCACGGGCGGGGCAGATTTCATCGAAGGCCCCAAGGCCTGCGCGAGGACGTGTCACGGCTCGTCGACGGCGATCGCGGTCGGCGTCGATGAGTTCCACGTCGGCGCGGAGGTCGCGGTGACGCCAGGCAAGGTGGTTTTCCGCAACCATCTCATCGAGCTGTTGCAGTATGCGCCGGCGCCCGAGACGGTCGTGGCCGAGCCGATCCTCATCGTGCCGGCCTGGATCATGAAGTACTACATCCTCGACCTGTCGCCGCAGAACTCGCTCATCCGGTACCTCGTCGACAAGGGGCACACGGTGTTCTGCATCTCCTGGCGCAATCCGGGCGCCGGCGATCGCGACATCGGCCTCGACGACTACCGGCGCCTCGGCGTGATGGCGGCGCTCGACGCCATCGCGGCGATCATTCCGGAGCGCAAGGTGCATGCCTGCGGCTATTGCCTTGGCGGCACGCTGCTGTCGATCGCGGCGGCGGCGATGGCGCATTCGGGCGACGAGCGGCTGGCCTCGATGACGCTGCTGGCGGCGCAGACCGATTTCACCGAGCCGGGCGAGCTGGCGCTGTTCATCGACCACAGCCAGATGCTGATGCTCGACAGCATGATGTGGAACCGCGGCTATCTCTCGGCCGACCAGATGGCGGGCGCCTTCCAGATGCTGCGCACCAACGACCTCGTCTGGTCGCGGCTGGTGCATGAATACATGATCGGCGAGCGTTCGCCGATGAACGACCTGATGGCCTGGAACGCCGATACGACGCGGATGCCCTATCGCATGCATTCGGAGTATCTGCAGCGGCTCTATCTCGACAACGAGCTGGCGACCGGCCGGCTGATGGTCGACGGCCAGCCGGCGGCGATGCAGAACATCCGGGCGCCGATCTTCGCGGTCGGCACGGAGCGCGACCACGTCGCGCCGTGGCGTTCGGTCTACAAGATCCACTACCTCGCCGACACGGACGTCACCTTCGTCCTGACCAGCGGCGGGCACAATGCCGGCATCGTCAGCGAGCCGGGCCACCACCACCGCAGCTTCCGCGTCTCGCACAAGGCGGTCAACGATCGCTGCGTCGGCGCGGACGAGTGGGTCGCCGAGGCGACGCGCAAGTCCGGAAGCTGGTGGGAGGAATGGGACGCCTGGATCGTTGCCCGCTCGAGCCCGGAGCGCGTCGCGCCGCCGGCCATGGGCGCGCCGGCAAACGGACTGCCGCCGCTCGAGAACGCGCCCGGCACCTACGTCTACCAGCGCTAGACGAGCGATTGACTGAACCGGTGGCCGCGCAAGCCCGCGGCCGCCGGCATCAGCCGGCGAGCGTCGGATAGTCGGTATAGCCGACCGGGCCGTTGCCGCCGACGCCATAGACGGTCTGGAAGTTGACCTCGTTCCAGGGCGCGCCGGTCCGAATGCGGGCAACGAGGTCGGCATTGGCGATGAACCCCTTGCCCCAGGCGACGGCATCGGCGCGGCCGGCGGCGATCGCAGCCTCCGCACTTTCCGGCGTGTACTGCTCATTGGCGATGACGACGCCGCCGAAAAGCTCCTTCATCCTCGGCGTCAACGAATCCGGACCCTCGAATTCGCGGGTGCACAGGAAGGCGAGGCGGCGCTTGCCGAGTTCCTTTGCGACATAGGTAAAAAGCGGCGGCGGGTTGCTGTCGCCGGCGTCGTTGGCATCGCCGCGCGGGGCGAGATGAATGCCGACCCGGCCGGCACCCCAGACGGCGACAACGGCGTCGGTTACTTCCAGGAGGAAGCGGGCGCGGTTCTCGATCGAGCCGCCATAGGCGTCGGTGCGCCGGTTGGTCTTGTCCTGCAGGAACTGGTCGATGAGATAGCCGTTGGCGGCGTGGATCTCGACGCCGTCGAAACCGGCGCGGCGGGCGTTTTCGGCGGCCCGTGCATAGTCGGCGACGATGCCCGGAATTTCCGATGCCTCAAGGGCGCGCGGGGCGACGTATTCGCGCTTCGGCCGGATGAGAACGACGTGGCCGGCCGGGGTCACAGAGCTCGGGGCGACCGGCAGGGCGCCGCCGAGATGGTCGGGATGGGAGATGCGGCCGACATGCCAGAGCTGGGCGACGATCAGCCCGCCCCTGGCATGAACGGCAGCGGTCACCTGCTTCCAGCCCTCGACCTGGGCTTCGCTCCAAAGGCCCGGCGTATCGGGATAGCCGACGCCCATCGGCGAAATCGCGGTTGCCTCCGAGATGATGAGGCCGGCATCGGCGCGCGCGGCGTAATACTCGGCCATGAGCGCGGTCGGCACGCGGCCCTCGGCGGCGCGGCAGCGCGTCAGCGGCGCCATGACGATGCGGTTGGCAAGGGCGAGATCGCCGGCAAGGAGCGGCTGGAAAAGCTGGGACATCTTGGCCTCGGGACAGGCTGGTCGCTGGGAGCGCCGAGGAGACACCGGAACCGGGCAAAAGACAATGGTGCATCGGCCGCGGCAGGCGGTGCTTGCCTGGCGCCGCTCTCGTGCGGCAATACTTTGCAAGGGTCGAGGCAGAAGGCGGACGGCGGCAATGGACGAGCACGAGCAAGGGCAGGTTCCGGCGGATGCCGAGGCGCGGCGCAGGGTTCGGCCGGTCGTCTGCTACCCGGTCGACAGCCTCATGGCCGCCGATCTTGCGCTCTACCAGGCGGCGCTCGAGGGCGCCGAGAAAACCGGCGAGACAATCGTTCCGCCGCGCGATGCGCGCGCCTTCGACGTTCCGGCCGGGCATTTCTTCCGCATCGTCAGCATCGAGGGGCCGCAGGTCGGCGATCTCAACCTGTGGAATGCGCATGACCCCGGCGAGCGCTTCTTCAGCGGCAAGACGCGGGCGCTGCACGGCACGCATGTCTCGACCGGCGACCGGCTGTGGAGCTGCCTGCCCTATCTGCGGCCGCTCGCGACCATCGTCCGCGACACGCTCGACTGGTACGGGTTCGACGAGTTCGGCGGCGGCGTCCACGACGTCATCGGCACGCGCTGCGACCCTTACACGAACGCGCTGCTTGGCGGCGGCGAATATCACCATTGCTGCCATTCGAACCTGACGCGGGCGCTCGCGGCCCGCACCGGCCTGTCGCTCGCCGAGGCCGAGCCGCTGGTGCACGACGTCCTCAACGTCTTCATGTGCACCGGCTTCACGCAGGACACGCACCAGTACTTCATGAAAGCAAGCCCGGTCCGGCCCGGCGACAGCATCACCTTCCTTGCCGAAATCGACCTCATCGGCGCGCTTTCGGCCTGTCCCGGCGGCGATTGCGGTTCGGAACATTCGAGCGATGCGGCGCGGTGCCATCCGCTGCTCGTCGAGGTGCTGCGGCCACGGGAGGGCGCCCTTTCCGGCTGGCAGTCGCCGCAGCCGAACCCTTATTCGCGCAGCCACGGCGCGGCCTGACAATCCCGATCCTGCGGCTGTTGCCCGTTTGCGGCGCCCCTTGCAGATCGCGAGGCGGCGCTGCCCGCCGTTTAGGCAAAATTAAGGTTAATCAACAATAACATTGGGAAATTTCTCGTAATCCACCCGTGTGACCATGGCGTATCGCGACAAGTTTTCGGCACTGATGCTCGCCTCGGCCGTGCCGCTGGCGCTCGTCCTTTCGGGCTGCGCCCATCGTGCCGGCAGCGAGGCAGCGAGCACGGCCTGCGCCGATGCCGACGCGCCGCGTCGCTATATCCTCTATTCGCCGCCGCCCTGCCCGGCCGCCGAGCCGGAGGTCATCGCCTTTGCCGATGCAGCCGCATCGGGCGAGGTCGTTGCAGACCCGGCAGAACCGGGCGCGGCGCAAGCCGGCGTTCCGGCCGACAGACCGGCGGCGCGGCCATCGGCCGCCGCAAGCCGGCCGATCGACATCGACCTTCCGGCCAATGGCAACATGCAGGAGATCGCCTCGCGGGTTGCCGACCATCCGGCCGTTCTTGCCGCGCGCGAGCGCGAGGATGCCAGCGCCGCCGAGGTCAAGAAGGCCAAGGCCGCGTTCTTTCCGACGCTCAGCCTCGAGGGCTCGAAGGGCATCGAGGACTCCATCCAGGGCGGCACGAACGCGGACGGCCGCAATCCCTATTCCTATGGCGTCAAGGCGCAACTGACGGTCTTCGACGGTTTCCAGCGGCGACACGAGTTGCAGCGGGCCCGCGCCGAGAAGGACGCGGCGGCGGCCGGCACGCGCGACACGGTGCAGCAGACGCTCGTCGACGCCGTTACCCTGCTGGCCCAGTCGACCCGCGACAAGGCGGTGCTGCGCCATCGCCAGGACTACCTGCAGCGGCTCGGCTCGGTGCTGCGCGAAACGCGGGCGCGCAAGCGCGAGGGCGATGCCTCGGACACCGACGTGCAGCAGGTGCTGACACGGATGGAGGCGGCAAAGGCCAGCCTCAGCCTCGCCGAGAGCGCGCGCGCCGACACCGACGCGCAACTGCGCAGCTACCTCTCCGACCTCAAGATGAGCGGCCTGCAGCTCCGCGACCTCGTCAACCGGCTGCCCTCGAGCCTCGAGGCGGCGCGGCGCGAAGCGCTGGCGCAGAACCCGCTGCTGATCCGGGCGAGCATGCAGGCCGATGCCGCCGAGGAACAGCGCCGGGCGGCGCAGGGCGCGATGATGCCGCGCCTCAATCTCGTCGGCCAGGTGGAAGGCACGGGCGAGCAGTACAAGGACGACAAGCACGGCACCGACGTGCAGGTCGGTCTTGAAGTCAGCGTGCCGGTCTTTGCCGGCGGCGCCAAGAACGCCGACCTGTCGCAGAAGCGGCACGAGGAGCGGGCAGCGCGCTACGAAGTCGATCTGGCGCGGCGGCAGGTCGTTGCCGGCGTCGAGGGCGCATGGAGCCGGCTAAAGGAAACCGAGGCGGCGCTCGGCCACTCGGAGGCGCGGATCGGGGCGGCCCGCAAGGCGCTGAAGGGCGTCAAGGCGAGCCGCGACGTCGACGAGAGCTCGACGCTCGATGTGCTGAACGCGCATGAGGAACTGATGTCGGCCGAGATCGAGCACGAGGAATTCCTGCACACGCGGGTCGTGGCGCGGCACCTTCTCCTCGCCCAGGTCGGACGGCTCGACGCGGCCTATGGCCTGCGCGCCAGCGCCGCCAGATAATCCAGTCGCCAACGCATCGCCTGCCGACGAGCGGTCGGGAGCCGGCCGCTCCCGCCGTTACCAGTCGACGCGCTCGACGTCGTAGAACTGCACGGTCGAACCATCGGTGAAGGTGATGGTGCCATCGGCGTCATCGGACAGCGTCAGGTGGTCGGCGTCGGTGGCGGTGATCGTTCCCTGGGTCAGGGTCAGCGTCCAGTCGGTTGCCTGATAGCTCGTCGAGGTCGAGGCGACGAACAGGCTGTCGCCGCCGGTGATCTCGATCGCATCAACCCAGCCGCCGCCGGCACCGGCCTGATAGGTGTCATTGCCGTCGCCAAGACCGTAAAGCAGCAGGTCGGCGCCGTCGCCGCCGGTGACGGTGTCGTTGCCAAGGCCGCCGGTGAAGGTGTTGGCGTCGGCATTGCCGGTCAGGCTGTCGTTGTGGTCTGAGCCGATGATGTTGTCGACATTGGCGATGGAATCGCCATCGGCGTCGCCGCCGGCGTGGACGCCCGTCGTGAGGTTGACGGTCACGCCGGCGTCGGAATTCTCGTAGGAAACCGTGTCGTTGCCGGTGCCGCCGTCGATGGTGTCGGTGCCGCTGCCGCCAACGAGGACGTCGTCGCCGGCGCCGCCGTCAAGGACGCTGCCGCCGAGCACGCCGGGCAGCGGATTGGCGCTGAGGGTGGTATCGGGGTTGCCGATGGCGATGCCGTCGTCGCCATTGCCGGAATAGTCGGTGTAGTCGCCGCCGGTCAGGGCATAGGAGGCGACAAGGTTCGGCGAGCCGGTGTCGTCGGCCGTTACCGGCGTGTTCATGTCGTCGGCGACCTCGGCGGCCGAGCGTGCACCATCCCAGACGCGGACATCGGCGAGCTGGCCGTCAAAAAGCGTCGAATTGTCCGCCGGCCAGCCGGAAATCGTCATGTCGGCGCCGACGCGCGAGGTGATCGGCGTGCCCTGAAGCTGGGAAAGGCTCCGGGAGACGCCGTCGATATAGAGTTTGTTCTGGGTTACGTCGCCATTGGTGAAGACCGCCGCGACATGGTGCCAGCCGCCGGCAAGGCCGGTCGAATAGACGCCGTAGACGTCGAAATTGCCGGTGTTGAAGCCGAACTTGTCGCCGATGAAATAGAGATCGTACTTGTAGGTTCCGTCATAGAACCCGATCGGCATCTGGTTGCCGGTGCCGTCCCAGTACATCCAGAACTCGACGGTCGTCTGGGCGCCGGTGGTGTTGTCGACGTTGAGGTTGTTGAGATCGATCTTGTCGTCGGTGCCGTCGAAGACAAGGCCGCGCGCGGCACTCGTCACGGCGTCACCGGCAACGAGGATGTCGTTGCCGTCGCCACCGACCAGGATGTCGTCGCCGCCATTGCCGAGGAAGATGTTGTCGCCGGCATCGCCGATGATGACGTCGTCATGTGACGTGCCGTTGACGTTTTCGACATTGACGATCGTGTCGCTGCGCCAGTTGCCGACCGCCGCGGTTCCGGCACCGAGATCGACATTGATGCCGGCCGTCGCCGAGGAATAGTCGACCGTGTCGGTGCCGTCGCCGCCATCGATATCGGCGTGGACGTCTTCCAGGACGGTATCGCTGTAGATGATCGGGTCGGCATAGCGCGGCTCGACGTCCTCGGTAACGGTTACCGTGGTGCCATCATCGCGCAGGTGGCCGAGGAACTGGTACGAGCCGCGGAATTCCATGCTCTGGATGAGGGTCGTGTCAATGCCGACCCGGTCCATCGCCGCCAGCAGCGTCGGGTTGTCGTAGACGTTGGTGTAGGGCTCGTCGTGGGTCGAAATGGCGATGTAGTTGCCATTGGCGATGCTGTCGAGGAAGGTCGCCATGGCCGTGGCGTTGGCGGCGCTGGCATAGGGGTCGAACTGCTGGCGGGCGACGAGGTTGCCGCTCTCGTCGATCACCATGATCTGATAGCCGCGCGACGTCTGGTAGGATGTGCCGTTCAGGTTGATGAACGAACCGCCTGCCGCGACGTCATAGCCACGCGAGACGATGCCGATGTCGAACAGCGGGTCGGTGGCGTCGCCGACGTCGCGGACGATCATATCATCGCCGGCGCCGCCGGTGATGGTGTCGTAGCCGTCGCCGCCAAGGATCAGGTCGTCGCGCGCCGTGCCGACGATATTGTCGTCGCCGGAGGTGCCGACCGTCACGGTCATCACTTCATCATAGGTGGCGCCGTGCGGGTCGCTCACCCGGATGGTGATGTCGTGCGCTTCGACCGCCGCCGGATCGAGAGAGCCGGAATAGCTGAGCCGCCCGGTCGCGGCGTCGATGGTGAAGAGCCCGCCGGCATCATCGACCAGCGAATAGGAAAGCGTGTCCCCTTCCGGGTCCGCTCCGGTCACCGTTGCGACCTCGGGTGCACCGGAGACGCCTGCCGTGAATGAAATATCGGTCGGGGCGAGGTTGATGACGGCCGCCGGCGCGGTCGCATCGACGATGCTGTCGGCGAACTGGAAGGTCTCGATGCCGGTCACGGTGTCGGTGCCGTCCGGCGAGCCGGCGCGGTTGTCGACGATGGTGTAGGTGTCGGTGCCGGCGTCGTAGGTGATGGTGTAGTCGGCGCGGTTGCCGCTGAAGACGGCGACGTCGTTGCCCGGATCGGTCAGGGTCGGGCCGGTCGTCACGGTCGTCGCGGTGATGCCGACGAGAGTGCCGTCGGCGCCATTGCCAGAGATGTCGATGACGCCGTCGGTGCCATCGGTCATGTTCTCGAAGTCGTAGGCGGCGACGAGACCGTCGCCCTGGGTCAGGTGTTCGTCATAGGTGTCGGCGATTTCCGCGGCGGTGCGCTCGTCGTTCCAGATGCGCACCTCGGCGATGTCGCCGCCGAACTTGTTGCCGGTAAAAGTGGTCTTGCCGGAAATGCGGGCGTCAGTCGTGGCGACGGCCGAACCGTCGTTGGGCGAGCCCATGAGCTGGGAGAGGTTCTGCTCGACACCGTCGATGTAGAGCTTGCTCGCCGCGACGTCGCCATTGACGAAAACCGCCGAGACATGATGCCAGCTCCCGACGAGGCTGCTGGAATCGATGCCGTAGATATCGGTCGCGCCGGTGCTGAAGCCGAAGCTGCCATTGTAGAACCACAGCGTGTACCAGCCGAAGCCGAAGGGCACCTGGTTCTCGCCGCCGTCCCAGTTCATCCAGAACTCGACGGTGTTGCTGGCACCATCGGCGGTGTCGACGCCGAGGCCGTCGAGATGGACGGAATCGTCGCCGGCCGCCAGGGCAAGAGCCGTCGAGGCGCCGGTTACCGCACCGCCGTCGATGGTGTCGTTGCCGGCGCCGCCGGTGATCGTGTCGTTGCCGCCGCCGGCAAGGATGGTGTCGTTGCCGGTCCCGCCGAGAATGATGTCGTCGCCGCCCTGGCCGTAAATCGTGTCATTGCCGGCGCCGCCGTCGATGGTGTCGGCCTGACCCGAACTGTCCGTGTCGTAGACATAGTCGCCGTAAAGCGTGTCGTCGCCGTCGCCACCGGACACTGTGTCCGAGCCGAAATAGCCCATCAGGAAATCACTGCCCGACGAACCGGTCATCACGTCGCCGTAGACACTGCCTTCGTAGGCTTCAAAATTGCTGAACACGTCGCCGTCGGCATGACCGCCGGAAACCGTGTTGGTCGCAAGGTCAAGGGTGATGCCGGCCGGAGAGCCGTCGCTGTAGCGGAGCCAGTCAACGCCGTCGCCGCCGTCGAGGGTATCCGCGCCGGAGCCGCCATAAATTCGCTCGTCCGCCGACGAGCCGGTAATGACGTCGTTGCCGCCCTCGCCGAGCAGGAACTGCACGCCGCTGCCACCGGTGATCACATCGCCGTAGCTTGAGCCGAACACCTTGTCGATGTTGAGATAGGTATCGCCTGCCGCATCGCCGGTCGCATCACCGGTCGTCAGATTGATCGTCAGCCCTTGGGTCGAGTTGGTGTATCGAACACCGTCAGTGCCTGTGCCGCCGTCGAAGGAGTCGGCCCCGGCGCTGCCATAGAAATTGTCGTTCCCACCAAGGCCGAGCATGACGTCCCGGCCGATGCCGCCATAAAGCGTATCGTTGCCGGCGGTGCCGGTGATGGTCTCGACGACGTCGGCGATATTGACGGTCACCACCTCGTCATAGGTCAGGCCGCCGGCATCGGTGATGCGGACGGTGATGTTCATCGTCTGGGCGGTTTCGTAGTCGAGACGGGCGCTGTCGGCGACGGTGATCTCGCCGGTCGCGGCATTGATGGCGAAGGCGCCGCCGGCATCGTCAAGGAGCGAATAGGTGAAGCTGTCGCCGGCATCGCTGTCGACGACGTCGGCGACGTAGGCGACGTGTTCGCCGTTGGCGGTGTTCTCGTTGACCGCAACGGAGGTGGCGAGGGCCGCGCCGTTGTAGAGGACGAGATCATGGCCGCCGGCAAGGTCGGCAATGCCGCCGGTGCCGTTCGGCGTCATCTGCCAGTCGGCGACGAGGCCGGGCTCGCTGGCGGGATCGGCGATCGGCGAATTGGCGTTGTCGGCGATCTCCTGGGCTGTGCGGACATCATCGAAGATGCGCACTTCATAGATGGTACCGTCGAAGATCTGGGACGCGTTGAAACCGCCGCCGACCGTGTCCTGCTCCTGGCCGAAGACGAGCGTGCCGCCGGCGGTGATCGCAAGGTGGCCATCGAGAGTGGTCGAATACCGCTCGACGCCGTCGATATAGACGGTCATGACACCGGACGGGGCATCCCAGGTCAGCGAGACCTGATGCTGCGAGCCGTCGATGATCTCCGATGCCGGAATGCCGAGCGGCTCGTTGTGGCCGTTGATGAACGCGGACATGCCAGCCGCGCCTGTCACATAGAGGAGGACCTCGTTGTCCTCGCCTTCGGCATTGTAGGACAGCAGCGGCATGCCGGCGCCCGGCATGCCGTCACTTGCGAACGAGACCTCGACCGTAAAGGTGCTGGTCGGCATGTCGACGAAGTTCGATATCGCCGCGTACTGGTTGGTGACGCCGTCGTTGAGGCGCAGGCCGTCGGCGACGGTGAGATCCGTCGGGGCATCCCAGCCGTCGGCGATGTCGATGGTCAGCGTCCTGTCGGTGCTGTTGCCGGCAGCGTCGGTGACGCGCACCGTCACCGTCTCGGTCGGCGATGTTTCGTCGTCGAAGCTTGCCCCTGCCTTCAGGCGCAGCTCGATCGTGCCGGCGTTGTCGACGATCTCGAACAGCGGATGGTTCGCGGTCGGAACGCCGCCGTCGAGCAACGTATAGGTCAGGCTGTCGCCGGCATCCGGGTCGAAGGCATCGATGACGGCGATGGTCGCTCCGGGCGCGGTGTCCTCGCTGAAGACCGTCGTCGGCGAAATGACGATCTGGTTGATTGCATCGTGCGAGGAACCCTCGCCGAGGCCAAACCAGACCACGACGATGTCGCCATCGGCCGTCTCGGTGACGGCCGGATAGCGCTGGTCGCCCTCGATGCCGCTGCCAAGGTCGACCGCGCCGCCGACAGCCGCGCCGGTCGCATCGAAGCGCTGGCCGAAGACCTTGTTGTCGGTGGTTGCCGAACCGTAGCTCTGGTGCCAGACGACGAAGAAGCCGCCATCGGCGAGGGCGGTGACGTCGGCTTCCTGATCGAAAACGCCATTGGCGGGCGAGACGGCGATCTGGCCGCTGACATGGTTGCCGTTCGCGTCGAAGATCTCGGCGTAGATGCCGTAGGAATTCCCGAAGGCGCCCTCGGTCTGGTAGCTGTCGTAGACGACGACGAAGCCGCCATCGGCAAGCGCCGCGATCTCGGGGTTGAGCTGTTGTGAACCGGTGTAGCTGTTGAGGCGGAATTCGTCGGTGACCGGCGTGCCGTCGGCGGCAAAGATGCGGGCGTCGACGGAATAGCCGGAGGTATCGCCGGTCGCCGTGCCGGTTGCGGTCTCGAAGGTGACAATAAAGCGGCCGTCGGCCAGCACCGTGACGCGGGAATCCTGCTGGGCGCTCGTCGTGTTCAGATTGTTGACGGCGATCTCGGCGGTCACCGGCGTGCCGTCGGCGGCAATCACGCGGGCATAGACGCCATAGTGATCGCCATCCTGAAGGAAGGACGACCAGGTGACGACGAGACTGCCGTCCGGCAGCGCGGCGACGGACGGATTGTACTGGATGTTGGTCGAATAGGAGTTGACCAGCACCTCGTCGCCGATGCGATTGCCGAGGTCGTCGAAACGCTGGACAACGACGCCATAGCTGTTGCCGTCAAAGTTGTAGCTCGCATAGGCGACCGCGAACCCGCCATCCGGCAAGGTCGTCACCGACGGCTGGTACTGGGTCGAGCTCACATTTGTGTTGACCCGGAAGGTGTCGCCGACCGGATTGCCGTCGGCGTCGAAAAGCCGGGCCATGATGTCCCAGCCCGAGCCGGTCAGATCGACGGACGTCCAGGTGACGACGTGGCCGCCGCCCTCGAGCGCGGCGACGTCCGGCGCCGGCGCATTCTGGTTCACCTCATAGGTGAGTGTGGTCTTCCCGGTGACCGTGCCGGTGCCGGGATCGATCTCGACGCGGTGAATGCCGCGGGTCGCGTCTCCCGTCGCGTTCGAATCCCAGGTCGCGATGATGGTGCCGTCGGCGAGCTGGATGACCTCGGGCAGGTTCTGGTAGCCCTGATCATCGCTCAGCAGGATTTCGGCGCCAACCGGGTTGCCGGAGGCATCGAGGCGCTGGGCGTAGATATCCGTGGTGCCGTCGGCGGCGTAGCTGCGCCAGACGACGAACAGGCCGCCATCGGCGAGCGCGGTCGCCTCGACGGCATCCTGGTTGCTGTCGACGGTCGTGTTGACGTGGACCTCGTCGCCCCGGGCCGTGCCGTCGGCGTTGAAGAAGCGGGCATAGACGCCATAGCCGGTGTCCTCGGCGGCATGGCCGGAGGACTGGAAGACGACGGCATAACCGCCATCGGGAAGGCTGACGACCTGCGGCCAGTACTGGGCGTTGAGAGTCGTCGAGGCGGCAACGAACTCGCCGGTGACCGGCGTGCCGTCATTGGCATAGATGCGCGTATAGACGCCCCAGCTCGAGCCGTCCTGACCATTCGAGGTCCAGGTGACGACATAGCCGCCGCCGGCAAGGCCGGTCACGGACGGGTTCTGCTGGCTGCTGGCGATGACTTCGTTGATCTGGAATTCACTGCCGAGCTTGCTGCCATCGGCGGCGAAACGCTGGCCGAAGATGCCGTAGTTGTCGCCATCCTGGGCATAGGAATGCCAGACGACGACGTAGCTGCCGTCGGACAGGGCGGTGATATCGGGTGCCGCCTGGGTCGAGGTCGCAAAGGTGTTGACGGTGACGGTCGAGCCTTGCGGGGTCAGGTCGGCGTCGTACTGGCGAACGCCGATGCCCCAGCCATTGCCGTCGATGACGTTGATCTGGCCGGCAAGCACGATGGTGCCGTCGGCAAGCTGGGTCAGCGCGACATTGTCGATGTTCTGCGTGGTTTCGAAGGCGACCGCAGGGCTTCCGATGGCATTGCTCGAGGCATCGAAGCGCTGGATGAGGATCTTCGACGAGCCGTCGGCGTCGCCCTTGGTCTCCCAGGCGACGACATAGCCGCCATCGGCAAGCGCCGTGGTGCTGTAGTATGACACGTCACTGAAGAGCACCGAGCCCGCCGTTTCGGCGACGCCGACCGTGTAGTCGCCGCTGGTCGGCACGAGATCGAGGACGGGTGCCTCATTCGTGTCAGCGATCGAGATGGTCGTCGAGTAGCTCGCCGAAACGCCCCAGCTATCGGTCACGGTGACGGACACCGTCCGGCCGGCCATCGCTTCGTAGTCGAGGATGGCGTCGGCCCGCAGGCGCAGTTCGAGCGTGCCGGCATTGTCGACGATCTCGAAATGGTCGGCGCCCCAGCCGGTCAGCGCGTAGGTGTGGCTGTCGCCGGCATCGGGGTCGACGATGGCGATGGTCGCAAGCACGGTGCCGGGCGCCGTCGTCTCGGCAAAGGAGGCCGCGGCCGGGACGATGGTCACCGTCGGGGCCTCGTTGATGTCGGTGACGGTGACATGCACCGTCTCCTGATAGACGGCGCCGCCGCTGTCGGTGGCGGTGACGACGATGTCATAGCCGTCCGCCGTCTCGTGATCGAGGGCGGCGCCGGCAGCAAGAGAAACGGCGCCGGTTGCCGGGTCGATCTCGAAGAAGCCCGAGGGGTCGCTGGCAATGGCGAAGGTGAAGGTCTCGCCGGCATCCTCGTCGACGGCAAAGAGATTGGCGACAAGGGTGCCGCCGGCGGCCGACTCGGCGACGACGATGGTCGTTGCCGGTGCCACACCTTCCTGAAGCTGGCCGGTGAAATTGCCGGTGAGATCCGCGACGGTCGCGCCGGAAACACCGGTGAAATCGAAATCGACGAGAAGGTCGGCGGCATGCGGATGGGAGCCGTCGACGGTGTCGACATTGACCTCGCCAGCGGCAAGCGCGGTGTTCCAGACGCGGACCGACTGGATGGTGCCGTGGAAATTCGCGCCGGACGAATACAGGCCCGCCAGTGTTGAACTCTGCGAACGGTCGCCGATCCAGACGTCGTAGTCGGTGCTGGCGAACGCCGTGACGCCATAGAGGCCATCAGCGACGAGGCCGCCATTCACATAAAGGGCAGTGGTTGCCGTGCCCGTATCGGCAACGAGCGAGATCGAGGTCGGCTCGCCGGCGGTGACGTAGTAGCCGGTATCGATCCAGACCCAGCTACCGCCGTCCTGCATGAACGCATATTTCAGGTGACCATCGGCAAAGACGGCGACCTCATACGAGGACTCCTTGTTGATGATGATCTCGCCGTCGGTGGCGTCGGCATCGTCCCAGATGAACGTCGCCTCGATGGTCATCGAGCCTGCAATATCGAGGCTGCTGTCGGCGGAGTTCTCGACGACAACCCGGCCGGTGAGGCCATCGAAGGTGAGGCCGGCGGCATCGGCCGCACTCACCGGCGAGGTCGTTGCCGACAGGCCGACGACGAGATCGGTCGGCGCCTCGTTGATGTCGTTGATGTCGAGGGTGAAGGCCTCGTCGTAGCTCTGGCCGCCGGCGTCGGTGACGCGCACGGTGATGTCGAGGGTCGCGGCGGTCTCATGGTCGAGTTTCGTTGCATCGGCAACGGTGATGGCGCCGGTCGCCGTATTGATCGTGAAGGCGCCGCCGGCATCGTCGACGAGCGCATAGGTGAACTTGTCGAGGGCGTCGGCGTCGGTCACCGAGACATTGGCGACAGTAGTGCCGTTCGCAGTGTTCTCGTCGACGGCGGTCGCGCTGAGACCGAGGTCGGTCGGCGCGTCGTTGAGGACGTCGGCAGCGCTACAGTGCCATCGGCAAAGTGGAAGAACTCGACATTTCTGATGACATCGACGCCGTCTGGCGATCCGGCACGGCGGTCGGTGACGGTGTAGGTATCCGTGCCGCCGTCATAGGTGACGGCGTAGTCGGACCAGTTGCCGGTGAACCATGCGGTGTCGGCGCCGGTGCCGCCATCGATGGTGTCGTTGCCGCCGCCGCCCATCAGGTACACGCTCATCGCCGTCCGTGCCGGCGATCAGGTCGCTGCCGCCTTCGCCGCCGACCCAGGTGCCGGTGAGAACGTCGGCGTATCGGAGCCGCTGACCGCGGCGATGTCGATGAGGGTATCGCCCTCGGCGTCGCCGCCCGAGGCAGCGCCGGTCGTCAGGTCGACGGTCACGCCGGTCGCCGATGAGCTAGCAGATCATATGGGCGTTGGGCCGCCGCCGCCGTCGTACCAGTCGGCGCCGGCGGAACCGTAAATGTGGTCGGTGCCGACGGCACCGCCGATGACGGTGTCGTTGCCGGCGCCGGTGTAGACGACGTTGCGGCCGTCCTGCAGCAGGATGAGGTCGTCGCCGCCCTCGTCGTAGACGATGTTCTTGTCGGTATCGATGCCGACGCCACCGAGGATGATGCTGCGGCCGTCGCCGGCCATCAGGGTGCCGCCGTCGGCATCGAGGATGACGCTGACGGCGCCGTCGGCGAACTGCAGCGTCTCGACATTGAGAAGCGTGTCGGTGCCATCGGGCGAGCCGGGGCGCTGGTCGGTGACGATGAGGCTGTCGCCGCTGCGCCGGATGAGATAGTCGGTGAAGTTGCCCGAGAAAGACACCGTATCGGTGCCGGCGCCGCCGTCGATGGTGTCGTTGCCGGCCTCGCCGCGAATGGTGTCGCCGCCATCGAGGCCGAAGATGGTGTCGTCGCCGGCAAGGCCGCGCAGCCAGTTGCCGCCGGCATCGCCGGTCAGCACGTCGTCGAAGGCCGAGCCGTTGACGCCATAGACGCTGTCGCCAAAAACGTCGCCCTCGGCATAGCCGCCGGACGCGGTGTTGGCGGTGAGGTCGACGGTCACGGCAGCGTCCGAATCCTCGTAGATCAGGATGTCGTTGCCGCCGCCATTGACGACGGTGTCGGCGCCCGAGCCGGTCCAGATCCAGTTCAGCCCGGTGCCGCCGTCGATGGTGTCGTCACCGGCGCCGCCATGAATCTGGTCGGCACCCGTCGTGTTGGCGCCGCCATAGAGAACGTCGTTGCCGTCGCCGCCATCGATCGTATCGGCGCCGGCGCCGCCGTCGATGGTGTCGTTGCCGCCGCCGCCCTCGAGGGAATTGGTGTTGCCGTCGCCAGTGATCGCATCGGCGCCGGTGTTCGAGCCGACGACGTTCTCGATCGCGGTCAGCGTGTCGCCGGCCGCATCGCCGCCCGAGCCAGTTCCGCTTGCAAGGTCGATGGTGACGCCGGTCGCCGAGGCCGAATAGTCGGCGGTATCAATGCCGTCGCCGCCATCGAGGCTGTCGGCGGCGGCGCTGGCGACCAGCGTGTCGTTGCCGGCAAGGCCGAGCATGACGTCCTGGCCGATGGTGCCGGAGAGAACGTCGTTGCCGGCGGTGCCGGTGATCGTCTCGGCGACGTCGCCGACGTCGATGGTGAAGCTGCGCGTCGAGGTCGAGCCATCGGACGAAGTTGCGGTGACCGTGATGGTGTGGCTCTGGGCGGTTTCGTAGTCGAGCGCTCCGGCAAGGGTGACGACGCCGGTATTGGCGTCGATGGCAAAGAAGCCGCCCTGGTTTGACGTGAGGCTGTAGGTGACGGTCGCGGTGGCGTCGAGATCGCCCGCATAGGCGGTGATGCCGACGGCGCTGCCGATCGCGGCGGATTCGGCGACTGGACCGGAAGTCGCGTCGGCGTCGGAGATCGCGCTGATCGCGGTCTCGTTGAGGTCGTTGACGGCGATGGTGAAGGTCGCGACCGAGGTCGAACCATCGGTCGAGGTGGCGGTGACCTCGATGACGTGGGACAGCGCCGTCTCGGCATCGAGACTGCCAGCAACGGTGACGACACCGGTCGTTGCATCGATGGCAAAGCGGCCGCCGGCATCATCGGTCAGGGCGTAGGTGACGGTATCGGTGCCGTCGGCGTCACTCGCCAGCGCGGTGATGCCGACGAGGCTGCCGACAGTGGCGTTCTCGTCGACCGCGTTTGCCGCCGCTGCGCTGTCGGAAACCGCGGAGACAGCCGTTTCGTTGACGTCGGACAGATTGACCGTGAAGGTCTCGGTTGCCGAGGAGCCATCGGCGCTCGCCGCCTTGACATAGACGGTGTGGCTGGCCGCGGCCTCATAGTCGAGCACGGCGCCGTCGGCGACGGTGACGACGCCGGTCGCGGCATCGATGACGAACGGTCCGCCGACGACCGGATCACCCACCGCGTCGACGAGGGAATAGGTGACCGCGCTGGTCGTGCCGTCGGCATCGGCGGCGCTTGCGGTGATGCCGACCGTGGTGCCGCCGGCGGCATTTTCGGCAACGACATTCGCCGCCGCATCAGCATCGACGGGCGTCGTCACGTCGAACTCGTCGAGATCGGCGAGCGAAATCGTCACCGTCTCGTCATGGGTGAGGCCGCCGGCATCGGTGACGCGGACGACAATGTCCATGGTCGCGGCGGTTTCGTAGTCGAGCTTCGTTGCATCGGCGACGGTGATCGCGCCGGTCGTTCCATCGATCGCGAATGCGCCGCCGGCATCGTCGAGGAGGCTGTAGGTCAGGACGTCGCCGGCATCGCCATCAGTCGCGGTGGCGGTCGCGACCAGCGTGCCGTTCGCGGCATTCTCGTCGGCGGAGCCGCCCGTGAAGGCGAGATCCGTCGGCGCCTCGTTCAGCAGGTCGGCCGGGTCGGTGACGGTGATGGAGCGGTCGGCGAACTGGAAGATCTCGACACCGGTGACCGTGTCGGTGCCATCCGGCGAGCCGGCGCGCCGGTCGGTCAACGTGTAGGCGCCGGTTCCCGAGGCATAGGTGATCTCGTAGTCGGACCAGTTGCCGGACAGGACGAGGGTGTCGGTGCCGGCCCCGCCATCGACGATGTCGTTGCCGCCGCCGCCGTCGATGGTGTCGTCGCCGTCCTCGGCGGTCAGCGTGTTGGCACCGGCATCACCGGTGATGACGTCATCGTGGTTCGAGCCGCGGACGTTCTCGATATTGTAGAGGACATCGCCCTCGGCCTCGCCGCCACTGCCCGTGCCGGTCGCAAGGTTCACGGTGACGCCGGCCGTCGAGTAGTTGTAGGAGGCGGTATCGGCGCCATCGCCGCCGTCGATGGTGTCGGCACCGTCCCGGCCATGCAGAATGTCGTCACCGCCGGCGCCGAAGATCGTGTCGTTGCCGTCAAAGCCATGAAGGACGTTGCGGCTGTCATCGCCGGTCAGCGTGTCCGCAGAATCCGAGCCATAGACGTTTTCAAAATTGGAGACGACATCGCCCTCTGCATCGCCACCGGACACCGTCTGGCTGGCGATGTCGACGGTGACGCCGGCCGTGGAGTCGCGATAGTCGAGATAGTCGGAGCCCGTACCGCCGTCGAGCGTGTCGGCGCCGCTGCCGCCGGCAATGATGTCGATGCCGGCGCCACCCATGATGACGTCGTCGCCGGCGCCACCCTTGAGGATGTCGTTGCCGTCGACGTCGTCGAGGCCATAGATGAGATTGGCCGCATCGGAACCGACAAGCGTATCGGCGTTGTCGGTGCCGATAAGGATATCGGCGACGGCGATGGTGCGGTCGGCGAACGTGATGAACTCGAATCCGGACACGGTGTCCGTGCCGTCGGGCGAACCGGCGCGCAGGTCGGTGATGACCATCGTGCCGGCCGGATCGCCGGTGATGTCGTAGTCGGCGGCGTTGCCGGAGAGAATGAGCGTGTCGGTGCCGGCGCCGCCCTCGATGACGTCGTTGCCGGCGCCGCCGGTGACCGTATCGGCGCCCGCGCCGGCGTCGATGGTGTCGTTGCCGGCATCGCCATTGATGATGTCGGTGCCGTCGGTGCCGGTCAGCGTGTCGTCGCCGGCCGTGCCGTCGATGGAATTGAGAACCGCCGCCGCCGACAGGGTGCCATCGGAGAACTGGAAGTTCTCGACATTGACGACCGTGTCGGTGCCGTCGCGGCCGGCGACCGTGTCGGCGATGGTGTAGGTGCCGGTGGCGCTGTCATAGGTGATGACATAGTCGGCGCGGGCGCCGGTGAAGCGGACGGTGTCGGTGCCCGTGCCGCCATCAATGATGTCGTCGCCCGAGCCGCCGGTCAGGGAATCGTCGCCGTCATCGCCATAAAGGGTGTCGTTGCCGACCTCGCCAAGCAGCGTGTCGTTGCCGCCGCCGCCGGACAGGACATCGTCACCGGCCCGGCCGAGCAGACTGTTGGCGCCAGCGTCGCCGGTGATGACGTCGTTGCCGGAGCCGCCGGCGACATGCTCGAAGTTCGAGATGACGTCGCCTTCGGCCTCGCCGCCGGACGCGGTGCCGGCACCGAGGTCGATGGTCACGCCGATGCTGTCGCTGTCATATTTCAGATAGTCGGCACCGTCGCCGCCATCGAGCGTATCGGCACCATCACCGCCGGTGATCTGGTCGCCGCCGGCGCCGCCGGACACGACGTCGTTGCCGCCATCGCCGAACAGGCTGTCGTTGCCGGCGCCGCCGTCGATGGTGTCGTCGCCGACGCGGCCATAGAGGATGTTGTCATCGCCGTCGCCGATGAGGAGATCGTCGGCGAGGCCGCCAACGGCGCGCTCGATGCCGAAATAGGTGTCGCCCTCGGCAAGGCCGCCGGAACCTGTGCCGGTCGACAGATCGATGGTGACGCCGGTCGTGTCGGCGGTGTAGCGGACGAAATCCGTGCCAGAACCGCCGATGAGGATATCGGCGCCCTCGCTGCCGTTGAGATTGTCCGTTCCGCCATTGCCGAACATGACGTCGGCGCCGGCCGTGCCGTCGAGCGTATCATTGCCGGCCGTGCCAAGGACGAGGCTCGAGACCGCGACGGTCACGTCGGCAAATCGCAGGAATTCGATGTTGCTGAAGGTGTCGCTACCGTCCGGGCTGCCGGCGCGCAGATCGGTGATGGTGAAGCTGCCGTCGCCATTGTCGACGAGGTCGTAATCGGCGATCGCGCCGGTCATCACGAGCGCATCGTCGGCGCCGCCGCCGTCGATGGTGTCGTTGCCGGCGCCGCCGCTGATGATGTCGGAGCCGCCGGTGCCGGTCAGCGTGTCGTTTCCGGCCGTGCCGGTTATGGCGTTGAGCAGTGTCGCTGCCGTGAAGGTGCCGTCGGCGAACTGGAAGTTCTCGACATTGACGACCGTGTCGGTGCCATCGCGGTCAATGACCGTGTCGGCGATCGTGTAGGTGTCGGTCGCCGCGTCATAGCCGATGACATAGTCGGCGCGATTGCCGGCGAAGACCGCCGTGTCGGTGCCGGCGCCGCCATCGACGAGATCGGCGCCCATGCCGCCGGTCAGCGTGTCGTTGCCGGCATCACCCGAGAGCGTGTCGTTGCCGAACTGGCCTTCCAGGACGTCGTTGCCGTCGCCGCCGGACAGGACGTCGTCGCCATCGACGCCCTCGCCCTGGCCGCTCCACCAGCCCCAGCCCTGCAGGACGTCATCGCCGGCACCGCCGGAAATGGTGTCGGCGCCGTCATAGCCCATGAACCGGTTGTCGCCGGCATCGCCGGTGAGGACGTCGTTGCCGCGGCTGCCCTCGACATTCTCGATGTCGATGAGCCTGTCGCCCTCGGCAAAGCCGCCGCTCTGGGTCGCGGCGTTGAGATCGACGGTGACGCTGTCGGTGCCATCGCCATAGCGGGCCCAGTCCGATCCGTTGCCGCCGTCGATGGTGTCGGCACCATCGCCGCCGTAGAGGTAGTCGTCGGCTGCGCCGCCGAGAAGGGAATCGTCGCCCGCCCGGCCCCAGAAGTAGCCGCTGTCGACATCGGAGGCGATCAGCGTGTCATTGCCGGCGCCGCCGACGACCCGCTCGACATTCCGGTAGGTGTCGCCGTCGGCAAGGCCGCCCGTGCCGGTACCGGCGGCAAGGTCGACGGTGATGTCGTCGGAGCCGCTGCTGTAGGAAACGGTATCGACGCCGGCGCCGCCGTCGATCGTATCGGCGCCGACCGAGCCATTGATGACGTCGTTGCCGTCACCGGTCGAGATTTCGTCTTCCTCGGACGTGCCCGTCAGGGTGTCGGCGCCGGTCGAGCCGGCATAGGTGCCCATCACGTCATTGATGGCGATGGTCAGCGTCCTGGTGTAGCTGGCGCCGGCCGCATCGGTGACGGTGACGTCGAGGGCGTATTGCGACGACGTCTCGTAGTCGAGCGTCGCGCCGGCCTTGACGCGGACCATCCAGTCGCCGCCAGCGTCCTCGAACACCTCGAACGGTCCGTCGGCAACGACGAAGCCGCCGGCATCGCGGGTTTCGGCAAGGGCATAGGTGTGGCTGTCGCCGCCATCGGCGTCGACGACGCCAAGGGTCGCGACCACGGTTCCGGCAGGATCGAACGCCGGCGCAATGGTGCCGCCATTCGCGAGGGTTTCGTCGACAGCGAGCGGCCCGGTCGCAGTGATGTCGGTCGGGGCATCATTGAGCAGATCGGCCGGGTCGGCGACGGTGATCGTGCGGTCGGCGAATTCGAAAACCTCGACGCCGGAGATGACGTCAGAGCCGTCCGGCGAGCCGGCGCGGTTGTCGACGAGCGTATACGCCCCCGTCGCGCCGTCATGGCTGATCGTATAGTCCGACCAGTTGCCGGACAGGACGACATGGTCGCTGCCCGCACCACCCTCGATGGTGTCCGAGCCGGCACTGCCGATGATCGTGTCATCGCCCGCCCCGGCATCGATGAGCTCGACGCCGTTCAGCAGCGTTCCGGCGAGGTCGATGACATCATCGCCGCCGGTACCTGCGACTGTGTCGACGCCGGCGCCGCCGTCGATCATCTCGATCGTATTGTCGAGCAGGGCGAAGATATCGTCGCCGATGCTGCCGAGGATGACGTCGAGGCCATCGCCGCCGGAGATCGTCGCCGCACCGGTGACGAGGAAGGTATCGTTGCCGTCGTCGCCATAAAGGACGTCGCCCGGCACCGTTCCGATCAGGGTGTCGTTGCCGGCGCCGCCATGCAGCTCGTTGTCGCCGGCGCCGCCATCGAGAACATCGTCACCGAGGCCGCCAAGCAGCGTGTCGTCGCCAAGACCACCCATCAGCGTGTCATTGCCGGCGCCGCCGTCGACGGAGAGTTCCGTCACGCCGGAATCGGCAAAGATGTCGTCGCCGGCGGTCAGGACGAGGTTTTCGGCCGTGTCGGCGACAGAAAGCGTGAACGTCTTGTCGTAGCTGTTGCCGCCGGCATCCGTCACGCGGACGGTGACGTCGTGGCTGGTCGCGGCCTCGAAGTCGAGCGATGCGCCGGCCTTCACCCGGATCTCGTTGCCGATGATTTCGAAATAGCCGGAGGGATCGGCCGTGATCGCGTAGCTGAACGTCTCGCCGGCGTCCTCGTCGACCGCTGAAAGCGTCGCGACGACCGTCCCGGCAATCGCATTCTCGTCGACCCCGCCGCCGGCAAGGACGATATCGGTCGGACGTTCATTGACGTCCTCGACCGCCACGGTGAAGGACTTCGTCAGGGTGTGGCCGAAGCGATCGGTCACCCGCACATTGAAGACGAGTTCGGTGATTGCCTCGAAATCGACGACCGTCGGGTCGACGACGACGATCTGGTCGCCGACGACGGCAAAGCCCGGTGTCGACGTGGCCAGAAGCTGATAGCGGAAGCTGTCGGCACCGTCCTCGTCGAGTGTCGAGAGCCGGCCGACGACCGTTCCGGCGGCCACTCCCTCGGCAAGCGCGCCGGCGTCGAGGCGAATATCGAGCGGCGCCATGTCGGCGGGCTGCGGACCCTGCGGGGCGTCCGGCCGATCGTCTTCTGCCACTTCGTCGACGGCGACGGCCGGCGTCGTGCCAATCCTTGCGGCGGCGCCGGGGACGGGCGCATCGACCGGCAGGCGGTGCGCGCGCGTCAGGTCGCCAGCGGCATCAACCGGACGATGGGCGCCGTGACCGAATGTCTCGCCCGCCCGGAAATCGGCGCCCTGCCAGACGGAGAGGTCGTCATTGCCGCTGGAATAAACGGCCTCTTCCTCGACCAGCGGCGCGTCGAGCCAACCCTGCCGGGCCGACAGGCGGTCGATGCCATCACCGCCGGCGGCAGCAATGATCGCCTCGATATTCTCGACGGGATATGTATAAGCATCAGTTCCCTGAAACAGCAATCGGCCGAATGCTATTGCCGACGTTAGAATTCCGACACCCTTGAAGTCCAGATAAAGCAGTGGATTGACGATATCATAACGCACAACCGAATATTCAGGCTGTACGTTGACTATCGAATTGATATGTTTCTGTTTTGTTTCGTTCGCGTCGGGATTCGCGAGTATATCGTCGATTGTAATATTTGATTTTGGCTTCAGGAAATCGCCCTGATAATTCATGTCAATTCCGCCGGAAAAACGGCTTCGATTCGGATCCGTTCCGAACCTTATCGGGCGTTGCTGTACAGATTCTTAAGCACCCGCCGGCGCGGCGAACGTGATTTCCAATTAGTTAACCCACCGTTCGTAAATTCGGCTGGGTACTTGGGATCTTGGCGGGAACAACGATGGGCATTGGTCGGGCAGGGAGCCGCAAGGCGACGGCGTTTGGCGCCGCTGCGCCTGCCGTCGCGCCGCGCCGGACCGCGCAGGATTTCCTGAAGCCGCGGAAGTCGGTGTTGATGTCAAGCCTGGCGATCAACCTGCTCGGCCTCGCCATGCCGCTCGTCGTCCTGCAGATCTATGATCGCGTCATTCCGAACCAGGCCAGTTCGACGCTGACGATGTTCCTCGTCATGCTCGCCGTCGTCTTCCTGCTCGAGGCCGTCCTGAAGATCGCGCGCTATGCGATCATGGGCTATGGCGCCATGGCCTTTGCCCTTTCGGTCTCGAACGAGTGCTATTCCCGGCTGCTGGTGCACGAGGGCGGCTTCCAGAAGCTCAGCGAGCGCAATGACAGCCTGAACGCGGTCCAGAAGATCGCCGAATATTACAGCAGCCAGTCGCGCCTCGCCCTCGTCGACCTGCCGTTCATGATCATCAACGTGGTGCTGATGGCGATGATCGGCGGCGTTGTCGTGCTGGCGCCGGTTGGCATCATCGCGGCCTATGGCATCTCGGTGAGCATGGCCGGCAAACGGCTGTTCGCGCAATACCGCAAGCGCGACGAATCCGAGGTGCGGACGAACGACTTCCTGACCGAGATCCTGCGCAACATCGAGACGATCAAGAGCCTCGGTGCCGAAGAGGTCATCAAGCGGCGGCACGAGCGGCTGCAGAAGACCACCGGACCGATCCTCTACGAGCTCATCAAGGCGTCGGACCGGGCATTCGTGATGACCTCGACGCTCGGCTCGATGGCGACGCTCGGCGTCCTGACGCTCGGCGGCCTGCTCGCCGCCGAAGGTCACATCTCGACCGGCGCAGTCGCCTGCTGCAGCCTGCTCACCGGGCGGATGATGCAGTCGGCAAGCAGGGTCATCTCGATCTCGAACGACGTGCAGGCGGCCGAGGCGGCGCGGCAGATGCTGCAGCCGGCGCTCGATCTGCCGCCGGTCGGCGAGACCACGATCGAGGCGGTGCACTGGTCCGCGGCACCGGAGATCCGCGCTGCGGCGGCGGTCACGCCGCATGGCGGCGACGCGGCCGTCCGTCTCGACCTCCAGATTGCCCCGGGCGAATGTCTCGTCATTGCCAATGCCGGCGCCGCCGGCACGCACATCCTTCGCTCGCTCGCCGGCCTTGAGACCGTCGAGGAGGGCCGCATCCTCGTTGCCGGCGAGACGCTGCGGCACGATGGCGCCGCGCCCTACGCCGACCTTGCCTTCGTGTCGCGCGACCTGTCGTTCTTCAACGGCTCGATCGTCGACAACCTGACCCTTGGCGGCCACGTCAACATCGCCGAGGAAGCCGGCGAGGTCGCCCAGCTCCTCCTTCTCGACGAGCGCGTCGCGCTGCTGCCGCTCGGCTACGAGACGCCGCTCCGGGACGGTTCGGGCAACCTGCTGCCGGCCGGCGTGCTGAAGCAGGTGGTGCTGACGCGGGCGCTGATGCGGCTGCCGAAACTCGTCATTCTCGACGAGCCGCAGACCTATCTCGACCAGGCCGCCGACGAGGCGCTGATCCGCTATCTCGCCAGCCTTCGCGGTGAAGCGACAATCATCATCGCGACGAGCCGGCCGTCCTACTTCGCCCTTGCCGACCAGCTCGTGCGCATCGAGGCGGGCAGCCTGGCGCCGGCGCGCGACGCCGCGCCACCCGGACGAACCGCCGATCCGCCCGCCTTCGCCACTGCGCCCGCGGCAAGCTTCGGGGGGGCGGCATGAGCGCGACGGCGGACAAGGGACCACTGCCGGGCAAGGCTCTCCAGCCGAACCCGGTGCATGCGTTCCGGGCCAACCTGCAGTCGGCATTCGGCGGCGGCGGCACGACGCTTTCCGAACCGGCCGACGCCAGCCCGTTCGAGACGGCGCTGCGCGACCTGCTGCGGGCGCTCGACTGGTCGGGGACGGAGCACCAGCTCGCCGAGCTGATGCCCTATCTCGATCGCATGGACACGACCGCGCAACTGCTCGCGGTCATGCACCATCTCGGCTATCGATGCATCGAGCGAAACTTCTCGGCGGCGCCGAACGAGCGGCGGGCCTTTCCGGCATTCGCGGTGCTCGATACCGGCGAGCCGGTCGTCATCACCGGGCAGAACGAGCGCGGCGCCTATCTCATCCGGGGCACGGCAGACGGCGGACAGCCGCGGGCGGTCAACCCCGGCCGGCGGACGATCACCGCCTATTCCTTCCTTGCGATCGATCCTGAAACGCAGGACCCGCAGTGGAAGAAGAACTGGTATCTCAGCGCCCTTGCCGCCAAGTCGACGTCCTATTCGGCCATCATCCTGCTGTCGTTCGTCATCAACGTGCTCGGGCTGTTCGTGCCGATCTACGTCATGATGATGTACAACTACATGATCCCGACGCAGTCGGTTGATACAATCGTGTACATGTTCGCGGTCGGCGCGATCGTCGTCGGCCTCGAGATCTATTTCAAGCGGCAGCGCTCGCAAATCGTCGCCCATGCCGGGGCGCATTTCGTGACGGCGATCTCGACCGCGACCTTCGCCAAGCTGCTCGACCTGCCGCTGTCGATGACCCAGTCGGCGCCGATCTCCTCGCAGATCGCGCGGCTGAAGCAGTTCAGCAACGTCAAGGACTTCTTTGCCGGACAGCTTGCCTCGACGGCCTTCGACGTGCCGTTCACGCTGGTCTTCCTCATCGCGATGATCGTGATGGGCGGCTCGCTCGCCTTCATCCCGGTGATCCTCATCGCGGCGCTTTCGGCGCTCGTCGCGCTCGCCAACCTGCCGATGTCGCGGGCCTCGGACGAAACCGGCCTTACCGGTAACCGGCTGCAGGCGTTCCAGTTCGAGAGCCTCGATCTGCGCCAGCTCATTCGCGAGAATGCGGCGGTCGATGCCTGGCGGACGCGCTACTCGTTCCGTCTGCGCGACGCGCTGCAGGCGCGCTACCGCTCGTCGCTCTACAATTTCGCGCTGAACACATTCGCCCAGATGCTGGTGATGATGGCCGGCGTCCTCACCCTCGTCATCGGCGCCGGCCGGGTGATGGACGGCACGCTGTCGTCGGGCGGGCTCATTGCCTCGATGATGATCGTCTGGCGGCTGCTGTCGCCGATCCAGATCGCGCTGCTGGCGACGGACCGGATCGTGCAGTTCGCGCGGATCGTGCGGCAGATCAACGCCATGATGCGGCTCGAGCCGGAGGCGGCGGGAACGGCCAAGGGAACGCAGACGCGGCGCGAGCCGCTCGGCTATTCGCTCGTCAATGTGAGCCTGCGCTATCCACGGGCCACGAACATCGCGCTGCGCGGCATCACCATAGACATCCAGCCTGGCCAGTCGCTGGCGATCGCCGGGCCGAGTTCGTCCGGCAAGTCGACGCTCCTGAAGGTCTGTCTCGGCCTCTGGCACACGCAGTCGGGCAATGTGCTCATCGACGGCGTCGACCTGCGCCAGATCGAGCCGCGCGTGCTGCGCCGGACGATCGGCTATGTGCCGCAATATCTCCAGTTCATTCACGGCAGCTTGCGCGACAACCTCACGCTCGGGGCGCCGGCGGTCGAGCCGGCAAGGCTCAGCCATGCGCTCGACCTCGTCGGCATCGCCGAGCATGGCGGCTATTTTTCGCAAGGGCTCGACACGCGCCTGACCGGCGACGAATGGGCGGCGCTGCCGAACGGCCTTCGCCAGCAGATCGCCCTTGCCCGGGCGGTGGCGCGCGAGGCGCCGGTCTACCTTCTCGACGAGCCGGGCACCTTCATCGACGGGCCGGCGGAAGAGCGTTTCCGGGCCACCTTCGCCTATCTGAAGGAAAACGCCACGGTCATCATGGTGACCAACCGGCCGAGCCACATGGTGCTGTGCGACCGGGCGATCCTGCTCAACCAGGGTGCGATCGCGGCGGACGGCACGCCGGACCAGGTCATCGGCGAGATCCGGACAAAAGCGCGCAACGCCTCGTAATCAGACAATTTTAACGTTGATGCCGTCTTATTGGACGGCAGGTTACGAGTTGGTATTGCGTTATGAGTCTGTCGTTGCTCCGGTCGGCCGACCGCTCCTTCGGGGACCCCCGCTATTTCGGGATTCCCATCGAAGTCGAGCGGCATGTGCGCCTGAAATTCCTGAGGGGCATTCTTTCCGTCCTCAGCATTGCCGTATTCGGCACCATCCTGCTTTCGGCCATCATTCCGATCCGGGAAATGAGCGCGGCGCCGGGCCAGATCGTGCCGCAGGGCTCGGTCCTCGAGGTGCAGCATTTCGAAGGCGGCATCGTACGGTCGATCCCGGTGCATGCCGGACAGGTCGTGGCCAAGGGCGAGCCGCTGATCTATCTGGCGGAGGCGCAGGCGAACGGCGAGAACGGCCAGATCGAGGCGCGGGTCGCCAGCTTCGACATGGAGGTGCAGCGGCTCGAGGCCGTGCGGACCGAAGCCGAGCCGGATTTCTCGAAATATGCCGCAACCTTTCCCGATCTCGTCGCCGAGCACGGCCGGCTGCTCGCGGCCGAGCGGGAGCGCCGGCGGACGGCGCTTGCGACCTTTGAAAGCCGGGCGCAGCAGAAGCGGACCGAAGTCGACCTGATGCGCGACCAGCTTGCCGCGTTCGATCGCCAGCTCGAGCTGGAGGAAAGCAAGTTCGCGACGCGCAAGCGTCTGGCCAATCAGGGCTATGCCTCGCGCAACTCCGTCCTGACGGCGGAAAGCGCCTATCTGCAGCTCAAGTCCGAGCGCTCGAAGAGCTTTCACGGCCTGATCAACGCCGAGGAGGCGCTGCGCGAGGCCGAGGCGGTGCTCGCCGAAGCGCGAGCCAAGGAGGAGCAGCAGCTCGGCGAAAGCATTTCCAAGGCGCAGGCGCAGCTTGCCGAGAACCGCGAAATCCTCGTCAAGCTCGGCGACCGGGTCGAGCGTCTGGTCATCCGGGCGCCGGCGGCGGGCATCGTCCATTCGATCGTGCCGAAGGAAGCGGGCGCCGTGGTGCGGCCCGGCGAGACGATCGTCGAGATGGTGCCGGTCGAGGGCAAGCTCATCGCCGAACTGCAGGTGCGCCCGAACGACATCGGCTACATCGAGCCGGGCGACCGGGTGCGGCTCATCGTTTCGACCTACGACATGCAGCGCGACGGCATTCTCTACGGCAATGTCGAGACGCTGTCGCCGACCACCTACCAGAACCCGCAGACCGGCGACTACTACTACAAGGCCGACATCGCGCTCGATCTCGAGGCGATCGAATCGAACCGGCTGATGAAGCCGATCTTTTCCGGCATGGTGGTTCAGGGACAGATCGTGACCGGCGACAAGTCGCTGCTGCGCTACATCCTGAAGCCGGTCTACAACGCCGTCGAAACCGCCTTCTCGGAGCGCTGAGCCGCCCGGCCAGATGTGTCAGGGCAGGCGTCAGGCAATGGCCAGCACACCGTCGCGACAGGAAAGCGGGATCGCTTCCAGCGTGCCGCCCTTGCACGGCCCGTCAACGCAAAAGCCATCCTCGAAGCGGAACTGGGCCGAATGCTGACCGCACCAGAGCACGCCCGCGGTGGTCAGGAAACCGCCGTCGCCGGTGTTCAGCGGAATGAGGAAATGCGGGCAGCGGTTGACATAGGCCCGGCATTCCCCGCCCCAGCGAACGAGGACAAAGCGGAAGGCATCGCGACCCTCGCCGCGGGTGAATTCGCGCACGCCGCCGTCCGGCACCTCGTCGCGGCGGCAGAGCACCGTGCCCGGCGCCGGGGCGTTCCGATGCGCATTCCAGGTCATGACCGTCTCTCCCCTGCAGGCCCTTCCGCTGCAGGCCCCTCCCCTGCGGGTCCGTCGCCTGCAGGCCCGTCGCCTGCGGGCCCGTCGCCTGCTGGGCTCGAAGGCACGCCGAGGCCCCAGGCATAGGGCCGGATTTCGAGACGCCCGTACAGCCCGGCCCGGACATAAGGGTCGCCGGCCATGAATGTCTCGACGTCGCCGAGCGCGCCGGCCTCGATGACCAGCATGGTGCCGTTCATGGCGCCGGCGGCATCAAGCGTCGGGCCGCCAATCAGCACACGGACCGGATGGTCGTTGCTGCGCAGGCGTTCGCGATGGGCCGGGCGGTGCGCCGCCCGGACCGCGCCATGGCCGTCCCTGTCCGTTGCAAAGACGACGAAATAGGCCATCAGGAAGCCCGCTTCAGGACGAAGTCGTAGTCGACCCGATAGCCGTCGCCGTCCGGCCGATAGTTGACGACGAGGCTGTTCTTGACGCCGAAGACCGCATCGGAATCGAGATAGGCGTCGTCGTCGGTGAAAAGCTGGGTGACGACCGGCTCGTAGCCGTCCGCAGCGACGATGAAATGGATATGGGCCGGGCGGAACGGATGGCGGCCGACGGCGCCGAGCAGCTTGCCGACCGGACCGTCATCGGGGATCGGATAGCTCACCGGCTTGACCGTTCGGGCGAGATAGCGGCCCTCGGCATCGGTGCGGAAAACGCCGCGCAGGTTGAACTCCGGCTGGCTGGCGTCCTGCACCTCATAGAGGCCGTTCGGCGCGGTCTGCCAGATGTCGACCCGGGCGCCGGCGATCGGCTTGCCGTCGGCATCGGCAACGCGGCCGGCGAGCACGACGGGATCGCCCTCGCCGTCCTGCGAAATCGTCTCGCCCGGCGCATATTCCGGCGCGCCCTCGCGATAGAAGGGTCCAAGGACCGAGCTCTCGGTCTCGGCGCCATGGGCACGGTGGTTGTGGTAGTCGACCAGCATGGTGACGCCGAAAGCGTCGGAGAACAGGATCCATTCCTGGCGCACGTCGTCGCACATCTTGCCGACGTCGGTCAGGAATTCGATGCCCTGCATCCACTCGGCCTCGCTCGGCCGGACCTCGTTGATGAAGGCGAACATGTGCCGGCTGAAGGCCTCCATGATCTCCTTCAGGCGCGGATCGCTCGTGTTCTCGAGCCGGCGGATCGCCTCGGCCAGATGGCTCTGTTCGTTGAACGCGGTGGTCATTTCCTCATCCTTCCGTTTTCTCGATGATCATTGCGATGCCCTGCCCGACACCGATGCACATGGTGCAGAGCGCATAGCGGCCGCCGGAGCGGTGCAGCCCGTTGACGGCCGTGAGGGCGAGACGGGCGCCGGACATGCCGAGCGGATGACCGAGCGCGATGGCGCCGCCGTTCGGATTTACATGCGCGGCATCGTCAGGCAGCCCGAGATCACGCAGCACGGCCAGCGCCTGCGAGGCGAAGGCCTCATTGAGCTCGACGAGATCGATCTCGGCAAGGCTCATGCGGGTGCGGGCGAGCAGGCGCTTCGTTGCCGGGGCCGGACCGAAGCCCATGATGCGGGGCGGCACGCCGGCGCTCGCCATGGCGACAACGCGGGCGCGCGGGCTGAGGCCGTAGCGCGAAACCGCCTCGGCCGAGGCGATGATCATCGCGGCGGCGCCATCGTTGACGCCCGAGGCATTGCCGGCGGTCACGCTGCCGCCGGGGCGGAACGGCGCCTTCAGCGCGGCAAGGGCAGCAAGCGTCGTTTCCGGGCGCGGGTGTTCATCTGTGTCGACGATGACGGTCTCGCCGCGCCGGCCGGGGATCTCGACGGGGACGATTTCTTCGGCAAAGACGCCGGCGGCGCGCGCCGCCTCGGCGCGCTGCTGGCTGCGCCAGGCGAAGGCGTCCTGGTCTTCACGCGAGATGCTGAAGTCCTCGGCGACGTTCTCCGCCGTCTCGGGCATGGAGTCGACGCCGTAGCGCTCCTTCATCAGCCGGTTGACGAAGCGCCAGCCGATCGTCGTGTCGTGGATCTCGGCGCTCCGGGCAAAGGCGCTGGTCGCCTTCGGCATGACGAACGGGGCGCGCGACATCGATTCAACGCCGCCGGCAATGACGAGGTCGGCCTCGCCGGCCTTGACGGCGCGGGCGGCGATGCCGACGGCATCGAGGCCGGAGCCGCAGAGGCGGTTGACCGTGGTGCCGGGCACGGCATGGGGCAGGCCGGCAAGCAGGGCCGCCATGCGGCCGACATTGCGATTGTCCTCGCCGGCCTGATTGGCGCAGCCGAGCACGACGTCGTCGACCATCGCCCAGTCGATGCCGGGATTGCGGGCCATGAGGGCACGCAGCGGCACGGCGGCGAGATCGTCGGCGCGGACGCCGGCAAGGGCGCCGCCATAGCGGCCGATCGGCGTTCTGACCGCGTCGCAGATGAAGGCTTCACGCCGTTCCATCACGGCCCTCCCGGTTGCGGCCGAGGCCGAATGGCGGCAGGCCGAGGTCCATGATGCGCTTGTGCAATTGTTCGTAGCGGGCTTCCGGCGCCGCGCCGGTCAACGGGTCGTGGTTTTCGGCAAAGGCCGCATCGATCGCTTCCCAGTCCTCCTCGGTCAGGAGTTTTTCGGCGAGGGGAAAGGCCTCCTGGTTCTCGAGCCGCATGTGGTTCTCGAGAAAATTGACATAGCTTTTGGCGACGAAGACGAAGTCCGGGGCGCCGCCGACGGGATCGGCGGCATAGGCCTCGAGCTTTTCGGAGAAGCGCTCGATCAGCTCATATTCGCGCTTGTGCTCCTTCAGCAGCCGGTCGAGCACGGGGATCGGCTCGGCGCTGCGCCGGCGCATGGCGGCGAAGATGTAATCCTCTTCCTTGGGGTGATGGATCTTGTCGGGCACCGCCGAGATGTATTCGACGATGGCGCGCAGCACCTCGACATCGACCGGGCGGCCACGCTCGATCATCAGCGCATCCATGCCGAGCACGCGGGCGATGCCGCGCAGGGCCATGTGTTCGCGGGCCAGCACCCGCATCGCCGGTCTCATCGGCGGCCTCCCTTGCCGGTTTCCGTCAGGCGCAGACGGCGCTGGACGGGGAAGAAACGGATGTCGTGGCGGGCCGCGACCCAGCCCCAGATGCCCTTCGGCATTTTCAGCATCAGCACCACGGCGACGAGGCCGAGGACGATGAGATACCAGGAACCAAAGTCCTGCAGCGTGCCGCGCAGGGCGAAATAGACGAGCGCCCCGACGATCGGCCCCTCGATGGTGCCGATGCCGCCGATGACGACGACGAAGAACATGATCGCCGTCCAGTCGGCCGAGAAGGCGGCGTCCGGCGAGATGCGCAGCTTGGTGATGAAGATGAGGCCACCGACGAGACCGCAGCCGAAGGCCGAGGCGACGTAGACGAACCATTTCATGTCGCGCACCCGCACGCCGAGGCTTTCGCTGGCCGCCTCGCTGTCGCGCACCGCCGTCAGGGCAAGGCCATGGCGGGAGCGGAGCAGAAGATAGGACAGAAGAACCGCGCCAAGGCCGATGGCGATCGCCAGCCAGAAGGTGATCGATTCCCGCCACCAGGCGGGAATGCCCTTGACGGCGCTGGTGATCGACAGGCCGGAGCCGCCGCCGAGCCAGACGGTGTTGGCGATGAGCAGGCGGAAGATCTCGGCAACGACCCAGGTGCCGATGGCGAAATAGGCGCCGCGCAGGCGGAACACCACGGCAGCGGTCGGGATCGCGATGACGGCGGCGACAAGGCCGGAGAGAAAGACCGAGACGAAGACGTTGAGGCCGAGCTTCATGGCGAAGACGACGAGGGCGTAGCCGCCAAGGCCGATGAAGGCCTGCTGGCCGACCGAGACGAGGCCGCCATAGCCGGCAAGCAGGTTCCACATCTGGGCGAGCGCCAGAATGTAGAGGAACTCGGTCAGCGTGCGCATCTCGGCGCGGCCGCCCCACCAGGGCATCGACACCATCACGAGGAGGGCAAGGACGAGCGCCACGGCGCCGAAGCGGCTGGCGCGCGTCTGGCGCTCGATCGCGAAGGCCGGTGCGGCCGCAGTCAGCACCTTGGACATTTCGTGCTCCTCAGCGATCGCGGGTTTTCGGGAAAAGGCCGTTCGGGCGGAAGACGAGAACGGCAAGGAAGGTCAGGTGGCCGGCAAGGATGCCCCAGCCGGGATCGAGGCGGAAACCGACGGTCTGGGCGACGCCGAGGAGCATGCCGCCGGCGAGCGTGCCCCAGAGCGAGCCGAGACCGCCGATGATCACCGCCTCGAAGGCATAGAGCAGGCGCGCCGGACCGATGGTCGGGTTGATGCTCGTTCGAATGGCGAGATAGACGCCGGCGATGCCGACGATGGCCATGGCCAGCGCCATGGCAAGGCCGTAGATGTGGCGGGCATCGATGCCCATCAGCTCGGCGGTCACCGGATCGTCCGAGGTGGCGCGGAAGGCACGGCCGATCGCGGTGCGGGTGAACAGGAGCTGCAGGCCGACGATGACGGCGATGGCGGTAACAAGCACGAGGAGCGGCAGGACGCCGACGGCGATGCCGCCGCCGACCGGGATGCTGGCAATCTCGATGTCGCCGGCGTTGAGGCCGCGGCTGTCGGCCGAGAAGATCTCGGTCAGAAGGTTCTGGATGATGATCGACAGGCCGAAGGTGACGAGCAGTGGCGGCAGGATGTCCTGGCCGAGAGTGGCGTTGAGGACGCCGCGCTGCAGGACATAGCCGATCGCGGCCATTGCCGGCACGACGACGAGGAGGCAGAGGAACGGGTTGATGCCGAACGGTTCGGCGATGGCGATGCCGAGATAGGCGGCCAGGATGATGAAATCGCCGTGGGCGATGTTGACCAGCCGCATGATGCCGAAGGCGAGCGACAGGCCGGCGGCGAAAAGGGCGTAGAGGCCGCCGAGCAGCAGCCCCTGAACGATGGTGTCGAGCCAGCCGATCATTGCGTCAGACCCCGAAATAGGCGGCGGAAATCCGCTCGCGCGAGAGCTCCGACGGCACGCCCTCGAGCGATACCCGGCCCTCCTGGAAACAGTAGAGGCGGTCGGCAACCTGCATTGCCTGGCCGACATCCTGCTCGACGACGACGACCGATGTGCCTTCGGCCTTGATGCCGGGCAGCGCGTCGTAGATGTCGCGAATGACGACCGGGGCGAGGCCGAGGGAGATCTCGTCGCAAAGCAAAAGCTTCGGGTTCGACATCAGCGCCCGGCCGATCGCGACCATCTGCTGCTGGCCGCCGGAAAGCGCGGTGCCGGGGTGGCGCCGGCGCTCCTTCAGGATCGGGAACAGGGTAAAGATCCGCTCCAGCGTCCATGGCCCCTTGCGGCGCGAATAGGCGCCGATGGCGAGGTTTTCCTCGACCGAGAGGCTCGGGAAGAGCCTGCGTCCCTCCGGCACCATGGCAAGGCCCTCGGCGACGATGCGATGGGCGGCGAGGGCGCCGATTTCCCTGCCGTCGAAGCGAATGGCCGCGGCAGGGCTGGCGATGAGCCCGGTCAGGGTGCGCAGGAAGGTCGACTTGCCGGCGCCGTTCGAGCCGATGATGGCGACGGTCTCGCCGGCCTCGACGCTGAAATCGATGCCGAAGAGGGCCTGGAAGTCGCCGTAGAAGGCGGTAAGGCCATGGGTGCTGACGAGGCTCATGCGACGCTGATTCCCATGTAGACTTCCTGCACCTCGGCGCTCGCCATCACCTCGGCAGGGTCGCCCTCGGTCAGGAGACGGCCGAAATTGATGACAACGAGGCGGTCGACGACGGCAAGAAGGGCGTGGACGATGTGCTCGATCCAGATGATGGAGACACCTTCGGCGCGGATTTCGTTGATGGTCTCGACGAGGGCATAAACCTCGTGCTCGGTGAGGCCGCCGGCAATCTCGTCGAGCAGCAGCAGGCGCGGCGCGGTGGCCAGCGCCCGGGCAAGCTCGAGGCGCTTGCGGTCGAGCAATGTCAGGGAGCCGGCAAGCAGGTTCGCCTTGGCAAGGAGGCCGGTGCGCTCGAGCACCTCGACGCAGGCGGAGGCGGCCTCGGCCTCGCTGCGGCCCGCCCCGAACGTGCCGCCGACCAGTACGTTCTCAAAGACGGTCATGCCGGCGAAGGGGTGCGGGATCTGGTAGGAGCGGCCGATGCCGGCGCGGCAGCGGGCGGACGGCGCCAGCGCCGCGATCTCGCGGCCGTCGAAGCGGACGTTGCCGGCATCGGGGCGGACGTCGCCGGTGATGAGGTTGAACATCGTCGTCTTGCCGGCGCCGTTCGGCCCGATGACGCCAAGCGCCTCGCCCTCGGCGAGAGCGAGCGACAGATCGTCGGTCACCTTCAGCGAGCCATAGCTTTTCGAGACGTGGTCGAGCGACAGGAAGTCGGACATGGCCGGCCCTTCGGTCTTTCCGGCGGACGGTGCAGCCACCGCCCGCCGGGGCGCATGATCAGGCGATGAGCTCGAAGCTGCCGGTGGTCGGCACGGCCGGCGCCTCGCTGTTGGAGACGATGGCGATGTCGTAGCGGCCGTTCTCCTGCCGGCGCCACTGGCCGCCGACGAGCGGCGTCTTGGCGACGTTCCTGAACGGACCCTCGCCGCCCCACTTGACCTTGCCGACGACGGTGTCGAGATCGGTCGCGGCAAGCGCATCGCGGATCGAGGCGGGATCGCCGAGATCGCCCGTGCGCTTCAGCGTGTCGGCGGCGATCTCGAACAGGGCGTGGGCAAAGCCGATCGGCTGGGTCCACTGCTTGCCGGTCTCCTTCTCGAAGGCGGCGGCAAGCTCGCCGGCCGACTGGCCGCTGAGCGAGGAGGAGAACGGGTGATGCGGCGTCCACCAGACCTCGGTCGAGAGGTTCTGGCCGAGGTCGCCAAGGGCCTCGACGGCGACCGGGAAGAGCAGCGCCTTGCCGACGGAGGCGATTTTCGGCTTGAAGCCCTGCTGGGAGGCCTGCGTCCAGAAGGTGGTGAAATCCGGCGGGATCGGCACGCCGGTGACGATTTCGGCGCCGGCCTTCTTGTAGGCGGTGATCTGGGCCGAGAAGTCGTCGGTCAGGTTCTGGTAGCGGCCCGGATCGACGATCTTGTAGCCCGCCTTCTCGAGCACCGGCGGGAAGCCGATCCTGGCATCGCCCCAGGCATTGCCGTCGCCGTCGTTCGGCCACAGGCCGCCGACGACCTTGTTGGTGTCGACCGAGCCCCACATGTCGGCGAAGACGGCGATGATGTCCTCAAGTCCCCAGAAGAAGTGGTAGGTCCACTCGAAGCCGGTGTCCGGCTGGCCGCCGCGGGTGAAGAACCAGGGCTGCCAGGGGGCGACGGTCGAGATGCACGGCACGCCGTTCAGCTCGCACTGGTCGCCGACCGGATTGGTGGTCTCCGGCGTCGAGGAAACCAGCATCAGGTTGACCTTGTCGTTGAGGATCAGCTCGGAGGCGACCTCGGCGGCGCGGTTCGGCTGGGACTGGCTGTCCTTGACGACGATCTCGACCGGGTGCTTCGTGCCGCCGATGTCGAGGCCGCCCTTGAACAGCGCCTGGACAGCGGCGATGACGTATTCGTCGGCCTCGGCGAAGGGGGCGAGCGGACCGGTGCGCGGCGTCACATAGCCGATGCGGATGGTCTGCGGCGCGGCGAGCGCCGAGGTGAAGCGCAGCATCGGCGCGGCAAGGCCGGCGGCAGCGGCGCCCTTGATCAGGGTGCGTCGGGAAACTTCAGGCTTGATGATCGTTTTCATTTTGGTTCCTCCCAGAGAAGTCGTCTGACCTGTCAACCGCATGCCGGACGGCGGCCGAAATAGGCGTCGTCGAGCAGGGCGCGGACGCTCTCCCGGGTCACCGGGCGCGGGTTGTAGTAGGGATTGCGGGTGGCGATCTCGGCGGCACGGTCGAGGTCGCTCTCGCGCATGCCGATATCGGCAAGGCTGGTGCGGGCGCCGATCGCCTTCGACAGGTCGAAGAGCGCGCCGGCCGCCTCGCCGGGGGTATCGACGCCGAGCGCACGGGCGACGCGGCCGATGGCCTCGGGCACGACATCGGCGTTGAAGGCCGTCACATAGGGAATGACAACCGTGTGCACCTCGGCGTGGGGCAGGTCGAAGGTTCCGCCGAGAGTGTGGCAGAGCTTGTGATGCAGGGCCATGCCGACCGCGCCGAGGGCGGCGCCGGCGAGCCAGGCGCCATAGAGCGCACCGGCGCGCGCCGCGATGTCGGCGGGTGCGGCAACGGCCGTCGGCAGGCTCGCGGCACGTGCACGGATGCCCTCCTCGGCCATCAGCGAGATGACCGGATTGGCGGTCTCGGACTAGAGCGCCTCGACGCAATGGGCGATGGCGTTCATGCCGCTCGGCCCGGTGACGGCGGCGGGCAGGCCGACGGTCAGTTCCGGATCGTAGATGACCGTTCGCGGCAGGACGCGCCGGTCGCGGCCGGTGCGTTTGACGCCGTCCTCGGTCAGGCCCCAGATCGGCGTCATCTCCGAGCCGGAATAGGTGGTCGGCACGGCGACGACCGGCAGGCCGGTTGCAAGGGCGATCGCCTTGGCAAGGCCGATGGTCGAGCCGCCACCAACGGCCAGGGCGCAATCGGCGGCAAGGCGGCGGGCCTCGGCAACACCCTCGTTCGCCGTCTCGACCGGGACATGCATGACCGCGCGGTCGTGCACGCCGACGCAAAGCTCGCCGAGCATTTCGGCAATGGTGGCGGCAAAGGCGCGCTGGCCGGGCGTCGACAGGACGAGGACACGGCGGGCGCCGAGCACCTCGATTTCGGCCTTCAGCCGGGCAAGGCTGCCGGCACCGAAGACGACGCGGCCGGGCTGGGCGTCATAGACGAACGGGCGCATCACGCGTCTCCCGCATGGGCGCGGGCGGTGCGCGCCTTCAGGTCGCGCAGGGTGCGCAATTCGGCCTCGGCCGGCGGCTCGGTCACGGCGACGGTCTCGGCAAAGCGCAGCGGCCAGCCGGTGGCGGCGATGGCCTGTTCGCGGCTGACGCCGGGATGAAGGCTGCTCATGACGAACTCGCCGCTGCCGGGCTCCGGCGTCAGGATGCCGAAATCGGTGATGATCACCGTCGGACCCTTGCCGGGAATGCCGAGAGCGGCGCGGCTGTCGCCGCCGCGGTAGTTGCCGACCGAGGTGATGAAATCGAGCTTTTCGACAAAGGCGCGCCGGCTCTGGCGCAGCATGACGAAGACCTGGCCGGAAGAGGTCGCGATCTCCGGGGCGCCGCCGCCGCCGGGCAGGCGGACCTTCGGGTGGTCGTAGTCGCCGATGACGGTGGTGTTGATGTTGCCGAAGCGGTCGATCTGGGCGGCGCCGAGGAAGCCGACGGTGACGCGGCCGCCCTGCAGCCAGTAGCGGAACATCTCGGGCACCGAGACGACGGCCCGCGCGGTCTCGGCGAGCTCGCCGTCGCCGATCGACAGCGGCAGGACGTCGGGACGGGTCGCAATGGTGCCGGACTCATAGATGAGCACGATATCGGGTGCATGGGTGAGGCGGGCGAGATTGGCCGCCTCGCTCGGCAGGCCGATGCCGACGAAGCAGACGTCGTCATTGCCGACCATGCGGGCGGCGGCGACGCTCATCATCTCGTCCGGAGTGTAGTCGGGCGCCGGGGTGATGCTGACGGCTGGCTCAGACATAGCCGTGCTCCTTCATGCGGTTCCAGGTCGCCGACCAGTCGGGGGCGTCGACGATGAAGTCCTTCATCCAGGCGCTGAAACCGTCGCGGTCGCGGGCGATCTCGTCCCAGCGCCGGTAGAAGGCGTTGTGGCGCCGGTAGTAGCCATGGGCGTAGGAAGGATGGGCGCCGCGCGGCACCTCGCAGATGGCGGCAATCGTGAACCGCGGCAGGACGACGGAATTGGCCTTTGCCGTGTCGAGGTCGTCGACGACCTCCTCGACGGTGACGATGGCGCGCCGGGCGGCGAGCACGGCCTCGCGCTGGACGCCGACGATGCCCGAGATGTGGACATTGCCGCGCCGGTCGGCCCGCTGGGCATGAATGATCGCGACATCCGGGCGGACCGCCGGGACGGCGGCGAACTCCTCGCCGGTGAACGGGCAGGTGATCTTGCGGATGTTCGGGTTGTGGCGCGGATAGTCGGTGCCGAGATAGCCGCGAAAGACCGCGAAGGGCATGCCGGCGGCGCCGGCCTCGTAGGCATTCGCCATGGCGGCGTGGCTGTGCTCCTCGATCTCGAGGCGATGCGGCCAGCCGTTCTCGACCGCGTCGCGCAGGCGATGCAGCGAGCCAACGCCGGGATTGCCGCCCCAGGAGAAGACGAGCTTGCGGGCGCAGCCCATGCCGATGAGCTGGTCGTAGATGAGGTCCGGCGTCATGCGGACCAGGGTCAGGTCCTTCTTGCCCTGGCGGATGATCTCGTGGCCGGCGGCGTGCGGAATGAGGTGGGTGAAGCCCTCGAGGGCGACGGTGTCGCCGTCGTTGACGAAGCGGGCGACCGCCTCGCGCAGGGTGAGAAACTCGGTCATCGTTCTCACCTTGCGTAATAGGGCGGGATCTTGGCGTCGACGTTCACCCAGACGGATTTCACCTGGGTGTATTCGCGCATCGCCTCGAAGCCCATTTCGCGGCCATAGCCGGAGGCGCGCACGCCGCCGAAGGGCGAGGCCGGATTGACCCGCTTGTAGCAGTTGATCCAGACCATGCCGCTCACCATGTGGCGGGCGATGCGGTGGGCGCGGGCGAGGTTGGTCGTCCACAGGCCGCCGCCGAGGCCGTATTCGGTGCTGTTGGCGATCGCCATCACCTCTTCCTCGTCGCGGAAGGTGCTGACGGCGACGAAGGGGCCAAAGACCTCTTCCTGGCAGACGCGGTCGGACGGCTTCGCCCGCACCACGGTCGGGCGGACATAGCAGCCGGCGGCAAGGGCGGGATCGTCCGGCAGCGTGCCGCCGGCGAGCAGCTCGCCACCTTGGGCAAGGGCGACCTCGACATAGGAGAGAACGCGCTCCTGATGCAGCTTCGAGGTCAGCGGCCCCATCTCGGTGCCGGGGGCGAGCGGATCGCCAAGGCGGATCGAGTTCGTCAGCTTCAGGAACTTGTCGAGGAATTCGTCGGCGATGCTCTCGTGCAGGACCAGCCGCGAGCCGGCGATGCAGGCCTGGCCCTGATTGTGGAAGATGGCGAAGGCCGAGCCGTTGACGGCGGCGTCGATGTTGGCGTCGGCAAAGACGATGTTGGCGCCCTTGCCGCCGAGTTCGAGCTGCACCTTCTTCAGGTTGCCGGCGGAGGCGGCGACGATGCGCCGGCCGGTCGCGGTCGAGCCGGTGAAGGCGACCTTGTGGATGCCGGGATGCTCGGCGATGCGCTGGCCGGCGGTGGCGCCATAGCCGGGCAGGATGTTGACGACACCATCGGGGATGCCGACTTCCTTCATCAATTCGCCGATGCGCAGGGTGCTCAGCGGGGTGATCTCGGCCGGCTTCAGGACGATGCAGTTTCCGGCGGCGAGCGCCGGGCCCATCTTCCAGCTCGTGAACATCAGCGGGAAGTTCCAGGGCACGATCTGGCCGACGACGCCGACCGGCTCGTGGGTAGTGTAGTTGAGGAAACCGGCCTCGACCGGAATGACCGAGCCCTCGAACTTGTCGGCCATGCCGCCGAAATAGCGGAAGGTGACGGCGGTGCGCGGCACGTCGAGGAAGTTGGTGTCCTTCAGCGGGTGGCCGGTATCAAGCGACTCCAGGCGGGCGAGCTCGGCGGCATTGGCCTCGATCGCATCGGCAAGCTTCAAAAGGAGGCGGCCGCGATCCATCGCCGCCATCGAACTCCAGGCCGGAAAGGCGGCCTCGGCCGCCTCGACGGCGCGGTCGACGTCGGCGGCGCGGGCCTCGGCAACCTCGGTGATCACCGAATTGTCGTGCGGGTTGAGAACCTCGATGGTGCCGCCGTCGACGGCATCGACGAACCGGCCGCCGATGAAAAGCTTGTTCTGGACGCCCATGGCGCAGTCTCCCGTTCCCGGACCGGGCGCTGCGGGCGCGGCCTGGGCATAAGCGGATGGTGTCTGGTCTTTGGAATTTCCGCGGCGGACCGCGGAAAAATCAGGCGCCGGGTCGGGCCGTCACGGCCTGCCGTGCGGGCGCCGCCCAGAGGGACGACGGCGCCCTGGCCCTATGGTCGCGGCGGGCTCGCGGTCACCCTTGCCCCGCGACCCTCCCGGCGCCAGTCTCAGAACTCGACCGGATAGGGCGGGATCTGGCCGGTCCGGTGCATCTCGACGATGCCCGGATTGGCGTTCTCCCAGACGAGCAGCATGGAGCGCTTCGGCGAGAAGCCCTGATGGCGGATATCCTCCGGCATCGCGGCAACGTCGCCGGCCTTCATGACAACCTTGGCGCGGGGCCGGCCGCTCTCGCGGTCCTCGATCTCCCACTTGATCTCGTCGGAGAGCTGGACGAACCACTCGACGCGGTCGTTGCCGTGCTTGATCGGCAGGATGTATTCCTCGGTCGTCGGGCAATAGAGGCTGGTCTTGCAGACCGAGCTGATCGACGGGTTCCAGGTGACGTCCGAGCGCGACAGGTAGGCAAAGAGATTGACGGCGCCGACCTCGCTCTCGAAGCCGGGCTCGGCATAGACCTCCGGCGCGTCCTGGGGGACGTCGGCGAAGGCGCGGTTGACCGGATAGCCGTTGTCGTCGGCGCGCATCGCCGAGTCGCCCGGCAGGCCGACCATGCGCTTGCAGACCTCGCGCTCGCGGTTGATGGCGGCAAGGTTCTCGCCGTTCTTCTTGCCGAGCCAGGCGGTGCCGGTCTCCTCGGGGGCAGAGAACGGGTCGAAGCCGTCATTGGTCCAGTCTTCGAGAATGGCCTTGAAGGTCGCCATGATGACCGGCGTATCGAAGGTTTCAAGGCGGTCGAGGCCGGCCGACTTGTAGGTCTCGTTGAACGCGCCGGCGAACATCTCGACCTTGCCGTAGAGATTGTTGGTGCCGAACACGGCGTCGAAATTGACCTGGTAGTAGAAGAAGCCCCAGGCGACGTCGCGCATCAGGGCGCGCAGGAAGGCGTCGGCCGACATGTAATGGGTCATCTCGCCGTTCTTCGACGGCCAGGTGATGTAGACGAAATATTCGTCACGGCTGAACCTGAAGCTGCCAAGCTCGAAGCTGCGATAGCCGGTGCGGTTGCTGGCGGCCGTGGACTTCACGGTGATGGTGTTCATCGGATTGCTCCCGAATTCATGTGATCGCGAGGTGGTCTGTGCGGAACCCGAGAGGGATCAGGTGTAGCAGATGTCCGCCCACTTCTGGACGGTCAGCGGCCCGACGATGGTCTGCTGCATGATCACGCTCGGACGGGCGGCGCGGAACTGGTAGACCGAGCCCTTCGGCAGGATCGCCTGATGGCCGCGGCGCAGGACGACGCGGCCCATGCGCGGGCCCTGCGGCTCGCCGGCAATGGCGTGGGTGCCCTCGCTCTCCTCGGAGACGACCTCGTCGCCGACCGCCTTGTGGAAATGGACCTCGACCTCGCCGTCCATGACCAGCGCGAACTCGTCATGGGAGTTGGTGAACCAGGGCGAATTGCCCTCGGCGCGCACGGCCTCGATGACATTTTCCAGATTGCGGGCGACCGCGACCTTCTCGTAAGGCGCCGACTTGTCGGCGACCTCGAACACATTCGAGAAGCAATAGTGCTTCGGCTTGTCGTTGATGATCTCGATGTGGCCCTTCTCGTAGTTCTCGAGAGAGCCGAATACCGTGTGGTATGCGCTCATTGGTCTTTCCTCCCGCCGCCCCTCAGCTTGATGCGGGGGTCGGCAAATGTTGAACCGGGCGGCCGGCCGACGATCGCGATGCGGACTTTCTCGACAAGGCGCTTGATTGCATTGGTGCCTGCCGTCATATGGGCGGCGGCACCTTGGTGGGCCTCGTCAGATTGTGCGCATTGCGAACATACGTTCGTTATGCGCACATGCTAGCGGGAGGGGAAAAATCGTGTCAAGCGAAAACGACGGCGACGGGCGCGATTTCGTGCAGTCGCTGGCGCGCGGTCTTGCGGTCATCGAGGCCTTCGACCATGAAAATCCAAGCCTTTCGCTGAGCGACGTGGCGCGGCGCACCGGCTTCAGCCGGGCGGCATCGCGGCGGCTGCTGCATACGCTCGTCGAGCTTGGCTATGCCGGATTCGACGGCCGGAACTTCTTCCTCAAGCCGAAGATCCTCAATCTCGGCTTCTCGTACCTGTCCTCGCTCGGGCTTTGGGAGATCGCCCAGCCGCTGATGGAGGAACTGGTCGAGGCGGTGCACGAATCCTGCTCGGCCTCGGTCCTTGACGAATTCGAGGTCGTCTATGTCGCCCGCGTGCCGACGACGAAACGGGTGATGTCGATCTCGCTCAATGTCGGCACCCGCCTGCCGGCGCATGCGACGTCGATGGGGCGCGTGCTGCTGGCCGGACTGACGAGCGAGCAGCTCGACTGCTTCATCTCGAATGCGCCGCTGCAGCGGTTCACGGCGCAAACGGTGACCGAGCCGGGCATGCTGCGCGCGATCATCGACCAGGTACGCCGGCAAAAATACGCCTATGTCGACGAGGAACTGGAGCTCGGGCTGCGCTCGATCGCGGTGCCGATCACCGACAAGACGGGCAAGACGGTGGCCGCCCTCAATCTCAGCACGCAGGCGAACCGGACCAGCCGGGACGAGATCCTGAACGGCATGCTGCCGCCGCTCAACGCGTGCGCGGCACGGATCAGCCAGGCGCTCGGGGCGCGCCGCTAAGTCTCGGCAAGGCCGTCAAAACCCGTCGGATTCGAACAGCGACATTCCGTGGCACCCCTCTGGTGCCGACGGCGCGGCGGGCACACATCGGAAAAGGGACCGTCCCGGCCGATGCGAGGAGCCCGATCATGTCGACACCCGGAAGAACCACCGCGAAGAACGCGGCCGGAGCGACACCGCGTCCGGGCATTGCGCAGGCCGCCGACTGGCACGCATCAGATTTCGAAGAGGTCCTGTCGGCGCACGCCAGCACGACGAGCGGTCTTTCGACCAGCGAAGCGGCGCGGCGGCTCGAGGCGCACGGGCCGAACGCCCTGCCCACCAGCCCGCCGACACCGGCCTGGCGCCGGTTTCTCGAGCAGTTCAACAATCTGCTCATCCATGTGCTGCTCGTCTCGGCGGTCGTGACTTTCCTGCTCGGTCACGGCGTTGACACCGGCGTCATTCTCGGGGTTGTCGTCATCAATGCGGTGATCGGCTTCATCCAGGAAGGAAAGGCCGAACGGGCGCTCGAATCGATCCGCAGCATGATCAGCCCGCGTGCTCCTCGGTGCCGCGCGGCGGCCACCGGATGTCGATACCGGCCGCCGAGGTCGTGCCCGGCGACATCCTGCTCATGGAAGCCGGCGACTCGGGTGACGGCCGATGCGCGGCTCGTCCGGGCGCGAAATCTGAGGGTCGATGAACGATCCCGACCGGCGAATCCGTTCCGGCCGAAAAGACCGTCGCGCCGGCCGCCGCCGACGCCGCGCTCGGCGATCGCCGGTCGATGGCATTCTCGGGCACGCTCGTCACCGCCGGCCAGGGAAGCGGCGTCGTCGTCGCCACCGGCGTGGCAACCGAGCTTGGCCGGATCAGCCGGCTGCTCGGCCAGGTGGAGCGGCTGGAAACACCGCTTATCCGGCAAATGAACGTCTTTGCCCGGCAGCTCACCTTCATCATCCTCGGCCTGTCGGTCGCCACCTTCGCCTTTGCGGTCTGGGTGCGCGGCTATGCGCTCGACGAGGCCTTCATGGCGATCGTCGGCATGGCGGTGGCGGCAATTCCGGAAGGTTTGCCGGCTGTCCTTACCGTGACGCTGGCAATCGGCGTGCAGCGGATGGCGGCGCGCAACGCCATCATCCGGCGCTGCCGGCGGTCGAGACGCTCGGCTCGGTGTCGACGATCTGCTCGGACAAGACCGGACGCTGACGCGCAACGAGATGACGGTGACCTCGGTCGTCACCGCCGAGCGCCAGTATGACGTCGGCGGCGAGGGCTATGCGCCGAAGGGCGGCTTTTCGCTGGCGGGCCGGGAAATCTCGCCGGAAAGCGATCGCGTACTCGTCACGCTGGCGCGGGCGGCGCTCATCTGCAACGACGCGGCCCTGCACGAGACCGACGGGCGCTGGTTCGTCGACGGCGATCCGATGGAGGGGGCGCTCGCCGCGCTCGGCCTCAAGGCCGGCCTTGACGGCGACGACGAGGCAAAGGCGCTGCCGCGGATCGACGAAATCCCGTTCGATGCGGCCTATCGCTTCATGGCGACGCTGCATCACGGCCATGACGACAGCGCCCTCATCTGCCTCAAGGGGGCACCGGAGCGGCTGATCGAGCTTGCCGCCTTCGAGGCGACGGCGGACGGCCGGCGGCCGATCGACCGGGACTACTGGGAAGCCTCGGTCGAGAGGCTGGCGGGGCGCGGCCAGCGCGTGCTGGCGCTTGCGACCCGGCCGGCGAGCTGCCATCGCCGCGAGCTTTCCCTTGCCGACATCGGCGAGGATCTGGTGCTTGCCGGTCTCGTCGGGCTGATCGACCCGCCGCGCCCGGAGGCGATCGCGGCGGTCGCCGAGTGCCGCAGCGCCGGCATCTCGGTCAAGATGATCACCGGCGACCACACGGCGACGGCGCGAGCCATCGCAGCCGAACTCGGCATCGACGGCGGGCGCCCGCCCCTGCCGGGCGACGGCATCGAGGCCCTCGACGGCGCGGCGCTCGAGGCGGCCGCGACCGCGACCAGCGTCTTTGCCCGCACCAGTCCGGAACACAAGCTGCGCCTCGTCAAGGCGCTGCAGGCGGCCGGCAATGTCGTTGCCATGACCGGCGACGGGGTCAACGACGCCCCTGCCCTGAAGCGTGCCGATGTCGGCGTTGCCATGGGCGGCAATGGCACCGAGGCGGCCAAGGAAGCGGCCGACATGGTGCTCGTCGACGACAATTTCGCCTCGATCGTCGCGGCCGTGCGCGAGGGACGGATCGTCTACGACAACCTCACCAAGGTGATCGGCTGGACGCTGCCGACCAATGGCGGCGAGACGCTGATCATCATCGCCGGCATCCTGTTCGGCCTGACGCTGCCGATCACGCCGGCGCAGATCCTCTGGGTCAACATGGTGACGGCGGTCGGGCTCGGGCTGGTGCTCGCCTTCGAGCCGGCCGAGCCGGACATCATGAACCGGCCGCCACGCCGGGTCGACGAGGCGATCCTTTCCGGCTTCCTGCTCTGGCGCGTCGGTCTCGTGTCGGTGCTCGTCGCGGCCGGCGCGTTCGCGATGTTCGCCTATGCCGAGGCACGCGGCCTTTCCGCCGAGACCGGGCGGACGATGGTCGTCAACACGGTCGTCGTCATGGAGATCTTCTACCTCTTCTCGGTGCGCTACCTGCACGGCGCCTCGATCACCTGGCGCGGCATGCTCGGCACACCGGCGGTGCTCGTCGGCGTCGGCGGCATCGTCGCCCTGCAGTTCGCCTTCACCTACCTGCCGGCGATGCAGTTTCTGTTCAACACCCGGCCGATCGGGTTTGTCGACGGCGCCCTCATCGTCGCGTCCGGCATCGTGCTGATGCTTATCCTCGAAATCGAGAAATCGATCCGGCGGTCGATCTTCGCCCGGGACTGGCTCGGCCGTCTGCTGCCGCGGCGATAAGTCGTTATTGCAAATCATTCTCAAATGTTGCAGTGTGCACTGCAACAACGGGACGCACGCGGGCCCTCGCCGCGGCGCGCCCATGCCAAGGGATCGATTTCAGCATGACGGATTTGATGACCACCAATCTTGCCGAGGACGCGACGCCGGCGCGCCGGCAAATCGCGGCGCCCGCGGCCAAGGTGCGGCGGGGCACCGCCGAGACCGCAAGACGCAGCGGCGCGCGGCATCTCGGCCGGCTGACCGACAATGCGTCGGCGCCGTGCAATTTCCTCAAGCTCTTCGGTAACGAGGGGCGGCTGCAGGTGCTCTGCACGCTTGCCGAGGGCGAGCGGTCGGTGAGCGAGCTCGAGACCCTGCTCGGCATTCGCCAGTCGGCGCTGTCGCAGCATCTGGCGCGGCTGCGGGCCGAAAAGGTCGTCGCCACCCGGCGCGACGGCAAGAACATTTTCTATTCGCTGGCGAGCGACAGGGTGCGGACCGTCATCGAGACGGTGTACGACCTTTTCTGCCATGACGATTGCGCGGAAGCCGACTGCGCCATGAAGGCCGGCGGCTGCCGGACCCGCGAGGCCGACTGAGGCGGCGTTTCGAGGAATCGGGGCGGTTTTGCCGCGACACGTGGCGGGTCACTCGCCGTCTCGACGGTTGAGCCGCGCGGCAGCATCGCATAGACCTTGCTTCGGCGCGGTTCCAGCCGCGCCGGTTCAGATCTGCAAGGAGGTTCGCCGATGTCGATGAAGATCATCATGCTGCTGCTCACCCTCGGGACAGACGGCTCGACCCATGTGAGCTTCGGCGAAACGGAGAGCCTCGAGGCGTGCGCTGCCCGGCTCGAGCAGGTCAAGCCGGTGCTGGAAAAGGCCGGTATCGGGATTATCGAGACGCGCTGCGCGCCGAGCGACATCGAGGTCTCGAAATATGACCGCAACGCGCCGAAGGATGCGCCGCGCTATGACTATCGCGTCGTGCTGAAGGCCGATGGCTTCGAGGCCGCGCCAGTCGGCGCCGACGGGTGCACCCCGGCCGAGAGCGATGCCGGAAAGGTCTTCTGCGCCAGCTCACAACAGCAGCCACTCGGCGCCACGGCTGGCAAATAACGTCCGCCAGAACATCCCCCGACCGCGCCAGAGGCCCCGGCGAAGGCCCCGGCATCGCGTTGACACATTCCCATGCCGCCGGGTCACATCGGACCGAGGCCGGCAGGGTACGCCGCTACGCATGCCATCAGCCACTGGCGGGTGTCCGGCTGCCCTGCCCGCCGGGCGGCCTCTTACGTTGCGTCATGCTTTCCGGATAAATACTCTGTATCGCCCACTAAATTACTGGGCGGTAAAATATTGAATTACGACATTAAGAACTATTAACTAATTCTTCATGGCGTTAATTACTTATTTGAATTTTATTCGAATGATACAGGAGAAAACACTCCGAAAAACAAGCGCCGGAAAAGAGGTTAGCCATGGAGATCCGCTGGGATGAGAAACTGACGATCGACAATGGCGTCATCGACGATGATCACCGCATCGCCATCTTCATCGTCAATGACTTCATCCACATGAAGTCACATGAGGCCTGCCGCGAGCGGGCAATTGAAATCATTGATACCCTGCGCCGGCACATGCGGCATCATTTCGTACGTGAGGAGGCGTTCCAGCGCTCGATCAACTTCATCGACGGGGCCGAGCATGAGCGCGAGCACGCCGTGCTGGCCCGGCGGCTGGACCAGATCACCGAGAAGCTCGAATCGCGGAACCTTCACACCTGCCCGGCCTCATCCGGGCAACGACCAACCTCCTGAAGGACTGGCTGGTGGAACACATCCTCGGCCATGACATGGCGATGAAGAAGTCCATCGACGAGAACGTCGCCGAGGTAGAGGAGGCCGAGGTCTGCTTCGTCTGAACGGCGGCGCGGTGAAAGCAGCAGGCTGGATCGGCCGACATTCCCAGGCCTGCCGGGCGGCGCGACTACGCGCGTAGTTCTCCGGTGCGTAATCGGCGAAATTCTCTGCTTTACCGCTGTTCCGCTCCCCTGCCAAAGATGGTAAACGAAACGTAACCAGAAGAATTACGCCTACGGGAGCGTGTGCACATGCCCGAAGAAAACAGCCGGCCGGCCAACGGCACGGAGCAGTTTCAGCAGCCCAAGCCCCAGCAGCAGAGCAGCGCAAGGTCCGGTTCCCCTTCGCCAGGGGGGCAACGGGGTGAGCCTTGCCGGCGTGCGCGCGGCGATGCAGGCAGCAACGCCCGGTCAGCCGAACGGGGCGGAGAGCAATCCGCTCGATCAGGTGCGCGAGCTTCTGTTCGGCGACAGCAATCGCAAGCATGACGGCAATATCGCCGAGCTCAACGACGCCCTGCGGCTGCTCGAGCATCGGCTGGCCGATCGCCTCGACGGCATCGACCGGCGGCTCGACGAGCTTGCCCGGCGCACCGAAGTCGAGCAGGCGCGGACGATCCGGTCGATCGGGGCGGCAATCGAGGAGGTCGGGCGGCAGATCTCCGCGCTCGCGACCAAGCCAGCGGCAGATGATGCTGCACGAGACTGATCAGGGGAACGGCCATTTCCATGAGTTGAAGCGTCTCGCTGCTCGAGGAGGAGCAGCAAAAGCTTGAACGCCTCGGCCGCGACGTTGACGATTTCGCCGGCAAATTCGGCAGTTCCGACAAGTTCGAACGGGCAGTGGCCAACAGCCTCGTCGCCGCGCTGCGGCAGGCGGAGGTCGAGGACCATCGCGGCCTGTCAGCGGCGATCGCGCCGCTCGTCGTCGCCGGCATCCGCTCGGAGATCGCGCAGTCGCGCGACATGATGGTCGAGGCGCTCTATCCGATCACCGGCCGGCTGGTGTCGACGGCGGTCGCGAAGGCGTTCCAGAACCTGCTGGCCGACATCAATGCCCGGCTCGAATCCGCCCTGTCGCCGCGTCGCTGGCGGCTGCGGCTGAAGGCATTCCTGACCGGACGAAGCTATGGCGAGCTGGTGCTGGCGGAGGCGACCGCCTTTCGTCCGCAGCAGATCCTGCTCATCGACCACAGCAACGGCACGATGATCGGCAGTTGGCCGCCGACGGAGGCCGGCAGCGGCGAGAACCTGACGCTCGTCGGCGGCATGCTTTCAGCCATTCTCGATTTCGCCGAGGAGGCGCTGCGCTCGAAGGGTGGCGGCATCCGCTCCATCGACCTCGGCGGCCGCAAGGCCTTCCTCAGGGCTTCGCCGCGGTTTGCGGTGGCAGCCATCGGCCTTGGCTCCAGTTCGGCGCCGATCGAGGATGCGGTCGACGACGCCTTCCTCGGCTTTCTCGAGACGCTGCCGCCATTTCTCGATTCCGCCGGGCAGGACCCGATCCGCGACGTGCTGCGCGGCCTGCATGACGACCTCATCGACCGTCTCAGCCAGATCGAGGCGTCGCGGCAGCCGCGCCTTGCCTATTTCATCGTCGGCGGCCTTGCCCTCGCCTTTGCCGGGCTCATCGGCTACCAGGTCTGGCAGGCGCGGGAGCAGTCGCTGTTTTCGGCCAGGCTCGCCGAGGTCGCGACCAACCCGGTCCTTGGCGGCTATCCACCGTCGTGACGCACGATCGCAGCGACGATATCGTGCGGGTGCGCGGCCTCGTGCCGAACATCGCGGCGCGGGATGTCATCATCGCCGAAGCCGGGAAGATCGCCGGCAAGATCCCGGTCGAGGCCGAGCTCGTCGCCGTCGATACCGAGCGCATGGCATCGCTCGAACGGGTGATGGTCGGCTTCGGACAGCGGTTCTCGGCGCTCGATGCGCAAAAGGCCGACGAGGCAGCGATCGCCCGGCTTGCCGAGGCCGTTGCCTCGGTCGATGCCCGGATCGGCGGCCTTGGCGCTGCGGTCGGCGCGGCGCCGTCGAGCGCCGAGCTTGCTGCAACCGAGGCAAAGCTTGCCGCGACCGAGGCGTCGCTGGCGGCCGCCCTTGACGCGCAGGGCAAGGCGGAAGCGCGGATTGCCGATCTCGAAGGGGAACTTGGCAGCGTCAAGGCACAGGTTGATCTGCCAATCGACAGATTGCGTCGCTTTATCGATACAACTGCTATTTTCTTCGGCAATGGAATTGTCTACAGCAACGATGTGGCGGCAAAGCGCAGTCTTGCGGCGCTTGCCGAGATGCTTGCCGCCGCGCCGGACGCGCGGCTGCGGGTCATCGGTTATGCCGACGAGACCGGCAACAAGGAAGCCAATCTGGTCGTCGCCCAACGGCGCGCCGAGAAAGTCGTTGCCGATCTCGCCGAACGAGGCATCGCGGCCGGGCGCCTCGTCATCGTCGGACGCCCCGAGGCACCGGGGATTGCCAATACCAGCGGGCCGACCAGCGCCAACCGGCGCGTCGACTTCGCTCTCGCCTTTCAGGGGGAATGACGCGAGATGACCATTGCCCAGAAGATCATGATCCTAGGCGACATCGGCGTCGGCAAGACGTCGATCGCCAACAGGTTCGTCTTCGACCGGTTCGATGCCGATTACAAGGCAACGATCGGCGTCGACATCTACACCCATGACTGCACTTACGACTGGGAAGGCAAACAGGAGACGATACGGTTCGTGCTCTGGGACACGGACGGCGATTTCGGCCTGTCGATCTTCTCGACCATCTATCTGAAAGGCGCGGCGGGCGCGCTCATCGTTGCCGACGTCACCCGGCCGAACTCGATGGCCAAGATGGCCGAGCTCGTTGCCCAGTTCGCCGAGGCAAAGCCCGGCCGGCCGACGGCAGCGATCCTCAACAAGATCGATCTTGTCGAGAACGGGCCGCTCGAGGAGCCGGAATTCGCGGTCCGGCCGGACGTGCTGGTGCGGACCAGCGCCAGGACCGGCGAAGGCATCGCCGAGGCATTTCAGGATATCGCGATCGCGATCCGGCGCCGGTCGATCTGACCGACTTGCCGGCGGCAAGGCATTTTCCCGCCTGAAGCGGCCGTCGGCCTATTCCACCTGCTCCATCACGTAGCTGCGATAGCGCCCGGCACGGGACATCAGTTCCTCGTGTGTACCGCTCTCGACAATGCGGCCGGCCTCCAGGAAGTAGATGCGGTCGGCGCCCATGACGGTCGACAGACGGTGGGCGATGATCGCCGTCGTGCGGCCGCGGCGCAGGTTCATGACGTTCTGGTGGACGCGGGCCTCGGTTGCGACGTCGAGGCTCGAGGTCGCCTCGTCGAGCAGCAGCAGCGGCGCGTCGCGCAGGATGGCGCGGGCGATGGCGACACGCTGGCGCTGGCCGCCGGACAGGCGGGTGCCGCGCGGGCCGACGCGGAAATCATAACCTTCGGGAAGCTTGCGGACGAAATCGTCGACGGCGGCAAGACGTGCGGCCTCGACGATGGCGGCTTCGCCGGCGTCCGGGCAACCGTAAGCGATGTTGTCGCGGATCGAGGCGTCGAACAGCAGGACGTCCTGGGTGACGAGCGCAAGCGAGGAACGCAGGCTCGAAATGGCGATGTCGCGTATGTCCTCGCCGCCGACGCGGATGCTGCCGCCCTCGACTTCGTAGAGTCGGGCAAGGAGATTGAACAGCGTCGTCTTGCCGGAGCCGGACGAACCGACGAAGGCGACGGTCGTCCCCTTCGGCACGACGGCGGAAAAGCCGTCGAGCACCTTGTGGCCGTCGTCATAGGAGAAGGAGATGTCGTCGAAGACGATCTCGCCGCCCGGCTCGGCGATGGGTTCGGCGCCGGGCCGGTCGATGATGCGCGGGCGCATTTCCAGCACCTCGTAGATGCGCTGCACGGAGGCGACGCACATCTGGATGAGGGCGTTGAGCTGGACGATGCGCTTCAGCGGCTCGTAGAGCAGCATCAGGGCGGCGACGAAGGCCATCAGCGTGCCGGCCTGCACTTCGCCGGCGATGACCTCGCGGCCACCAACGAGGATGACGCCGACGAGGGCGACGCAGGTGACGACGTCGACGACCGGCGTCATCAGCGCGCCGGTGCGCGCCGCCTTCATGCCGACGTTCCAGCGCTGGTCGATGACGTGGTCGAGGCGCTTGATCTCGAGCGACTCGTTGTTTTCCGCCTTGATGCCGCGAATGCCGTGGAAGCACTCCTCATAGGAGGTCAGCGTCTCGCCCCAGTTCTCGCGCTGGCGATGAGCGAGGCGGCGCAGCTTGCGATTGGCAATGATCGCCGGCACAGCGATCATCGGCCCGGCAGTGAGGGCAAGGCCGAACCAGACCGGATTGGTCCAGGCGACGTAAATGACGAGGCCGACCATGGTGACGATGTCGCGCACGAGCGTGATCACCATGTTCGAGGCGACACGGTCGAGCACGGCGACGTCGTCGGCGATGCGGGCGATGATCTGGCCAACCGGGTTCTTCTGGAAGAAGGCGAGATCGAGGGTCAGGATGTGGCGGCCGGTGCGGCGCTGCAGGTCGACCGTCAGGTCGAGGCTCGCCATCGCCAGCAGGTAGCGCTGGGCAAAGCTCGTCACGGCGCGAACCGAGAAGATGATGATGATGGCCGTGATGAGGGCCGGCATCGCCTCGGCATTGCGGTCGACAAGGACCTTGTTGACGAGGTTTTCCAGCATCCAGGGCAGCGCGACGACGCTTGCCGAGTAGAGCGCCATTGTGGCGGCGGCGAGCAGATAGCGCGGCCAGTACTGGACGATGAAGTCAGAGACAAAGCGGCGCAGCAAGCCCCAGCGCCGGCCGGACCCGGCCGCGGAGCCTTTTGCCGACATGTAGCTGAGCAGATAGGGATCGCCGGCAGCGACAGCCGGCGGCAGGTTCGTCGCGTTCTTGTCGTCGGTCACGGGCGGCCTTGCCTCGGCATGGTTTGCCGCGGCGCGCCGCGACAGCAAACGCCGGGCCTTCTGCGACCAGCGGCGTGCAACGCGGCGCAACATAGGCGAAGCAGCCGGTCGCCGGCAAGACGGGCGTTCAAGGGACCTCGTTTCGGCTTGTCGGCCACAGGCGATTTCGCTACTGACGAGAGGCCGGACCGCAGCCGGGAGAGCCTTGCCGGATGGAAAAGACGTTTCGCCGCCAGTTGGTGCATACCCGCCAGTCCCTGGTGCGCACGCTCGAGCGGCTGCATCCCTCGGCGCCGCTCGAGGAGGTGTCGGCGCTCCTCATCTCCAGCCGCCAGCCCTGGTCCGATCCGCGTTTTGCCGGTGACGTGCCGGAATGCCTTCGCCGCGAATACATCCGCTGGCTGGACGGCACGGACGAGGCCTATGTGCGCCGCTTCGATGGCGATATCGGCATCGACCCATGGTCCGGCCACGTCTTTGCCGGCGGCCGGGTCGTCTGGGGTTCGACCGACTATCCGCTCGACCGGGGTCGGGAGCGCTCGCCGCAATTCCTCAATCACCGCTTCGGTTCCGGACGACGCTTCCCGGCGCTGATCTCGCTGCACCACAAGTTCGATACGAACTACTTCCACTTCATCAACAACGTCATCGCCAAGCTCCATCTCGCCGACAGGCTCGGGCTCGACCAGGCGCTGCCGGTCGTCGTCTCGGCGCGGCTCGGGGCCCAGTCGTATTTCCGCGATGCGGTGCGGCTCGGCGTCTTCGGCAGCCACGAGGTCGTCGTGCAGGGGCCGCGGGAGGTTGTCCGGGCCGGCACGGTCTTCACCATCAAGCCGCACGATCCGGACGAGGCCGCGCTCGAGGCGACGCTCGACCGGTTCGGCATTGCCGACAAGCCGGAAGGCGAGCGCGCCGTCTTCATCCAGCGCGGGGCGAACGCACCGAACCGGCGGCCGTTCCGCAACCAGGCCGAGGTCGATGCATTGCTTGCCCGGCACGGCATCGAGACGGCAGACCCGCAGGAACTGGCGCTCGAGGCGCAGATCGCCCTGTTCAGCGCCAGCCGGCTGATCATCGGGGCGCATGGCGCGGGACTGACGAACATCATCTGGCGCCGGCATGCGCCGGGAACGCTCGTCGAGCTTTTCAATCCGACGCTCGGCTCGCCGCATTATTACATGTATGCGCGCTATCTCGGGCAGGATTACCGCTGTCTGATGAACCTCGACCCGATCGGCAAGCCCGCCTATGCATCCTCGCTCGTCGACATCGAACAGCTCCGGGCAACGCTCGCCGACGTCGCCTGAAAGGCCGGCGGGCGGCGGTTCGGGCATATCGCAACTTTTTCTCATGAAAACTTGACGGGTGACCGACCGGGGGTCAGTCTGCCGGTCCCGGACCTTGACGAAGCTCAAGGCCGGGGGGTGGGACGCGCGGCAATGTGGCGTTGGACACGGCCAAGGGAGGCCGATAGTGTGCACGCTCTTGCGACAAAAGCACCGGAGGTGATCGCGGGATGAGGTATCAATCAATCTTCGAGGACGCCATTTCTGCGCTGAGGCAGGAAAAGCGCTATCGGGTATTTGCCGACCTCGAGAGAATGACAGGGCGCTTCCCTCGGGCGCTCTTCCGCAAGGAAGGTGTCGAACGCGAGATCACGATCTGGTGTTCGAATGATTACCTCGGAATGGGCCAGAACCCCAAGGTTGTCGGGGCGATGATGGAGACCGTCGAGCGCATGGGCGCCGGCGCCGGCGGCACCCGCAACATCTCGGGCACCAACCATCCGCTGGTCATGCTCGAGCGCGAGCTTGCCGATCTGCACAACAAGGAAGCCGGCCTCGTCTTCACGTCCGGCTTCGTCTCGAACGAGGCGGCGATCTCGACGATTGCCAAGCTGCTGCCGGACTGCCTCATCCTGTCGGACGCGCTGAACCACGCCTCGATGATCGAGGGCGTGCGCCATTCGGGCGTGCACAAGCAGGTGTTCCGGCACAATGACACCGAGCATCTCGAAGAGCTGCTGAAAAAGGCGGGCAAGGAGCGGGCGAAGCTCATCGTCTTCGAATCGGTCTATTCGATGGACGGCGATGTCGGCCCGATCGCGCGGATCGCCGATCTTGCCGACAAGTACAACGCGATGACCTACATCGACGAGGTGCACGCGGTCGGCATGTACGGGCCGCGCGGCGGCGGCATTTGTGACCGCGAAGGCCTGATGGAGCGCATCGACGTCATCGAGGGCACGCTTGCCAAGGCGTTCGGCACGCTTGGCGGCTACATCACCTCGACGACGGCCGTCGTCGACGCGGTTCGCTCCTATGCGCCGGGCTTCATCTTCACGACGGCGCTGCCGCCGGGGCTTTGCGCCGCCGCGACCGCCTCGATCCGGCACCTCAAGGACAGCCAGGTCGAGCGCGAGATGCATCAGCGTCAGGCGGCCCGCACCAAGGAGATCCTGTCGGCCGCCGGCCTGCCGGTGATGCCGTCGGAGACGCATATCGTGCCGGTGCTGGTCGGCGATCCGGACCGCTGCAAGAAGGCCAGCGACCTGCTGCTCGAGTATCACGACATCTACATCCAGCCGATCAACTACCCGACCGTGCCGCGCGGCACGGAGCGCCTGCGCATCACGCCGTCGCCCTATCATGACGACGCGATGATCGAGAACCTGCGCGATTCGCTGCTGAAGATCTGGGAGGTCCTCGACCTGCCGCTCGAAGGGCCGAAGACGCACGCCGTCACCGAGACGCCGAAGGTTTCCGGCGTCGAGGTGTTTCCGGCCGCTGGCGGCTGAGATCCGGCTTCCGGACTCCTCTGAATCAAACGGCGCGCCTCTGGCGCGCCGTTTTCGTTCCTGCCCCCGGGCTGTCCCGTCGGCAGCGGCCCGTTCGCGACCCGCGCCCTGGCGGCCGCATCAGTCTTTCAGGAAATCCGGCTTGTTTTCATCGTCCTCGCCGACATCGTCGTCGAGCAGGACCCGGTGCGCAGCGCCATCGAGATCCTCGAACTGGCCGGTGCGCAGCGCCCAGAGGAAGGCGATGAGGAAGAAGAGACCGAGCGCCAGGGCGACAGGAATGGTCAGAAGAAGGATGTTCATCGGTTCCGTCCCGGAATTCGGTTGGCAACATCGCCCGACAACGAGCGGCCGATGCGGTCATCGACATGGACGCCGCGGGCACGCTCGATATCGGCTCACGCCTGCCGGCTGTCAACATCGTCGCCAAGACCGGCGCGACCGAGGCGGGCCCGCCATGCATTCAGCGTGACGACAATCGAGGAGCCCGACATGGCGGCAGCGGCAATCAGCGGCGTGACAAGGCCGGCGACGGCGAGCGGCACCGCGATGGTGTTGTAGAGCGCGGCGAACCAGAGGTTTTCACGCATGATCCGGTGGGCGCGCCGGGACACGTCTATCGCGGCGACGACGGGGCCGAGACGTTCGCCGAGAAAGACGCAATCGGCCGCCGCCTGACTGACGTGGACCGCCGTCACCGGTGATATCGACACGTCGGCCGCGGCGAGTGACGGCGCGTCATTGAGGCCGTCGCCGACCATCAACACGGAGCGTCCTGCCGCACGCAGGGCCTCGACATGGGCGATCTTGTCGGCCGGCCGCTGGGCTGCACGCCATTCGGAAACTCCCAGAGCCGCGGCAATGCTCGCGACGGATTCCTCGCGATCACCGGACAGGATCTCGACGGCCAGACCGCGCTCCCTGAGCGCCGCCACAACGGCGGCGGCGTCCGGCCTGAGGCTCTGGTCGACGGCGAACACCATCGGGCTTCGCTCGCCGGCGCGCCAGGCGACGAGGGAGGCCAGCGGATAGCGTTCGGCAATCGCCCTTGCCTCTGCCTCGGCGGCGCAGAAGGCCGGCGAACCGAGCCGCAGCTCGGTGCCGTCGATGACCACCCTGACGCCCTCGCCCGCGACTTCCTCGACACCGGCAAACGGCTCGGCCCGACCGGCGTGGTGGGCAAGGGCCGCCGCAAGCGGATGACGGCTCGAGAGGGCAAGGCGGGCGGCGGCGGCGAGCGTTCCGGGCGGGCAATCCGCCGCGTTGGCGATGGCCGGCTCCGGCGCCGTCAGCGTTCCGGTCTTGTCGAAGACCACCGTATTGGCGCGGGCCATGCGCTCGATGCCGTCACCGCTGTTCAGGAGGATGCCGTGGCGGAAGAGCGTACCTGACGCGACGACCTGGACGGCCGGGATGGCAAGGCCGAGGGCGCAGGGACAGGTGATGATGAGCACGGAAATCGCAATGACAAGGGCCGGCTGCCAGCCAATACCGGCAAGCCACCAGCCGGCGAACGACAGGGCGGCTGCGCCATGCACCAACGGGGCATAGAGCGCGGCGGCACGATCGGCGAGGTGCATGTAGCGTGACTTCGCCTGGAGCGCATTGTCGAGCAGGCGGTTGACGTCGTCGAGCAGGGTGCCCTTCCCCGCCGCCGAAACCCGGACGACGAGCTGGCCGCCGGCGTTCAACGTGCCGGCATAGACCGATGTGCCCGGGCCGGTCGCGACCATCAGTGTCTCGCCGGTGACAAGGCTCTGGTCGATTTCGGAATTGCCGTCCTCGACGATGCCGTCGACCGACACGCGCTCGCCCGGCCGAATGAGAACCCGGTCACCTTCGGCGACCCTGGAGACCGGGATTTCGCGCAATGATCCGTCCGGTTCGATGACGAGGGCGCTTTCTGCGCGCAGGGCCATCAGATTCTCGGCAAAGGAACGGGTGCGCCGACGCATGTTGTGGTCGAGCCAGCGGCCGATGAGCAGGAAGAACAGCAGCATCATCGCCGATTCGTAATAGGCATGATCGGCGTGGTTGAAGGTCTCCATGACCGAGAGCGCGAGGGCGAGCGTCACGCCGATGGTGATCGGCACGTCCATGTTGAGGCGGCCGGTGCGCAGCGCATGATAGGCGCTGCGATAGAAGGTCTGGCCGGAATAGGCGGCGGCCGGCAGGGCAAGCAACGCCGAAATCCAGTGGAAAAGGTCGCGGGTTTCCGACGTGATGTCGGAGGCGTTGCCAGCCCAGACGGAAACCGACAGCAGCATGATGTTCATTGAGGAGAACGCCGCGACCGCGAGGGCGCGCAGGAGCTTTTGCGACTCCACCTTCTCGACTTCATCGACCCGGCCGGGATCAAACGGATGGGCCCGGTAACCGAGGCTCTCAAGGACGTCGATGACGGTGCCGGCATCGGTCTCGTCCGGGCGCCATTCGAGGGCAAGACGATGGCTCGTCAGGTTGAGCCGTGCCTTGCTGACGCCGGGCTGGGCGCCGAGGCCCTTCTCGATCTGCACCATGCAGGCGGCACAAGTGATGCCCTCGACCGCGAGATCGAGGCGGCAGACGCCCTCTTCCCTGGAGGGTGTCACGAAAGCGGACCAATCACGCGCATGCGCGTTCATGGAGCCGTCCTCCTGCATTGCGGCGGAATGGCCACGGACCAGTCCGCCAAGGCCTCACGAGATGGCAGCGCACGACACGGGCGCGGCTCACATTCGCCGAAAAGCGGCGCCTTCCGCAAGATCCGGCGCGCATCCGAAAGGCTGGCCCTGCTGGCGATGCCTGCCCCTGCCGCCAGCGCACCGGCAATCCGGTCAGTGCAGGACAACCCGGTTGCGAGACCGGTAGACGCGCTCACCGGCCGGATCGACGACGTTGATGACAAGAGTCCAGGCGCCGGTCGGCACATCGGCCAGTTGGCCAAGATAGGTGCCAGGCTCCTTCTCGACGAAGGTCATCTTCATGTCGTCGGCGGTGTCCGTCGGCCGATCGAAATCGGCGGTGACAGTCATGCCGTTGACCGCGTGGCCGTCCTTGTCGTGCAGCTCGATACGGACGATGGCGGCACCCGTCGCCTCGCGGCCGATGACGGCCTCGACCTTCCAGGCCCGCTCTTCCTGGGCACGGGCCGCCTCGATCTCCTGATCGTAGACGAGCCCCTCGGTGTAGGCGGTCTCGGTGTCGAGACCGGGCCAGCTATCGAGCGCCAGATAGATGAGGGCCGCGTTCGCCGCAAAGATCGCCAGGAAAAACGCGACCAGGATGGCGAGGACCTTGGGGCCGGTCAGCCGGAACTTCGGCTCGGACCGGCCCGATGTACCGGTCATGGTCATGGCGCCTTGAAGTAATCGCTGACGGACGAGGTCTCACCGGAATCCTTCGCGACCAGCGTGAAGGTGATCGGCGTCGACTTGTCGAGCTTCAGCTTGGGCGGCGAGAAGACGAGGACGCGCACTTCACGGGTCGTATCCCGGTCGACGGCAATGACGGGATTGCCGTCTGCCGCATTCTCGACACCGACCGCCTCGATGCGCAGTCCGTCGATGCCCGCGACCGAGAGGGCGAACTCCGCCGGCTCGGTATTCTTGTTCAGCACGCGGATGGTGTAGCCGTTGCGCAGGCCGCCATCGGAGAGCTGGACATAGAGCGGATTGCGATCATGCAGCACGTTCATGCCCGACATGGACCGCGTCGTCAGCGTGAAGGCCATGAAGCCGAGCACGGCCGAGATGATCGCCACATAGATCAGGGTGCGCGGCCGCACGAACTTGTAGATCTCGTGCTTGCCCTCGCGGCGACGGCCGATGTTGATGTCGGTGTCATAGGCGATGAGGCCGGTCGGCTTGCCGATCTTGGTCATCACCGCGTCGCAGGCATCGATGCAGAGGCCGCACTGGATGCAGCTCAACTGGATGCCGTTGCGGATGTCGGTACCGGTCGGACAGACGGCGATGCACTGACCACAGTCGATGCAGTCACCGACAGTGTCGCCCTTGGCGGCCAGTTCCTTGCCGCGCTTCAGCGAGGCGCGCGGCTCGCCGCGGTCGGTCCGGTATTCGATGTTCAGCGCCCACTCATCGGTGAGCGAGGCCTGGATGCGCGGCCAGGGGCACATGTAGATGCACACCTGCTCGCGGCCGAAACCGGCGAAAATATAGGTCGTGAAGGTCAGGATGCCGATCCAGAGATAGGCGACGAAGGGCGCCTGGAAGGTGGCGAGATCCTTCACGAGGGTCGGGGCGTCGGAGAAGTAGAGCACCCAGGCGCCGCCGGTCCACCAGGCAATAAGCAGCCAGATGAAGTGCTTGGTCGCCTTTTCGCGGATACGCTTGAAGGTCCAGCCCTGCTTTTCCTTGACGAGGCGATCGCGGCGCGAACCCTCGACCCAGTTCTCGACGGCATAGAAGAGATCGGTCCAGACGGTCTGCCAGCAGAGGTAACCGCACCAGATGCGGCCGGCGACGGCGTTCATCAGGAACAGCGTCATGGCCGCGACGATCAGCAGGCCGGTCAGGTAGTAGACTTCCTGCGGCCAGATCTCGATGAAGAAGAAGTAGAAGCGGCGGCTCGGGAAGTCGATGAGCACCGCTTGATCGGGGGCGTTTGGCCCCCGATCCCAGCGCAGGAATGGCAAGAAGTAGTAGATACCGAGGGTAACGACCATCAGCGCCCATTTGATGTTCCGGAACGTGCCGGAAATCGCCTGGGGATAGATATTGTGATGCTTGGCAAAGAGCGGCTTCTGCGAAGCCGAGCCGCCACCACTGCCGCTATCACCGGTATCTACACGCATATTACTTGCCACCTCCGAGGTTGTGCACGTAGACGGCCAGCGACTTGACTGTCACCGGATCGAGACGGCCGGACCACGCGGGCATGACGCCCTTGCGGCCGAAGGTGACCGTCTTGATCATGGCTTCCGGCGAAGAGCCGTACAGCCAGATGCCGTCCGTCAGGTTGGGTGCGCCGAGCTCGAGCATGCCCTTGGCATCTTCGCCATGGCAGGCCGCGCAGTTGTCGACGAACACGGTCTGGCCCGCCGCCATGTCGAGGCCGGGATCGGTCTCGAGGCCGGACAGCGAACGAACGTAATTGACGACGGTGGCGATCTGGGCGTCGTCCAGAATGCCATCGGCGCCGAACGCAGTCATGCCGGTGATGCCGGAGTCGCGGGCGTCGTCGTGACCCGAGCGAATGCCGTACTGGAGCGTGGTGTAGATATCGTCGAGCGTACCGCCCCACAGCCAGTCGTCATCATTCAGGTTCGGGAAGCCCGGACCACCAGTTGCGCCGAGGCCGTGGCACGGGGCGCAGTTATCGCCAAAAGCCGCCTTGCCCTGGCCCTGAGCGAACTCAAGGAGAGCGGGCGTCGACTGGATCTGATCCAGGGCCGTGTTTTCAAGCGCGGCACCAGCCTCAGCACGAGCCGCCTTGCCCGCCTCGAAAGCCATCAGGCCTTCTTCGCGGGCCGAGTAGCCCATCATGCCCTTGGTATATGACGAGACCATCGGCCACGTCGGATAGGCGATCCAGTAGAGAGCTGCCCACACGATGGTGATGTAGAAGATGTACAGCCACCACCGCGGAAGCGGCGTGTTCAGTTCCTTAAGGCCGTCCCATTCATGACCGGTAGTCTCGGTCCCGGACAGCTCGTCGATGTGCCTTTCAGCCATGTATCAATCCTCCCTCAAGGGGACCTGGCTGGCCCGATCGAACTTCTCCTTGTTCTTCGGCCACAGGGCGTACACCACCGCGCCCGCGAACAAGATCACGAAGTAGATCAAGCCGTATTGCTGAGCGAATTCCGAAACGGTCTCGTACGTCATCACCATCACCGGAAGTCGGCTTTATTGTCGTAGATCGTGAAATCCACGAGCGTGCCGAGCATCTGGAGGTAGGCAATGAGCGCATCCATTTCCGTGACCTTCTCGGGATTGCCGTCGAAGTCACGAGCGACCGCTTTCGGATAACGCGCCAGCAACGCGTCGACGTCGCCCTTGTCCGGATTGGCCTGAACCATGACGTCCTCAGCGGCCGCCGTGATCTGCTCATCCGTATAGGGAACGCCCAGGGTCCGGTTGGTCTTGAGATGATCGGCGATCATCTTGGTGTCGAGTTCGGTCGCCGCCAGGAAAGGATAGCCCGGCATCACCGACTCGGGCACCACCGCCCGGGGATCCTTCAGGTGTTCACGATGCCACTCGTCCGAGTACTTGCCGCCGAGGCGGGCAAGGTCCGGACCAGTACGCTTCGAGCCCCACTGGAAGGGATGGTCGTACATGCTTTCAGCCGCGAGGCTGTAATGGCCGTAACGCTCCAGTTCGTCGCGGAACGGACGGACCATCTGGCTGTGACAGGTGTAGCACCCCTCACGGATGTAGACGTTCCGGCCCATCAGCTCGAGCGGAGAGTACGGACGCACACCGTCGACCTTCTCGATCGTGCCCTTCAGATAGTAGAGGGGCACGATCTCGACGAGGCCACCGATCGCCACCACGATAAGGATGCCGACCAGGAGGAGGATCGAGTTCTTCTCAAAGACTTCGTGCTTGTTTGCCATGATCGGATCCCCCTCACTCGGCAGGCTGCAGCGCCGCTTCGCGGGCTTCGGCCGGTTCGCCGCGGGCGATCGTCATCCACACGTTGTAAGCCATGATCACACCGCCGAGGACGAACAGAGCGCCGCCGATGGCACGGATCAGGTAGAACGGATGCATCGCCTCGACGGTCTCGATGAACGAGTACTCGAGGAAACCGAGCTTGGTGTAAGCACGCCACATCAGGCCCTGCATGATGCCCGACACCCACATCGCGGTGATGTACAGCACGATGCCGATGGTCGAGAGCCAGAAGTGCCAGTTGACGAGCTTCAGGGAGTACATCTCCTTGCGGCCCCACAGCCAGGGAACCAGGCAGTAGATCGCGCCGAAGGAAATATCACCGACCCAGCCGAGAGCGCCCGAGTGCACGTGGCCGACGGTCCAGTCGGTGTAGTGCGACAGCGAGTTCACGGCCTTGATGGACATCATCGGGCCTTCGAAGGTCGACATGCCGTAGAAGGCGACCGACACGACCAGCATGCGCAGCACGGGGTCGGTACGGAGCTTGTCCCAGGCACCCGACAGGGTCATCAGGCCGTTGATCATGCCACCCCACGACGGCATCCAGAGGATGATCGAGAAGGTCATGCCAAGGGTCTGCGTCCAGTCCGGAAGGGCGGTGTAGTGCAGATGATGCGGGCCGGCCCAGATGTACAGGAAGATCAGAGCCCAGAAGTGAACGATGGACAGCCGGTACGAGTAGACCGGGCGACCAGCGCGCTTCGGGATGAAGTAGTACATGAGGCCAAGGAAGCCAGCGGTCAGGAAGAAGCCCACCGCGTTATGGCCATACCACCACTGGGTCATGGCGTCCTGGACGCCGGACCAGGCGATGTAGGACTTCACGCCGAACAGCGACACCGGGAGGGTGACGTTGTTGCCGAGGTGGAGCATCGCGATCGTGACGATGAACGACAGGTAGAACCAGTTCGCCACGTAGATGTGCGATTCCTTACGCTTGATCAGCGTGCCCATGTAGACCAGCAGGTAAACCACCCAGACGATGGTCAGCCAGAGGTCCGCGTACCATTCCGGCTCGGCGTATTCCTTGCTCTGCGTCACGCCGAGCAGGTAGCCGGTTCCGGCGATCACGATGAACGCGTTGTAGCCGAGAATCACGAACCAGGGCGCGATCGTGCCGAAAATGCGGGCGCGATTGGTGCGCTGCACGACGTAGAAGGACGTCGCCAGGAGCACGTTACCGCCGAAGGCAAAGATCACCGCCGAGGTGTGCAGCGGCCGCAAGCGGCCGAAGTTGGTCCACGGCAGGTCGAAGTTGAGGGCCGGGAAGGCAAGCTCGAAGGCGGCATAGTCGCCAACGAGGAAGCCGGCGACGCCCCAGAAAACCGCCGCGAGAATTCCGAACTTGATCGGACCGTAATGATAGTTCGGCCGACCGTCGATCTCCTGCAGAATCGGACCGGCGGGCCGGTTCGAGTATCCGCGGAAGATCAGATAAATGCCGAGCACCGAGAAAACGGCGCCGATGGCGGCATGAAACTGCATGACGCCATCAACGGCCTTGGCTGCAATAAGGATGCAAACCAGGGCCAACAGCACGAGAAATGCCGCAAAGCCGCCTTCCTCGAGCGTCAGAGATTTGGTTTGGACTGCCATTGGTTCCGCCCCGTCTATTTGAACGATATCCCCCACACGGGATCACAGTGCACCATCAGACCGGCCTTCGTTTCGGCGCAATGACATATGTCAACGGCAGACGCGGAGGCACGGCTGAGGATGCGCAGTCTAAAGATCGCGCGCAGAAAATCATGTCCCCAATGGGCGCATGCGACGATCAGTCTTGCCGGCGAAATGCTCTAGCCGACAAGCCCATGGAATCGCATTGATTTCGGCGCCCGAAGGGGAGTTTGACAGGGCTGGGGCGCCGCCCGCCGGTAGCGCTGCCGCGTCTGGCCGGGGACAAAAACACCCCGTTTGCCGTCGCGAAACACTGCCGACGATGCAAAGTTCCATGTCGGCGAAAACCGAACATTGACCAACATCAAGGACACCCTTCCTTTGAAACGGTGAATGTCCCGGCCATGGACCAGAGACTGACCGCCTATGCGACGCGGACTGTTCCGCGCCACCTCCTATCCGACGGCGCCCCACTTCGAGGCGGCGACGGACGACGCAGCTATACGGCCTGGCTTGGCGAAGTCGCTGAAACGACTTCGGTTTCGCTCTACCTGCGTGCCCTACTGCCGTTCGATCTGCCGCTATTGCGGCTGCCACCAAGGCGGCGGTGCGGGACGATCCGGTGTTCGACTATGCCGAGGTCATGGCGGCGGAGATCGATCTCGTCGCGAGCCGCCTGAAGCATCGGCACCGGGCGACCCATATTCACTGGGGCGGCGGCACGCCGAGCCTTCTGCCGGCCGAATCACTGCGGCTCGTGGTCGAGCACCTCAACGCGGCGTTCGCGATCGGCGCCGAGGCCGAGCACGCAATGGAGCTCGATCCGCGCACGGTCAGCGAGGATCTGGCGGCGCGGCTGGTCGAGGCCGGCGTCAACCGGGCGAGCCTTGGCGTGCAGGACTTCACGCCGAAGGTGATGGAGGCGATCGGCCGCATCCAGCCTTACGAGGTTGTCGCGGACGCGACGCAGCGGCTCAGGGCCGTCGGCATTTCGGCGATCAATTTCGACCTGATGTACGGCCTGCCGTTCCAGACCGGCGACGACGTCGAACGGACGACGCGCATGGCGGCAGAGCTCGAGCCGGCGCGGATCGCGATCTTCGGCTATGCGCATGTGCCCTGGTTCAAGGTGCACCAGCGCCTCATCGACGTCAGCGCGCTGCCGGGCGCGGTCGAGCGCATGGAGCAGGCCGAACGAGCCCGCGTCGCGCTGGAATCGCTCGGCTATGTCACCGTCGGCTTCGACCATTTCGCCCATCCGGACGATCCGATGGCGAAGGCGGTGCGCGAGGGCACGCTGAAGCGCAATTTCCAGGGCTATACGACCGATACGGCGCCGGCGCTGATCGGCTTCGGGGCCTCGGCGATCGGCAAGCTGCCGCAGGGCTACATCCAGAACAGCCCGGATATCGGCGGCTACAAGCGGGCGGTGCTCGAGGGCCGGCTGCCGGCGGCGCGGCAAAAGGCGCTCAGCGACGACGACCGGATGCGGGCCGATATCATCGAGACGCTGATGACGGGCTTTTCGGTGGATGTCGAGGCGATTTGCCAGCAATACGGCGTCGATCCGAAGTCGCTCGATGCCTCGTTCGACGCGCTCGTCGAGCTGGTGCGGGACGGGCTTGCGACGGTCGAGGGCTGGACGGTCAGCATGAACCCGGCCGGCCGGCCGTTCGTGCGGATCGCGGCGGCGGCATTCGATGCCTATCTCAACAGCGAAGCGGCGCGGCATTCCGTGGCTGTCTGAAGCAGCGGGAATTCATCGCACGGGAATTTCAAAAGGGGCCGGTCGCGGCCCCTTTTCATTGGCGGCCGGTCATTGCCCGCCGCTCACGCCTCGTCGCCCGCCGCTCACGCCCCGTCGTCGACCGGATAATCCACTCTGGCAAGGCAAAGGCCGCAGGCCGGGGCAACCGGGCCGCAGGCAGCGCGGTCCCTTGCGGCAAGGGCATCGCCGACATCCGCTGCGCTCCATTGTCCGGCGCCGGCAAGCTTCAGCGTTCCGGCCATCGAGCGCACCTGATTGTGCAGGAACGACCGGGCCGAGACGTGCAGCTCGATGACATCGCCGCAGCGCACGACGTCGAGGCGATCGAGGGTACGGACCGGGCTTGCCGCCTGACAGGCGGCGGCACGGAAGGTCGTGAAATCGTGGCGGCCGAGAAGCGTCCTGGCGGCCGCGGCCATCAGGCCCTCGTCGAGCCGGCGGCCGACGTGCCAGACGCGATCGCGATCGAGGGCCGGCGGCGCCCGGCGATCGAGGATGCGGTAGACATAATGTCGGGCCGTCGCCGAAAAGCGGGCGTCGAAATCGTCGCCGACCCGTTCGGCCGACAGGATGGCGACGGGCGCTGGCCGCAGATGGGCGTTGATGGCGTCGCGCACGGTGTCGGTCTTCCAGTCGCGCGCAAGGTCGACATGGGCGACCTGACCGGACGCATGGACGCCGGCATCCGTGCGCCCGGCGCCGCGGATGCCGGCCACTTCGCCGGCAAAGGCGGCAATCGCCCGCTCGATTGCCCCCTGCACGCTCTCGCCCTCGGCCTGGCGCTGCCAGCCGACGAACGGCGTGCCGTCATACTCGATGTTGAGCCGATAGCGGGGCATGGGCGTGATGCATGGGTTGGCCGCTGCCTGGCGCCTTGCTGAAGGCGGGCGGATAGCGGACGGCACCGGCGAGCCCGTCGAGGCCGCCCGGCACGAGGGCGCGCACCATGTGGGCGCAGCCCGGCGCCTTGGACCAGGGCGAGCGGAATGGCCTCGCCGGCTCGACTGCGAAACCGAAGCCGCGATAGAACGATGGATAGCCGATGACGAAGGCGAGCCGCGCACCGGACCGGGCAACGCGGCGCAGCCCCTCCTCGACGAGGGCCGAGCCGATGCCGCCATGCTGGACGCTCGGCAGGACGGCAAGCGGAGCGAGCGAGACCGCCTCGGTCGAACGCGGACCGTTGACGATCGCGACCCGGCTGAAGGCAATGTGGCCGACGAGGCGCTCGCCGCGCTCGGCAACCAGCGACAGCGCCAGATCGCCGTCGCGACGCAGGGCCTCGACGAGGCTGCTCTCGACATCCTGGCCGAAAGCCGCCCGGATCACCGCGTCGATCAACGGCTCGTCCCCCGGCTGTTCCGGCCGCAGGACGAGTGGCAAGTCAGAATTCATGTCAGCATCTTTCCGCGTTCGATCGCGGCCCCCCGCAAGAATGCGGGCGCTTCCATGGACTGTTTGCCGGCCCTTTGCAAGACACAAAGACGAACGGCGCCCTCGCCGCAGGCGATGGTGAGGGCGTCATCGAGCACTTCGCCGGGTGCGCCGCGGCCTTCGGCGAGCGTCGTCGCAAGGATCTTGACCCGTTCCGTCCGGCCGCCGGGATCGAACTCGCACCAGGCTCCGGGAAATGGCGAAAGCCCGCGAATATGGTCGTGCACGGCCGTCGCCGGCCGCGTCCAGTCGATGCGCGCCTCGGCCTTCTCGATCTTTGCTGCATAGGTGACGCCTTCCTCGGCCTGCGCGACAAATCGAAGCTCGCCGGCGGCAAGGGCGGCCAGCGCCTCGACCATCAGGCCGGCGCCGAGGCCGGCAAGTCGGTCGTGCAGCTCGCCGGCGGTCTCGTCAGCGCCGATCGGCGTGCGGGCGGTCATTGCGACGGGGCCGGTGTCGAGCCCCTCCTCCATCTTCATCACCATGACGCCGGTTTCGGCATCGCCGGCCATGACGGCACGCTGGATCGGCGCGGCACCACGCCAGCGCGGCAGCAGCGAGCCATGAAGATTGAGGCAGCAGAGCCGCGGCGCCTCGAGAACCGGCAGGGGCAGAATGAGCCCGTAGGCGACGACGACGGCGACATCGGCGCCGAAGCCGGCGAATTCCGCCTGGGCTTCGGGGGTGCGCAAGGTGCGCGGCGTCAAAACGGTGATGCCATGCGCGTCGGCCTCGACATGAACGGGCGAGCGGCGTTCGGCCATGCCGCGACCGGCGGGGCGCGGCGCCCGGGTGTAGACGGCGACAATGTCGTGGCCGGCGGCCCGCAGCGCCTTCAGCGTGGCGACCGCGAAGTCCGGCGTTCCCATGAAAATGACGCGAAGACCCATTGCCGCATCCCCCGTTTGCGCGGTCCCTGCTTTGCGGGAAGGTGCCGGCAAGGTCAAGTGCTCCGGCCGGTGACCGGGATTTGCCGCGGACGCGGCGACGCCGGCCCACGGGGAGCCGGCGTCATTTTCTGCCGTCAATTGTCGTCGTCAATCGTACTCGTCAGGCCGCCGCGACGTCCTTCAGGAAGCGGTCGACCTCATGCTTCAGCCGGCTCGAGGTATCACCGACGCGCGAGGCGGCGGCCAGAACCGAGGCAGCGGTGTCGCCGGTCTCGTTGATCGAACCGCTCAGCTCGACGACGTCGTCGACGACCGTGCGGGTGCGGTGCGCCGCCATCTGGACGTTCTGCGAGATCTCGCCGGTCGCCGCGCCCTGCTGCTCGACCGCCGCAGCGATCGCCGAGGTATAGGCGTTGACGTCGCCCATGGTCGCGGCGATGGCGGCGATCGCCTCGACCGCATCTGCGGTGGAGGTCTGGATCGCGGTCACCTGGGCGCCGATTTCCTCGGTCGCCTTCGAGGTCTGGTTGGCAAGTTCCTTGACCTCGGAGGCAACGACCGAGAAGCCGCGCCCGGCCTCGCCGGCCCTTGCCGCCTCGATGGTGGCATTGAGCGCCAGGAGGTTGGTCTGCTCGGCGATCGCCTGGATCAGCGAGACGACCTCGCCGATCTTGTTGGCGGCGGTCGCCAGGCCGGAGACCTTTTCATTGGAGCGCTGCGCCCCGGCGGTTGCGCCGGTGACGATTTCCGTGGTGCGCGCCACCTGCCGGGAAATTTCGGCGATGGAGGCGGAAAGCTCCTCGGCGGCGCTCGCCACCGACTGCACGTTCGAGGACGCCTCGCGGGAGGCATCGGCGGCGCTGCCGGCGCGGCTGGCGCTGCTCGCGGCAACCGAAGACAGCGTGTGGGCGGTGTGGTTGAGGTCGGTGTTGGTTGCCTCGACCTCATGGATGAGCGAGGCGGTGATATCGCGGAACTGGCCGATCAGGTCCTCGACATTGCGCTGGCGCTGCTCGCGGTTCTGGCGCTGCTCGACCTGTCGTGTCTCGAGGTGTTCGCGCTCGATTGCGCTCGCCCGGAAGCTTTCGACGGCTGCCGCCATCTCGCCGAGTTCGTCGCGCCGCTCGACAGCGGGCACGGTCGACGCGGTATCGCCCTCGCGCAGGGCGGTCATGCGGGCAACGAGGGCCCGCACCGGAGCGGTGATGCTGCGCACGATGAAGAGAGAGGCAAGGCCACAGACGAGAAGGACTATGGAAGCGAAGAAGATCGCTCGCAGGGAGCTGCTCCAGACCATCGCATCAAGATCGTCGACATAGACGCCGGTGCCGATAATCCAGCCCCAGGGCGCGAAGCCCTCGACATAGGAATATTTCAGCACCGGGTCGGGCGAACCGGGTTTCGGCCAATAGTAGTCGACGATGCCGCCGCCGCTCTCGTTGACCTTCTCGACGAAGGTCGAGAACAGCGCCTTGCCGTTGACATCCTTGAGACCGGAAAGATCCTTGCCTTCCAGTTCGGGCTTGATCGGATGCATCAGCATGCCGGCATGCATGTCGTTGATCCAGAAATACTCGGAGCCGGAATAACGCAGGTGGCGAACCGTTTCGCGGGCGGCGGTCTGGGCCTCGTCAAGCGTCTTGCGCCCGGCCTCGACCTCGGCCTGCTGGTAGGCAAGCACGTCGATGACGGCATCGACGATCTGCTTCAGTTCATGTTCGCGCTGTTCGAAAAGCTGGCCGCGGCCGACCAAAACCTGCTCGGCTGTGAGGACGGTGAGCCCGACGAAAACGAGCCCGACGAGCGCCGCGAGGCGCTTACCGATGGTCCAATTCATTTTTATATCTCCAGCAGAACCCTCAATGATGAGGCTGTGCTGTTGGCCGTAAAAATACGATTAAAAATCCGCCTATCCGCACTTAATCGCCAGCAACAACTGAAATAAACCTGCACAAAAATCAGAAAATTGTTTTAGTCCGCGCGTCCCATATTTGCCTTTGGCCTGTGGGTTGTACCTTTGTGACAAAAAAGACCGGGCCGTACAAAAGACTCCGCATCGCCTGGGCAGAATACCACACCTGACCAGACGATCGCCTCCTGCCCGACCTGATCCGGCGGAAAGAGGCGCGGCCCCGCTTCGGCCCGGAGCGCAGGCCGCGGGAGCGGGCAATCGCAATTCGACGCGGGACGCGTCAGAGCACGGCGGGCTTGGTGGAGAATTTTGCCTGCTTGGCGAATTTCTTGACGACGCGATCGCGCTTCAGCTTGGAGAGATGGTCGATGAACAGGCGACCGTTCAGATGGTCGATCTCGTGCTGGACGCAAACGGCAAGCAGGCCGTCGGCCTCGAGTTCCTGCTCCTTGCCGTCGCGATCGAGATAGCGGACGCGGCAGCGTTCCGGCCGTTCGACCTCGTCATAATATTCCGGCACGGAGAGGCAGCCCTCCTCGTAGACGCGCGCCTCCTCGGAGGTCCAGATCACCTCGGGATTGACGAGGCAGATCGGGGTGCGGGCGTCCTCTTCCTTCGAGACGTCGATGACGACGATGCGCCTGGCGACGCCGACCTGGATCGCGGCGAGGCCAATGCCCGGCGCCGCGTACATGGTCTCGAGCATTTCGTCCATCAGCGCGCGGATGCCGTCGTCAACGACTTCCACGGGCTTGCACTGCTGACGCAGGCGCGGATCGGGAACAGTGAGGATTTCAAGCTTGGCCATGGAGCGTCAGATAGAAAAAGCCGGCTTCGCGGTCAACAGGGCTGATGACATATTGCGATTGCTCCGGCCCGCCTGAAGCGCTAGACCGCCATCTGCTCCGATCGCCAACGCCAGATGGGACGCCGCCCCGCCATGACCGACCGGCCGCAGACCCTTCGCCTCGCGCTTGCCCAAGCCAACCCGACGGTCGGCGACATCGCCGGCAATGCCGAGAAAGCGCGGCGCATGCGCGCCGACGGCGCCCGGCTCGGCGCCGACCTCGTCGTCTTTCCAGAGCTGTTCCTTGCCGGATATCCGCCCGAGGATCTGGTGCGCAAGCCGGCCTTCGTTGCCGCGTGCCGGGCCGCGCTCGAGGCGCTCGCGGCCGAGACCGCCGATGGCGGACCGGCGATGCTGATCGGCGCGCCGTTCCTTGACGGGGAAAAGCTGCACAATTCCGTCGCGCTGCTCGACGGCGGCCGGATCGAGGCGGTGCGCCACAAGGTGGAGCTGCCGAACTACGGCGTCTTCGATGAAAAGCGCGTGTTCGACGCGGGGCCGTTTCCCGGACCGATCGGCTTTCGCGGCATCCGCCTCGGCGTGCCGATCTGCGAGGACATCTGGGTGCCCGATGTCGTCGAGTGCCTTGCCGAGACCGGCGCGGAAATCCTCATCGTGCCGAACGGCTCGCCCTACTGGCACGACAAGAGCGCGCTGCGCCTCAACGTCGCGGTGGCACGGGTGGTCGAGAGCGGGTTGCCGCTCGTCTATCTCAACCAGATCGGCGGTCAGGACGAGCTCGTCTTCGACGGCGGCTCGTTCGGTCTTGGCGCCGACCGGCGGCTCGCCTTCCAGATGCCGGCATTCGAGGAGACGGTCGCGCTCAGCGTCTGGGAAAAGGGCGCGGACACTGTCTGGCGGCCGGTCGAGGGGCCGGCGGACGCCCTGCCCGACCATGACGCCGCCGACTGGCTCGCCTGTGTCATCGGCCTTCGCGACTATGTCGACAAGAACCGGTTCCCGGGCATCGTCCTCGGGCTTTCGGGCGGCATCGACTCTGCCGTCTGCGCGGCGATCGCGGTCGATGCGCTCGGGCCGTCGCGGGTTCATGCGGTGATGCTGCCGTTTCGCTACACCTCGACCGAATCCCTCGAGGACGCGGCGGCCTGCGCCGACGCGCTCGGCATCCGCTACGACACCGTGCCGATCGGTGCGGCGGTCGACGCGCTCGAGCACATGCTGTCGCCGCTGTTCGAGCAGCGCGCCCCGGACATCACCGAGGAGAACCTGCAGTCGCGGGTGCGCGGCACCGTGCTGATGGCGATTTCCAACAAGTTCGGGCCGATGGTCGTGACCACCGGCAACAAGTCGGAAATGTCGGTCGGCTACGCGACCCTTTACGGCGACATGAACGGCGGCTTCAATCCGATCAAGGATCTCTACAAGACCGAGGTGTTCCGTCTCGCCGCCTGGCGCAACGGCAACCGGCCGGCGGACGTGCTCGGCCCGGCCGGCGTCGTCATCCCCGAGCGGATCATCACCAAGCCGCCGTCGGCGGAGCTGCGCGAAAACCAGACGGATCAGGATTCGCTGCCGCCCTACGACATTCTCGACGCGATCCTGGAACGGCTGGTCGAGGACGAGAAGGGCGTCGAGGAGATCATCGCCGAAGGTTTCGAGGCAGCGACCGTGCAGCGGATCGAGCACCTGCTCTACATCGCCGAATACAAGCGCCGGCAGGCGGCACCTGGCGTGAAGCTTACCCGGCGCAACTTCGGCCGCGACCGGCGCTATCCGATCACCAACAAGTTCCGCGACCGGCGCTGACGGCCGCTATTGCAGCCTGACGAGGGCGTCGATCGGCACGAAGCCGAGCGGGCGCCCGTCGCGGGCGATATGGGCGACCGCTCCGCTCGTCTCGATCAGCCGCACCTGGGTTCCTGGCGACAGCTCGATGAGTTCCGGCGCGTCGGCATCGGCGCCGGCGCGGACGACGGCGGCGCGGATGAGGACGTGGGTCGGCTCGACCGGCAGGGTCGCTGCCGGGGCATCGCCGAGCACGGCGACCCTGGCACCGAGCGGGAAGTTCGAGCCGACGATCCGCATCTGCGGAATCTGGCGCAGGCCAAATGCAGCCTCGCTGATCTCCGGCACCTTGCGGTCGACATAGCCGGCGAGCTCGGTGACGGCGATCTCGTTGTCGGCATCGGTGTCGGCATTGGCCAGCGCATCAAGCAGCGTCCATGTGAAGACGCCGTGGCCGCGATAGCCCTCCAGCGCCGGCTGGTCGTCGGTTGCGGCCGACAACACCGTGCGACCCATGGCGCGGGTGATCCGCTCCATCGCGGCGACACGTTCAAGGCCCCGTGTGCCAAGACCATCGCCCGTCAGCGACCCGCTTTCGCAGGTGTCATAGAGAAGGACGCTGCGGCCGGCGGGAATGCGGGCGAACCATTGCTGCCAGACATCCTGGCCAATGCCGGCGGCGGTGATCGAGGGTTCGCCTTCATAGCGGAAATCGTAGGGCAGGAAGTAGTAGCGGCCCTCAACCGTCTTGCCGTGGCCGGCAAGGAAGAAGACGAAGACATCCTGCGGCGCGACCTTCGCGGCGATCTCGCTGAAGCGGCGATCGAGCCCGGCAGTCGTCACGTCGGCATCGAACAGGGTCTCGACATCGACGCTGGCGAACAGGCCGGCGCCGGCCCTGGCCAGTGCCTCGGCGACCGAGCGGGCATCGGGCACGGCAAAGTTCAGGCGCAGGCGGCTGTCCCAGTAGTCGTTGATGCCGACCGCAAGGACATGAAGGCGCGGCGGCGCGGTATCGTCGGGCGCCGCGACGGTCAGGGCAAGACGGGCCGGCTCGGAGGCAACAAGGTCGCCGGCATTGTAGGCGACGAGTTCTACGACATTGTCGCCCGGGCCGAGGATCAGCCGCCGCTCGACCGTCGATGCCTTGGCCGGCATCTCGATGCGGGCAAGGCCGCGCTCGTCGACACCGAGTGTCACGCCGTTGACGCGCCATTCGATGCGCCCGATGCCGCCGCCCTGATCGGTGATGCTGGCGGCGACGAGGGTCTCGCCGGCCGGCACGCTCGCGCCGTTCGCGGGGCCGGCAAACCTGACCGCCGGCGGCGGGCCGCTGTCGAGGGCGGAGGCCAGATCGAGTCTTGCGGCGGCGTCGCGGACCCGGCCGGCAGGATCGCCGGCAAGGGCCTCGTGGACGAGATCCGGCCGGTAGAGGGCCTGGAAGACACGGTCGATCGGCAGCACATCGAGGCCGCGCACGACGTTCAGCA
>JAWKVW010000016.1:0-89876 GCA_041397845.1 Hyphomicrobiales bacterium | reverse complement strand
AGCCCCTGGATTCGTAGACGCCTTCTTTCCTAAGTTTGAGGCGAGGAGGCCGTGATGGGCAAAGCCAATTTCAGCGACGAGTTCAAACGGGATGCGGTGGCACAGATCGCCGAACGGGGCTATCCGGTTGCGGAGGTCTCGAAGCGGCTGGGCGTCAGCCAGCACTCGCTCTATGAGTGGAAGCGGAAGTTCTCGCAGCCACCTGGCGACAGCGACAAGGACGCCGAGATCCGGCGGTTGAAGCGTGAACTGACGAGGGTCACCGAGGAGCGCGACATCCTAAAAAAAGCCACCGCGTATTTCGCCAAGGATGCAAAGTGAGATACGCGTTCGTCGCCGAGCATCGCCCGTTGTTCTCGGTGCGTGCGATGTGCCGTTGCCTGTGCATCCAACCCAGTGGCTTCTATGCCTGGCTCAAGACCCCGCTGAGCAAGCGGGCTCGGGAAGACGTTCGTCAGACAGAGCTCATCAGGACGGCATGGAAGGACAGCGGCAAGGTCTACGGTTACCGCAAGCTGCACGATGACCTGCTCGATCAGGGCGAGACGTGCTGCTCGAACCGCGTTGCGCGTCTGGCGAGGCTGGCGGGCATCAAGGCCCAGATCGGCTACAAGCGCCGGCCTGGCAGCTATGGCGGCAAGCCTTCCGTTGTCGTCGACAACACGCTGGACCGACAGTTCGACGTGGAGGTGCCGGACAGGGTCTGGGTGATGGACATCACCTACATCCGAACCCTCGAAGGCTTCGCCTATCTGGCCGTCGTCATCGATCTCTACTCCCGTCGTGTCGTTGGCTGGTCGATGCAGAGCCGTCAGACGACCGACGTGGTCCTGCAGGCATTGCTGATGGCGGTGTGGAGGCGGAAGCCGAAACACAAGGTGCTGGTCCACTCCGATCAGGGCTCTCAGTTCACCAGCCGGGACTGGGCGTCATTCCTTAAGGCCCGCAATCTGGAACATTCGATGAGCCGGCGCGGGAACTGCCACGACAATGCCGTGGCCGAGAGCTTCTTCAACCTGCTCAAACGCGAACGGATACGGCGCCGGACCTACAAGACCCGGGCCGAAGCCCGGCAGGATGTGTTCGACTACATCGAGATGTTCTACAACCCGAAGCGCAAGCATGTGAGGAACGGGATGCTGCCTCCCGTCGAGTTCGAAAGGCAGCAGAAAATGAGCACCGAGGGTGTCTAGAAAACTCGGGGCTATTCAGAGCGGGCGCGAGGGCGTCAGGCGCTGAGGTGAAGCTCAGTCATGACAAAATCATATATTGTGTAATACAGTGATGCTTGCGCCATGCGTCAAGAAATGTTCAGTCGTCGTGAGCCGTTGTCCGGAATGTCAGTGAGATTCTGTGGCTTCTGGACAGGCGAATCCCGTCAATTACGTCTGATTTGCGTGCGGGAATTTCATGCGTCCAGTCGAAACGCCCTTCACCGGAGAAGATGACAAGGGAACGTGGCTCGAGAATGATGCCTTTTTTCGTGCCAACCCAGAGCTTGCGAAGCACCATCTCGCAGGGCGACAGCAAGCTGATTTCGGGGCGAGGGTCGGCGCTTCGCTTCTTCTTCTTGTTCCAGCTCGGCGAGCGCAGCGACCAGGTCCGGTTTATTCATGAGAAGATATCCACGGGCGCTCTCAGCCGGTCGAGCTCGTTGGCCCACCATGCTGCAATTTCAACCCGAGCATCCCAGTATAGCGCACGGTGATACGCCCTGCGTACTTCGTCGGTGCCAACATGACCAAGTTCGGCCTCAATCGCGTCGGCGGACCATTTCCCACTTTCATTCAGCAGCGATGATGCACTGGCGCGAAAACCATGAGCGGTTGCCTGATCGGTCGTAAATCCAAGGCGGCGCAAGGCTGCATTGAGCGTATTTTCCGATATCGGGCGCAACCGGGACCGCACCGACGGAAATACCAGTCGGCCGTCACCGTTGAGGAGCGATAAAGATCGCGCAATATCACGACGGCTTGACGCACGGCAGTGGCTTCCGGTGTGCGCGGCGCATCTTCGCTCGCGCGGCAGGGTATGGTCCATTCTGCGGTATCCAGTCGAATTCAGGCCCATTCCGCCTGCCGCAGTTCGCCCGGCCGGGGTAGAGATAGGCCATGAGCAAGGGCTGCCGCGGTCTCAGGTTGGCCGTTATAGTGCCATACCGCGCGCAGCAAGCCGGCAAATGCCCCCCGATCGGTGAGCGCCGCCCGATGCATCTGGCCGGCGTCGTAAGGGCGCCACAGGCCAGACGTTGGGTCGATCTCGGCGCGCGCCGTGGCAATGGCGTAGCGGAACACTACCCGATCGTCGAGCGAAGGCGGCGCGCGCAGCGCGAGGTTCCACGGGCTCGACCTTACGAAGTGATACGAGGATCTCGGCAGCCGTGATATCCGCGATCGGGCGTTCCCAGAGGTCGCGCCGAGCGGATCAAGCAGCCATCGTTTCTTTTTCAGCGTCGCCGGTGCACGCGCTTCGCGTCTCCTTGGCCAGCAGTTCGTCGGCGACTGCGCCAGCGTGTTTGCGCTGGCGATATTCCGCTTGATTTTCAAGCTTCGCATGTTGGGCGGGGTCACGCCGGCGGCAAGCTGCTTCTTGGCAGCAAGGCGCATGTCGCGAAGCCGCCTCAGCGTACCGTTGGGTAACTACCCAATGCCAGCGTCTTCTGCTTGCCGCCGAATCTGTAATTCAACCGCCAGAGCTTTGAGCCGGTGACCGCTACCAACAGATGGAGCCCGCCGCCGTCGCTGTGTTTCCGCGGTGTCTGCTCCGGCTGGATCTTTCTGACTTGAGCATCGGTCAGCGCCATCGGTGTTGGTATCCCAGGAAGGCGGTGTTGGTTGGTGCCAACAACGATACCAATATTCTAGCCGTATGGGAATGGACGGGAGCGGCCGGCGGCGGACAGAAATGGGCTATAACGCCGTGTAAACCAAGGCTTTTACGATCATCTGCGGATGCTGGTGGGAGAGGTAATGGTGCCCAGGGGCGGAATCGAACCACCGACACGCGGATTTTCAATCCGCTGCTCTACCATCTGAGCTACCTGGGCGACCGGGCATCGGGGAGGGCCAGAAGGCCGCTTCCGACGCGAAGCCGGTGGGTTATAGAAAGTTCGGAAAGCTCTGTCCAGTGCCTTGGCGCATTCGATTTCATTCTTCTTTCCGGCCCGGGGCGGGCGTTCGTTCCGTGCCGGAAAGCCCTTGATGAACCGGCTGGCGGGGCATGCGGCGGCGGTGCGGCGCCATTGCGGCCGGTTCGGCGGAGGCGCTGCTCCCGGCGCGCCGGTGCCCGTTCGCGCCTTGTCCTCCTTCCATCGACGGGCCGGCCGCCTGCATCAAGGCGCGTGCCCTGAAATTGTCGCTACGGCAAAGGACCAGTGCGCCGCCCAGGTCGGCGTCATGTTCCGTCAGCACTGATTTCCCAGTCCTGCAGGGAGGCAATCGTTTTTTTCGGATCGGGAAAAATTAACCGCGTTTTTTCAGGGCGATTTATCGATTTTCGAGCAGGATCAGCCGGGTAAGACCGAAAAGAAGGTGTCGCGCGGGCCGCGATCGACCGCCGGGGGCTGGCGGCGTGGTCCACAGGCAGGGTTGGCTCAGGGCTGGAGCATGTCGAGAACAGCGATCTGCGGTGATTGGCACGTGCGGCTCGGCGGAGTGTCGGCATGACGAATGCGCTCTCCCGGCTGCCACGATGCAGCACGACGAAGCTTGCCCATCTGGCGATGCTGCTTCTCGGCGGCCGGCTGTGTGATCTCGACCCGCGCATCGAGCGGCGGATCCGCCGCGAGCAGGTTGCCGAAATCAACCGGATGCTGCCGGCGGCGCTGCTGACCAATCTGGCGAACGGCATCCTCATCACCCTGGTGTTCTGGACCTCGGCCGAGCCGGCCTTGCTGGTGATGTGGCTTGGCGCGCTGGTCATGGTGTGCGGGCTTGCCTATCGCGAGGCGCGCCTGACCCGGCCGGTGGCCCGGCCGAGCCGCCGCATCCTGCGGGCTCTCGGTTTCACCTTCGCGCGCGCCCTTGCCTGGGGCGGCGTCGTGCTCGTCCTGTTCCCGACAGCGATGCCGGAGTATCAGGTGATGCTCGGCTGCGTCGCGGCCGGGCTCATTGCCGGCGGCGCTTTCGGCCTGTCGACCGTGCCGGCGGCGGCGCTCACCTATATCTGGACGCTTTCCGGCTTCTGGTCGGTCGGCCTCTTGTTTGCCGGCGGCGCCGGATATCAGCTCACCGTGGTGCTGCTGACCGTCTATACGGCGTTCCTGTCGCACTACGCCATTCAGTACGGCAAGCTGTTCGTCGCGCTGCGGCGGACGACGGCCGAGACGGAAACGCAGAACGAGGTCATCGGCCTCGTCCTCAAGGAATTCGAAGGCCAGCGCTCGGACTGGCTCTGGCAGATCGACCGCGGCGGCCGCTTCACCAATATCAGCGAGCGCTTCAGCGAGGAGGCGCAACTGCCGATGACGCGGCTGCGGGAGCTGCGGCTGCGCGATCTGCTGGTCGATGCTCATAGTGCCGAGAGCCGGCTGGTGCTCGACAAGGTCGCGGCGGGGGAGCCGATTTTCGACCTGACCGTTCAGGTCCGGGTTGCCGGCAAGGTGCGGCACTGGCTTTTGACCGGGCGGGCCGATCACGACGCGCTGGGCGATGTTTCCGGCTACCGGGGCGTGGCGGAAGACGTCAGCGAGCAGACCGAAGCGCTCAATCGGCTCAATTTCCTTGCCCATTACGACGTGCTGACGCGGCTTGCCAATCGTGTCGCGTTCCATGAAGCGACGGAGGCGGCGCTTGCCGGTCTTGGCGATCGCGAGCTGGCGCTGCTTTTCGTCGACCTCGACAATTTCAAGATCGTCAACGACACGCTTGGCCATGGCGTCGGCGACGCCCTGCTTGCCGCGGTGGCGCGGCGGATTTCGCTGTGCGCCGGCGAGGCGCTGGTCGGGCGCCTTGGCGGCGACGAATTCGGCGTTCTGGTGACCGAGGGGCAGCAGCCGAGCGAGGCGGCCGGGCTCGCGGCAACGATTTGCGAGGCGCTGCAGGCGCCGTTCGATATCGAGGGGCATTCGCTGTTCGTCGGTGCCTGCATCGGCATCGCCGTCGCGCCGCAGGACGGCACGACCTCGGCGAGCCTCATCGAGCATGCCGATCTTGCGCTCTACCGGGCCAAGAGCGTCGGCCGCAACGAGTTCCGCTTCTATACCGAAGGCATGACGGAAAACGCCGAGCGGCGGCGCAATATCGAGCACGAACTGCGCCATGCGATCGAGCGGGACGAGCTGTCGCTGGCCTTCCAGCCGATCGTCGACCTGTCGAGCGGCAAGGTGCGCAGCTTCGAGGTGCTGCTGCGCTGGACGTCGAGCCGCTATGGCCGCATCGGCCCGGACGAGTTCATTCCGATTGCCGAGGAAACCGGCCTCATCGTGCCGATCGGCGCCTGGGTGATGAAACGGGCGGCGCGGATCGCGGCGCGCTGGCCTTCGGACGTGGCGATCGCGGTCAACCTGTCGCCGGTGCAGTTCCGCGACGGCGATGCGCTGGTCGACGCGATATTCGAGGCGCTGTTCGAAAACGGCCTGCCGACCTCGCGGTTCGAGGTCGAGATCACCGAGTCGACGCTGCTGGAAGACAATGTCGATGTCGACCAGACGCTGCGGCGGATCGCCAGCCTCGGCATCCGCATCGCACTTGACGATTTCGGCAAGGGCTATTCCTCGCTCAGCTACCTGAAGCGCTTCCCGTTCTACAAGATCAAGATCGACAAGGCCTTCATCGACGAGCTGGCCGAAGATCCGCGCAATGTCGCGCTGGTGCGCACAATCATCGACCTTGCCAACAGCCTCGGCATGACGACGACGGCCGAGGGCGTCGAGACGCCGGCGCAGATGGTGCTGCTTGGCGACATGAACTGCGCGACGATCCAGGGCTATCTGTTCTCGGCGCCGGTCTCGGAGGCCGCCGTCTTCGAGGTGCTTGAACGACGGATCGAGGCGGCGGTGCCGGAGGCCGATGTGCCGGCACCGGAAGACAAGCTTCGCCGGGTTTCCTGATCCCGGCGGCGGCCGATCGCGCCGGAACCTTGCCCTCACGGCACGATTTTCAACGCACCATAGCTCTCGGTGATGCCCGGCTCGCGGCGCATGACGGCGATGAGTTCGGCTATTTCCTCTTCGTCGAGGGCGCCGTCGCGGGCTCTGCCGGCCGGGCCGTATCTGGCGTTCCATGCGGTGCTGGCGGCGGGCGAAAGCGGCATGGTTGCGGCAAAGCAGCCGAAGATGTTGTCCGAGGCTTCGCCGGCGACGATCGGGCCGTAGCCGAAATCCTCCGGGAAATAGCGGATCGCGCCGGCCGGGACGCGGGCGGCTTCCTCCTTGCCGGGAACCGGCAGGAAAATGAAGCCGGTGCGGTCGGAGGCGAGCGCCCAGCAATGGAGCGACAGCGGGTCGCTGCCAGTGGCGATCCGGAATTTCAGAAAGCCGCCGACCGGGACGACGGCGCGTTCGGCGGTGACGGTCAGGCGTTTCGGGTCATCGGGCGCGCCGATGCGGATGCTCTCGAGATAATCGAGCGGTCGGGGGTCGCAGGCGATGCCGGCGACATGGGCGCGGGAGATCGCGGCCAGGATTTCGCCGCCGGGCCCGGCAAGGGTGGCGGTCAGCCAGAGCCCGCCGCCATCGGAGCCGAACGAGCCGGAAACGCGGGCAGCGCCGGCCGGCGCCGGCGTGCCGGGGGGTAGCGGGCGCACGGCAACGCGGCGGCCGCGCAATGCAAGGTCCGGATCGGCGGACAATCGTGACAGGGCCTCGACGACGGCGCCGGTCACGGCCTCATTGCAGGCGCTGTAGGGGGTTGCTCCGTCCGGACGGAAGGGTTCGACGGCGATGTCGGCAAGGGCGGCATTGTCGCGGATGGCGGCGGCGAGTTCGGCGTCGATGAGCTTGCGCAGATCAACGACGGCGGCGCCGGCATCAAGGCCGAGCCGGAGCGGGCTGAGGCCGGCAGCGGCGAGGCAGTCGCCGCTGCGGGTGGTGCCGACAAGGGTCAGGGCGAATTCGCCCGCCGACGTGCGCCGCCCCTCGAAATGGACAAGGGCGGCAACGTCGCGGGCCGCCTCGAAAATCGCGGCAATGTCGGCCGGGTCATGGCCGCCGGCATTGGCGCGGCCGGCCATCAACTTGTCGAGGTCGGCGATTGGCTTCAGAACGACGCCGTCCTGGCGGGCGAGCAGCGCCTCGACGAGGCGGCGGGCGGCGACGCGATCGGCATCGGAAAGGCCGGTGAAGGCGCGCGGAAATCCGAGCACGCCGATCTCGAGGCGGCGGCCGGCAGTGCAGTCGCGCAGGGCCGAGACGAATTCGGCGGCGATGACATCGGCGTCGGGATTGCGGACCTCAAGTGCCGATGCAGGGCCGCCGGCAAGGAAAACGGCAAGGGCAATGAGGGCGGCGAGAAAAGTGGCAAGGACGCGCATTCATTCGCTCCTTTCCATGAGGCCGATGGTGAGGCCGGCGTCGCGCGGCGCGAGGCGAAGAGCCAGCGGGGCGTGATCGCGCGGCCGTTGGACGAGGCGCAGCGAGAGGGTTTCGCCGGGCAACAGGCGCACCTCGGCATGCCGGTCGAGGAAATCACCCGGTCGAGAAACGCCGGATCGAACCGCAAGGTGAGTGCTGTCGCGTCGCCGGCGAGGCGAAGCCGATGGCGCAAAGGCCGGCGCTCGGCAGCGGCGCCGGCATTTCGCCGGCCGCGAATTCGTCGTCGATGGTCGGCATGTCGCGCATCAGGAAGGCGACGCAGGTATCGCCGGTCATGTCGCGCTTCGTCTGGAGGAAAAGGCCGGCCGGGATGGTTGCCCCGGATGCCTCGGCTGCCATGGCATCAGTCTGCGGCGGGGCGGCCGGAGCCGCCGGTGTATCCGGTATCACGACGCCGATACCGGCATTGCCGCCCGCCGGCTGGCTCGGGGCGGCAATCGGCGGGGGATCGGCGACGACGACCGGCGGTGCCGGACGCAGGCGCCAGATGAGGAGGCCGACGAGCGCGGCAAGGACGAGGGCGCCGAAGATGACCAGCACAGGCGAGCGGGCGATTGCGCGCGGGCCGCTGCCGGCAAGCGGGGCCGCCACCGGGGCGGGGAGCGCTGCGTCATCGGGGGTCGTTGCGGCAAGGGCGGGCCGTTGCGGGCTTGCCATTGCGGTGCGCAGCAGGGCAAGGGCTGCGGCAAAGGTCGCGACGGCGACGCCGTCGCCGGCCTGAGGCAGCGCGGCCGGTGCCGGGTCGGCGGGCAGAAGCAGCAGTGTCCGGGCGCCGGCCTTTTGCAACCGGCCGAGGAGCGGGCCGGACAGGTCGAGCTTGTCGGCGAGATGATAGTCGTCCGGCCGGATGGCAAGGTCGGGGTCGAGGGCGCCCGTTGCCCAGACGACGAGGTCGGGGGCGCTGGTGACGATTTCGGCACCGGCCTGCCGGGCGGCATGGGCAAGGGCGACGGGCAGTTCCCAGGACCGGCCGCCATCGATCGGTGCATCGAGGCGCAGCTCATAGCTGCCGTCGTCGAGGTCGAGGCCGCGACGCAGCGGGCCGGCCGGGCCGACGAAGGCGTCGTAGCGCTCGGTGATGTCGTCGAGCGGGCGATAGTCGTCGGCGGTGATCACGAGGCTGGCGGGCAGGCGCGGCCGGGCGATGATGCCGACAACGAGACGGGGTCCGGCGGTCGTCGGTACGATGACGGTGATCCGCATGCCCCTTCGTCCCTTACGGAAGCAGGTAGATTGCGCTGTCTGGCCGGGTGACGAGATCGGCGATGCGGGTCTGTTCGGCGTCGCCGTCGTCAAGACGAAGCTGGATGATACCGCGAACCGGCTTGCCAAGGCGAATGCGGACGCCGTCGCCGTCGGGCGTGCGGATCTCGATATGGCCGGGGGCGGGCTCGGCGTCGGCAAGGCGCAGCACGAGGAAGACGGCGTTGTCCTCGTCGATGATCTCGAGAAGGTCCTCGCCGATCATCCGGCGGGTGGCGCGCTCGCCGGCCGCCGCGGCGGCCATGGGCGAGACCGAGCGGGCGGAGCGGCCAAGGGTGGTGCCGTACATGAGGCGGGCCGCGGTGGAAGCGCGCAGGAGCCGTTCCACCTCGAGGTCGACCACGGCATCGGTGCGATTGCCGTAGCGCACCAGACGGGCGGCGCTGACCGCAGGCATGGCGTTGGCATTACGCTCCACCGCCTTGGCGTCGCGTATCGCAGCAAAGAGATCTTCCATGTCCTGTTCAGTCCGATCCGGCATCACTCGTCTCCGGGACGACCAGATAGAGCGAATGGAGTTTGGCGGCAAACCTTTCCCGGTCATCCCGGAAGGCGGCAGTCGCGCGCTCCTCGCTCCAGGCCTTCCAACCCCGTTGGACGGTTCCCAGAAAGCCGCGCAGCACGGCAAGAGCGGGTGTGAGCCGGTCGAGTTCGATTCCAAGCTTGTCGGCGTCCAGCATCTTGAAGCTCTTGCGACGCATCAGGCGGCTTTCGCGAAGTATGGCGTCACCCGTCGGCTTGGAAGGGTCAGGACAGGAATCGTTTGCAAGAGAGCGCCGTCGCAACGCATCGGCGAGCCGGGTTGCTTCCGCGGCGGTCGCGTCGAGCTCCAGAAGCGCGCCGATGACCGAGGGGTAGTTGTCGCCGCCGCAGCAGCGGGCCGTGTCGGAAAGCCGCTCGCCTTCGGCGCGATCCTTGACGAGCTGGACGAGGGACGCCTGATGCGGGGAAAGGGCGAGGAGACAAAGCGTCGCGCGTGGCCAGTTGCGGGCGAAGCGGCCGAGATGAAGCAGCTTCTTCAGCCGCGCTGTCTCGGTCTCCTTGAAGATCTTGAGGTCCGAGGCGGCAAGTTCGGAAAGGGCCTCGTCGAGCTCCTCATCGAGGTCTCGGTAGGCAAGGAGCTGGGTTTCCGACCGCTCCCAGGCCGACTGGCCGTTGTCGTCGGGATCGCGGATGCTGCCGACGGGGGCGGCGGCGCGGCTCGTCTCGCGGGCGATTTCATAGGCGAGGAACGCGTCGAGCACGGTCTCGTAGAGCGTCCAGTTCTCGCGGCTGGCGAATTCGCACCAGAAGGCGAGGGGGTCGCCATCGCCCGGCGAGCGCGGGTCTCCCTCCGGCGTCGACAGGAAGCGCCTGATGTCGGCGAACTTGGCGCGATGGCGCTCGGCCGGCAGGTTGGCGGCGCGATAGCGATAAAGCGCCCGGGCAAAGCCGTTGGCGCAGGCGCGCATCGCCTCGGCCGACTGCGGCTCGGCGACAAGGTCGGCAGCGGCGGCCTCGACGGCGGCAGCCTCGGCAAAGCCATCCATCGAGAGCAGGAAGTCGAGCAGGGCTGCATCGAGCCGGTGCAACGGGCCGCGGCCCGTGCCGAGGGCCTCGGCCAGAAGGTTGATGAGGGCATGACCGTCCGGCAGCGGCCGGCTCCCGGCGAAGGCGCGTGCCACGGCGCCGGCCAGCCGGAACAGCGGCCGGTCTCGATTGCCGGGCACGGCGCCGACGACGATGGCCGTCAGGGCGCTCCTCTCACGCTGTGAAAGGTCATGTGCGAGCGCCACTCCCTCGATGTCGTTCGCAACATGCGGTGCTCCGAACGGAACGTTCGGCGAGATGGTCATTGTGGTTTTTGCCCACCGTTTTTGTTGCTGACCAGAAACGAGATTAGGCGCAACAGGCAGCGCTGTCACCGTGCTATGGGCGCACAGTGTCAATGTCATGACCGGAGTCATGACCGGTGCCGGGACCGGTGCCGGGCGCGTCAGCTCGTCCGTTTCCGTCGGTGGGCGGCCTCGGCTATGCTCGCGGCTCCGGCGGGGCGGGTCTGGCGGGGCAACGTGGCATCCGGGGATGCCGCTCGGCCGGCGACCCGTCAGCCGGCAAGGCAACGAAAGGCACGACCTTTCGGGAAGAGCCGGGCGACGAAGCGGCCGGCGGCACGGGGGAGACGACATGGACGGAGGAACTGGCGCCGGGGCGCCCGCGCGGATGTTCGATCCGGCGCGCGAGCGGATGGCGAGGCCCGATCTCGAGGCGCTGCAGGACGCGCGGCTGAAGGCGATCGTTGCCTATGCCGGGGCGCGGGTGCCGCATTATCGTGCGGCTTTCGCGGCAGCGGGCATCGATGCGGAGAACTTTGCCGGGCTCGCGGATCTGAGGCGCCTGCCGTTCACCACCAAGAGTGATCTGCGCGAGAGCTTTCCGTATGGCATGTTCGCCGTCGGCAAGAGCGAGCTGCGCCGGCTCCACGCGTCCTCCGGCACGACCGGATCGCCGACCGTCGTCGGCTATACGGCGGCCGACATCGACACCTGGGCCGGGTTGATGGCGCGGTCGATGATGGCGGCGGGCGTCGAGCCCGGCCAGCTCTTCCACAACGCCCATGGCTATGGCCTGTTCACCGGCGGGCTTGGCATGCATTACGGCGCCGAGCGGCTCGGCTGCGTGGTGTTGCCGATTTCCGGCGGCTCGACCGAGCGGCAGGTGCTGCTGATGCGCGACCTTGGCGCCGACGCGATGTGCGCGACGCCGTCCTACGCGCTGAACATCGCCGAGGTGGCGATGCGCATGGGCATCGACCTCAAGACTTTGCCGGTCCGGCGCGGCATGTTCGGCGGCGAGCCGTGGAGCGAGGCGATGCGGGCGAGCATCGAGGATGCGTTCGGCATCACGGCCTGCGACGTCTACGGCCTTTCCGAGATTCTCGGGCCGGGGGTCGGCTGCGAATGCGTCGAGGCACGCTCGGGGCCGCATATCTGGGAGGATCATTTCCTCATCGAGGTGATCGACCCGAAGACGCTCGAGCCGGCGCGGCCGGGCGAGGATGGCGAGCTCGTCATCACGACGTTGACGAAACAGGCGCTGCCGATGATCCGCTACCGGACGCGGGACATCACGCGGATTGTCGAGGAGCCCTGCGTGTGCGGGCGCACGCACCGGCGGATCATGCGGGTCCGGGGCCGCGACGACGACATGCTGATCGTGCGCGGCATGAACGTCTATCCCTCGCAGATCGAGGCGGCGCTGATCGGCTTTGCCGGGCTTGCGCCCTACTACCAGCTCGTGCTGCGGCGCGAGGGGCCGCTCGACACGATGACCGTCGAGGTCGAGACGCTGCCGGACGGGGTGCTGGAGGGCGACGCGGCGCGGCAGAAGGAGCGGGCGGTCGCGCATCACCTGAAGTCGATGACGGGCATCACCTGCAAGGTGGCGCTGCGACGTCCGGGCGAGGTGGCGCGATCGGCCGGCAAGGCGGTGCGGGTGCGCGACCTGCGCGAGCGCTGAGGCCGTCGGAACCCGGTCCTGTGGTCCTGAAACGGGAAAGACCGGCGCGGGCCAGCGCCGGTCTCGTGGTTGCAGTCGCTGCGGCCTTGCGGCCGGACGCGTGCCGCCTAGTGCTGGGCGGCCCAGCGGGCGGTGGCGGTGTCCATGGTCGCGGCGTGCTGGACGAACCAGCGCTCGAGCTCATGCTCGAAGAAGGCGCGGACCGTGGCGATCTCGCCGGCCTCGAGCGCGGCGTGGAGCTGATCGACGAGAGCGATCATGCGCCGGTGCTCCTGGCGGTGGATCATGATCGGCGGAAAGCCGCTCGCCTCCATGATCTCCTCCTCGCGGGCGAAGTGGTAGGCGAAATGGGCACCGACCTCGTCGAGCGCCGCGGCAAGCTCGCTATCGGCGAGTGCACGCGACCTCTCGATGAGCTCGGCGAAATGCGTGTGGTCCTCGTCGATGAGGGGGTTTCCGGTAAGCGGGAATTCCATCTGGGCGACCGTCATTGTTTTGACCTCGTGGCGCCCGGGCGGCGATTTTTCAAGCGGCGCCGCCACGGACGAGCCGGACCCTCCCTCCGGGAAGGCCGGGTTATCAACATTTCGACGACGGGCGCCCCCGCATGCCATGTCGCCGATCGACGCGGCCCCGGACGCAAGGGCCGGGACATGCCCAATGTCCGCGCCGAGCGCTTTTGAACCTTGACCAAAGTCAAGGGTTTGCGGCCTCCTGACGGGGCAGAGTCGAACTGCCGACGATGCGGCGAAACGAAGCACGACATGCGGTGGAACCGATACCGCCGACCGGCCGGTCGATGACCGGCGCCGGCGCGAGGAGAAATGTCCATGACGAACAGCCGCGCAACCCGCGAGGTGAAGGTGCCGATCTTCCTGACGGCGGGTTTCCGCTTCTTTTTCCTCTCGGCCGGGCTTTACGCCATTCTCGCCATGGCGGCCTGGCTGTCCTGGCTCGGGCTGCATGCCGCCGGCGGGGCTGTGGTGACGCCGACCATCGGCGTCGCGCCGCATCTGTGGCATGCGCACGAGATGATCTTCGGCTTTTCGGTCGCCGTCATCTCCGGATTTTTCCTGACGGCGGTGCCGAACTGGACCAACACGGCGCCGGCGCGGGCAATGTTCGTTTCCAGCGTCGGCGGGCTCTGGCTTGCCGGGCGCCTGGCGATCTGGTTTTCGGCCTTCCTGCCGGCCGGGCTCGTCGCGGTCGTCGACATCGTCTTCCTGCCGGCGCTGACGATCCGGCTTGCCAACAACATGCGCAACAATCCGCAGCCGCGGAACATGGTCGTCGTCGGCCTTCTCGTCATCGTCACCATCGGCAACATCCTGATGCACCTGGAATGGATGGGGCTGACCGGCGACACGGCGGCAACCGGGGCGCGGCTGGCGCTGTTCACCATCGGCGGGCTCATCGCCATCATCGGCGGCCGGGTGGTGCCGTCGTTCACGCGCAATGCACTGCGCCGGCTCGGCCAGGAGCGGCTCCTGCCGGTCGACCGGCCGCTGTTCGATCGCATCGGCGTCGTCTCGGCCGTTGCCGTCGGTCCGCTCGTGGCGCTCGAGGCGGCGGGGTTGCCGGAGGCGGTCGCGGGCGTCGTCGCGATTATTGCCGGGCTTGCCAATGCGGCGCGGCTTGCCGGCTGGCAGGGGCAGCGCACGCTCGGCGAGCCGATTCTCTGGAGCCTGCATCTCGGCTTCCTGATGATCGCGGCGGGTTTCCTGCTCTACGGCGCGGCGATGTTCGTGCCCGGCCTCGGCGAGATCGCCTCCCTGCACCTCATTGCCATCGGGGCGGTCGGCTGCATGACGCTGGCGATGATGACGCGCGCCTCGCTCGGCCATACGGGGCGGGCGCTGAAGGTCGCGCCGGCCATTGGAATCGCCTATCTGCTGGTCGCGGCGGCGGCGCTGGTGCGGGTCTTCGGCCTTGTCGCTTTTCCGGCAAACTACTACGAGGTGATCTTCCTCTCCGGCGCCTTGTGGATGGCCGGTTTTGCAATCTTCTCAGTGGTTTACTTCCCCGTCCTGACCGGCCCCCGGCCGGGTCTTCCGACCGGTTGACTTTGGTCAAGGTTGGGTTGGGGCGTGTGTCTAGGTTTTGAGGCTGGGCACAACCTCTTTGGGGAGGAGGGCATGAGCGAAGGTTTCACGAAGTCGCAAGCGCGCAACATTTTCTACGGTGGATCGCTGTTTTTCCTGGTGATCTTCCTGGCGCTGACGGCGCACAGCCATTTCTATGTGACGGGAACGTCGACGGACGTGGCATCGCTGACGGATGCGGTGGAGCGCGGCAAGCGGGTATGGGAGGTCAATGCGTGCGTTGACTGCCATACGATTCTCGGCGAGGGGGCGTATTTCGCGCCCGAGCTTGGCAATGTGTTCGTCCGTTACGGCGGGGCCGAGGATCCGGCCGGCGCGCGCGAGGCGATCAAGACCTGGATCAAGACGCAGCCGACCGGCGTCGAGGGTCGCCGGCAGATGCCGAACTTCAATCTGTCGGATCAGGATCTTGACGACCTGGTCTCGTTCTTCGAGTGGGTCGGCACGATCAAGACGCAGAGCTGGCCGCCGAACAACGCCGGCTGATGGGGGGCATATCCATGAAATACGCCAGTCAGAGGGTCGCGTTTGCGTACTTTTTCGTCGCGCTGATCCTTTTTGCCGCGCAGGTCACCTTCGGTCTTGTCGCCGGCTACATCTACGTTGCTCCGAACTTCCTGTCGGAGCTGCTGCCGTTCAACATCGTGCGGATGGTGCACACCAACTCGCTGATCGTGTGGCTGCTGCTGGGCTTCTTCGGGGCGACCTACTTCCTCGTCCCGGAAGAGGCCGAGCGTGAGCTGCATTCCGAGAAGCTGGCCTATCTGCAGCTTGTGATCCTGGTCATCGGCGCCGGCGGCGCGGTGGTCGGCTACCTGTTCCACATCCACGAGGGCCGCGAGTTCCTCGAGCAGCCGCTGTGGGTCAAGCTCGGCATCGTCGTTGCGGCGCTGATCTTCCTCTACAACGTGACGATGACGGTGCTGCAGGGCCGCAAGACGGCGATCACCAACGTCCTGCTGCTGGGGCTTTGGGGCATTGCCATCTTCTTCCTGTTCTCGCTCTACAACCCGGCCAACCTGGCGCTCGACAAGATGTACTGGTGGTACGTCGTGCATCTGTGGGTCGAGGGCGTGTGGGAACTGGTGATGGCTGCCGTCCTTGCCTTCCTGATGCTGAAGCTGACCGGCGTCGACCGCGAGGTGGTGGAGAAGTGGCTCTATGCCATCGCCGCCCTGGCGCTGTTCACCGGCCTTCTGGGCACCGGCCACCACTACTACTGGATCGGCACGCCGGGCTACTGGCAGTGGATCGGCTCGGTGTTCTCCTCGCTCGAGGTGCTGCCGTTCTTCGCCATGACGGTGTTCACCTTCGTGATGGTCTGGAAGGGCCGTCGCGAGCACCCGAACAAGGCGGCGATCCTGTGGTCGCTCGGCTGCTCGACGCTGGCCTTCTTCGGCGCCGGCGTCTGGGGCTTCATGCACACGCTCGCCCCGGTCAACTATCTCACCCACGGTACCCAGGTGACCGCGGCGCACGGGCATCTCGCCTTCTACGGCGCCTACGTCTCGCTGAACCTGGCGATGATGACCTACGCGCTGCCGCTGCTCAAGAACCGGGCGCCCTACAACCAGGTCATCAACATGGCCTCGTTCTGGATCATGTCCTCGGCCATGGCCTTCATGACCTTCACGCTCACCTTCGCCGGCGTCGTGCAGACCCATCTGCAGCGCGTCCTCGGCGAGGGCTTCATGGACGTCCAGGACCAGATCGCCATCTTCTACTGGATGCGCTTCGGCTCCGGCCTCGTCGTCGTCGTCGGTGCGCTCCTCTTCATCTACGCGATGCTCTTCCCCCGCCGCGAGGAAGTCATCGAACGCCCGCAACCCGCCCCCGCCGAATAAGGCGTGGTCGTTTCTGCCGTGCTCCGCGTAAACTCCCCGCGGGCACGGCAGCCAAACGGGGCTGAAAAGGCAACAGCACTCGAACGGTCGAGGCCCACTGCATCGGCGTCTCGACCGGAAGGACCAAGAAAATGAACGCCCCGAGCAAGACTCCCGAAACTTCTGCGGCAGGCAGCGACAGCGGCCTGCCGTATTACTCTGCGATCGGCGACGAGTGCGAGCTGTTCGAGGCGGCCTACCGGAACCGGCTGCCGCTGCTGCTCAAGGGGCCGACCGGCTGCGGCAAGACCCGCTTCATCTCGCACATGGCAGCCCGGCTCGGCCGGCCGCTGTTCACGGTTGCCTGCCATGACGACCTGACGGCTGCCGATCTCACCGGCCGTTTCCTGCTGAAAGGCGGGGAGACCGTCTGGGTCGACGGACCGCTCACGCGGGCAGTGCGCGAAGGCGGCATCTGCTATCTCGACGAGGTGGTCGAGGCGCGCAAGGACGTCACCGTTGTCCTGCATCCGCTGACCGACGACCGGCGCATCCTGCCGCTCGAGCGCACCGGCGAAACGCTGGTCGCGCCGGAAGGCTTCATGCTCGTCGTCTCCTACAATCCGGGCTACCAGAACATCCTGAAGACGCTGAAGCCGTCGACGCGGCAGCGTTTTCTCGCGATCGAATTCGATTTTCCGCCGGCGGCGCGCGAAGCCGAGATCGTGGCGACCGAAAGCGGCCTCGATCTCGACCGCTGCAAGGCGCTGGTGCGGCTTGCCGGAAAGATCCGGGCGCTGGCCGGACAGGATCTCGAGGAGGGCGTTTCGACCCGCCTTCTCGTCTATGCCGCCAGCCTCGTGCGTGACGGTCTGACGCTCGAGCGCGCCATCCAGGCGGCGCTGATCGAGCCGGTGACGGACGACGAGGACGTCAAGAAGGGGCTTCTCGACCTGATGGTCGCGGTGCTCGGCTGACCGGGCAATTCGCGCCGAACCGCGAGGAGGTCGCAGGCCATGGGCGGCATCAACTTCTGGGAGCCGGAAGAGGCGGTCGGTGCGCTGTGGCACCGCTTCGTCGAGCGGCTCGATGAAGCGCCGCGCTTTGCCGACGCGGCCGTCACGCTCGATTCGATGCAGAGCCGGCTTGCCATCCTGTTTCACGGGCTGGGCGGCGATGCGGGTCTCGAGATCGTCGCCTCGGCGGTAACTGGTTCAAAGCATCGCCTGTCGTTCCGGCGCAAGCTCGGGCGCGATGCGGAGCGCGAGATGCGGCCGCAGCTTGACGGCGAACGGTTCTCGCTGCCGGCAACGATCGATCTTCTGCCGACGACCGAGCTCAACGAAAAGCTCTATCTCTGGCTGGCGGCCTGGGCAGCGCATGCCATCGAGCCGCCGGTTCTGCCGCGCGATCCGCTGAAGGCCGACATCGAGACGCTGCGCCATGCGCGGGCGGTCGATGCCCGGGTGCTGGCGGCCTGTCCGGGGCTCCGGCGATACGACAAGGAGCTGAAGGCGGCGATGCTCGAGCTGCGGCCGAAGCAACGGCTGCCGGCCGACGAGACGGCGATGGAGGCGGCGGTGCGCCATCTCATCGGCGAGGAGGCGGAACTCGACGGGCTGGCGCAGGCGATCGTTGCGGCGGTCGAGGCGGCGGATGCGCCGCTCGACGGCTTCAAGGCGAAGATCGACTACAAGCCGTTCCGCCGGCTGCCGCTATGGCCGGATCACCGGCCGACGGTGACCGGGGCCGGGCGCTCGGCGAGCGGCGAGCCGGAAGCCGGCACGGGCGCGGCCGAAGGCGGCGGCCAGCGGCGGCGGGCGAAGCGGCGCGAGGGCGACCAGGCGAACCGGCCGGACAGCCTCATCCTCAACCGCTTCGAGACAATCCTCTCCTGGGCGGAATTCCTCAACATCAACCGCAAGGTCGAGGACGACGACGCGGAGAGCGCCAAGAAAGCCTCCGAGGATGTCGACGAGATCGGCGTGACCGAGCTCGACAAGAAGGCGGCGACGAAGCTCGCCTTCGATCTCGACATGGCGCCGGAAGACGTCAATCGCGAGAAGCTCTCCGGCGAGATGCTCTATCCAGAGTGGGACTATCGCTCGTCGTCCTATCTCGCCGAACATTGCCGGGTGCTGGCCTCGGAAGCGGAAGAGGCAACCGAGACGCCGGCCTTTCTCGCCGACCCGGAGACACGGCGGCGAATCCGCGCCGTCAAACGGCGGTTCGAGGCGCTGAAGCCGAAGCGCATGGCCCTGCCGCGGCAGCCGGATGGCGACGATCTCGACATGGAGGCGCTGGTGCGCTCGATCGTCGACCTGCGGGCGACGGGCGAGGGCTCGGACCGGGTCTACCGGGCAATCCGCACCGAGGCGCGCGATCTTGCCGTTGCCATTCTCGTCGACACCTCGCGCTCGACGGAAAGCGTCGTCGAGGAGCGCTCGGTCATCGATGTCGCCAAGGAATCGCTGATCGCACTGGCGCACGGGCTGACGGCGGTCGGCGACGACTATGCCATCTATGCCTTTTCCTCGCTGCGCCGGCAGCGCGTGTTCGTGTCATGCTGCAAGACCTTCGAGGAGCAGATGGGCTCCAGGGTCGAGGCGCGGATCGCGGCGCTGAAGCCGGGCTTCTATACCCGGCTCGGGGCGGCGATGCGGCACGTTTCGGCGGAGCTGCAGGAGCGGCCGTCGCAGCGCCGGCTGCTGCTCGTCCTCACCGACGGCAAGCCGAACGATCTCGACCACTATGAGGGGCGCTACGGCATCGAGGATACGCGGCGGGCGGTCAACGAGGCGCGACGCCTCGGCCAGGCGGTCTTCGGCGTCACCATCGACAAGCAGGCGCGGGACTATGTCTCGCATGTGTTCGGGCGCAACGGCCACGCGATCGTCTCCAAGCCGTCGCGGCTGATGCAGGCCCTGCCGCTGCTCTACCAGCAACTCGTCGCATGAGGCTATCGACCATGGACGGAACGCAGGACTTCCCGCCCGAAGACCGGGCGCCGGTTTCAGTGCCGGGGGACAATGGCTGGGGGCCGCTTTCCGGCCTTCCGGGCAATCCGATGATGTGGATCCTGATCGCCAGCGAGCTTCTGGTGTTCGGCGGCGCACTGATCGGCTTTGCCGGGGCGCGGGTGCTCGATCCGCAGCTCTTTGCCGATTCCCAGTCGATGCTCGACCGGCCGATCGGGGCGCTCAACACGGCGGTGCTGCTGACCAGCGGCCTGTTCGCGGCGCTCGCGGTGCAGGCGCGGCGGGAGGAGAAGGGCACGCTGTCGCGCCTTCATCTCGGCATCGCGGCGCTGTTCGGTGTCGTGTTCATGGTGGTCAAGTTCGTCGAATACGGCGAGAAGTTCGCGGCCGGCATCGATGTCGACACCAACACCTTCTTCACCCTCTATTTTCTCGTCACCGGCTTCCATCTCGCGCATGTCGTTTTCGGCATCATCATTCTCGGCCTCGTGGCGATCTGGAATTCGGAGGAGAACCTGGAGACGGGGACCGCCTTCTGGCACATGGTCGACCTTGTCTGGGTGCTGATCTTCCCGGTCATCTACCTGATGCGCTGAAGGAGCCGGTGCGATGCGGATTTTCGGTATTTCCTCCGGCTCGATGAAGGCGCTGGTCGTTGCCTGGGTGCTGCTGATGCTGTTGACCATCGGCACGGCGGTGGCCGGCAAGGTCGGGGCCGACAGCCATCTCGGGCCGGTCTGGCTCGGCGCGCTGGCGGTCGTCACCATCCTCAAGGCGCGGATGATCCTGACCGAATATCTCGGTCTTTACCGGGCGCCGGGCTGGCGCTCCGGCTTCACGACGACGCTCGTCGTCCTGGTCGGGGCGATGTTCACGCTGGCGGCACTGACGCCGGTCTGATCGCGACGGCTCAGTCGGTCGCTTCGGTGACGACGATATCGTCGATCCAGACCTTGCCGACGGTCTCGCTGAGGAGCCGCAGGTCGAGGTAGTCGCGGTCCTCGGTGTTGGCCGTTCCCTCGACGCGGGTCCAGTCGTAGCTTCCCTTCGGAATGAAGATGCGCTTCGTCCAGGACGGGTTGGTGACGATCTCGACGGTATGCGGGTCGAGGTTCTCGCCCTTCACCCAGAAGGCGATGCGGTAGTTTCGGCGCGGGGTCAGGCCATCGATGCGCTGGCACATGGTGCGATAGATCTGCGGGGCGGCCGTCGAGCGGTTTTCGATCCGCAGCGAGTTCCTGCCGGAATGGGCGACCTTGTCGTCGATTTTCGCCGTCGCCTTGGCGGCGCCCCAGAAAATCTCGGCGCGCGGTTCGTACTGGCCGCTGTTGAAATATTTGAAATCGCTCTCGAAACCGCCATTGCGCACGAGGCTTGCCGGGGCCGGCGCGGATGGCTTTGTCAGCTCATCGACCTTCAGGCGGGCGAGGGCGGCGAAGCTGCCGTTCGGGAACTGCTTCAGATAGGCCTCGAAATAGGCTGGCGAGCCGCTGTCCTTGATGCTGTTCCAGAAGGCGAGGTCGGCGCCGGTGTCGGAGGCTGCCGCGACAGCAGCAGGCGGCGCGGCCGCAACGGGCGGAGGCGCGGGTTCGGCGGCGGTCTCGGCCGGCGGATTGAAATAGAAATCGCCGAGCAGCGAGGAATTTTCCCAGGGCACCTGCTTGCCATCCGAGTCGGCAACGACGGCGGACCGAACGGTCTTGAAAACCTCTTCCAGCTTCAGGCCGGGACGGTCGAGCACGTCGAGCAGATGGCGGGTGTAGATGCTGTTGGAGCCGTCGCTGCCGTCGCTGGCGACGCTGCCAGGGGCGGTGGCAAACTCGATGACGGTGCCGCTTGGCGCGTCCATCTGGGCAAGGCCGGCGGCGGCGGAGCGGAAACTGCGGGCGAACGGATTGTTCCGGCAGGCATCGAGGATGACGATGTTGAGGCGGTTGCCGGCGCTTTCCATCTTGGCGAGGATGCGGCCGGTGTCGACGGCCTCGAAGGGGACCTCGTTCTCCTCGGTGATGTCGACGTCGACGGGCAGAAGGTAGTTGCGGCCGGCAACCTGCATGCCGTGGCCGGCAAAGAAGAACAGCCCGACGCCGCCGCCACGGCCAAGCTCGGTGCCGAAGCTGCGAATGGCTTCGGTCATGGTGCGGCGATTGGCGTTCTCGAGATGTGCGACGGCGAAGCCGAGGCCGCGCAGCTTGGCGGCGACGGCCCTTGCGTCATTGACCGGATTGCGCAGCGGCGCGGCGGCATAGGCCCCGTTGCCGATGATGAGGGCAATCCGTTGCTCGGTGCCGGGCGGCGGGCCGTCGCGGCGCACGAGGCCGCGCGGATCATCGGCACGGGCAGGAATTGAAAGCGTGATCAGGCAGATGAGGAAGGCGGCAAGCAAACGGGACATGACGAAAGGTTCCGGCACTGGATGAGACGCCCCCGGTCGGGCTGAAGCGCGGCGGGCCGGAGCAAGGCTCCGCGGACGCCATCGCCAGTATGGAATGAAATGTCCGCCGGGTCAGCCCGCCAGATGTTGGTCGTTCGGACGGGCCCTGTCGTTCAGGCGTCGACCCAGACCTCGACCCAGTCTCCGGTCGGTTCGAAGTCGGATTTCGGGTCGTTGCAGATCGGGCAGCGCCAGGTGTCCGGGAGATCGGCAAAGGCGACGCCGGGCGGGATCGGGTGGTCGAGATCGACAGCGTTGATGTCGCCTTTCGAAGGGTCATAGACATAAGGCTCGCACTGCTTGTTGGTGCACTCCCATTTTTCAAGCCGCAGCCTGACGCGGCCGGGACCGGCGCCGGCGTTCGCGCCGAGCGAAGCGGCCGGTGCCGACCGCGGCATCGCCGCGATCGCTGCGAAAAGGCCGAGCAGGAGCGGCCGGCGGCCGATCAGGAGATTGAGCATCGTTCGTTCCTCAGCGCATGCGGGCCGGACCGGCGGGAATTGAGCCGGCGGCTTTGTCCAGCGGCCGGCAGGCCGGCGGCGGGCCGTGCGTTGCACCGCCGCCGGTCAGTTGTCGGGGACCTGCTATTTCACGGCCGGGAACGGGCCGATATAGCCGACATAGGCGCGCGCGTCGGCCGGATCGGCCAGCTTGTCCTGATCGGATTCGCCATAGGGATGCTGGATGACGCTCATCAGATAGCCGTGGCCGCCGATGTCGCCATACCAGTAGACCGAGGTCGTCTCGGAACCATAGGGCGTCGTCTCGATCCGGGTCAGCGCGCCGCTGGCAGTGTCGTAGGCCCAGACGGCATCGTTCTGATGGCCGGAGCCGGTGTCCTCACCGATGATCAGCGTGCTGGTGCCGGCGATGAAGGTGAGATTGTCCGGATTGGCGATGCCGTCGATGTCGCAGGTAGTGCCGGCCTCGGGCGTGCCTTCGGCGTAGGTCGCTTCCTTGCCGACGACGAGGCCGCGCATGGAGGTTGCCGCCATGTTGCCGTCGACGCCGAGCTCGTAGACCGTGCCGCATTTGTTGGAGGCAAGGCGGATGTCGTTGCGGCTGCCCTTTTCGTACTTGTCCGTCGGCTTGCCATTCTTGGCGTTGTCTTCCATGCCGCGCTCGACGGACGAGATCGAGAGATAGAGCCGCGAGCCGGCGGCGTCGAAGGTGATGCCTTCCATCTTGCGGAACTCGGTGGTGCCGCCGAGCATTGAGGCATAGCGCCGGGTCTCGAGGCGCGAGGCGGCGATTGCCATGCCGTCCCTGACCTTCAGGCATTCGGTCTTCTCGTCGGCATTCGACGACAGGAAGCCGGCCGGGCAGGAGCCGTCATCGGCGATGCCGGCAAGCTCGAAGATGTCGGCAAAGGTGGTGCCGGCATTGATCAGCGCGGCAACCGCGGCGCTGTCGGCATGGCCGAGATCGACCCAGGAAATGTCGGCGGTGCCGCCATTCCCGGCAGACGTCTGGGTCCATTTGGCGACATGCAGCGTGCCGGCCGAGAGATCGCCTTCCTTGTCGGCGACAAAGCGGAAGAGGCCGACATTGGTGCCGTCGTCGGTGATGTAGACGGTCTTTCGATCGGGCATCACATAGCCGAGTTCGACCGAAAGGCGGCCGGCAGCGTAGTGCTTCCTTGCGGTCACGGCACCGTCGGCGGCGATCGCCACTTCGTTGATGTAGCCATTGCGGTAGGGATTGTAGGCGGCGCGGAATTCGTCGAGCGTCATCGTTGCCGGATCAAGGCCGAAGTAGCGGGCGATCGGCTTGAACTCGTCGTCGATGTCCTCGATCTTTTTCGCCTCGGCGATGTCGCGGGCGTTTGCCGGATATTCCTCGGAGCCGAGATGGGTGTTCCACGGCGTCACCGAACCGGCACACGGCCACCACAGGCCGCCATCGGCCTTGAAGTCGACCGGGCGGGTGGCAATGGCCGAAAGCTTGCCGTTTTCGTCCTGCGCGAGTTCGGTCAGGTACATCTCGCCGGGCAGGGCCTCGAAGTGGCTGATGCTGTAGAGCTTGTCGCCGACCTTGATGAGGGAAGAGAAGTCGGTGTCGGAGGAAATGTCGGGCGAGCCGTCGGCCCGTTTCACCGGCTGGCCGTTGCGATCGAAAAGCGCGCCGAAGCCCATGTCGCCGGAGCGAAGCAGGACATTGTAGCCGATCGGCGATGCCTTGCCGTCGATGGTGACGGTCGCGGACGCTTGGACCGCGCGCTTCTCGGCATCGGTTGCAGGAAACTTGACGGGCGAGAACGAAATGTCGGCAGCAAGCGCGGACCCGGCGCCGATCATGAGCGCGGTCGTTGCCATCAGGAATGTGCGAGCGTTCACCGGATGCCTCCGTGTTCAGGACAATCGAGATCTGATGGTCCCAGCCATGCGACGGCGAGCGGGACCCGGCCCTCTGCGGGCAGCAGGGCCTTGCTAGCGCCTGAAGACGGCATTCGGATTACAGTCGGGAATATTGGTGCCGGGAATATTGGTGCCGGGAATATTGGTGCGGGGAAAGGCGAGCGCGGGGCAACCAGTCACACCGATGTCTTTGGTGGTATATTTGCCGGCAAATGAGAACGGCCCGGGCGGGAGACCCGGGCCGTTCATGTGGGGGACGTTCGTCGGAACCGGTCCGCAGTCGCCAAGCGGCCCAGTCGAGGCGGCCGCCTGTCAATCGGGAACGTTCGCGGCGGCTCGTCGAGGGGATGACTTGCCGGCCGCACCGTGGCTAACGGTGACAGGATAATGCCGGCTATCGGCTGATCGGTATTTGACGATCGTCAAGCATTTCGGTCGAAATGCCGCGGCCGGCAACAGGGGCTGGCGCGAGGCCTCAGCCGCGGGCGCGAGGGCCTCAGCCGCGGGATTTCAGAACCTGGGCGCGCTCCTGGTCGACAAAATCGCGCAAGGCGCCGATGTCGCGGATCGCCGCCTTGTTCTGGTCGATGCGGACGCCGAACTCCTTGAGGCGCTGGAAGGCGCGCGACAGGCTTTCCGGCTTCATGCCGAGACGGCCGGCGATGAGCGCCTTGTCATAAGGCAGCTCGATGGTGCAGTTGCCGGTCAGCGCACTGCAGAGCTGGAGCAGGAATTCTGCGACCCGCTGGGCGCCGGTGTGGGCCTTGAGCTGCTCGATCTGGCGCACGAGCATGTGCAGATGCACCGAGGTCGAGGCCAGCATCGACAGGCCGATTTCGGGCGACGCGGTGATCCGGTCGAAGAGGTGGCGGGCGGCGACGATGAGCACGCGGCCATCGGTGACCGCCTCGCCGGAGGCGGGGAACGAGCCCTTGGTGAAGGCGGCGGCCTCGGCAAAGCTCTGGCCGCGGGTGAACACGCCGACGACGGCCTCCTCGCCGGCCGGGGTCATGCGATAGATTTTCACCCAGCCGTCGAGCATGACGTAGAAAGCGTCGGCCGGATCGCCCTGCAGGAAAAGGGTCTCGCCGCGATTGACGGTGCGAACGACGGCATCCTCGAGAAGCCGGTCAAGATTCTCGGCGGTCAGGCCGCCAAAGATCGCCGTGCCGAGAATGACCTCGACATCTCCGGATTTCATACCGATCGCCATGCCCGCCCCTCGTCCGTCGAAATTCCCGGCGCGAGCGATCTCATCCCCAAAACCGGCCGCGCAACAGTTCCTTGCGGCGTTATAGCCGAAGCCATCAGGTTTGTCGCGCCGGGGTGGCGCTGCGCCGTTCGGGTCGGTCATGGTCGACTGCCAGCCGATTTTGCGGAGTTTGCCGTCTATCGATATGGGGATGCCGGGAGTTGCCGGCAATTCCCGCAGCCTTCGGAGCATGCCCGGGGACTACTTTCGGCACGTGGCGAAACGACGCAACGCCCTTGATTCGCCCTTGATCTGCATCAAAAGGCGGATTTTGGCGCAATTTCAAATATTTGAACGGTTGGTTAGGCGAGAGCGGACGGTGACGGGCGGGGTCCGGACGGAATGCCTCGGCCATGCTTGACGTTGGTCAAGTCTGCGCGGGGCCGACAGTCAGAAGCTCCCTGCCATAGAGGCAGGTCATGACACCTCAGAGCAACCGACGCGCATTGTTTGACGGCTTTCGAAGCGGCCCGCAGCCGCAACGGCCGCCGTATGCGCTGGCGGAAGAATCGTTCGTCGAAGCATGCGAGCGCTGCGATTCGTGCGTCTCGAGCTGCCGCCAAGGCATCCTGGTGCGGGGCCGCGGCGGTTTTCCGGCGGTCGATTTCTCGCGAGGTGCCTGTTCCTTCTGCGGTGACTGCGCCGAGGCGTGCACGCACGGCGCCTTTGAAGCCGACCGGACCGGCCGCCCCTGGCGGGTGACGGCAGCGGCAACGGCGGCCTGCCTCGAGGCCAAGGGGATCTCCTGCCGGCTCTGCGAAGGCTGGTGCGAGCCCAGGGCGATCCGGTTCCGGCCGGCGCTTTTCGGCAGCCAGATGACGGTGTCGCAAGAGCTTTGCACGGGGTGCGGCGCCTGCGTCGCGCCGTGTCCGGCCGGAGCGATTGCAATCGACGACTTCACCCAAGGGAGGGGTGTGGCATGACCATTTGCAGTCTCGTGGTTTTCGCCCAGGCGGCGCAAACCGGTTCGGTCGAGGAGAAGCTTCTCCAGATCGAAGGGGTCGAGATTCACGCGCGGGATCCGTCGGGCAAGATGGTCGTCACCATCGATCACCCCGATCGGACGCACTGCAGCGAATCGATCATGGAAATGAGCCGTATGGCGGGCGTTCTCAGTACGGCACTCGTCTACGAATACCACGAATGACGACGGGACAGATAGATCAAGGAGGAACCATCAATGTCGCTTAATCGCCGAGATTTCATTAAAGCGAACGCCGTTGCGGCGGCCGCGGCGACGGCGGGCCTGACGGTGCCCGCATCGGTCGCTTCCGCGCAGGACGACACCGGCATCCGCTGGGACAAGACGGCCTGCCGGTTCTGCGGTACCGGCTGCTCGGTGCTGGTCGGCGTCAAGGACGGTCGCGTGGTGGCGACCCAGGGCGATCCCGATGCGCCGGTCAATCGCGGCCTGAACTGCATCAAGGGCTACTTCCTGACGAAGATCATGTACGGCAAGGACCGGCTGACCAAGCCGTTGCTGCGCAAGAAGAACGGCGCCTTCGACAAGAACGGCGAGTTCGAGGAAGTCTCCTGGGACGAGGCCTTCACGGTCATGGCCGACAAGTGGAAGGCGGCGCTGAAGGCCAAGGGCCCCTCGGCGGTCGCCATGTTCGGCTCGGGCCAGTGGACCCTGTGGGAGGGCTATGCCGCGGTCAAGCTGATGAAGGCCGGCATGCGGTCGAACAATCTCGACCCGAACGCCCGCCATTGCATGGCCTCGGCGGTGGTCGCCTTCGCCCGTGCCTTCGGCATCGACGAGCCGATGGGCTGCTATGACGACCTCGAGCATGCCGACGTGTTCGTGCTCTGGGGCGCCAACATGGCCGAAATGCACCCGATCCTGTGGTCGCGTCTGACCAACACCCGTCTGACCAAGCCGGGCTGCGAGGTGCACGTGCTCTCGACCTACGAGAACCGCTGCTTCGAGCTGGCCGACAACGGCATGGTTTTCACGCCGCAGACCGACCTGGCGATCCTCAACTACATCGCCAACTACATCATCCAGAACAAGGCCTACAACGAGGCCTTCATCAACGAGCACGTCAACTTCAAGGCGGCGACGACGGACATCGGCTACGGCCTTCGTCCGAACCATCCGCTCGAGGTCAAGGCGACCGCGAACGGCTATCCGGATCCGGCCGACCCGACCAAGACCAAGGGCAATCCGGGCAAGATGGACGACATCGACTTCGCGGCGTTCGCCAAGTCGGTCGAGCCCTACACGCTCGACTACGTCTCCGAGCTTTCCGGCGTGCCGAAGGACCAGCTCGAGAGCCTTGCCAAGGCCTATGCCGATCCGAACAAGAAGGTCTCGTCGTACTGGACGATGGGCTTCAACCAGCACACGCGCGGCGTGTGGGTGAACAACAACCTCTATAACGTTCACCTGCTGATGGGCAAGATCTCCGAGCCGGGCAACAGCCCGTTCTCGCTGACCGGCCAGCCCTCGGCCTGCGGCACCGCCCGCGAGGTCGGCACCTTCGCCCATCGCCTGCCGGCCGACATGGTCGTCATGAACGAGGGGCACCGGCAGTATGCCGAGAAGATCTGGAAGCTGCCGGAAGGCACGATCGGCCCGAAGCCCGGCTTCCACGCGGTCCTCATGCACCGCATGATGAAGGACGGCAAGCTCAACTGCTACTGGCAGCAGTGCAACAACAACATGCAGGCTGCCGCCAACATGAACGAGGAGTCCTATCCGGGCTGGCGTAATCCGGACAACTTCGTCACCGTTTCGGATCCCTATCCGACGGTTTCGGCGATGGCGGCCGACCTCATCCTGCCGACGGCGATGTGGGCGGAGAAGGAAGGCGCTTACGGCAACGCCGAGCGGCGCACGCAGTTCTGGCGCCAGCAGGTCAAGGCGCCGGGCGAGTCGCGTTCCGACGTCTGGCAGACCATGGAGTTCGCCAAGTACTTCACGGTCGAGGACGTGTGGCCGGCCGAGCAGATCGCCAAGATGCCGGAATATGCCGGAAAGACCCTCTACGAGGTGCTGTTCACCAATGGTCAGGTGAACCAGTTCCCGTTCGAGGGCTCGATCCAGGACGATCGCGGCAATGCCTACGAGAACGATGAATCGGCGTACTTCGGCTACTACGTGCAGAAGGGCCTGTTCGAGGAATACCGGCTGTTCAACTCGACTGCCGGCATGCCCAAGATCGGCCATGAGATGGCGGAGTTCGACGCCTATCACAAGGCGCGCGGCCTGCGCTGGCCGGTCATCGAAGGCAAGGAGACGCTGTGGCGCTTCCGTGGCGGCTACGATCCGCATGTCGAGGGCGATCAGTCGGTGGTGAAGTTCTACGGCAACAAGGACGGCCGTGCGAACATCATCTTCGCGCCGTATGAGCCGCCGGCGGAGGCCCCGGACGACGAGTTCGATCTGTGGCTGTGCACCGGCCGCGTGCTCGAGCACTGGCATTCCGGCTCGATGACCCGGCGCGTGCCGGAGCTCTATCGCGCCGTTCCGGACGCGGTGATCTTCATGCATCCGGAAGACGCCAAGAAGCGCAAGCTGCGTGACGGCTCCGAGGTCAAGGTCTCGACCCGCCGCGGCGAGATCGTCACCCGCGTCGATACCCGCGGCCGCAACCGTCCGCCGAAGGGCCTCGTGTTCGTGCCGTGGTTCGACGAGGGCCGTCTGGTCAACAAGCTGACGCTCGACCAGACCGATCCGATGTCGAAGGAAACCGACTACAAGAAGTGCGCGTGCAAGGTCGAGAAGGCCTGATCGCGTCCTCCTGAAACTGTCGCCCGGCGGATGCGCCGGGCGACGCTTCCCCGGCTCGATCGGGGCCCATGAACAGGTTTTAGGGACTTTTGAAAATGACCGCCGACGCAAGCAAACAGGGCACGCTTCTCGACCGGCTCGCCAGCCGGCGAAAGTTCCTGGTGGATGCAGGCAAGACCGCCTGCGGCGTCAGCATATTCGGGCTGGCGCTCGGGCTTTACGCGGGCAAGGGCAATGCCCTGCCGGCGAGCGCGATCCGGCCGCCGGGGGCGCTGCCGGAAGACGAGTTCCTCGCGGCCTGCGTGCGCTGCGGCCTTTGCGTGCGCGATTGCCCCTATGGCATCCTGAAGCTTGCCGATCTTGGCGACGACGTCGCGACCGGCACACCCTATTTCACGGCGCGCTCGGGCCCTTGCGAGATGTGCGAGGACATTCCCTGCGTGCCGGTCTGCCCGACCGGGGCGCTCGATCCGGGGCTCGACAACATCAACAAGGCCAAGATGGGCCTTGCGGTGGTGGTCGACCAGGAATCGTGCATCGCGTTCCAGGGCCTGCGCTGCGAGGTCTGCTTCAACATCTGCCCGATCCGCGGCAGCGCCATCAAGCTCGAGTATTCCTCTAACAAGCGCTCGGGCAAGCACGCGCTGTTCGTGCCGGTGGTCTATTCGCATTCGTGCACGGGCTGCGGCCTTTGCGAGCGGGCGTGCATTCTCGAGGAGGCGGCGATCAAGGTGCTGCCGATGCGGCTGGCGAAGGGCGAGCTCGGTCATCATTACCGGCTCGGCTGGGAGCAGAAGAACGAGGCCGGCGAGGCGCTGGTCACGCCCGATACCGAGCACAAGTTCAATCTGCCGGAGGGCGTCCACTACGACTACAGCGGCCGCGGCCTCTATGTCGACCAGCCGGGTGCGGCACCGACGCCGGCGCCGCAGGGCCTGCCGGGTTCGGGCGCGGAAATCGGGCCGGGAGCGGGTGTCGCACCGGCGGCGCCGGCGGCGCCGGGCGGGGGTGATTTCCCGTTCTCCGCCAATCCGCTCGATTCCCTCAATGGCAAGATGCCGGGAGCGCAGTGATGGCCACTCCTCTCAAAGATCTCGGCAAGGACGCAATCGCCGAAAAAGGCTGGTTCGCTGCCTACAAATACCTGATCCTGCGTCGAATTTCGCAGCTTGCGATCATCGGTCTGTTCCTTCTCGGGCCGTGGGCCGGGATCTGGATCCTGAAAGGCAATCTCGTGTCGAGCCTCGTCTTCGACACGGTGCCGCTGACCGATCCGATGGTGTTCCTGCAGATGCTGGCAACGGGATTTGCCGGCTTCAGTTCGGCGGCGCTGATCGGTGCCGTCATCGTTGCGGTGTTCTATTTCCTCGTCGGCGGGCGGGTGTTCTGCTCGTGGGTCTGCCCGGTGAACATCGTCACCGACGCGGCGCACTGGACGCGACGCAAGCTCGATATCCGCCAGTCGGCCAAGCTGAAGCCGTCGACGCGCTACTACATGCTGGCGCTGGTGTTCATCGTTTCGGTGGCGACCGGCTCGCTCGCCTACGAACTCGTCAATCCGGTCTCGATCGTCAATCGCGGCCTGGTCTTCGGGATGGGTTTCGGCTGGGCGGTGCTGGCGGCGATTTTCCTGTTCGATGTGTTCGTTGCCCGGCATGGCTGGTGCGGCCACATCTGCCCGATGGGCGCGTTCTACGGCCTGCTTGGCGCCAAGAGTGTCCTTCGGGTGCGCGCAGACGGCCGGGCGAACTGCGACGACTGCATGGAATGCTACGAGGTCTGCCCGGAAGCGCAGGTCATTCCGCCGGCCGTCAAGAGCGCGCCGAACGGCAGTCCCGTCATCCTTTCAGGTGCGTGCACCAATTGCGGCCGGTGCATCGATATCTGTCCAAACCATGTCTACGCGTTCGGCCTGAGGGGCCGGGCGCTGGTCACGCCGCCGACCATCCACGTTCAGCCGGAAACCGGGGCGAACCCCGCAGGGGCGGAATCCGGCAAGGAAAAGCAGATCGCGTGAGATCGAACATCAGGAGGATGAAATGAGAGCCTTTATCAAGACGACTCTGGCGGGTGTGTTCCTCGCGGCGACGATCGGCCTCAGCTTCGGCGTTTCGGCCGAGGTGCTGTCGCTGCGCGGCGACCGTCCGCTCGATGCCGCCGACGACCAGGCGCCGGACCGGCACAAGCAGGAAACCGCGAGCGGCGGCTTCGAGCGGTCGTGGAAGCTGCAGCCGCCGACCATTCCGCACAACATTGACAATGACCGCATCACGCTGAAAGAAAACACCTGCCTCAACTGCCACGGTCCGGAAAACTTCAAGAAGGAAAAGGCGCCCGTCATCGGCGAGAGCCATTTCGTCGACCGGGACGGCAACAAGCTCGAGAAGGTCAACGATCGCCGGCATTTCTGCAACCAGTGCCACGTGCCGCAGCTCGATGCCTCGCCGCTCATCGAGAATACCTTCGCGGGCGCAAAGTAAGCGGGACAGACGGACGCGTCGCGTTCAAGGTTGGCTATGCCGCCGGCGAATGGGCGACGGCGGCATCGGCGTCCGGCCTCGCCGGACGTCGGCGAGGATCGAACGATGAGTGAGGAAGGGAAGTCCATGGGGACGTCGTCAAAGCGCCTGATCGGCCTGTTGTTCGTTGGCGCCGTGCTCGGCGTGATGTTCTGGGGCGGCTTCAACTGGGCCGTCGAGGCGACCAACACCGAGACATTCTGCATCTCCTGCCATGAGATGAAGGACAATGTGTACCAGGAGTACACGGAGACCATCCACTACTACAACCGCTCCGGCGTGCGCGCGGTGTGCACCGACTGCCACGTGCCGAAGGAGTGGACGCACAAGATGATCCGCAAGATCCAGGCGTCGAACGAGCTCCTGCACAAGGTGCTTGGCACGATCGACACGCGCGAGAAGTTCCAGGCCAAGCGCCTCGAGCTTGCCAGCCACGTCTGGGAGACCATGAAGAAGACCAATTCGCGGGAATGCCGGAACTGCCACGATTCCGAATCCATGGATTTCGGCGTGCAGGAGTCGCGCAGCGCCGACCGTCACGAAGAGGGCTTCGACGAGGGCAAGACCTGCATCGACTGCCATCGCGGCATCGCGCATCAGCTTCCCGATGGCGCCAACGAGCGCTATGAAGAGATCGCGAAGAAGGTCGAGGCCGCGCAGGGCAAATAAAGCCGGCCGCTGATTGGAGTGGACGGCATGCTCTTTCCGGATATTCGGACGACAACGAACAGCCGCGGCGCTGCCAGTACGGGGGGCAACAAGTGCGGCGGCGGCCGCAGGGGGACCAAGGTCCGCCTGCGGCCCTTGGCGTTTGTTGCCGGGTTTGGCCTGCTGTTTGCCGGCGTCCTTGCGGCTGGCGAGGGGCGGGCCGTCGAGGCGATGGCGAAGGGGGACTGCGAGGCGCCGGCGCCGCATACGGACCTGCGCCATTGTTCCTTTGCCGGGCGGCAGATGGCCGGCGTCGACCTGCATGGCGCCAATCTCAGCCGGGTCGACCTTTCGACGTCGAACCTTTCCGGTTGCGACCTCACCGGCGCGATCGTGCGCGGCGCCAACCTCAAATGGGCCAACCTTGCCGGCTGCCGCATGCGGCGGATCGACATGACGGGTTCCGATCTCTTTCACACCAACCTGTCGCAGACCGATCTTTCCGGCGGCGATTTCGTCAAGACCTTCATGTTCGGCGCCGAGCTTGCCGGCGCGAACGGCGATGACGCCGATTTCCGCGGCGCCTTCATGAAGGACATCTCGATGGAGGATTCCCGGTTCCGCCGGGCGGACTTCTCGCGGGTGTTCATGCTGCGGGCGGTGCTCTACGGCTCGGATTTCCGCTGGGCGCGGCTGGCCAATGTCGATCTGACAGGGGCGAGCGCCGAGGAGGTCGATTTCTCGGGGGCGGACCTTTCCGGGGCCAAGCTGCGCGGCTCGACCCTCATCTCGACGGTGTTCATCGGGGCAAATCTCGATGGCGCCGACCTTGCCAATGCGACCTTCGAGGAAACGGAGTTTCGCGGCGTGGTCAACCTGCCCGAGGCATTTGCCGGCAAAGCCGGAAAACCCGGGCGCGCCGACTGACGAAGACATCAAGGGTGCTGCGCCTCGCCCGACGGGGGCGAGGGCGTCCGATCGTTGCCCTTGACGGTCGTAATCGGACGATCATCTTTATCCGCCTGACGAAATGGCGGATACAGGAAAAGCTTCAGAGGCGGGCGTCGCCAGGATCGCCCGGCCGGGAACGGGCGGATGGAACACCTTTCACGGACATTCGGACATAACGATGTCGATCCGGCGACGCGCCGGGCGCGGGTGCGGGCGGTCTTCGACCACATCGCGCGGCGCTACGACCTGATGAACGACCTGATGAGCGGCTTCATGCATCGGGGCTGGAAGGCGCGGTTCGCGGGCGGCGTCGCGGCGCCTGTGGCGGGGCCGATCGTCGATCTTGCCGGGGGCACGGGCGACATCGCGGAGCGGCTGATGGCGCGGCTGCCGGGGCAGCCGGTGATGGTCTGCGATCCCAGCACGGCGATGCTCGGGGTTGCCAGCGGCCGGCTCGGCGCGGCTGCGCCGCTTGTTGCCGCCGAGGGCGAGCGGCTGCCGTTCGGCGACGCCATGGTCGGCGCGGTGACGCTGTCGTTCGGGCTTCGCAACATGACCGAGCCGACGCGGGCGATCGCCGAGATCTTCCGGGTGCTGCGGCCGGGCGGGCAACTGCACATCCTGGAGTTTTCCCAGCCGGACCGCTGGTTCGAGCTGCCGTACCGGCTTTATTCGCGGATCACGATCCCGCTGCTCGGGGCGATGATCGCGCGGGACCGGGACGCCTATCGCTATCTCGTCGATTCGATCGAGATCTTTCCGTCCGCGCAGGCGGTGTCGGCCAGTCTTACCGACGCCGGGTTCGTGGACGTTGCCGTCGAAAAGCTTATGTTCGGCGTCGCCGCGATACATGTCGCAAGGAAGCCGGCGGAGTAGCCAATGGACCAGCGGGTATACGAGAGCCGTCTCGGCGTGCCGGAAGCGCCAGCCGAGGGCGGCGCCGCAAAGTCGGGGTATTCGGTCTGGTCGATGGCGGCCCGGCCGAAGACGCTTCTCCTGTCGATCAGCCCGGTGGCGATGGGCGGCTTTCTTGCCTTTCGCGATGCCGGCGGGCTCGATGTGCCGGTGTTTGCGATGGCGCTCGTCGGCGCGATCGCCATCCAGATCGGCACCAATCTCTGGAACGATGCGCTCGACGGGGCGCGCGGCCATGACGGCGCCGACCGGCTTGGCCCGCCGCGGGTGACGGCGCTCGGCCTGTTGCCGGCAGCGACCGTGCGCGCCGCGGCGCTTTCCAGCTTCTTCATCGCGGCGCTCTGCGGGCTCGGCCTTGCCGCCGTCGGAGGGCTGCCGATCATTGCGGTCGGCGTGCTGTCGATCCTTTGCGGCCTTGCCTATTCGTCGGGGCCGCGACCGATCTCGCACACGCCGTTCGGCGAGCTTTTCGTCATCGCCTTTTTCGGCGTGGCGGCGGTCGGGGGCACCTATTTCCTGCAGACCGGCAATCTCAGCGGCGACGTGCTGGCCGCCGGTGTGGCGATGGGATTTCCGGCGGCGGCGGTGTTGCTCGTCAACAATCACCGCGACCGGGTTTCGGACCGGCGGGCGGGCCGGCGCACGCTCGCCATTCTCATCGGCGAGAGACATGCGCAAAGGCTCTACGGCGTGCTGCTGGGGCTAGGTGTCGCAGGGGCGCTGTCGCTCTCCTGGCCGTCCTGCACGGCGGGGCTTGTCGCATTCGTGCCGCTGCTCGTTCTCGCCTCGGTACTGGCAGCGCGGATCCGGCACGTTCCGGTATCAGCAGAACTCAACAAATACCTTGCCGGCACTGGCGCAATGCAATTCCTGATGGTTGCGTCCGTAGTATTGTCCACCGTTGTTTGCGGCGGCTGAACGCGTTCGTCACAAATCCCGAATTCGTGTTCTGTTTCATTTATTTAGAATAACTCACGTGATCGGTTGATTATAATCATTTCCCCGGCTTCGCGAATCCGGCAGTCTCGGGCATGGCAGGGTCGCGCCCAGGGCATGGGACTCAACTTCTCGCTTGTCGTTGGTCAAGTGCGGGCCTGTTACGATGGACTAATCGGAATGCAGCATTGGCGTCACCGCGCCCACGAGGGCGCGCTATTGCCATAGCTGGATGCCGGCCCGACGGACGAGCCGGTCATCATCAGAATAGGGGCACTTGTCATGACAGGAACGTTGAAACGCCTGCTTACCTGCTCGGCAATCGCCGGGATGGGTCTCGCCTTCGTAGGCTCGGCCTTTGCGGCCGAATCCCTGCAAGACGTTATGAAGCGTCGCAATCTGACGGAAAAAGATCTTCTCGCCGCAGCCAAGACCTACGTCCCGACCGGCGGACGTGACGAATATCTCGTCTTCTCGTCCGGCGGCCAGAGCGGCCAGATTCTGGTCTACGGCATCCCGTCGATGCGCATCCTGAAGTACATCGCCGTGTTCACGCCGGAGCCGTGGCAGGGTTATGGCTTCGACGACGAGTCGAAGGCCGTGCTCGCCCAGGGCCGGATCGACGGCAAGGACATCAACTACGGTGACACCCACCATCCCGGCCTCTCCGAGACGAACGGCGAGTATGACGGTGAGTGGCTGTTCATCAACGACAAGGCCAATCCGCGCATCGCGGTCATCGACCTCAAGGACTTCGAGACGAAGCAGATCGTCGTCAATCCGATCATGAAGTCGGAGCACGGCGGCGCCTTCGTCACGCCGAACACCGAGTACGTCATCGAAGCGACGCAGTACGCCGGCCCGTACACCAACGACTACGTGCCGCTCTCGGAATTCAACGAGAAGTATCGCGGCGCGGTGACCTACTGGAAGTTCGACCGTGAGAAGGGCCGCATCGACGCTGCCAAGTCGTTCTCGGTCGAGCTGCCGCCGTACAGCCAGGATCTCTCGGACGCCGGCAAGCTGGTTTCCGACGGCTGGTCGTTCACCAACTCGTTCTGCACCGAGCGCTATATCGGCGGCATCGAGAGCGGCCGTCCGCCGTTCGAGGCCGGTTGCTCGCAGAAAGACACCGACTTCCTGCACGTCATCAACTGGAAGAAGGCGGCCGAGCTTGTCGCGGCCGGCAAGGCGACCAGGATCAATGATCACGACGTGATCACGATGGACACCGCCATTGCCGAAGGCATCCTCTTCCTCATTCCCGAGCCGAAGAGCCCGCACGGCGTCGACGTTTCCCCGGACGGCAAGTACATCATCGTCGCCGGCAAGCTCGACACGCACGCGTCGGTCTACTCGTTCGAGAAGATCATGGCGCTCATCGACGCCAAGGATTTCGTGGACAAGGATCCCTATGGTATCCCCATCCTCGACCTGAAGAAGTCGCTGCATACGCAGGTGCAGGTGGGCCTTGGCCCGTTGCATAACCAGTACGACTCGAAGGAATGCGTGGTCTACACGTCGATCTACGTCGACAGCCAGGTGACCAAGTGGGACTATTGCGAGGGCAAGGTCCTCGACAAGATCTCGGTCCACTACAACATTGGCCATCTGATGAGCATGGAAGGCGACACGACGAAGCCGAAGGGCCATTACCTCGTCTCGCTGAACAAGCTCGCGATCGACCGCTTCAACCCGGTCGGGCCGCTGCATCCGCAGAACCATCAGCTCATCGACATCTCGAACGACAAGATGGAACTGCTCTACGACATGCCGCTGCCGCTCGGCGAGCCGCACTACGCGGTTGCCATCTCGGCGGACAAGCTGCAGCCGAAGGTCCGTTACCAGACCGGTTGGGACAGCCGCAAGGACGAGAAGTCCGAGTTCCGCACCCTTCCGGGCCGCGAGCGCATCGAGCGCACGGGTGACGGCACCGTCCACGTCTACGGCACTCTCATCCGGTCGCACATCACGCCGGAAATCATCGACGTCGAGGAAGGCGAGACCGTTTCTCTGCACTTCACCAACGTCGAGCGCGCCGAAGACGAGACGCACGGCTTTGCCCTGCGGGCTCACAACGTGAACCTGTCGGTCGAGCCGGGCAAGACGGTTTCGGCGACGTTCAAGGCCGAGAAGGCCGGCGTCTATCCGTACTACTGCACCGAGTTCTGCTCGGCGCTGCATCTTGAGATGCAGGGCTATCTGCTCGTCCGTCCGAAGGGCGTGGCGGCGGAAGGCGCGGCGCTGAAGGAAGGCCAGGCCTACGCGGAAGAGGACTACACCAAGCAGGTGAAGACCAACACCGACACCCAGGCCGTGATCGACAGCGTCGTCGAGTACATCACGCAGCGGAACTTCAAGGACTTCCCGACCGTCGTGGCCCTCGTCGAGGACGCCACCGACCAGCTCAACTTCGCGGCCGACGCCAAGAAGAAGACTGACGACTATGCGGCGGCGAAGGACTGGCAGAACGCCACCCTGTGGGCCCAGCAGTGGTTCCAGTATCAGGTCAAGGCGGCCGATATCGGCCTGCGCGCCAAGACCTATCTGGACCAGAACGGCGCCAAGGTGGTCGGCAAGTAATCGTCCGCTCTGGCGGAATGCCGGGAAGGGGGCGGGCAACCGCCCCCTTCTCTCCTAAGAACAAGGAACCAGAGACGATGACCGGAATTCGACGCTTTTCGAGCCTTGCCCTTGCCGCGATGATCGGCGTGGCGCTGCCCTCCATCGCCCTTGCGCAGACCGCACCGGCTGGCGAGCCGGCCGCTGCCGGTGCCGAGGCGGCACCTGCCAAGAAGGAAAAGCATCCGGGCGAGAAGCTTTATCTGCGCAAGACCTGCATTGCCTGCCATGGCAAGGGCGGCGTGCTTGCGATCCAGGACTACCCGAACGTTGCCGGCCAGTCGGATACATGCTCCGCCAGGTGCCGACATTCTCGGGGGCAAGCGCGTCGGCAGCCCCGATGCGACCGGCAATCCGCGCACCGACGGCATGAAGGGCGCACTCGTTTCGCCGGCCGGCGAGCGGCGCATCACCGACGACGAGGTCGGGATATCGTGTCCTGGCTTACCTCGCTGCAGCCGGCCTCGCCGAGAGCGCCCGAGGCGCCGATCGATGCTGACCCCGCCTTGCGCAGGGCGCAGAGGACTACAAGAAGGGCAAGTGCCAGACCTGTCACGGCATCGACAGCAAGAAGCCGACGTCGCCGCTCTATCCCTTTATCGCAGGCCAGAAGGCGTCCTACATCGCGATTCAGATCAAGGACATGCGTGACGGCGTGCGCAACAATGGCTCATCCAAGCTGATGTTGCCATTCGTGAAAAAGCTCGACGACGAGACGATCGGGCGCATTGCCGACGCTACCTCTCGCAGATCGACCACCAACCAGCCCTGATCCCCCCGGAACCAAGCGGGCTGGACCGAACCGAGGACTGAACAATGATCAAGAGCAGCAAGGTGCACTTCTCGCAGCCGCCGGCGCCATGGCGCTCACGGTTCCGCAGCCAAGGCCTGGAACGAAGGCGGTGGCGGAGGCAGGATGAAGCGACGGTGGCCTATCAGACGTTCAAGGACAAGACGCCAGGAAGAGCTCGAGGGCGGACGGTCTTGCGGTGTTTGGTCTGCTCGGCATGCCACATGCCGGAAGGCGGGGCTCGGCCGATCGGCACCTTCCGCAGGTGCCGGCCAGCGTCCGGAAGTCATCATCAAGCAACTCGCCGACATTCACGCGCGCTCAACCGCGACAATCCGACGATGTATCCGTTCGCGCTGCCCAAGGAGATCGAAGGCCGTGGCGCCGGAAGTCGGCGGTGGCCCCTATGCGATCGCGGCCGTTTCCTACTACATCTCGCACATGAAGATGAACCCGGAGCCGGGCGTCGGCGCCGGTGACGACCTCGAGCATGGTGCGCAGCTCTACAAGGACAACTGCGTGCGCTGCCATGGCGATCAGGGCCAGGGCGACAACGAGAAGTTCTATCCGCGCATCAGGGCCAGCATTGCGAATATCTGCTGCGCCAGTTCGTCTGGATCAAAGGAAGGCAAACGGCGCAACCAATCCGGATATGGTGAAGCAGATCAACGACTTCACCGAGCAGGACACCGAAGGCGGTGCTCGACGTGTGCGGTTGAAGCCGGACGCGGAGATGCTCGCCCCGGTCGGCTACATCAATCCGGATTTCGATTGATCGGCAACGATCATTTCATGCGCTGACGGACGGCCCGCTCGAAGGCGGGCCAGCGGCTGGTACTCCCATGACTTCTAAGTCGCAGACCAAGCGCAGGCAGTCGTCGTCTTCACGACGGCCGCGGCAATCGCCATCCTCCTCGTTGCCATCTATTTCGTTCCCACATGGTGGGTGGCGCTGACGGCGCCGAACTATCCGCCGGAGGCTTTTCCGGACGGCGTGCGCATCAATTTCCACATGAACGGCGTCTTCAACGGCTGCCGCAAGGTGGACAAGGCCGAGATCGACGAGGACGTCGTGCTCGACTGCGTGCACGAGATGGACACCATCAACCATTTCGTCGGCATGTATCCGATCGCGGCCGGCGGCGTCATCGAGAAGGCCTATTCGCCGTTCCTGCTGTCGCTGCTCGGGGTGATGCTCGTCGGCTTCATGATCCGCAATCCGAAAGCGCGGGTCGGGGTCATGGCGGTCGGCTTCGGCGGCATTGCCGTGTGGATGTACATGACGATGTACGGCAAGGACGGCATCGACTACCAGAGTCAGGGCTATGTCGCGGCGATGGTGACGTCGCTCGACCAGACCGAGTTCGAGAAGGAAGCGGCGGAGGAAGAGAACCTTCATCCGATCGTTGCCGAACTGCGCCGCGCGATGCGCCAGAACGCGAACGAGGGAACGGAAAAGAAGGCAATCACGGTTGCGACCGAAAAGAGCAAGGCCGACAACATCATCGCCATCAAGTCCTCGTTCGAGAACGACCAGAAGCGCAAGCCGACGGCCGAACAGGAAGCCTGGAACGGCAGCAATCTCCAGGTACTGAGATGGCACTATGAGAAGAGCCTCGGGCGCTGGTTCAACAATCCGGTGGAAATCAACCCGATGGTGGCGACCACCGACCTCGTGGCCAAGGCCCTCTTCTGGGTGGTGCTCGGCGCGATGGTGTTCCTCCTCATCGCGGCCTGGCGCACGGGCAGCCTGCTTTACTGGCTGCTGGTCGTCGTGCCGATCATGCTGCCGGTGTTCTTCATCATCGAATACTCGGCCTGGCTCTGGTGGTATGGCCACAGCCTCAACGAGATGGGCGCCTTCACGCTGAAGCCGTTCATGCCGACCGTGTTCGGCCAGGGCAAGGTGGCGCAGTTCGCCACGCATTCCTACCCGAACATCGGCTTCGGCCTGATGCTGGCGTTCTCGGTGCTCCTGGCGCTGGCCGCGCTCATCCGCCTGAAGTCGCTTCGGGCGGAAAAGAGCGGCGAGGCCTGAGGAGACCGACGATGCCTGGCGGCTCACGGTTCCTTGCATCCCTTGCGGTCGCGGCGCTTGGCGCGGCCGCGGCCGTTGCGGCGCCCTCGCCAACGGCGGAAATCCGCCAGTTGCAGCCGCTTCTTGATGCGGCCGAGGAAAATGAAGTGCTGCTGCTCGAGCCGGGCATCTATGCCGGGCCGGTGGTGGTGACCAAGCCGATGCTGGTTGACGGCGGCGGCGCGGTGACGATCGACGGCGGTGGCAAGGGCACGGTCGTGACGCTGCAGACGGACAACGCGACCATCCGGGGCGTCCGGATCATCGGATCGGGCGAGTCGCACAACGACATCGATGCGGGCGTGCGGGTCGAGGGCGATTCCAACAACGTCAAGGACCTCGTCATCGAGGATTGCCTGTTCGGGGTCGACCTGCAGCAGTCGGACAGCAATGTCGTGCGGCGCAACCTCATCACCTCGAAGGCCGACAGCGGCCTTGGCGTCAAGGGCGATGCGGTGCGGCTCTGGTACAGCCGGTACAACGTGATCGAGGAGAACACGGTCTCCGGCTCACGCGACATGGTGGTCTGGTACTCGGAGGCCAACACGCTGGCGCGCAACCGCATCAGCGGCGGCCGCTATGGCCTGCACTTCATGTATTCGAAGTACAATCTCGTCGAGGGCAATACGATCGACGGCAATTCGGTCGGCATCTTCCTGATGTATTCGGACGACATCGTCGTGCGCGGCAATCGCCTGTTCAAGGCGCTCGGACCGACCGGCGTCGGCGTCGGCCTGAAGGAGACCTCGAACGTCGAGATCACCGACAACGAGATCCTCTACAACGCGACCGGCATCTATCTCGACGTGTCGCCGTTCCAGCCGGAGACGACGAACCGGATCCTGCGCAACGAAATCGCGTTCAACTCGACGGGCGTGCTGTTTCTCAACGACTGGATCGGCAATATCTTCGAGGGGAACGACTTCTCGAACAACATCCGGCAGGTTTCGGTAAACGAATACGCCGGCGCGGCGCGCAATACCTGGGAAAGCAATCACTGGGACGACTACGAGGGCTTCGATCGGGACCATGACGGTGTCGGCGACAAGCCCTACACCATGATGGTCTATGCCGACCGGCTGTGGATGGACGTTCCCAATGCGGCTTTCTTCAAGGGCACGCCGCTGCTCTCGGCACTCGATCTGCTGGAGCGGCTGGCGCCGTTCACCGAGCCGATCGTGATGCTCACGGATGCCAAGCCGCATGTGCTGGCCGATGTCGGCCCGCGCAAGGATGCGGCACAGGATGCCAAGAAGGAGCGGGTCAATCCGTTCGGCCTCGAATCGGACTGACCGCCTCTTTCAGCACCGCGGGAAAGCAAGATGGCAAAGCAACTCACTCCCAAGCAACAGAGAGAGCGGCGCACGCTGCTTCTGTCGGCGCTCGCCGGATCGGCGACCGTGGCGCTCTCGCTGACCGGCTACATTCCGATTCTGAAGACGCTGGCGGCGCGCCTCCGGCCGCCCGGGGCGCTCGCCGAGAAGGCTTTCCTTGCGTCCTGCATCAAGTGCGGCCAGTGCGTCCAGGTCTGCCCGGTCGAGGCGATCAAGCTGGCCGGCGTCACCGACGGTTTCGGCATCGGCGTTCCCTATATCGACGCGCGGGCGCAGGCCTGTGATTTCTCCTGCGACGCGGTGCAGTGCGTGCTTGCCTGCCCGACCGGGGCGCTGACGCACGAGATCGACAAGAAGGAACAGGTGCGCATGGGCCTTGCCCGGCTCGACCGGCCGGATGCCTGTCTGGCCCGCAAGGGCGAAGGCTTCAAAGGCGCAGCGCGCGACACCGGCCTGCACCGTTATGTCGAGGTCGACCGCTGGACGCCGATCGCGATCGCGGATCACCCCTACGAGCTCGAGCTTTGCGATCTCTGCGTGCGGGAATGCCCGATCGAGAACGCCATCTCGATGGAGCCGGTGTCGGACGATCCGGCCGACAAGCGGCGCACGCCGGTCGTCCATGAGGCCTGCGTCGGCTGCGGCATGTGCGAGATGATCTGTCCGGTCGAGCCGGCCTGCATCGTCATCGACGAGCGCAAGGTGTGGGGGGCGGCATGAGGTACTGGCTGGAATCCATCCGCATGATGCTCGGTGCCGAGCCGAGCCGCCTCGACTACACCGAAGCGGCCAAGGCGCAGCACGACTTCAAGGCGGAGCCGGAGCAGCGGCGCCTGCGCGTCGCGGCGATCCGCGAGGAGCTCGCCCACAAGAAGACGAGCTACAAGTGGCGCAAATGGCGCTGGTCGTCGATCATCCTCATCAATCTGCTGTTCGTCATTTCCTACTGGTTCGACGTGCAGCTCGTCGAGGGCGCGCTGACGGCATCACGCTTCGTCGGCTTCCACATGGCCGACCTGAACGCGGCGCTGCAGGTGGTGCTGGCGCAGAAGGAAATCCTCATCAATCTCGTCATCGGCATCGTGACGGTGGGCTTCCTGTGGTGGCTGGCCGGCGGGCGATCGTTCTGCTCGTGGGCCTGCCCCTATCACCTCGTCGCCGAATTTGCCGAGATGGTTCACCTGAAGCTCGCCGACAAGAAAATCGTCGAGGATCATCCGCTCGACCGGCGTCTCAGGATCGTGCTCTGGCTGGTGTTCGCGGTGCTGGCGTTCGTTACCGGCTACACGGTGTTCGAGACGATTTCGCCGGTCGGCATCCTGTCGCGCGCGCTCATCTATGGCGGCGGGCTCGCCCTCGTGTGGGTCGGTGTTCTGCTTGTCATCGAGATTTTCTATATCCGCCGGTTCTGGTGCCGGTATATCTGTCCGATCGGCCTCACCTACGGTCTCGTCGGCAGCACCTCGCCGATCCATGTGGAATACAAGCTCGAGAACTGCCTGCATGAGGGCGAATGCCGCAAGGTCTGCCTCGTGCCGCATGTGCTCGAGATCACCAAGAAGGGCCGGGCGGCGGATGTCAGACTGGCGATCGGCGCCGACTGCACCCGTTGCGGCATGTGCATCGAAGCCTGCCCGACGGGCGCGCTGAACTTCAAGATCAAGGGCCTCGGAGACCTGCTGTGATCGAAATCGAAGCCGTCACCAAGGTTTTTCGCCGCACGCGGGTGCTCGATGCGCTGTCGCTGAAGATCGAGGACGGCGACCGGATCGCGCTCATCGGCTCGAACGGCGCCGGCAAGACGACGCTGATCCGCTGCCTGCTTGGCGAATACACCCATGGCGGCTCGATCCGCGTCAACGGCAAGGAGCCGCGCTCGGACAGGCATGCGGTGCTTGGCGACATCGGCTTCGTGCCGCAGTTGCCGCCGCCGCTGAAGATGCCGGTGCGCGATCTCGTGCGGTTTGCGGCGGCGGTCTGCGATGGCGACCGGGCGGAGATCGGCCGGATCGCCGAGGCGCTCGGCCTCGACCTCGAGGAAATCGGCAGCCGGCCGTTCTTCAAGCTGTCGGGCGGCCAGAAGCAGAAGATCCTCGTTGCCATCGCGCTCGGCCGGCCGGTCAGGATGCTGATCCTCGACGAGCCGACGGCCAACCTCGATCCTGCCGCGCGGCGGGTGCTGTTCGGGCTGCTCGCCGAGCGGGCGGACATCCCGATGATCATTTCCTCGCACCGCCTCGACGAGATTTCCGGTCTCGTCAATCGGGTGGTGGAAGTCGACCGCGGCCGGGTGGTGCTGGACGATCGGGTCGAGGATGCCGGCGATGCGTCGGCGGTGCAGGAATGCCGCCTTGTGGCGGCGCGCAGCGACACCGCCTTTGCGCGGGCGATTGCGGAATGGGGTTTTTCCGGCAGCGAGGATGACCGGGTCTGGCGGGGCGAAGTCGCAGGACCTGATCGGATGCGCTTCCTTGGCATGCTGGCGCGCTATGCGGGCCTGCTTGCCGATATCGAGCTCGTCGACAAGGCGCGCTCGAGCGGCGGCTCTCCGGGTGCCGGGGAGACGGTGAACTGAACGCGGATCGGCCGCTGCAGCCTTCGGGCTCTGGCGGGTATGTCCGAGGGAGACGACTGGCGATGATCGAGCGCCGAGAATTTCTCGTTGCGGGCGGCAAGGCTGTGGCCTTCGTCGTTCTTGCCGGCGTTGCCGGCTGCAACAGCGAGGAAAAGACCGGTCCTGTTGCGGTCAAGTTTGGCCGCGACGGCTGCGACTATTGCCGGATGATCATTTCCGATCCGCGCTTTGCGGCGCAGATCAGAGGCGGGCCGAAGCACAAGACGTTCAATTTCGACGATATCGGTGATGCCGTGCTGTTCCTCGACGAACAGCCGTGGAAAGACGATGCCGACGTCGAGTTCTTCGTCATGGATGTGGAAACCGGCAAGACCTGGCTCGACGCACGGGCGGCATATTTCCTCACCGATCAGGTCAGCCCGATGGCTTTCGGATTCGGTGCGGTTGCCGATGCGCGACCGGGAGCGGTCACCTTCGCGGAGATGTCGAAGCGGGTGGTCGTTGCGGGCTCTCCCCATCTTTGCAATCACGACCCCGCCGACGTCGCACAGGGAGAGCAACGTTGAGCAATCTGTTGGTGACCGCCCGGCTCGATTTGACCGAGTCGCTGAGGGCGCGCTGGTTCTTTGTCTATGCCTTCGTGTTCGGCGGCCTCGTCTTGGCGCTGTTCGCGTTCGGGCTGACCGAGTCGCGGGTGATGGGCTTTACCGGCCTCAGCCGGCTGCTCGTCACCTATATCCAGCTATCGATGGCGATCCTGCCGATCTTCGTGCTGCTGACGACGGTGCGCTCGCTTGCCGGCGACCGGGAAAGCGGCATTTTCGAATACATGCTGGCGATGCCGGTGCCGCTCGGCGCCTGGTACTGGGGCCGCTTCCTCGGCCGGTTCCTTTCCGTGTTCCTGCCGGTGTTCCTCGCCATGATGGCGGCGGTTGCCTATGGCGCGGCGAAGGGGGCGGATATTCCCTACGAGCAGATCGTCTACTATTCGGCGCTGCTCATCTCGCTCTCCGTCTGCTTCCTCGGCATCGGTTTTCTGGTCTCGAGCGTCGCGCGCTCGACCGACGTCGCCCAGGGCGCGGCCTTCCTCGTCTGGCTGGTGCTGCTGCTCTTCCTTGACCTCATCCTGCTTGGCGTCATGGTGCGCGAGCAGCTTCCGCCCGAGACGATCATCGGCATCGCCCTTGCCAATCCGATGCAGGTGTTCCGCACGGCGGCGATGATGCTGTTCGACCCGGACCTGGTGCTGCTCGGCCCGTCGGCCTATGTCATCCTCGATGCCTTCGGCACCACGGGCTACATCGTCTGGTCGCTGGTCTATCCGACGGTGCTCGGCCTCGTGCTCGCGGGGATCGGCTTCTGGCGCTTCCGCAGCACCGACCTCGTCTGATCGGGAAAAGTGGCGAGCCCGTCTCGCCAAGGCTCGCCGGCGATGCGGCGATCGGACTGACAATTGAAGCCGGCGGGCATCAGTTCGCCGGCTTTGCCTTGTCCTGCAGCGCCTTGTCCTTCAGCCAGTCGACAAAGCGGGCGTCATCCCAGCGGGCCGGACCGCGCACGCGGGCGATCTCGCGACCGTCGCGCCCGAGGACGACGGTAAAGGGCATCGTCTGGTCGCCGAGGGCGCCGACGACGGCGCGGCCGTCGGCGGTCAGCACCGGCAGGCTGGTGATGTCGGTGGTGAAATAGAACGGCCGCACGGCGCGCTCGGCGCGGGAATCAATCGATACCGCGAGGACGGCGATGTCATCGGGATCGACGAGACGGCTCAGGCGGTCGAGGCTCGGCATTTCGTCGCGGCAGGGCAGGCACCAGGTCGCCCAGATGTTGAGGACGACGATGCGGCCGCGCCAGTCGGCGAGGCTGACGGCGGTCCCGCCTTCATGGGAAATGACGAATTCTTCCGGCGGCTCGTCCAGAGTTCGCTCGATGAGAATGTCGAGCGGCGCGAAAAGCGCTTCGCCGGCCATCGGCTGGCCGGCGAAACAGACGAACGACAAGGCGAGGGCGGCCGGAAGCAGCCGGTCGAACATGACGGCGCGCCGCCGGTGTCAGTTCGACCTGGTGGCGGTCATCGTCTCGCGGACGCGGGCGACGATCTCCTCGACCGTGGCGCCATAGGCAAAGCGCGTGATCAGCTTGCCGGCCGGGTCGACGAAGGCGATCGAGGCGGTGTGGTCCATGGTGTAGTCGGCCGGCTCCGTCTTGCTCGGCACCTTTTTGTAATAGCCATTGTAGGAGGCGATGGCGGCGTCGACGAACTGCTGCGGCCCGGTCAGGGCGACGATACGATCATCGAAGGCGGAGGTGTATTCGAGCAGGTGTTCGGGCGTGTCGCGATCCGGGTCGACCGAAATGAAAATCGGCACGACGCCCTTGGCGTCCTCGCCGAGGCCCTTCATGACTTCGGAAATGGTCAGCAGGCTGGTCGGGCAGACGTCCGGGCAATGGGTGTAGCCGAAATAGACGAGGAGATAATTGCCGAGGAAGTCCTGATCCGTCAGGACCCGGCTGCGCACGTCGCGCAGCATGAACGGGCGGCGGACATCGTCCTTTGCAGCGGGCGCCTCGGTGACGACCTTGGTCTCGGCACGGGCGAAATCGAGAGGCGCTGCGGCCAGCAACAGGAGCGCGCCGACGATGCCGGACAGACGAAGGAAGTTCATGATAATTCTCCGATCATTTCGCGATGGCGCATGTTAGCGACTGAATTGCGGCAATGCCTTGACTTTCGTTCAGGCCAGCCATTCGCATGCCGCAGAACATGCGGCCCCCTCGGCAATCCGCCTCAGGGCATCTGACAGGGAGACGCCAGTTGTCGACGATCTCGATCCTTCTTCCCCTTGGCCTTGCCATCATCATGGCGGTCGTCGGGCTCGGGCTGACGGGCCGGGATTTCCGCCGGCTCGGCCGGGCGGGACGACCGTTCGCGGCCGGGCTTGCGGTGCAGATCCTCGGCCTGCCGGTGCTGGCGGTGGTGCTCGCACGCCTTTTCGACCTTTCGCCGGAGATGAGCGTCGGCCTCGTCGTCGTCGCGGCCGCGCCGGGCGGCGTGACGTCAAATTTCCTGACGCTGGTGGCGCGGGGCGAGGTGGCCCTGTCGATCGCGATGACGGCGGCAACGAGCCTTCTGTCGATCGTCTCCGTGCCGCTGGTCGTCGGCGCGGCGCTCGAGCATTTCCTCGGCACCAGCCAGGCGATCCGGCTGCCGCTCGGCATGACCGCCGGTTCGGTGTTTCTCGTCACCGGCCTGCCGCTGGTCATCGGCATGGGCATCCGGGCGAGGGCCGGGCGAGGGGCGCTGGCGGTGCTGCCGACGGCGCGACGCATTGCCAGCCTGATTTTCGCGGCGATCGTCTTTGCGACGTTCTGGGGGCAGTGGGATGCGATCGCGCTGCACTGGCGCGATGTCGGGCCGGCGGTGATGGCGCTCAATGTCATTGCGATGGCGGCCGGCTTCGGCGTTGCCGCGCTTCTGCGGCTGCAGCCGGCGTCGGCGATTGCGATCGCGGTCGAATGCGGGCTGCAGAATGTTGCCGTGGCGATGTTCGTGACGATCAATCTCATCGGCGTGCCGGAGCTTGCCATTCCGGCGATGATCTACGCGATTTCGATGAATGTCTCGATCCTGGCGATCATCGCGGTCGGGCGCCGGATCCCGGCAGTTGGGGAGACCGCCGGCGACATCTGAGTGCCGCCGGCAAACTTTCGTGGGCCGGCGTTACTTCGCCGGACCCTTGCCGTCGGCCCAGACCAGCACGTCGAAGGCGTCCGACTGAAGCTCGGTGTCCTTGAAGCCGGCATGACAGAAGCCGTCGCGCAGCGTCCCGACGAGGGTCGCCTCGTCATGGGGAAAGCGGCAGGCGAAGGAATCCGGGCCGCGGCCATTGCTGAAATTCACCGATGCGGCAGGGGCTTTCGAGCCTTCGGCCCTGGCCCAGTCGACGCCGGGCGCCACCGTCAGCACCTGGAAGATGCTGTAGGGCCGGTTCATGCCGTCGCCACCGATCTGGCAGAAGACCTCGCCGAGATAACCGATCTCGACGTCCTGGCGATTGATGACCCGGCAAAGATGGGTCGGTGCGCTGCCATCGATGGCGCCGGAATAGGCGGTCGCCGGCACGCTTTCGCCCGAGACGGCCTCCCAGACGAAGCCGGGGATTTCATCGGCGGCGAGCGGGGCGACCGACATGGCGGTGCCGAGCAGCGAAGCGGCGATCGCGATGGCGCGGATCGGTGTCTTCATTTCGGAATTTCCTCGATACTGGAGCGGACTGCAAATCGGCCGGCAAACTAGCACCGCGCGGACGCAATGTCTCGACGCCCGGCGCGGGCGTTCCGTCGCGGCGGGGATTAAGTCCGGGCGTCCTAGTTCGCCTTCCAGAGGAGGCGGCGGTAGAGGGTCGTGCGGTCGATGCCGAGGCGGCGGGCGGCAAGCGAGACATTGCCGCCGGCTTCCTCAAGTGTCCGGCGCATGGCGGCGATGGTGATCGCCTCGAGATCGTTCGCCGCCCCCGCCGGCGCCTCGTCTCGACCTCCGGCGATGTCGGCCGGCAGCATGTCGAGGCCGATCTCGCCTTCCTCGGTGCCGGCAAGGGCGACGAGGGCGCGCAGCGTCCCGGAAAGCTGGCGGAAATTGCCCGGCCAGTCGTGGGCGACGATGCGATCGAGGGCGTCCGCACCGAGCTTCAGCCCGTTTGGCGCGAGGCGCTGCCAGAGGGCGCCGACGACGTCGCGGCGATCGGCAATATCGCGCAGCGGCCGCAGTTCGACGGTGTACTGGGCGACGCGATAATAAAGGTCGGCGCGGAACCGGCCGTCGTCGACGAGTTCCTTCAGGTTCCGGTGGGTGGCGCAGACGAGGTGAAAATCGACCGGCACGGCCTTGCCGCCGCCGAGGGGGCGGACCTCGCGGTCCTGCAGGACGCGGAGCAGGCGGGCCTGCAGGGCGAGCGGCATGTCGCCGATCTCGTCGAGGAAGAGAACGCCGCCGTCGGCCTGGCGCAGGAGACCCCTGGCGCCGTTGCGGCGGGCGCCGGTGAAGGCGCCGTCCTCGTAGCCGAAGAGTTCGGCCTCGATGAGGCTTTCCGGCAGGGCGGCGCAGTTGATGGCGACGAACGGTTTCGTGGCGCGCTTGCCAAGGGCGTGGATGCGCCGGGCGAACATCTCCTTGCCGGAGCCGGTTTCGCCGTGGACGAGCACCGGCACGCCGCCATTGACGAGGCGGACGGAGCGCTCGAGCGCGGCGGTGGCGTCGCGGTCGAGGATCGGCGCTGCGGGATCGGCGGGGGCGGCGAGATCGCGCCCCGGCGCCCAGGCCTGCCGGGCGATGCGGCGCTTGGCAAACAGGCTGGCGCCGGCACGGGTGCGCAGGGTCTCGATGCCGTCGCTGCGCGGACGCTCGTCCTTGAAGAGCGTTTCGAAGCGCTCCGAGCCGATGGCGGCGCGATCGGTTTCGAGAAGGCGCAGGCCCGACCGGTTGGCGGCGACGAGGCGGTCGTCGCGGAAGACGAGGATGCTTTCGCGCGAGGTGTCGAGCATCGAGGCATCGGCGGCGAGGGCGAGGACATCGCAGTCGGCGAAGCGGCCGTCGAACAGGCGGTGCTCGATCTGCTCGACGGCGAGGTCGACGAGGCCGAGGCTGTGGCGGCCGGTGCGGCCGCTCGGGCCGGTCAGGTCGATGACGCCGATGATCTCGCCGGTCGGGGCGTGAATCGGCACGGCAGCGCAGGAGAGGATGCGGTGCGGCTCGAAATAGTGCTGGCCGCCGCGCACGAGGACGGGCCGGCCCTCGACGATCGCGGTGCCGATGGCATTGGTGCCGGTGGTCGTCTCGTCCCAGCAGGCGCCGGGGCTCAGGGAAATGCGGGCGGCGCGGCTGGCAAACTCGGCATCGCCGACCGTCTCGAGAACGAGGCCGCTCGGATCGGTCAGCACGATGATGCAGTCGGTGGCGCCGGCGACGGCGGAAAGGGCGGCAATTTCGGCGCGGCTCGCCCGGCGCAGGAGGTCGTGGCGGGACTGCTCGCGGCGCAGCTCGCCGGCGGTCAGCGGCTCGATGCGCGGGCGGCTCGCCGCGTCGAGGCCGGCTCCGGCGCAGCGGCGCCAGCTCTCCAGGATGGGCGAGGGAACAAGCGTCGTCGGCACCGTTCCATCGCGAAAGAACATGCGCCGCGCATCGGCGATCGTCTGTTGACTGGCGGTCGAGCCCATGCGTTCCATCCCATGCTGTTGCAAGTTGCAACAGGTGATTTTCTTAGTTGTTGTAGGTTTCCACGCATTCTGTCGGAGACAAAGGCGGCTGTCCATAGCGGACAAACCGGCAAGTCCGGCTCGAATTAAAATTCGATTTATTTCGCATCGCTCTAGCCAATTCCTGAACAGCGCGTCGGTTCAAGCGGCGAACTTGGCATGTCGATTGCCAATATTGGCCTCATCGAAACTTCGGGAGGAAACCGATGACTACTCACAACAACCCGCCGTTCAAGGCGCGCTACGGCAATTTCATCAACGGCCAGTGGGTCGAGCCGAAGGCCGGGCGCTATTTCGACAACATCTCGCCGGTCACCGGCCAGAAGATCTGCGAAGTGGCGCGGTCGGACAAGGACGACATCGAGGCGGCGCTCGACGCCGCGCATGCCGCCAAGGATGCCTGGGGGCGCACCAGCCCGGCGGAGCGGGCGAACATCCTCAACGCCATCGCCCAGCGCATGGAAGACAACCTGGCGACGCTGGCAACGGCCGAGACCTGGGACAACGGCAAGCCGATCCGTGAGACGACGGCCGCCGACCTGCCGCTGGCGATCGACCATTTCCGCTATTTTGCCGGCTGCATCCGGGCGCAGGAAGGCTCGATCGCCGAGATCGACCACGACACCGTCGCCTATCATTTCCACGAGCCGCTCGGCGTCGTCGGCCAGATCATCCCGTGGAACTTCCCGCTGCTGATGGCGGCCTGGAAGCTCGCCCCGGCGCTTGCCGCCGGCAATTGCGTGGTGCTGAAGCCGGCCGAGCAGACGCCGGCGGGCATTCTCGTGTGGGCCGAGATTGTCGGCGACCTGCTGCCGCCGGGCGTTCTCAACATCGTCAACGGCTTCGGCCTTGAAGCCGGCAAGCCGCTGGCGACCTCGAGCCGGATCGCCAAGGTGGCCTTCACCGGCGAGACGACGACCGGCCGTCTCATCATGCAGTATGCCAGCCAGAACCTCATTCCGGTGACGCTGGAACTTGGCGGCAAGTCGCCGAACATCTTCTTTGCCGACGTCGCGGCCGAGGATGACGACTTCTTCGACAAGGCGATCGAGGGCTTCGTGATGTTCGCGCTCAACCAGGGCGAGGTCTGCACCTGCCCGAGCCGGGCGCTCATCCACGAGAGCATCTACGACAAGTTCATGGAGCGGGCGCTGGCCCGCGTCGCGGCGATCACGCAGGGCGACCCGCTCGATCCCTCGACCATGATCGGGGCGCAGGCCTCCTCCGAGCAGATGGAGAAGATCCTCTCCTACATCGACATCGGCCGTCAGGAAGGCGCCGAACTCTTGATCGGCGGCGAGCGCAACGCCCTTGCCGGTTCGCTGTCGGGCGGCTTCTACGTCAAGCCGACGGTGTTCAAGGGCCACAACAAGATGCGGATCTTCCAGGAGGAGATCTTCGGCCCGGTCGTGTCGGTGACGACCTTCAAGGACGACGAGGAAGCCCTGTCGATCGCCAACGACACGCTTTACGGCCTCGGTGCCGGCGTGTGGACGCGCGACGGCAGCCGTGCCTATCGCTTCGGCCGGGGCATCAAGGCCGGCCGCGTCTGGACGAACTGCTACCACGCCTATCCGGCGCATGCCGCGTTCGGTGGCTACAAGCAGTCGGGCATTGGCCGCGAGACACACAAGATGATGCTCGACCACTACCAGCAGACCAAGAACATGCTGGTCAGCTACAGCCCGAAGAAGCTCGGCTTCTTCTGATCGACACGGCCCGGCGACCGACCGGGCCGATGATGCGGTCGATCGGGCGGCGGGCCACGCGCCGCCCTTCGGGCAAGGCCGTCGCCGTCTTCCTCCGGACGGCGGCGGACCCGACTGGCCGGAGCGACCAATCCCCCCTGTCGCTCCGGCCGATTTGGTCTTTCGATACGGGACGGAGAGCCCCATGGACAGGACGAGGGAAGATGTGCCGGCGCGCGTGCTGGCAAGCGAGGCGGCGCTCGGGCTCATCGCCGAGCTGCAGGCGGCGCACGGGCCGGTGCTGTTTCACCAGTCCGGCGGATGCTGCGACGGCTCGGCGCCGATGTGCTATCCGCAGGGCGAATTCATGACCGGAGACGGCGATGTGCAGCTCGGCGAAATCGGCGGCGCGCCATTCCTGATGACCCGGGCGCAATTCGACTACTGGAAGCATACCCAGCTCATCATCGATGTCGTCGACGGGCAGGGTGGCATGTTTTCGCTGGAGAACGGCACCGGCAAGCGGTTCCTGACGCGCTCGCGGCTGTTCACCGACGCGGAGTGCGACGCGCTCGAGGCGGCAGAGGCGGAAAACGGCTGACGGGCCGGAAAAACTGGAGCGGGTGAAGGGAATCGAACCCTCGTATGCAGCTTGGGAAGCTGCCGTTCTACCATTGAACTACACCCGCTTCGGCCTCTTGATTAGACCGAGGGGCGGCCCTTTGCCAAGAGCGAAATGTGCTGCGCCTTCATCGCCCCGATTGCCAGGCGCGGAAGTGCTTGGAGAGTTTCAGGCCCTGGGCCTGATAATTCGAGCCGAGGCCCTCGCCGTAAAGGCTCTTCGGGCGCTCCGACATCTTCTCGTAGACGAGGCGGCCGACGATCTGGGCATCCTCGAGGATGAAGGGCACCTCGCGGCTGCGCACCTCGAGGACGGCGCGGGCGCCGCCGCCGCCGGCCGCGACATGGCCGAAGCCGGGATCGAAGAAGCCGGCGTAGTGAACGCGGAATTCGCCGACGAGCGGATCGAACGGCACCATCTCGGCGGCATAGTCCGGCGGCACGTGCACCGGCTCGCGGGAGACGAGGATGTAGAACTCGTCCGGATCGAGCACGAGCCCGCCCCGGCCGCGGCAATAGACCGGCTCCCAGTAGTCGAGGACGTCGCAGGCGTCCTTGCGGTCGACGTCGACGAGGCCGGTGTGATGCTTGGCGCGGAAGCCGACGAGGCCGTCGTCATTGCCGCTGAGATCGATCGAGACGGCGATGCCGCCGGCGATGTCGACCGGGTCGCTGGTGACGAGGCGCTCGCGGGCATGCAGCGCCGTCAGCTCGGCGTCGTCGAGGATGGCGTGGCCGCGGCGAAAACGGATCTGCGACAGGCGCGAGCCGGCGCGGGCAAGGATCGGGAAGGTGCGCGGGCCGATTTCGGCAAAGAGCGGACCCTTGTAGCCGGCCGGCACCTGATCGAAGGCGCGGGTTCCGTCGGCAATGACACGGGTGAAGATGTCGAGCCGGCCGGTCGAGCTTTTCGGATTGGCCGAGGCGGAAATGTCGGCGGGCAGGGCGAGCCCTTCGAGCAGCGGCACGATGTAGACGCAGCCGGTTTCCAGCACGGCGCCCTTCGACAGGTCGATCTCGTGCAGCTTCAGGTCTTCGAGGCGGTCGGCGACAGTGCGGCCGGGGCCGGGCAGGAAGCTGGCGCGGACGCGGTAGGCAACCGGACCAAGGCGCAAATCGAGGCTTGCCGGCTGGATCTGGTCGGCATCGAGCGGGCGGGCGATGGTGATGGCGCCGTCGTCCACAAGGCCGGCGATGGCCTGCATCGGCAGGATGCCCGTCGCTGCGCTCAATCCGTCCGTCACTCGCCCTGTCCCCCGGCCGTTCCGCGTTGTTGCCGCCTTTCCTAGCGCATCGCCGGATTGACGCCAAGGCGGGGTTTGGCTATGCAGGAGGCCATCCCGTGGTGATTTGGGCCGGCCGGCTTGCAGCCACGTTAAACAACTCGCTAAAGAGGCCGCGGCGCACGATCCATCCGGCGAGGCGGCAGCTTCGACCGGATTTTTTGTTGTCCAGGAGGTGTGCCATGACCCAGTCGTCCGCCGATCGTCCCGTCCGAGCCCTTCGTCCCGCCACCCAGCTCGTGCATGGCGGCACGGCGCGCTCCGAGCTTGGCGAGATGTCCGAGGCGATGTTCCTGACGCAGGGCTTCGTCTATGCCAGTGCCGAGGCGGCCGAGGCCCGCTTCAACGGCGAGGATCCCGGTTTCATCTACTCGCGCTTTTCCAATCCGACGGTGGCGATGTTCGAGGAGCGGATGCGGCTGCTCGAGGGGGCCGGCGCGGCGCGGGCGACGGCGAGCGGCATGGCGGCAGTGCTCGCCGCGCTGATGTGCCAGCTTTCGGCCGGCGACCATGTCGTCGCGCACCGGGCGATGTTCTCGTCGTGCGACTACATCGTCACGGACCTGCTGCCGCGCTTCGGCGTCACCTCGACGCTGGTCGACGGCACCCATCTCGACAACTGGCGGGCGGCGCTGCGGCCGGAAACGAAGGTGCTGTTCCTCGAGACGCCGACCAATCCGACGCTCGAGATCGTCGATATCGCGGCGGTCGCCGAGATCGCCCATGCGGCGGGCGCACGGCTCGTCGTCGACAACGTCTTTGCGACGCCGATCTTCCAGAAGCCGATCGCGCTCGGCGCCGATGTCGTCATCTATTCGGCGACCAAGCACATCGACGGCCAGGGCCGCTGCCTTGGCGGCATCGTGCTCGCCGACGAGGCGTTCGTCGCCGACCATCTGCACAATTTCCTGCGCCAGACGGGGCCGGCGCTCAGCCCGTTCAATGCCTGGGTGCTGCTGAAGGGCCTCGAGACGCTGGAGCTCCGGGTCGAGCGGCAGGCGCGGACGGCGGCGCGGATCGCCGATCTCCTTGCCAGCCATCCGAAGGTGTCGCGGACGATCTATCCCGGACGGCCGGACCATCCGCAGGCCGAGATCATTGCCCGGCAGATGAGCGGCGGCTCGACGCTCGTTGCCTTCGAGGTCGCCGACAAGGCGGCGGCGTACCGGCTGTCGAACGCGCTGCAGGTCATCAAGATCTCGAACAATCTCGGCGATGCCAAATCGATCCTCGCCCATCCGGCAACGACGACGCACCAGCGGCTGGCGCCGGAGCTGCGGGCCGAATTCGGCATCACCGAGGGCCTCCTGCGCCTGTCGGTCGGCCTCGAGGACCCGCTCGACCTCATCGAGGACATCGAGATCGCGCTTCAGGCGGTCTAGGCGGCGGGGTTTCCGTTCCGGGCGTCGAGGGGACGGGAGGGTTTGAAGACCCCTCACCCGGCCTTCGCTAACGATTTGACCGGATGGTCAAATCGAAGCTGCGGCGTCCCTCTCCCTGAAGGGCGAGGGAGGGCTTGCCGTGGAGTGCGGGGTGCCCTGCCTGAAGGGCGAGGGACGGTGCCAGCCGCAGGGTGAGCGGCGTTCGTTGTGTTCAGCCGGCCGGGCTCAGGCTGCGGCGTCCAGATTACAGCGTTCAGACTACAACGTTCAGACTACAACGTTCAGGCAGCCGTGTTCAGGCGGGCAATCATGCTGCGCACGATCAGGCGATGGGCTGGTGCGACCGGCAGCATGTAGAGCCGGCCGACGAGATTGTGGGTGATGACCGAGGCGGTGACGGAAAACTCCCGTCCGTGCGTCAGGAGACAGACGAGGACGTCGAGGTGGACGTCGCGAGCGGTCAGCACCAGCCGGTCGGGCCGTGCGTCCTCGACGAGGAAGAAGTCGAGGTGGTCGCCCGGCAGCGGTGCTGCATGACGCTGCCGCGAAAAGCCGTCGATCCGCTTGATGCCGAAGGGCGCCGCCAGGAGATCGCGGGTGCGAAAGGCAAGCTTCAGCAGCGGCATCGGGCGCGACATCAGCGCGTTCCAGGCCTCGATTGGAGACATCGGCCGGTCGAGCGTGACGCTCTGGTGGTCGAGATAGGCGAGTTTGTCCCGCGGGGCAACGAGCACGACGTCATCGGGAAGTTCGGTATCGGTCATCTCGGGCCAGCCTCCATTGCCGGGGGGCGCCGGAGCCATTCCGCCCGGCCGCACAGACAAGCTAGGGCCCGGCAGGCGCTTGCCCATGCGACCTTCAGTCAGCGAAATGTCTGCAGGCGAGGGCAATGCGCGAGGCGGCGGTGATCGCGGTCAGGGCGGAAAAGCCATAGGCGAGCGGGGCGAAGGCGCCGGGAAAGGCGCAAAAGGCGAGAAAGACGGCGATGGTCTCGGCGCCCTCGGCAAGGCCGGCGGTGAAATAGAGCGATTTTTCGCCGTGGCTTGCCGTCTCGATGCCGCGGCGCGCGGCGATTGCGGCAAAGCCGAGAAAGCTTGCGCCATTGACGTGGAAGGCAAGGAGCAGCGCCGCGCCGGCGACCGCGTTCCGCGCCGGGTCGGCGAGGATGAAGGCGAGCGGCACGGCGCCATAGAAGGCGAAGTCGAGCACGATATCGAGATAGCCGCCGCGATCGGTCTTTCGCGTGGCGCGGGCAATGGCGCCGTCGAGCCCGTCGGCCAGGCGGTTGAGGACGATCAGCCCGGCGCCGGGGAGAAATTGCCCGAAGGCAATGGCGAGGGCAGCGGCAAGGCCAAGTCCGAACCCGGCAAAGGTCATCGCGTCGGCGGAGACGCCAGCCGCCGCGAGGCGCCGGCCAAGGGCGTTCAGCGGCGGGTCGATCAGCGGGCGCAGTCGGGCGTCGAGCATGGCTTTCGGCGGCTATGGTTCACAGGGCAGGGCGTCTGGCGGCCTCAGGCGCTGGCGACGCCCGCCTCCCAGCCGATGATGGCGCGCTTGCGGGTCAGGCCCCAGTGATAGCCGGTGAGCTGGCCGGATTTGCCGAGCACGCGGTGGCAGGGGACGACGAAGGAGATCGGGTTCTTGCCGACGGCGGCGCCGACGGCGCGGGCGGCTTTCGGCTTGCCGATGGTGCGGGCGATATCGCTGTAGGTGGTTGCCCGGCCGAGGGGGATGCGCAGCAGGGTTTCCCAGACCGTCAACTCGAAATCGGTGCCGATGAGGACGACGCGGGCCAGGGTTCCGGCGACCAGCAGGCGGGGTTAGCGAAGATGCGGGCGGCGAGCGGCGCGGTCGCGGCCGTGTCCTCGAGGTAGGTCGCGTTCGGCCAGCGGCCGGTCATGTCGGCGAGGGCTTCCGGCTCGCCGCCCTTGTCGGCGAAGGCAAGGCCGCAAAGGCCGTGCGCGGTTGCCATGACGAGGGCGCGGCCGAACGGGCTTTCGTGAAAGCCGTAGCGGATGACGAGGCCGGCGCCGCCGGCCTTCCAGGTGCCCGGGGTCATCGCCTCGTGGGTGACGAACAGGTCGTGCAGGCGGCCGGGGCCGGAAAGGCCGACCTCGAGGCTGGCGTCGAGCACGCTTGCCGACTGGCGCAGGAGGTCGCGGGCATGGTCGAGGGTGACGGCCTGCAGGAATGCCTTCGGCGTCAGCCCGGCCCAGTTGACGAAGGTCTTGTGAAGCTGGGTCGGCGCCATGCCGGCATTCTCGGCGATGGCCTCGAGCGAGGGCTGCTCGCGCCAGTTCTCCGACAGGAACTCGATGGTGCGGCGGACGGTGTCGTAGTCGGTCATGGTCTCTGCCCGGTGCGTTCTGGTGCGGCGAGACTAGACGGGCGCGGGGCCGGGAGGCCACCCGTTTCTTGTGCGCTGTGTCCGATTGGCGCCTGCGTATGATCCACCCTCACCCAGCCTGCGCTAACGCCTTGCCGTCCCGTCAAGGCGAAGCTCCGGCATCCCTCTCCCTCAAGAGGGCGAGGGAGTGTCCAGGGCCGGACGCCAGCGTTCTTCCCCTGGCGGACTGGTGGTCCGATGGTCTGGCGGTTTGGCAGTCAGACGATCAGGCGGTCAAACCGGCAGGCCGGTCCTTGCCGCCGCGAGGGCCTCGGTCAGGGCCGTTGCCAGGGTCTCGCGATCGGGCGGATTGAGGAAGGCGCCGATGACGCAGGGCCGGCCGGCGGAAACGAGGGCGAGCCGGGTGATGCCGGCGACCTCGTGGCGCTCGATGTCGAGGCGGACCCAGCGGGGATTGAAGCGGTATTCGCGCACGCCGCCCCGGGTGGAGAACTGGCGCAGGACGACGAGGTCCTTGCCTACCTCGACTTCCTCGGCGATGCGGCCGGCGCGGTAGGACACGCGGAAGGCGACGTAGAGGGCGAGAAGGTCGAGGCCGAAGAAGGCGCTGACCGGCCAGGCGCCGTTGCGGGCGAAATAAAGCGCCGAGACGAGCGAGACGAGGCCGGCGGCGGCCATCAGCACGGCAAAGCCCGTCCTGCCGAGCGAGCGATAGGGCGTCAGGCGGGCGGCAAAGAACGGCGTGCCGCCGTCTTTGAAGGCGTTGCTCTCGTCCATGCCGGACGAGTATAGAGGGGACATGACGAGCGACCAGACGAGCCCGAAAAAGAAAACGCCGAAACGGGCGCCGGCAAGGCGCGCGGCGAAGGCGCCGCGCTACTCGGCCGAGGAGATCGCGGCGATCTTTGCCAAGCTCGAGGCGGCCAATCCGGAGCCGGAAAGCGAGCTCGAGCACAAGGACGCCTATACGCTGCTCGTTGCCGTGGTGCTGTCGGCGCAGGCGACCGATGTCGGCGTCAACCGGGCGACGCGCGGCCTCTTTGCGGCTGCCGATACGCCGGAAAAGATGGTGGCGCTCGGCGAGGAGGGCGTTGCCGGCTACATCAAGACCATCGGCCTTTATCGCAACAAGGCGAAGAATGTCGTCGCCCTGTCACAGCAGCTCATCGACGAGCATGGCGGCGAGGTGCCGCGCTCGCGCGAGGCGCTGGAAAAGCTGCCGGGCGTCGGCCGCAAGACGGCGAATGTCGTTCTCAACGTGGCTTTCGGCGAGCCGACGATTGCCGTCGACACGCACATCTTCCGGATCGGCAACCGGCTGGGCATCGCGCCGGGCAAGACGCCGCTCGAGGTCGAGCTCGGGCTCGAGAAGATCGTGCCGGATGCCTATCGGCTGCACGCCCACCACTGGCTGATCCTGCACGGGCGCTATGTCTGCAAGGCGCGCAAGCCGGAATGCGGCCGCTGCGTCATCGCCGATCTCTGCAAATCAGCGGAAAAGACTGTCTGAGGCCGTAGCCGCAGGTCCTCGGCCGTTCAGGGCGAGGCCTCGTGAAGTGTCTGCGTTTCCCCCTCACCGTCTTGTTTTCCCCCTCACCCTGGCCCTCTCCCCGGCGGGGAGAGGGGACGGCGATGGTTGCGCCCGTGCATGCGGGCGAGGGGGGATGGCGATGGTTGCGCCCGTGCATGCGGGAGAAGGGATGGCGACGGTTGCCTGTCCCCAATGAAAGCGGGCAGCGCCGCCGCGGTCAGGCGGCGTCGGCGTCGCGCGGTGCGGGAGTTGCGGCAGGCGCGTGCGATGGACCATGAAGGCGGTGGCAAACGGCGGCGTCAGCAGGTTGGCGATCAGGATGGCCAGCAGGCCGGCAACGAGCATGCCGGCGATCATGACGGTGCCGCCGTGGCGACGGCGCCAGGCGCTTGGCGTCTTCGGCAGGGCGAAAGCGCATGGCGGCAAGCTCGAAATATTCGCGGCCGAGCAGGTAGCGCGTTGGCGACGAAGAAGATGATGAAGTTGACGCCCGGAACGAGCAGAAGGATGAGCGCGCCGGAGTTCACGAGGATGACGACGCCGGTGAACTTGGCGGCAAGGAAGAGCGAGTCGGCGACGGGCAGGGCGGTGCCGGCCGGGTCGTTCGGATAGTGGGTGCGCTCGACTGTCTCGGCGATCTCGTCGACGAAGAGGCCGGCGACGAGCGAGGAGATCGGCGCAACGAGAAAGACGAGGCCGATGAGCACGCCAAGGCCGGCAATGACGGCAATCAGCGTGTTGAGCCAGGGATAGGGCACGTCGACGAACAGGCCGAGGGCGCCTTCCATGCCAAACCAGATGGCGATCAGCAGCGCAATGGTGATGCCGAGCGTCTTCCAGAGGACGGCGCGGAAGGGCCTGGAAAGATATCGTTGATAGCCAGCAGGGCGGCTTCGAGCATGGTCCTGAACGCCTCGGTTCGTTCGACATCGGGCCGGCAACATCGGGCCGGCAACCCGCTCTCAGATAGGTTTTCGCCGCAGGGCACACAAGCCTTGCCGTTGCGACAGCCGGCGGGGTTGCCGGGGCGGCGGCGATCCCTATACTCCGCGCGCCCGCCGGCTTGCCGCGGTGCAGGATCGATTTTCGCCGCAGGGCGGCCCGCAGGAGAGACGCAGATGCCGGCTAGGAAATTCGACGTCGTCGGAATCGGCAACGCCATCGTCGACGTGATCGCCCGCACCGAGGACGACTTCCTCGTCGCCGAGGGACTTGCCAAGGGATCGATGCGGCTCATCGACGGCGAGGAGGCCGAGCGGCTCTATGGCCGCATGGGCCCCTCGATCGAGATGTCCGGCGGCTCGGCGGCCAACACAATCGCCGGCCTTGCCTCGTTCGGCGCCGCCGGCGGATTCGTCGGCAAGGTGGCCGACGATGCGCTCGGCCGGATCTTTGCCCACGACATCCGGGCGATCGGCGTCGAATTCGACACGCTGCCGCTCGATGGCGGCACGGCGACGGCGCGCAGTCTCATTCTCGTGACGCCGGACGGCGAGCGCACCATGAACACCTTCCTTGGCGCCTGCCAGGAGCTGTATCCGGAAGACATTCACGAGAGCTTCGTCGGCGAAGCGGCGGTGGTCTATCTCGAGGGCTATCTCTGGGACCCGGAGCCGGCCAAGGCGGCATTCCGCAAGGCGGCGGACATCGCCCATGCCAAGGGCGGCAAGGTGGCGTTCAGCCTTTCCGATGCCTTCTGCGTCGACCGCTACCGGCCGGATTTCCTCGAACTGATGCGTTCGGGCGCGATCGACATTCTCTTTGGCAATGAATCGGAGATCCACGCGCTCTACCAGACCGGGGATTTCACCACCGCTGTCGAGCAGCTCCGGGCCGATGTGCCGCTGGCGGTGACGACGCGCGGCGTCGAGGGCTCTGTCGTCACGCTCGGGCCAGGCACCTATCAGGTGCCGGCGGCGGCCGTCGAGGACGTGGTCGATACGACCGGGGCGGGCGATCTCTTCGCCGCCGGCTTCCTGTTCGGCCATGCGCGCGGCCTGCCGATCATCACCTGCGCCGAGCTGGCGGCGCTGGCGGCCGGCCGAGTCATCAGCCACATGGGCGCGCGGCCGCAGGTCTCGCTGAAGGTGCTCGCACAGCCAAGACGGCTCGATCTGAGATCGCCGCAGGCATTCCGGTCAAGACCATTCCGGCTCAGAGGTCGACGATGACCTCGGTGCCGATGTCGGCGCGCTCGTAGAGATCGGCGACGTCCTCGTTGAGCATGCGGATGCAGCCCGAGGAAACGGCCTTGCCGATCGAGCGCGGCTCATTGGTGCCGTGGATGCGGTAGAGCGTGTCCTTCTTGCCGTCGAAGAGGTAGAGGGCGCGGGCGCCGAGCGGGTTCTGCGGGCCGCCCTCCATGCCGTCGGCATATTTCGCGGCGCGCGGATCGCGGGCGACCATCTCCTTGGGCGGGAACCATTTCGGCCATTCCTGCTTACCGCCGACAGTGGCGCGGCCGGCCCAGGCGAAGCCCTCGCGGCCGACGCCGATGCCGTAGCGGATGGCGCGCTTGCCGGGCAGCACGTAGTAGAGGTAGCGGGAGCTCGTCGAGATCAGGATGGTGCCCGGCTTCTCGGCACCGTCAAAGAAGACCGTCGTGCGATGGAAGGCCGGATCGACCATCGACTTGGCGCTCTTGATCTTCGGGTCGGCCGGCGCGAGGCTGGCGACATTCAGGTTGAGATTGCCCATGCGGTCGCCTTCGCAGCCGGCGAGCGCGATGGCGGCAACACCGGCAAGGCCGGCACAAAAGTTTCTGCGATCGATCATTTCCGAGCCCTTGCCCCAGTTCCAGGGTTTCGTTCGAATTGCGGTCCGCGGTCGCCGGCAGAGCCGAATGACGGCCAGATCAGCGGAAATCCGGACCTCGAATCCTTGAGACGGTATATCCAAGTCAGATTATGGTGAACAGATCCTTACCCGGCGCCGGATACGAAACGTCGGCAGGTGATGTTTTGTTGCTACTGTCGCAGCGCATTGTCGCGCAGATTCCGGATCGGTTTCAGCAGATAGGCAAGGATCGTGTGGCGCCCGGTCATGATGTCGACATCGGCGAGCATGCCGGGAACGACCGGATTCTGCGGGCCGAAATCCATGGCGCCGGCCTCGAGGCGGACGCGGAAATAAGGCTCGCCGCGCTCGTCCTGCAGTGCGTCCGGGGAGATATCGGTAATCCGGCCCTCAAGCGCGCCGTAGATCGAATATTCGTAGGCGCTGATCTTGATCATCGCCGGCAGGCCCGGCCAGACCTCGGCGCGGTCGGCCGGCGACAGGCGCGCCTCGACTGAAATCGAGGAATCGGCCGGGACGATCTGGACGAGCGGCTCGCCCGACTTGACGACGCCGCCGATGGTCGTGACGAACACCTTGTTGACGATGCCGCTGATCGGGGCGACGACCTCGGAGCGCTGGCTGCGGTCCTGCATGGCGGCCGAGGTGGCCTCGAGCTTGGCGATCTCGAGGGCGGTCTCGGTGCGCTCCTGCTCGGCGTCGGAGCGGAACTGCAGCGTCGATTCATTGCGGCGGCGCTGGACTTCCGACAAGGCCGCCTCGGTGCGCGGAATGTCGTGCAGGAGGTCGGAGATCTTGGTCTCGACCTGCTGCAGGGCGCGCTCGTTCTCCAGCAGCTCGTTGGTGGAGACCGCGCCCTTCTTGGCAAGGCGGCGCAGGCTGGCGACGCGCTCGGCGACGAGTTCGCGCTCGCGGGCGGTGTTGGTCCAGCGTGACTTCAGCTCGGAAAGCTCGAGTTCCTTCTGGCGGACCTGATCGTCGAGGATCGCCTGCTGCTCCTTCAGGCTGTCCTGGCGGCGCCCGAACAGGGCGGTCTCGCGCTCGAGAATGTCGGGAATGTCGACGGCGAGTTCCGGCGTCAGCTCGATTGCCGGCAATCCCTTGATCTCGGCGTCGAGGCGGGCAAGGCGGATGCGCTTGGCCTTGATGTCGAGGCGGGTCTTGGCAAGCTCGGCGCGCGAGAACAGGTTGTCGATGCGCATCATCGTTGCGCCCTTCTCGACGAAATCGCCTTCACGCACGACGATTTCGGTGACGATGCCACCCTCGAGATGCTGGACGAGCTGGTTCTGGGTCTGCGGCACGACGCGGCCGGACCCACGGGTCACCTGGTCGATTTCAGTGATGCTGCCCCAGAGCAGGAAGGCAAGGACGCCGGCCGTGACTGAATAGAGGAACGTGCCGTGCGCCTCGCGGGCGATGCCGTCGCAGCGGCGGGGGAAGGGCAGCGGCTCGGGCCGGGCGGTGCCTTCCTGGCGGTTCTGGTGGTTTGCGGCGGACACGCGTGCGCTTTCCCGGTTACGGCAATTGCTCGAAGGCATTTGACCGGGAAGGAGTTTACGAACTGTTAAGCATAAAAGGCCCATTCAGGACGGGCGGAATTCCGTCGCCGGAACGGTTCCGGCACGGCTGCTTTTTTCGCATCGGCGCGGACGGGATCGCGATGTCGTTTGGACGGCTGAAGGACGCCCTCGGGGGCAAGCGTTCCGGTCAGGGCGCCGGCGGCGACGGACCGGGCCTTGCCATCGGCGATGCGCTCGGCCGGATCGAGCGGCGGCCGCCGGGCGGGCACCTCGTCAGCGATATCGGCCGCGTCGCGGACGAATGGCATGGCCGGCCGGCATCGAACGAGCCGCGGCCGGCGGCGGGGGATGTGCCGACGCCGGAAGCGCTGATGGCGGCAGCCGACGAACGCGATGTCTCGGTCTCCTACGAGCAGCGCAGCCTTTCATCGCTGGTGGCCACGGATTTTCCTTGCGTCGTGCTGCTGGAGAACGGCACCAGCCAGCTTCTCGTCGGGCGGGCGGGCCCGGATTCCTTCATTTGCGACGTCGAGGGACGGCGCTATACGGTCGGCATCGGGGATATCGAGGCGGTCTATGCCGGGACGGTGTTCTTCATCCGGCCGCCGGCACCGGTTGCCGGCATGTCGACGAGCGGCCTCGGCGCGCCGGCGGCACCGGCAGCGGAACCGGCGGGCGGCGCGGCGGAAGCCGGCATGGACCTCGTGCGCGAGGTTTTCCAGAAGGCGATGCAGACGCAGCGCCGGCTGATGAGCCAGCTTCTCCTGTCTGCCTATCTCAGCAATCTCCTGATGGTGGCGCTGCCGCTGTTCACGATGTCGGTCTATGACCGGGTGATCCCGCATCTGGCGATGGAGACGCTGTGGGCGCTGTCGCTCGGCGTGTTCATCGCCCTTGGTCTCGATTTCGCCATTCGCTGGGTGCGGCTGAAGCTTTCCGACGCGATCGGCCTGTCGACGGCGCTGTCGCTGCAGGGCCAGCTCTACCGGCGGCTTTTGCAGATGCGGATGGGCGAGGCGCCGCGCACGGCCGGCGGCGTTGCGGCGACATTCCGCGAGTTCGAGGGCATCTGCCAGATCGTGCCGCAGCTCTTCGTCGGCGTCGCGGCGGACGTGCCGTTCTTCTTCTTCCTGATGCTGCTGCTCTATTCGATCGGCGGACCGGTGGTGCTGGCGCCGCTCGCCGGCGTCATCATGCTTGCCGGGGTGCACTATGCCGGCCACGTCAAGACGGCGGCGACGACGCCCGAGGCGGCCCGGCTGACGCGCCAGCAGGCCAATCAGGTGATGGAAACGGTGGCGGCGCTCGAGGCCGTCAAGGCGACGACCTCGGAAGACCGGCTGTTGCGCCAGTGGGAGCGGCTTTCCGACGAGGCGAGCTATTCGGGTCATCGCGGCCGGCTCTGGACCGCGTTTTCGGGGCAGGCGGCGCTGGTCGTCACCCAGGTCGTCATCGTGCTTGTTATGATGATCGGCGTCTACCGGATCGGCGCCGGGGAAATGACGGTCGGCGCCCTTGCCGCCTCGACGCTGATCGTCGGGCGGGCGGTCTCGCCGATGGGCCAGTTCGTCAATCTCCTGTTCCGGCTCGGCCACCTGATGCGCGGCGCGGACGGCATCGCCGAGCTGCGGCGAGCCAGGACCGAGGTCGGCGGCGACGCGCACCGGCCGACGGCGCGCGACCTTGCCGGCGGCGTCGAGGCGATCAACGTCACGTTCGCCTATCCGGGCGAGCCGAAGGCGACGCTGACCGGCATCAACCTTGTCATCCGGCCGGGCGAAAAGGTGGCACTGATCGGCCGGATCGGCAGCGGCAAGAGCACGCTTTTGCGGCTCATCCTGCGGTTCCACGAGGCGAGCGAGGGAACGCTGCTCATCGACGGCAACGACATCCGGCAGTTCAGTCCGCGGGTGCTGCGCCGCCAGATCGGCTATCTGCGGCAGGACCCGGTGCTGTTCGACGACACGCTGCGGGCCAACATCACGAGGGGCCTCGACGCGGTCGACGAAGCGGCGTTCGAGCGGGCAGTGGCGATATCGGGGGTGCGCGAGATCGCGGCCAAGCATCCGCGCGGCTATGCACTGCGGGTCGGGCCGCGCGGCGAGCGGCTGTCCGGCGGCGAGCGGCAGGCGGTGGCGCTGGCGCGCACGCTCCTTGCCGAGCCGCGCATCGTCGTCCTCGACGAGCCGACGGCCTCGATGGACAATTCGCTGGAAGCCCGGATCGTGCGCGAGCTGAAGGCGTTTGCCGAGGGCCGGACGGTGATCGTTGCGACCCACCGGGCGCCGATCCTCGATCTCGTCGACCGGATCGTCTGGATCGAGGGCGGGCGCGTGCTTGCCGATGGTCCGAAGGCCGAAGTCCTGAAGCGGCTCGGGGGCGCCGCCGCCTGAAAGCGCGGACCTTGGCAAAAATCCCGAGAAGGTTGCATTAACCATTCGCCAAGGGGCGGCGGCCTATCCTGTCGCCGATCCAACCGCGCGCAGGCGCTGCGTTTCCCAGGAACCGGAAAATGGCCGACAGCGGCGAAGAGGAAGAAAACTACTGGCCGGGTTACGTCGACGCGCTGACGACGATGACGATGGTGCTCACCTTCGTCATGATGGTGCTTGGCGTCGCGGTGTTCATGCTGTCGCAGAACGTCTCGAAGGTGCTGCTCGAGACGATCGTCGAGAAGGTCGACAAGAACATCAAGGTGACGCCGAACACGCCGGTCCAGGAAGTGATCGACAAGCTCGTCGCCTCGATCGAGAAGGCCAAGCAGCAGGCGGCGCAGCAGCAGGACGCGACCGAAAAACCGCGCAGCGACACCAGTGCGGCCAGCGAGAAGGTCGAGGAGACCACGATCGAGGCCAAGGAAGTGGCGCCGGACGAGGAAAAGCCGGTTGCCGCGGTCGTTTCGCGGTCGTTGCTGACGCTAAATTTCCAGGGCCGCGGCATCAAGATCGACGAGGAAACAGCGAACGCGATCAGCGACTTCTCCAAGACCTCGGCGGAAATCCAGGCCGGCGGCGAGCTCGAGGTGCGGGCCTATGCCAATGTCGCGGCCGGCGGCATCAGCGAGCAGCGCCGCACCGCCTATTACCGGGCGATGCTGGCGCGCAAGGAACTTCTTGCCAGCGGCATCGCGCCGGAGCGCATCAAGGTCCACATCGAGGACGTGACGACGGAAGAAACGGCCAACAAGGTCAATATCTTCGTCAAATCATGAGCCGGAGAACGGTCGAACGCCAGACTTAACGGAATATTGAGCAGTTTGGTCAAATTGTTCGGTTTGACCGTTCCGAAATCCCTCGGAGCCCGTGCCGACCGAATGTCCGTGGCGCAAGCCTGGAGCCGCAATGCGCAAGAACATCCAGACGCAGCTTTTCAAGATGCTCGTCGTCCTGGGCCTCGTGCTTGGCCTTGTGGCGTGGAAGCACAATTTCGTCTGGACCGGCATCAATTCGAACCTCTACCTGAACGGCACCATCATCGGCACGTACCTGTTCGGCGTCGTGCTGGTGTTCCGCATGGTGCTCGGCCTGAAGAACGAAGAGCATGCGTTCGCCTCGCTGCAGGAGGTCTACGAGGACCTGCGCACGGAGAAGACGCGCGGCGGCTCCGACCCGTTCTGGCGGCATTATCGCTGCCTCGAGCCGGGCATCGTGTTCGAGCGTCCGAAGATTTTCGGCCACATCTTCGAAATCACCCTTGAGGAACTGCTGCGCACCAAGCACCTGCGGGTGTCGGTCGAGACGATGCAGAACCTCGTGCGCGGCATCGACACGCGGCTTGCCGACGAGCGCTCGCTGCTTGCCTATGTCACCGGCATTCTCGTGTTTCTCGGCCTTATCGGCACGTTCATCGGTCTCATGGACATGGTGTCGTCGGTCGGCGGCATCATCGGCAGCCTGGCCGGCGGCGGCGGCGGCGATCCGTCGGCGGCGTTCGCCAAGCTCATCACCGACCTGCAGGCGCCGCTGGTCGGCATGGCCACCGGCTTCTCGTCGTCGCTGTTCGGTCTGTTCACATCACTGACGCTCGGCCTGATGAGCCGGTTCGGCAATCAGGCGACCGGCGTCCTGAAGAGCTATTTCGAGGCCTGGCTGGCTGGCGTCGCGCAGATCGAGAAGGACGAGGACGACGACCATGGCGGCCAGCAGGCGGGCGCGGGCAATGTCGCGCTCGAGGCGCTGGCGGCCGGCGTCAGCCAGTCGATGAGCCGGGCCGAGGAGAGCTTTGCCGAGGCGGCATCGTTCCTGAAGCGGATGTCGGACCTGCAGGCCGAGCAGGGCGCGTTCTTCCGTCAGGCGACGGAGAGCCTCAACCGGCTCGTCGAGCAGCAGGACGACATGAAGAAGCGGCTCGGCTCGATCGCCGAGGTCGATGTCGGAGCGCGGATCGACAAGATTGGCGCGAGCTTCGAGGGCGGCATCGCCAAGGGTTTCGCAGGTCTTGCGGAGGCGATGCAGAAGGCGTCGCTGGCCGAGGCCGAGGCGCTGCGCCAGCTTGCCGCACATCAGCAGGACATTCGCGCCGCGCTCGCCAGCATGCCCGAGGGCAGCGTCGCGGCGAGCGAGCTGAAGGCGATCGGCGAGGCGATCGAGGGCGGCATCGCCAAGGGCTTTGCCGAGGTTTCGCATTCCTTCGACATGACGCTGGCGGCGACGGCGGCGCTGATGCGGCGGGCCCAGGCCGGCGCGGTGAGCGGGGATGGCGCGACGAGCGGGGATGGCGTGGCCACCGGCGCCGAGGCGCCGTGGGACGAGACCGGTCCCGAGCTCGAGGACCACGAGGAACTTGTGCGCGATCTCTATGCCAAGGTCGCCGGGCGCTACGGCGCGGCCGGCCGGACCGGCGGCTGAGATCGGCGGGTAGAGGACGAGACGGATGGGCGGACTTGCCAGTCGGGCGAAAGGTATCTCGCTGCCGTTCATGCGGCGCAAGAAGCCCGTGTTCGAGCGGCGGCACTCGCGCTACCAGTGCTGCATCGTCGCGGAGGCCGATCTCGTCGACCGCGGTTTCGCCCTTGAAGGGGCGGTGATGGAAGTGTCGCTCGGCGGCGTGCTGTTCCGCCCGGCCAATGTCTACATCCTCGACCGGCGCGGCGAGGCGGTGCGCGTCCGCTTCGAGCACATCGTCGCCGACGGCGTCATCGCCAATGTGCGTCCGCAGGGCTATGGCGTGCGCCTGTTCAAGGATATCGACGAGCAGGCCATCGACAAGCTCGTCGAAGAATACGGCCTTGTCGACCAGCGGCAGATTTCGTAGGACCTGCCGCACGTGCGGGACGCCTTGCGGCGGTCGCGATTCGAGTCCCACTTTCTTCCATCGGTTTCATGGTCCGGCAGGCGCCTGCCGGCGGGTGGACGCCTGCGTTCGGCTGCGGTAGCGGCTTTTCCTCGTCAAAACTGCTGATGGTGCGGGCGTCTCATCCGATAGTTTGTGACCGTAACGGCTCCGGCGCCGTGGCCGTTAAGCCCGGCTTTACCCTTTGACCCCTAAGTTTTAGCGATCGTTAAGGTTAACGCACCACAAACGGGCGTGCGCCTTGGCGGCGTCCAGTAACAGTCGCGGTCGGGTCAAGGACACCAGTCCGCAGGGGGTTTCACGTGGCAATCAAGGCCGGAGTATCGTCACGATACACCCGCCCGACCGCGCTTGTGGCGGTCGCGGTGGCGTGCGTGATGCTTGGCGGCTGCGTGACGACCAAGAGAACGGCGCATCGGGCGGTGCCGTGCAGCCTGCCGGGCGCGACATCGGGCGGTTGCGAGACGACCATGCTCGGTTCCGGCCAGGGCGCGATCATCACCGGTTCGGTCGAGAAATCGGCCTTGCCGCCGGTCGATGCGGTCGATGTCGGCGAGATGCGCGGTTCGATCGGAAGTTTCGGTGGCGCACCGGCGGTCACCACCGATCCGATGGCGAATGATTTCGTTCCAGCTCCCGCGGGTGGCAGCGCCGATGCCGGCGCAGCGGCCATGGACGCGCTAGCCGAGGCGGCAGCGCCGAGCGAGCCGCCGCCGCCGGCCGATCCGGCCGTTGCCGGCGCGGTCGCGGCGGTCGATGACGTTGCCAGGGCCAAGGCGGCGGAAGGGGCGGCCGAGATTGCCGAGGAAACCAGGCGCGAAGAGAAAAAACGCAGGATCAAGGTGCCGGTCGATCGCGGCAGCGGCAAGACGATGACGCTCGCCGATGCCGTCGGCCGGGCCATCTCGATGCATCCGCGCGTCGGCATGGCGAGAGCCAAGGCCGACCAGTCGAAATTTGGTGTCGATATTGCCAAGTCGGCGCGCCGGCCGGACGTCGAACTGACGCTCGGCGCCGGTCACGACACGCTCAGCTATTATGACTATCGCGACAATCTCGTGCGCGACATCGAGTCATTGCCGGCAGCACGGGTCGACGGCAAGGTGTCGATCCGCCAGACGCTTTACGATTTCGGCCTGTCGGGCAACGACATTGCCCGGTCGAAGGCGCAGAACAGCGCCGACCTCTATTTCCTGAAGGACCGGATCGAGGAAATCTCGCTCGATACCGTCAATGCCTATCTCCGGATCCTCGAGCAGCGCGAACTCGTCGGGCTCGCCGACGAACAGCTTGCGGCGCACCAGAAGCTGGCGCGGATCGTCGAGGAGAACGAGAAGGACGGCAACAGCACCGTTGCCGACGTGAAGCGGGTGGCGGCGCGGCTCGTCGACGTCGAGACCGAGCGGACCAACCTTGACAACGACCTGCAGTCGTCGATCGACAAGTTCCGTCGGCTGGCGCGGGTCGAGCCGGGCCGACTGGTGCGGCCGCCGCTGCTGCGCAACACCGTTCCGGCCAATTCCAAGGTGGCGATCGAGCAGGTCGTGACCAGCAATCCGCGGCTGCTCGGCCTTGAAAAGCAGATCGATGCCTCGAACCGCGAACTCGACAGCCAGCTTTCCAAGTTCAAGCCGAAGGTCTCGCTCGAGCTCGAGGGCGACGTGAAGAACTATGTGAACAGCGACAGCCGTTCGGAAATGGAGCTGCGGGGCATGGTGGTGCTCAGCCACAAGCTCTATGACGGCGGCGAGCGGCGCGGCTATGCCGAGCAGATCCGGGCGCGGATCGACGAAGGCGAGATGCGCTACACCGATACGCGCGACGAGTTCGAGGCGGACGTGCGGCAGAACTACCGGTCGATCGACTCCAGCCGGCGGCAGATGACGTCGCTGCGCGAGGGCGTCGAGTCGAGTGCCAAGGTGCGCGAGCTCTATCTCGACCAGTTCAAGGGCGGCAAGCGGACGATCTTCGAGCTGCTCGACAGCGAGACCTCCTATTACACGGCCAAACGCGAGCTCATCACCAACCAGTTCGAGGAGCTTCGCGCGACCTACCAGATCCTTCGGGCGATGGGTCGGCTGGCCGAGACGATCGCCGCCTCGCAGGGCCGCTGAGGCGGGGCGGACCTGCCATTTTCATCCTTGAAAAGATTCAAGAAACCGCTCCCGGGAGCGGCCTTCATTAAGCATCCGTTAGCCGTATTCATGATTCCATGGCCGTTGGGAAATGCCATGGCAACCATGGCGTTCGATGCTTGCGCGTCTTCTTCTGTCCGGAACGGTCGAAAACTCCGCCGAAACCGGGCGTTTTGAGAGCGCTGTGCCGAACTCCACCGGGGGCCGTCGCCGGCGGGAACGCAGGATACGATGACCGAGACCCAGATCGCCGCCGCAGAGAACGCCGCCGCCGAGGCGGGGCCGGGCAATGCCGCTCCGGCGCCTGGAGCGGGCGCGCCGGCCGCAGCCGAGGCTGGAGCCGTGGGTAACGGCGCTGCGGGCAATGGGGCTGCGGGCAATGGTCCGGCCGGCGCCGACGGCACGATCAATCTGGCCGCGAATGACGGGACGCGCGAGGGCGCGGTCACGGTCGTCAAGCCGCCGGCGGGCGGGTTCGAGATCGTCGACGTCGGCAATGCGGCGACCGTCAAGTTCGCCTTCCCGCTCGAGCAGTGCCGGGTCATCATCCTCGACGTCGATATCGTCATCGTCTTTCCGGACGGTTCCAAGATCATCCTGCCGGGCCTTGCGCTCGAGGTCGTCAGCACGCTGCCGCCGACGCTCGAGTTCGAGGACACCTCGGTCGACGCGCAGACCTTCCTTGCCAAGGTCGGCGAGGTGAAGCTCGCCGAAGAAATGCCGAACATGAGCATCGCCTCCGATATCGAGGAGGCGGGCAAGAAGGCCGAGAACGAGGCGGAAGCAGAGGCACCGCCGCCGCCGCCGCCGGCGGTGCAGCGGGTCTCGATTGCCGACGAGACGAAGAAGTTCGATGACGAGGCATCGTCGAGCTTCACCAGCAATTCCAATCATCAGGAAGACAATCCGCCGGTCTCGCTGTCGTCGCCGGGCCAGCCGCCGAACGACCTGACGGGCGGCTCGACCGGCCCGCAGTCGGACACGTCCACCGACGACAACACCGCCAGCAGCGACGATCCGGGCACGACCGACAACGAGGGCAAGAGCGGCGGTGCGCTGCCGAAGGCGCAGATCAGCATCACGCTGCTGTCGCTGGCCGATCCGGTCAGCGAGACGCTGATGAGCGGTGGCGAGCGCGTCTACGGCTCGGGCGGCATCCTCGAGGCGGCGACCGACGCGACATACGCGATCCAGACCACGGCCGAGACCATCACCGGTACGGCGAACGACGACATTCTCTATGCCGACAGCCCGGCGACGATGCCGTCGGGAACGTTCACGCGTCTTCTCGACATCACCGTCGAGATGCCCTATTCGCGCTGGAGCGGCCTTGCCGCCCGGGTCATCAACCTTCCGACCGGCTTCTCGATCGTCAACGGCACCCTCGTCAACGGCGCCTATGTCGTTGCGATGGACGCGGAGGACGATCCGAACCATCTGCAGCTCCAGCTCAGCTACACGATCCCGGACGACGCCGACGTTGCCGACGAGCTTGGATTCTATGACGAATTCAATCTCAGCCTGCAGTTCGTGGTCGACACCGGCAACGGCGCGACGGCGCTTGCCGAGGCGGCGCAGACCTTCGTCATCCGCGATGTCCTCAGCGAGGCGGACGCGACCTATGTCGATCCGCTGACCGGCCTTGAGAGCCTCGTCCTGCCACGCACGCCGACCGGCAACATCATCGATGCGGGCGACGGCGACGACGTCATCCATGCCGGCGCCGGCGTCGACCAGATCGACGGCGGCCTTGGCTACGATACCGTCGGCTACGGCCAGTCGCAGAGCGCGGTGACCATCGACCTCGGTGCCGGCACGGCGTCGGGCGGCTATGCGGCAGGCGATACGCTCACCAGCATCGAAGGGCTGATCGGCTCGTCGAAGGACGACGTTCTGACCGGCGACGACAATGACAACATCATCGCCGGCGGGGCGGGTGCGGACACGATCGACGGCGGTCTCGGTTTCGACACGGCCGACTATCAGGCATCGTCGGCGGCGGTCACGGTCGATCTGTTCAACGGCACCGGCGTTGGCGGCGATGCGCATGGCGACCGGCTGACCTCGATCGAGAACGTTGTCGGTTCGACCTATGGCGACCGGCTGATCGGCAGCGACAATTTCGACCTGCTCGAGGGCATGGCCGGAAACGACAGCATCAACGGCGGTCTTGGCGACGATATCCTCGAGGGCGGCGACGGCAACGACGTGCTCGAAGGCGACGACGGCGCCGACGTGCTGCTCGGCGGTGTCGGCATCGACACGGCGACCTACATCCATTCGCTTCTCGGCGTCACGGTTTCCCTCGACGGCATGCCGGGCATCGGCGGCGACGCCCAGGGCGACACGTTCGTCGATATCGAAAAGGTCGTCGGCTCGGCGAATGACGACCTTCTCATCGCCGGTTCGGACGGCAACACGCTCGACGGCGGCGCCGGCAACGACGTTCTCATCGGCAATGTCGGCGCCGACACGCTGCTCGGCAACAGCGGCAACGATACGCTCGAGGGCCTTGCGGGCGCTGACACGCTGACCGGCGGCTCGGGCTTCGACACGGTCGCCTATGGCGCGTCCGACGATGCCGTGTCCGTCAACCTCGCGACCCGATCGGGTCTTGGCGGCCATGCCGAGGGCGACGTTCTCGCCGAGGTGGAAGGTGTCATCGGTTCGAACTTCGCCGATACGCTGACCGGCGATACGGCCGCCAACGATCTCGACGGCGGTGCCGGCAACGATACGCTGGCCGGTGGCGGCGGCGCCGATACCCTTGATGGCGGCGCCGACTTCGACACGGTCACCTACGCCGCCTCGTCCGCCGGCGTTACCGTCAATCTGGCAACCGGCACCGGCGTTGGCGGCGATTCCCAGGGCGACGTCCTTGCCAATATCGAACGCGTCATTGGCTCGAATTCCGCCGACAGCCTCACCGGTTCGGCCGGCGACGAGATCCTCGAAGGCGGCGCGGGCAATGACCGCCTGATCGGCGGCGGCGGCGCCGACCAGCTCATCGGCGGCGCCGGCCGCGACATTGCCGACTATTCGGCCTCGGTGGCGAGCGTCACCGTCAATCTCGGCAATCAGGGCGGCAGCGGCGGCGACGCCGAAGGCGACTATCTTGCCGAGATCGAGGATGTCGTCGGTTCGGCGAACGGCGACCTTCTCATCGGCGACACCAACACCAACGCGCTCGACGGCGGCGCCGGCGACGACACCCTCGATGGCGGGGCAGGCGGCGACACGCTGACGGGCGGCGCCGGTTTCGACACGGCCGACTATACGAACTCGACCGGCAATGTTTCGGTCAACCTGTCCACCGGCACCGGCGTCGGCGGCTATGCCGACGGCGATGCGCTGACCGGCATCGAGCGCGTCGTCGGCTCGGCGTTCGGCGATACGCTCATCGGCAACAGCCAGGACAACACCCTCGAAGGCGGAGCGGGCAACGACACGCTGTCGGGCGGTGCCGGCGCCGACATCATCGCCGGTGGCGATGGCGACGACACGGTGAGCTATGCCGGCTCGGTGGTCGGCGTCACGGTCGACATTCTCAACGGCACGGCCTCCGGCGGCGATGCCACCGGCGACGTCCTGTCCAGCATCGAGTTCCTGACCGGCTCGTCCTATGCCGACCGGCTCTATGGCGACAATGCCGGCAACACGATTTCCGGCGGTTCGGGCAATGACCGCCTGTACGGCAATGGCGGGCAGGACACGCTGCGCGGCGACGCGGGCAACGACCTGCTCAACGGCGGCGCCGGCGAGGACATCCTCATCGGCGGCACCGGTACCGACACGGCCGACTATTCGACCTCGATCGGCGGCGTGACCGTCGATCTCTTCGCCGGCAATGCGTCCGGCGGCGACGCGCTCGGCGACACGTTCTCGGAGATCGAGAACGTCACCGGTTCGGATTACGCCGACATCCTGCGCGGCGACAATGGCATCAACGTCCTTGACGGCGGCGACGGCGACGACGTGCTGTCGGGCGGCGCCGGCGGCGATACGCTGATCGGCGGGCTTGGCACCGACCGGGCCGACTACCAGTCATCGAGCGCGGCGGTCACGGTCGACCTTGGCAACAACACCGCCTATGGCGGCTATGCGGAGGGCGACAGCCTCAGCGGCATCGAGCAACTGACCGGCTCGACCTTCAACGACATCCTGAAGGGCGACGCGGGCGGCAACGTCCTTGACGGCGGACTTGGCGACGACACGCTGGCCGGCCGCGGCGGCGCCGACCAGCTGATCGGCGGCATCGGCACGGATACGGCGGACTACCAGGATTCCACCGCGGCGGTGACGGTCGATCTCGGCGGCGGGCTCGGCACCGGCGGCGACGCGGACGGCGACACCTATTCGAGCATCGAGCGGGTGGTCGGTTCGGCCTATGGCGACACGCTCATCGGCGACAACGGCAACAACATCCTCGAGGGCAAGGCGGGCGCCGACACCCTGCGCGGCGGCGCGGGCGCCGACCAGCTCATCGGCGGCACGGGCACGGACACAGCCGATTATTCGACCTCGGCGATCGGCGTTTCGGTCAATCTGCTGGAGAACACGGCATCGGGCGGCGATGCGGAAGGCGATACCTATTCCAGCATCGAAAGCGTCACCGGCACCAACTACATCGACACGCTCGTCGGCGACGCCGGCAACAACGCCCTTAGCGGCGGGTCGGGCGACGACACGCTGAACGGCGGCGCCGGCGCGGATACGCTCGACGGCGGCACCGGCAACGACACGGCCGATTATTCGACCTCGACCTCGGGCGTCACGGTCGATCTCGGCACCGGCACCGGCAGCGGCGGCTATGCCCAGAGCGACGTGCTCTCCGGCATCGAAAACGTTGTCGGCACCAACCAGTCGGACACGCTCGTCGGCGACGGCAACGCCAACGTCCTCAGCGGCGGGGCGGGCGGCGACACGCTGCGCGGCGCGGGCGGCGACGATACGCTGAACGGCGGCGAGGGCGACGACGTCCTTGAAGGCGGCGCCGGCGCGGACGTCATCAATGGCGGCGGCGGCTCGGACACGGTCGACTATTCCTCGTCCTCGGCCGGCGTGACGATCGACCTCGTCACCCGCTCGGCGGTCGGCGGCGACGCGCAGGGCGACACGCTCATCGATATCGAGCGCGTGCTCGGCTCGGCCAACAACGACCAACTGACGGGCGACGCCAACGTCAACACCCTTGAAGGCGGCGACGGCGACGATCTTCTCATCGGCGGCGCCGGCGGCGACACCCTCATCGGCGGCAACGGCACGGATACGGTCAGCTATTCCGGCTCGATCGCGGCGGTAACCGTCGACCTTGAAGCCGGCAGCGGCTCGGGCGGCGATGCCAATGGCGACTATCTCTCCGGCATCGAGCGGGTCATCGGCTCCTCGCTCAGCGATCTCCTGACGGGCGACGCGAGCGGCAACGTCCTCGACGGCGGCAATGGCAACGACACGCTGCGCGGCGGTGGCGGCGTCGACCAGCTCATCGGCGGCGAGGGCGACGACGTCCTGACCGGCGGCGCCGACGCGGACGATCTCGTCGGCGGCAACGGCAACGACACGGCGGACTATTCCACCTCGGCGATGGCCGTGACGGTCGACCTCAGCGCCGGTACGGCGAGCGGCGGCGACGCGGAAGGCGATACCCTCTCCAGCATCGAACGGGTGGTCGGCTCGTCCTATGGCGACAACCTGACCGGCGACGACCAGGCCAACACCCTGACCGGCGGCGGCGGTGCCGACCGGCTGGTCGGCGGCCTCGGCGCGGACAAGCTCTATGGCGGCACCGGCAATGACACGCTGATCGGCGGCGAGGGCGGCGACGAGCTCGACGGCGGCTCGGGCATCGACACGGTCGACTATGCCGGCTCGGTCGCGGGCGTGACCATCGATCTTTCCGACGGTTCGGCAAGCGGCGGCGATGCGGCCGGCGATATCCTCAGCGGCATCGAATGGGTGCTCGGCACCGACCAGTCCGACAGCCTGACCGGCGACGCGGCCTCCAACGTGCTCGAAGGCCGGGCCGGCAACGACACGCTCTCGGGCGGCGTCGGCACCGACACGCTGCGCGGCGGCGACGGCGACGATCTGCTCGTCGGCGGCGCGGACGCGGACGAACTCGACGGCGGCGCCGGCACCGATACGGCGAGCTATTCGGCCTCGACGGCAGCGGTCACCGTCAACCTGTCGACCGGTGACGGCTATGGCGGCGACGCACAGGGCGACCGGCTCATTTCGATCGAGAAGGTCATCGGTCCTCGTTCGCCGACCAGCTCATCGGCGATGCCAATGGCAACACACTCACCGGCGGCGGCGGCGACGACATCCTGACCGGCGGCGGCGGCGCGGACACCCTGACGGGTGGTCTTGGCGTCGATACGGCAAGCTATTCGGCCTCCTCGGCGGCGGTCACCGTCGACCTTGCCAACGGCACGGGCACCGGCGGCGATGCCCAGGGAGATGTTCTCTCCGAGATCGAGAAGGTCATCGGCTCGACGCAGAACGACCGCCTCATCGGCAATGCCGACGTCAACATCCTCGATGGCGGCCTTGGCGACGACGTGCTCATCGGCGCCGGCGGCGGCGACACGCTGGTTGGCGGCACGGGTTTCGACACGGCGGACTATTCGACGTCGCTGAACGCGGTGACGGTCGACCTTGCCAACGGCTTCGGTTCCGGCGGCGATGCCCAGGGCGATGTCTATTCCGGCATCGAGCGGGTGGTCGGCACGGTCCAGGACGACGAGCTGCGCGGCGATGCCCTCGACAACACGCTCGAGGGCGGCGGCGGCAACGATATCCTCGCCGGCGGCGAGGGCGCCGACAGCCTTGTCGGCGGCATCGGCATCGATACGGCCGACTATTCGGCCTCGATTCTCGGGGTCACCGTCAGCCTCGCGACCGGCACCGGCGTTGGCGGCGACGCCGACGGCGACACGCTCGCCGGCATCGAGAACGTCACCGGCTCGGCCCGGGCCGACGTGCTGACCGGCGACGGGCTGGACAACAGCCTCGTTGGCGGTGGTGGCGACGACGTGCTCTCGGGCGGCGTCGGCGCCGATACGCTCAACGGCGGCAGCGGTTCGGATACGGCCGACTACAGCACGTCGGCGAGCGGCGTGACCATCGACCTGACGCAGGGCACCGCCTGGGGCGGCGACGCCGACGGCGACGTGCTCAGCGCCATCGAGAACATCGTCGGCTCGGCGTCGGCCGATGAACTCGTCGGTGATTTCAAGGCGAACCGCCTGACCGGCGGGGCCGGCAACGACCGGCTCGAGGGCGACGCCGGCGGCGACACGCTGCTTGGCGAAGCGGGCGACGACACTCTCATCGGCGGTGCCGATGCCGATACGCTCGATGGCGGCACCGGCACAGATACGGCCGACTATTCGGCCTCGAATGCCGCGGTCACGGTCAATCTTTCGACCGGCACGGGCCTTGGCGGCCACGCCGAAGGCGACACGCTGACGGCGATCGAAAACCTCATCGGCTCGAACCAGGCCGATCGGCTGACGGGCGACGCGGGCGCCAATGCCATTGATGGCGGCGCGGGCGACGACATTCTCGTCGGCGGCGGCGGCGCGGATACCCTGACCGGCGGTTTCGGCACCGACATCGCCGACTATTCGGCCTCGCTCGGCGGCGTGACGGTCAGCCTTGCCGGCGGTACCGGCACGGGCGGCGATGCCGAGGGCGACGTTCTTTCCGGCATCGAGCAACTGACCGGTTCGGCGTTCGTCGACCAGTTGACGGGCGATGCCAATGCCAACGTCATCAATGGCGGCGGCGGCAATGACGTGATTTCCGGCGGCGCCGGCGCCGATACGCTGAACGGCGAAGCGGGCGACGACGAGCTGGCCGGCAATGAAGGCGCCGACTTCCTCGTCGGCGGTACCGGTTTCGACACGGCGAACTATTCGGCTTCTGTGCTCGGCGTGACGGTCGACCTGTCGCTCGGCACCGGTTCGGGCGGCGATGCGCAGGGCGATACGCTCTCCGGCATCGAGCGTCTCGTCGGTTCGGGACTGGCCGACAAGCTGACCGGCGACGTCAACGCCAACACGCTGGAAGGCGGCGGCGGCGACGATACCCTTGCCGGCGGTGCCGGAGCCGACCAGCTCATCGGCGGCGCGGGCACGGACACGGCCGACTATTCGGCCTCGAGCGGCCAGGTGACGGTCGACCTCGTCACGGGTACCGGCACGGGCGGTGACGCCGAGGGCGACACGCTTTCGCAGGTCGAGCAGGTGATCGGCTCGATCTATGCCGACGTTCTCATCGGCGACGCCGGGGCGAACCGCCTCGAGGGCGGCCTTGGCAACGACCGGATCGCCGGCGGCGCCGGCGCCGACTACATCGACGGCGGCTTCGGCACCGACACGGTCGACTACAGCACCTCGGCGGCCGGCGTCTCGATCAACCTCGATGCGGGCAACGCGTCGGGCGGCGACGCCGAGGGCGACCTCATCACCGCGATCGAAAGCGTCATCGGTTCGTCCTCGGACGACACCCTCATCGGCAATTCGCAGGCGAACCAGCTCACCGGCGGCGGCGGCAACGACACGCTGTCGGGCGGGCAGGGCATCGACACCCTCGATGGCGGCGCCGGCAATGACGTCCTGACCGGCGGCCTCGACGGCGATGTGCTGATCGGCGGATCGGGCGTCGACACGGCCGACTACGCCGCTTCGATGTCGGCGGTGACGGTCGATCTTGCCGCCGGCACGGGTTCGGGCGGCGATGCGGAAAGCGATACGCTCTCCGGCATCGAAAACGTCATCGGCTCGGCGCTCGCCGACGTTCTTCTCGGCGATGCTTCCGACAACCGGCTCGACGGCCGCTCGGGCGACGACATGCTGAAGGGCGGCGCGGGCGCCGACCAGCTCGTCGGCGGCGCGGGCACCGATACGGCGGACTATCGCGGCGGCTCGACGGGCGTCACGGTCAATCTGGCGACCGGAACCGGTTCGGGCGGCGATGCCCAGGGCGACACGCTCTCCGGCATCGAACAGGTCTACGGCACGGATCTCGCCGACGTCCTGACGGGCGATGCGAACGCCAACCTGCTCGACGGCGGCATCGGCAACGACACGCTTTCCGGCGGCGACGGCGTCGATACGCTCTATGGCGGCGACGGCGACGACGTGATCGCGAGCGGCGCCGGCGGCGATAACGTCTATGGCGGCGCGGGCTTCGACACGGCCGACTATTCGGCCTCGGCGGCGGCCGTCACCGTCGATCTTGCCGCGGGCACCGGCACGGGCGGTGACGCCCATGGCGATTTCCTCTCCGGCATCGAGCGGGTGCTCGGCTCGGCATTGTCGGACGACATCTCCGGCGACGCCGGCGCGAACACGCTCGAGGGCAATGCCGGCAACGACACGCTGCGCGGCCAGGCCGGCGCCGACGTCCTCATCGGCGGCGATGGCAACGATACGCTGATCGGCGGCGCCGATGGCGACGTCCTCAACGGCGGCAACGGCACCGACACGGTCGACTACAGTTCCTCGGTCGCGGCGGTGACGATTGACCTCCTCGCCGGCACGGGCACCGGCGGCGACGCCCAGGGCGACATCTTTGCCAGCATCGAACGGGTCATCGGCTCGAACCTTGCCGACACCATCACCGGTGACGCCGCGGCCAATATTCTCGAAGGCGGCTCGGGCAACGACACGCTGTCGGGCGGCGACGGCGCCGATTCCCTCGACGGCGGTTCGGGCAACGACCTGCTCTCGGGCGGTGCCGGCGCCGACCTCATCGCCGGCGGTCTCGGCACCGATACGGTCGACTACAGCGCCTCGAGCGCGGCGGTCACCGTCGACCTGCAGGCCGGAACGGCATCCGGCGGCGACGCCGAGGGCGATACGTTCTCCGGCATCGAAAACGTCATCGGCTCGGCGCTCAACGACATCCTGACCGGCGATTCGGGCGCCAACCAGCTCACCGGCGGTTCGGGCGACGACCTCCTGACCGGCGGCGGCGGCGGCGATGCCCTCATCGGCGGCGCCGGCTCGGATACGGCGAGCTATGCGGGCTCGTCGAGCGGCGTCACGGTCAATCTCGGCACGGGCGCTGCCAGCAATGGCGACGCGGCCGGCGACACGCTTTCCGGCATCGAGAACCTCATTGGCTCGGCCAATACCGACGACCTGACGGGCGATGCCAACGCCAACCGGCTCGAGGGCGGCTCGGGCGACGACGTGCTGACCGGCGCGGCGGGCGCCGACACGCTCGACGGCGGCGTCGGTACCGATACGGCGAGCTATGCCGGTTCGGCAGCAGCCGTCACCGTTTCGCTGGCGTCCGGCACGGGCACGGGCGGCGACGCGGAGGGCGACACGCTCAGCAACATCGAGCGGCTGGTCGGCTCGAACAATGACGACATCCTGACGGGCGATGCCAATGGCAACACGCTCGAGGGCGGCGCGGGCAACGACGTGCTGGCCGGCGGGCCGGCGCAGATGCCCTCATCGGCGGCACCGGTTCGGACACGGCCGACTATTCGGCCTCGGCGGCGGCGGTCACCATCGACCTGACGTTCAACACGGCGGGCGGCGGCGATGCGAGCGGCGACACGCTGTCCAGCATCGAGAACATCACCGGCTCGGCCGGCAACGACCAGCTCACCGGCAATGCCGACGACAACTATCTGTCCGGCCTTGCCGGCAACGACGTCCTGTCCGGCGCGGCCGGCGCCGACACGCTCGACGGCGGCATCGGCGACGACACGCTGAAGGGCGGCGCGGGCGCCGACAGCCTCATCGGCGGCACCGGTACCGACACGGCCGACTATTCGGGTTCCTCGGGCGCTGTCTCGGTCAACCTTGCGACCGGCACCGGCGCGCTCAACGACGCGGCGGGCGACACGCTCTCGGGCATCGAGAACATCACCGGCTCGTCCTATGGCGATACGCTCATCGGCGACGGCGGCGGCAACAGGCTGTCGGGCGGCGTCGGCGACGACGTCATGACCGGTGGCGCCGGCGCCGACACCCTCGAGGGCGGCGACGGCACCGATACGGCCGACTACGCGGCATCGCTGACGGCGGTGACCGTTGATCTTGCGGCCGGCACCGGCCTTGGCGGCGATGCGCAGGGCGACGTGCTCTCGGCGGTCGAGCGGGTCATCGGCACCGACTATGCCGACAGGCTGACCGGCGACGGCGGCGCCAACGCCCTCCTTGGCGGGGCGGGCAACGACTATCTCGTCGGCGGCGCCGGCAGCGACACGCTGACCGGCGGCACGGGCACCGACACGGTCGACTATTCGGCCTCGATCTCGGCGGTGACGGTCGATCTCGTCTCGGGCGCCGGCACCGGGGGCGACGCCCAGGGCGACGTTCTTTCCGGCATCGAGCGGCTGATCGGCACGGACTATGCCGATACGCTGACGGGCGACGCCAATGCCAACACCCTCGAAGGCGGGGCCGGCAACGATACGCTGACCGGCGGCGCCGGCGCCGACACGCTTGACGGCGGCACCGGTACCGATGCGGCGAGCTATGCGGCTTCGGCGGCGGCGGTCACCGTTTCGCTGGCGACCGGCACCGGCACGGGCGGCGACGCGGAAGGCGACACGCTCAGCAACATCGAGCGTTTGATCGGTTCGGCCTATAACGACGTCCTGACCGGCAATGCCGGCGACAACACGCTGGAAGGCGGGGCTGGCAACGATACGCTGACGGGCGGCGCGGGCGCCGATTCCTTCGATGGCGGCACGGGCACCGACACGGTCGACTATTCGGCCTCGGGTGCGGCGATCACGGTCGATATCGGCAGCGGCGGTTCCGGCAGCGGCGGCGATGCCCAGGGCGATACCTTCGCCAATGTCGAAAACGTCATCGGCTCGGCGCTTGCCGATTCGATCACCGGCAATGGCAGTGCCAACAATCTCGTCGGCGGCGACGGCAACGACACGCTGACCGGCGGCGCGGGCATCGACACGCTCGACGGCGGCGAGGGCGACGACATCCTCACCGGCGGCACCGAGGCCGACACCCTCATCGGCGGCAACGGCATCGATACGGCGAGCTATGCCGGCTCCGGCGGTGCGGTGACCATCGATCTCGTGGCGGGCACCGGTCTTGGCGGCAGCGCCGAGGGCGACACGCTCTCCGGCATCGAAAAGGTCGTCGGCTCGGTGTTCGGCGACACGCTGACCGGCAACTCGGCCGACAACAATCTCGATGGCGGCGACGGCAACGACTTCCTGAAGGGCGGCGCGGGCGCCGACACGCTGACCGGCGGCGCCGGCACCGATACGGCGAGCTATGCCGGTTCGTCGGCCAAGGTCACCGTTGACCTTGCGGCCGGCACCGGCCTTGGCGGCGACGCCGAAGGCGACGTGCTCTCCGGCGTCGAGCGGCTCATCGGCTCGGACTACGACGACACCCTCATCGGCGACGGGGCTGCGAACGCGCTCGACGGCGGCGCCGGCAACGACATCCTGCGCGGTGGCGCGGGCGCCGACGATCTCGTCGGCGGCGCGGGCACCGACACGGCCGACTACTCGACCTCGCTCGACGCGGTCAGCGTCAACCTTGCGACCCAGTCCGGTTCGGGCGGCGATGCGCAGGGCGACAGTCTCTCCAGCATCGAGAACGTCACCGGTTCAGACCGCAACGACACCCTCGTCGGCAGCACCGCGGCGAACGTCCTTGACGGCGGTCTCGGCGACGACACCCTGACCGGCGGCGCGGGCGCCGACACCCTGACCGGCGGCGCGGGCACCGATACGGCCGACTATTCGGCCTCGGCGGCGCTCGTCACCGTCGACCTGTCGCTCGGCACCGGCACCGGCGGCGACGCGGCCGGCGACGTCCTGTCCGGCATCGAGCGGGTGGTCGGCTCGAACTACGGCGACACGCTCATCGGCGATGCCAACGCCAACATCCTCGAGGGCGGTGCCGGCTACGACACGTTCATCGGCGGCGCGGGCGCCGACACGCTGACCGGCGGCACGGGCCCCGACACGGCGGTCTATTCGGCGTCGGCGGCGGCAGTGACCATCGACCTTTCGACCGGCACGGGCACGGGCGGCGACGCGGCCGGCGACGTCCTTTCCGGCATCGAGAATATCGTCGGTTCCAATCTCGACGACCTGATGACCGGCGATGCCAATGCCAACTCACTGTCGGGCGGCACCGGCAGCGATACCCTTGGCGGCGGCAGCGGCGCCGACACCCTCGACGGCGGCGAGGGCGACGACCTTCTGTCCGGCGGCGCCGGCGGCGACCAGATCATCGGCGGCGTCGGCTTCGACACGGCGACCTACGCGACCTCGTCGGGCGAAGTCACGGTCGACCTGTCGGCCGGCACGGGTACCGGGGGCGACGCCGACGGCGACACGCTTTCCGGCATCGAGAAGGTCATCGGCTCCTCGCTCGGCGACCTCCTCGTCGGCAATGCCCAGAACAATACCCTCGACGGCGGCGACGGCGCCGACACACTCATCGGCCTTGGCGGCGCGGACGTCCTCATCGGCGGCGTCGGCACCGACACGGCGGACTATTCGGCATCGGCGGCGGGTGTCACGATCGACCTTGCGGCCGGCACCGGCCTTGGCGGCGACGCCGAGGGCGACACGCTTTCCGGCATCGAGCGCATCGTCGGCTCGACCTCTGCCGACCGGCTGATCGGCAATTCCGGCGCCAACACCCTCGAGGGCAATGACGGCGACGACATCCTTGCCGGCGGCGGCGGCGGCGACGTGCTGAAGGGCGGCGTCGGCACCGATACGGCCGACTATTCGACCTCGAGCCTCGGCGTCACGGTCAATCTGGCGACGGGCACCGGCTCGGGCGGCGACGCGCAGGGCGACACGCTGACCGGCATCGAGCGTCTCGTCGGCTCCTCCCTCACCGACGAGCTGACGGGCGACGCCAACGCCAACACCCTCGAGGGCGGCGACGGCAACGATATCCTGATCGGTGCGGCCGGCGCCGACACGCTCGACGGCGGCAACGGCGTCGACATCGCCGACTATCGCAGTTCCTCGGCGGCCGTCACGGTCAGCCTCGGCGGCGGTACCGGCACGGGCGGCGACGCCGAGGGCGACACGCTGCTCAATATCGAATCCCTTGTCGGCTCGACCGGCAACGACCGGCTGACGGGCGACGCCAACGGCAACAGCCTCGACGGCTGGTCCGGCAATGACACGCTGGTCGGTGGCGGCGGCGCGGATACGCTGACCGGCGGTTCCGGCTTCGACACGGCCGACTATTCGAGCTCGGCGCTGGCGGTGACCATCGATCTCGGCGCCGGCACCGGTACCGGCGGCGACGCCGAGGGCGACACGCTTTCCGGCATCGAACGCGTCATCGGCACGGCGGCGGCCGACACGATTACCGGCGACGCGCTCGCCAACACGCTTGAAGGCGGCGACGGCGCGGACACGCTGTCGGGCGCGGCGGGCACCGACACGCTGCTCGGCGGCGAGGGCGACGACGTCCTGTCCGGTGGCGCGGCGGCCGATACGCTCGATGGCGGCAACGGCCTCGACACGGCGACCTATGCGTCCTCGACCTCGGCGGTGACCGTCAACCTTGCGACCGGCACCGGCACCAGCGGCGATGCCGAAGGCGACGTGCTGACCTCGATTGAAAAGGTCATCGGTTCGACGCTTGCCGACCGGCTCATCGGCGATGCCTCCGGCAATATCCTCGAGGGCAATGACGGCGACGACGTGCTCATCGGCGCCGGCGGCGCGGACACGCTGTCGGGCGGCATCGGCACCGACACGGCGGACTACTCGGCCTCGGCGGCGGCCGTCACCATCAACCTTGCGGCCGGTACCGGCGTCGGCGGCGACGCCCAGGGCGACGTGCTCTCGGGCATCGAGCGGGTCATCGGCACGACCCAGGCCGATACGCTCATCGGCGATTCCGGCGACAACAATCTCGACGGCGGCGACGGCGACGATCTCCTGCGCGGCGGCGCCGGCAGCGACATCCTGACCGGCGGCAACGGCACCGACACAGCCGACTATTCGACCTCGCTGCTCGGCGTCACGGTCGACCTTGCCAATCACACCGGCGCGGCGGGCGATGCCCAGGGCGACGTGCTGACCGGCATCGAAAACGTCATCGGTTCGAACGCGGCCGACCAGCTCATCGGCGATGCCGGCGTCAACGTCCTTACCGGCGGCGACGGCAACGACATCCTCATCGGCGGCGACGGTGCCGACCAGCTCGTCGGCGGCAACGGCACCGATACGGCCGACTACCGCACGTCCTCGGGTGCGGTGACCATCGATCTGGCGGCTGGCACGGGCCTCGGCGCGGCGGCGGCAGGCGACACGCTCTCCGGAATCGAGAACGTCATCGGCTCGTCCTATGCCGATACGCTGACGGGCGATGGCAATGCCAATTCGCTCGACGGTTCGACCGGTGATGACATCCTGACCGGCGGCGCCGGCGCCGACACGCTGACGGGCGGCTCGGGCTTCGACACGGCGAACTACGCGACCTCCGCGTCGGCGGTGACGGTCAACCTGGCAACGGCCTCGGCTCGGGCGGCGACGCGGAAGGCGACACCTATGCCGGCATCGAGCGGGTCGTCGGCACCAGCCTCGACGACCGCCTGATCGGCGATGCGATCGCCAATCGCCTCGAGGGCGGCGACGGCGCCGACAGCCTCGAGGGCGGGGCGGGCGTCGATACGCTCGACGGTGGCCTTGGCAACGATACGGTGGCCGGCGGCGCCGGCGCGGACGTGCTGACCGGCGGCGACGGCACCGACTTTGCCGACTATTCGTCGTCCGGCACGGGCGTCACCGTCAGCCTTGCCAGCGGCACGGGCTCGGGCGGCGACGCGGAAGGCGACACGCTGGCGACAATCGAAGGCATCATCGGTTCGGCCCAGGCCGACACGCTGACCGGCGATGCGGGCGCCAACTCGCTGCAGGGCGGCGGCGGCGACGACACGCTCGTCGGCGGTGCCGGCATCGATACCCTCGACGGCGGCGTCGGCATCGACACGGCGAATTACGCGGCTTCGACGGTCGCGGTCACGGTCGACCTCGCAGCCGGAACCGGTGTCGGCGGCGATGCCGACGGGGACGTGCTGACAGCGATCGAACGGGTCATCGGCACGAGCTACAATGACCGGCTGGTCGGCGACAGCAACGACAACCGCCTCGACGGCGGCGCTGGCAACGATACCCTCGTCGGCGGCTCCGGCGCCGATGCGCTGATCGGCGGCGCGGGCACCGATACGGCCGATTATTCGACCTCGGCGATTGCCGTCACGGTCGACCTTGCGGCGGGCAACGGCTCGGGCGGCGACGCGCAGGGCGACACGCTCTCCGGCATCGAGCGGGTGACCGGCTCGGCCGGCGCCGACGTGCTGTCGGGCGATGCAAACGCCAACACCCTCTCGGGCGGCGACGGCGACGACGTGCTCGCGGGCAAGGGCGGCGCCGATACCCTCGACGGCGGCAACGGCGTCGATACTGCGGACTATTCGGCGTCGAGCGCGGCGGTCACGGTCAACCTGACGAGCGGCACCGGCGTTGGCGGCGACGCGGCAAGCGACGTCCTCGTCAACATCGAAAAAGTGGTCGGCTCCAGCCTGGCTGACATCCTCACCGGTTCGGCCGGGGACGACATCCTCGACGGCGGCGCGGGCAACGACACGCTGACCGGCGGCGCCGGCGCGGACACCCTGACCGGCGGCGCCGGCACGGACACGGCCGATTACAGCGCGGCAGGGTCGGCCATCAGCGTCAACCTGTCGACCGGCATTGGCAACTGGGGCGATGCGGAAGGCGACGTCCTGACGACGATCGAGCGGGTCGTCGGCTCGGCCTACAATGACAGCCTGCAGGGCGATTCCAATTCCAACACCCTTGAGGGCGGCGCCGGCAACGACAGCATGTATGGCTGGGGCGGCACCGACACGATGCTCGGCGGCGACGGCAACGACACGCTGTCGGGCGGCGGCAGCGCCGATACCCTCGACGGCGGCAACGGCACCGACACGGTCGACTACACCCATTCCTCGCTCGGCGTGACCGTCAGCCTCGTCACCAACACGGGCACGGGCGGCGATGCGGCGGGCGACGTCCTTTCCAACTTCGAGAACATCACCGGCTCGAACGCGGCCGACCTTCTGACCGGCGATGCCAATGCCAACCGGCTGTCGGGCCTCTCGTCCGACGATATCCTCATTGGCGGCGCGGGCGCGGATACGCTCGACGGCGGCGGCGGTACCGATACGGTCGACTACACGGCGTCGGCGACAGCGGTGTCGATCAACCTTGCGGCGGGCACCGGCAGCGGCGGCGACGCCGAGGGCGACGTCTTCATCGCGATCGAAAAGGTCATCGCGACGGCCGGCAACGATACGCTGATCGGCAACGCGTCGCAGAACATCCTCGAGGGCCAGGACGGCAACGACACCATCACCGGCGGCGCCGGCGTCGACTGGATCTATGGCGGCAACGGCATCGACACGGCCGATTATTCGGGGTCGACGGCGGGTGTCGATGTCGACCTGACGACGCATGTCGGCAGCGGCGGCGATGCCCAGGGCGACTGGGTCGAGGGCATCGAATACCTCATCGGCTCGGCCTATTCGGACGTGCTGCGCGGCGATGCGGCGGCGAACCATCTCTCCGGCGGCGACGGCACCGACTATCTGCGCGGTGAAGGGGGCGCTGATACGCTCGACGGCGGCGCCGGCACCGACTACGCGGACTACTACTATGCGAGCGCCGGCGTCACGGCGAGCCTTCTGTCCAACACGGGCACCGGCGGCGATGCGGCCGGCGACGTCTTCCTCAACCTCGAAGGCCTGCTCGGCAGCGGCTATGACGACTATCTGATCGGCGATGCCAACGCCAACACGATCTATGGCCGCGGCGGCGACGACACGCTGGTCGGCGGCGCCGGCGGCGACTATCTCGACGGCGAGGGCGGCATCGATACCGTCGACTACACTGACTCCGACGCGGCGGTGACCATCAGCCTGCAGGACAGCACGGCGTCCGGCGGTCATGCCCAGGGCGATACGCTGCTCTACATCGAGCGGCTCATCGGTTCGGCGTTCGACGATATTCTTGCCGGCAACTCGGCCGACAACTACCTGAACGGCGGCGACGGCAACGACACGCTCATCGGCTACACGGGCGCCGACGTCTTCGTCGGCGGCAACGGCACCGACACGGTGGTCTATTCGCTCTCCGACGCAGCGGTCACCATCGACCTTGCGGCACAGACCGGAACGGGCGGCGACGCCGACGGCGACATGCTCACCAGCATCGAGGGCATCGTCGGCTCGGTCTACAACGACCGCCTCTACGGCGATGCGAACACCAACGTCTTCGACGGCGGCATGGGCTCGGACACCATCCGGGGCGGCGCCGGCGCCGACACGATCAATGGCGGCGGCGACGTCGACTGGGTCGACTATGCGACCTCGACCGTCGGCGTCACGGTCAACCTTGCGACCGGCATCGGCACGGGCGGCGACGCCGAAGGCGACGTCATCAGCAATGTCGAGCGCATGACCGGCTCGAACTACAACGACGTCCTGACCGGCGGCCTCAACTGGACCTACATTCGCGGCGGCAGCGGCGACGACATCCTCAATGACGGCGGCGGCGACGGCACCACCGACTATCTCTACGGTGAAAACGGCAACGACATCCTGCAGTCGGACGGCATGTGGGTCACGCTCGACG
>JAWKVW010000015.1:0-91075 GCA_041397845.1 Hyphomicrobiales bacterium | reverse complement strand
CGCCTTGACCTCTACGGCCATGGCACCGCAAACGAAGCAAGTTTTCTGACAGAGCTACGCAATTCCATAACAACGGAATTCCAATCCGCCGCCCTCGCGGAAATGGCGGTGGCGATCGCCGGGGATGCCGGGATCATCGAGGGAACCGACGCGGCCGACGACCTCATGGGCAGCGACGGGAGCGACCTCTTCCTCGGCGGGCTTGGCGACGACGCCCTCGATGGCGGCATCGCCAGCGACACCTATGTCTACGGCCTCGGCGATGGCAACGACACCATCACGGACATCGATTTCTACGGCGAAGACACCGACACCCTCGCCCTTCATGGCGTGGCGCCGGGCGATGTCGTGGCGCGCCGCTCGGACGACGGCGATTCCCTCCTGCTCGCCCTGCCGGACGGCGCGGTGATCACCATCGCCAGCCAGTTCAACAACATCTACTCGGGTATCGAGCGCATCGTCTTCGACGACGGCACCATCTGGAGCTGGGTCGGCCTCATCGAGGCCGCCGGAGGGCTCGAGCCGCAAAACGCCGTCAATGGCACCGACGATGACGACACGCTCGAGGGCACGGATGGCAACGATCGCTTCGCCGGCGGCCTTGGCGACGACGTCCTCTCGGGCGACCTTGGCAGCGACCTCTATATCCATGCCGCCGGCGAGGGCAACGACATCATCATCGACGAGGACGGTTGGCGCGTCGCGGCGGACATCCTCCAGCTCGCCGACGTCAATGCCGCCGACGTCACGCTTTTCCGCAACGAAACCGACCTGTTCGTGCGCATCGACAGCACCGGCGAGGAGCTTGAGATCCGCAACCAGTTCTGGTCAGTGACGGAGAAATACGGCATCGAGGAAATCCGCTTTGCCGACGGCGGCGCCCTCCCCCGCGAGGCGTTCTTCGCCAGTGCGTGGTATCGCGGAACGGCCGGCGACGACTTCCTGTTCGGCTCCCGAGGCGACGACAACATCATCGCCGGTGATGGCGACGACGCCATCTACGGCAGCGACGGCAATGATCTCATCATCGGCGGCGCCGGTGCCGACTGGATCGACGGCGGCGCCGGCATCGATGTCGTCAGCTTCGCAACCGCCGGCGACGGCATCCTTGTCGACATGTCGGGCCTGGCCCGCAACCGCGGCGACGCCGCCGGCGACACCTATGTCGACATCGAAAAGATCATCGGCAGTGATTTTGACGATCGGATCATCGTTGTCGACGATGGTTTCTCGGTTGCCGCAGGCGCCGGCGACGATGTCGTCTCCGCCAGGGGCATCGGCAGCCTCCTCGACGGCGGCGACGGCCACGATGTCCTCAATGGCAGCGTCGGGCTGGACCTGCTTTACGGCGCCGCGGGCGACGACCGGATACGCGGCGGCAACGGCAGCGACCGGATTTTCGGCGGCGAAGGCGATGACAGCCTCTCTGGCGGCAGTGGCGACGACGCGATTTTCGGCGAGAACGGCGATGATTTCATTTCCGGCGATGCCGGCGCCGACGCCATCGATGGCGGCACCGGCGTCGACATCGTCAGCTATGCCGCTTCGGCGGCGGCCGTGGCCGTCGACCTTCTTGCCGGCACGGGCAGCGGCGCCGATGCCGAGGGCGACACATACACCGGCATCGAGCGGGCCATCGGCTCGGGGTTCGACGACCGGCTCTCCGGCGACAACCGCGCCAACCTGCTCATCGGCGGCGATGGCGGCGATGAGCTCATCGGCAATGGCGGCCGCGACAGCCTGCGCGGCGATGCCGGCAACGATACCCTTGATGGCGGAATGGGCGATGATCGCCTTTTTGGCGGCACCGGCGACGACCGGCTCCGGGGCGGCAGCGGCGCCGACATCTTCATGTTCGGCGATCCGCACACCGACGCCGGCGAGATGTGGGGCCGCGACGAGATCATCGACTTCGAGGTTGGCGCCGATCGCATCGACATGAGCCCAGCCTGCTCGCCCACGTCACCGGATACGGCGACCTCCACATTGACGAAGACCCGGCCGGAAACGCCCTGATATCCGACCGCGTCGGCAATGCGATTGTTCTTCTCGGCGTCGCCGGCAGCCACATCGGTGTTGGCGATTTCCTGTTCTAGAGAATTTCCGGAAAGGCGGATACGCCTTGAGGCGCCCCCGGCCGCATCGACGCCAAGGCAGGCCGCAGTGCAAGATTGCCGGCAGCCCTCCTCCAGGGCGGCACGCGCAAAGGCCGGAAACCGCCGTTCCTGCGACATTTTCCACACATCGGCAGCCAAACACATCGCAACCAGAGATTCATGAATTTGCGGTTGCGCGAAAAAGACGTCTCCCATTATTAATATCTCGAAAACCTATAAATACGTCGACCTGTTCCGGAAGAAAAACCGCGGCGTTTCAGCATCAAACGCGCGCCGCAGGGCGGGCCGGCGTTCGCGCAGGACATTTCGGGGACTGGAACCATGCCGCAAACACACCCTACTCAAACTGGCGCGACGTACTCTACCTCCAGAATGACCCGGTCAGTGCTGACGCCAGCAAGGTCGTCTTCGAAAACGGGGATGGCACCTTCACCGTCTGCGCAGCTTCTCCGGCGCCTTCACCTTCGATGCCGAGGGCAATCCGACCGGCGGCAACATCGATCGTATCGACCGCATGTCCGCCGATCGCTCGACCGCAGTCACCACCGTCAACAACGTCGACATCGACCTTGGCGATCTCAGCGCGTTCGTTGACCAGATGCTCGAACTGCGCCAGACGGTTGCTTTGGCAGTCTTCATCTACGATCTCAACATAAGTGAAGGCGGCCCTGTGGATTCAACGACAATCTATTTTGGGGCGCAGATGGCACCCTTACTGCGCGGCACCGATCTGGATCCGAACAATCGAACAGGCGTCGTGAACAGCGGTTACCGAAGTGAGCTGGTTTGAGAACGACGAACGCTCAGTTGACGGCTTCTTGATTGCCGCTCGCAGTGGTTCTCGGTGCACTCAACGACATTTTTATCAATCCAGCGACCTTCGATTTCGCCCTCTCCGGCAACAACATCATCACGCAAAACAGCGACTACGTAAGCCTGAGCCTCGATGCCGGAGCCGGCGACGACCGTTTCAATATCAGCGGCCTGATCCACTCGGCCGATGGCGGCGACGGGACCGACACAGCGAACTTTTCCGCTTACGGAACCGGCGTCACCGTCGATCTTGCCAGCGGCCTCTCGAGCGACAGTGCCGGCAATGACTTCCTTCTCTATTCCATCGAGAATTTCGACGGCACCGCTTTCGCCGATGCCATCTCCGGCAATACTTCCGGCAACATCATCGACGGCGGCGCCGGCGACGACATGATCTACGGCCTTGACGGCGACGACCGGCTCACCGGCGGCGACGGCGGCGACAGCATCTTCGGCGGCAGCGGCAATGACCGCATCTATGGCGGCCTCGGCGGCGACCATCTCGAGGGCGCCGAGGGTCGCGACCTGCTCGATGCCGGCGACGGCGCCGACGTCCTCTATGGCGGCGATGGCAACGACCGGCTGCTCGGCGGCGCCGACGACGACATTCTCGACGGCGGCTTCGACAACGACGTCCTCGACGGCGGCGACGGCGCAGACCGCCTCTATGGCAGCAGCGGCAATGACCGCCTCTATGGCGGCGCCGGCGACGACCAGCTCGACGGCGGCACAGGCCGCGACACGATCGAGGGCAATGACGGCGCCGACATCATTTATGGTGGCGACGGCGCCGACCGCCTGTTCGGCGGTGCCGACGACGACATGATCGACGGCGGCATCAACAACGACCAGATCGACGGCGGCGACGGCGACGATCGCCTTTACGGCAGCACCGGCGCCGACCGCGTCGCCGGCGGCAATGGCGATGATTACCTCGACGGCGGCTCCGGCCACGACACGCTCGACGGCGGCAGCGGCGATGACACCATCAATGCCGGCGGCGGCAACGACCAGCTCTTTGGCGGCGAAGGGGACGACACCCTGCTCGGCGGCTCCGGCGACGACCTCTTCAATGGCGACGACGGCTTCGACTTCATCAATGGCGGCAGCGGCTTCGATACCCTCACCTATGCCGCCTCCCTCGCCGGCGTCACCGTCCAGCTCGGCTCGTCGATGAATTTCGGCGGCGACGCCGAGGGCGATACGCTCCTGTCGATCGAGCGTCTGGTCGGCTCGTCCCATGCCGACAGCATTGCCGGCACCTATGTCGCCGAGGAACTGCTTGGCGGCAACGGCGCCGACAGCATTTCCGGCGGCGGCGGCAACGACGCCCTTTATGGCGGCAACCAGAACGACACGCTCGACGGCGGCGCCGGTGACGACCGCGTCTATGGCGGCTCTGGCGATGACATCGTCGCTGGCGGCGACGGCAATGACTGGCTGAAGGGCGGCAGTGGCGAAGGCGCCGATACGCTGTCCGGCGGCTCCGGCCTCGATACGCTCGACGGCGGTGCGGGCAACGACGAACTGGCCGGCGGCGGTGCCGATGTGTTCATGTTCCTCGATGCCCTGACGGTCGCCGGTGTCACCCAGTGGGGCGCCGACACCATTACCGATTTTGAAAACGGCATCGACCATATCGACCTGACCGGCGTTGCCCAGTTCAGCGACTTCCTCTTCCCTGACCATCGGCGAGGACCTGGCCGGCAATGCCCAGGTCACCGACGGTCATGGCAACAGCATCACCTTTGTCGGCATCGACGAAACACTGCTGGATTCGAGCGATTTCCTGTTCTGATTAAAACCACAGGATGCATATCAGCGAGCCGCGTCGACCACTGCCGGCGCGGCTCGATCGCTTTTCCGCACCAGATGTCAAGCTAGCCGGCAAATCACACCAGAGTCGCCTCGCGACAGATTGCAAAAAATGACACAAAAAACCGAAATCATACAAAACAATAATTTGCGCAGGATTCATGTTTTACTTTAAAAATACCAAAATTATCCGTGATACAGAGACACAAAATTGATTTATTTTCAGATTTATGACGGATTTTACGAAAAGCCACGCCAAAACAGAATTTACACAATCAAAAGACGGCCGACAAAAACAATCTTTGATTGCATTATCCAAATACACACAAATATCTGACGCGGCATTCAATACCCGTTGATTAAGGCAAATAAATAATTAATCATTACAAAAAGCGAAAAGCCGACATGCGCCGGGACGGAACGGCGCGCGGGCAAATGCCCGCCAATATGATGGCAAACGCCACAAGACGGATGTTCGGGATCGAACATCCGGATCGCTACATCGCCGCACAACACTGCCATGGACACCGCTGCCGAAACCGCTCGGCGGCACCGCGGCAGGTGGGACAGGGTACAAGCCGCGCCGCGCCGCGTCATGGGGAAACCTGAAATGGCTCTTGGGTCATATTCGTTCGATCTGCTCACCGTGCTCAGGATCCTTGAGGGGCCGAGCTATCAGGATGCGGGCAAGATCGTCTTCATCAACAGCGACGGCACCCGCATCAGTGCTGTCGAGCGACAGCGGGAATCGTTCACCTATGACGAGTTCGGCACCGTCACCGGCGGCACGATCGACAAGATCCGCTATCTGAGCGCCGACGCAACGACCGCCATCGCCACCTATCGCGATGTCGGCGCCGACATCGGCGAACTGGTGAGCCTCGTCAGCCAGCTTGGCGCCTATCGCTCGAGCATCTCCTGGGCCTCGACCCTGCCCTCCTCGACCGCCGGCATGACCTCGACCGACACCGCGGTCACGTTCCCCAATATCGACGGCACCTACCCGCCTTGTCGGCACCGGGCTTGATGGATGGGCGCTGGCCGGAACGGTCACCTCGGTCGAGCACATCGCCGCCGACGGAACGACGGTCGTCGAGACCGCCGCCGGCGGACTGCCGCTCGATCTCAACGTGGTCATGGGCGCCCTCGTCGACGACACGTTGAAGACCATCGTCGTCGCCGCGACACTTGCCGGCGATAACCTCATCGTGGCCAACACCGACGCAAACGCCACCTGGCACGGCTATGCCGGCGACGACACCATGATCGCCGGCAATGCCGGATCGCTCATGTACGGCGACGATGGCAACGACGTCCTGCGCGGCGGCTCCAATATCGACGGGCTTTACGGCGGCAGCGGCAACGACCGCCTGTTCGGCGGCGACGGCGACGATTTACTTGGTGGCGGCACCGGCGACGATATCCTGCGCGGCGGCGACGGCGACGACCGGATCTCCGGCGACGACGGGCGCGACACTCTCTTCGGCGATGGCGGCGACGACATTCTTGATGGCGGCGCCGACCGCGACCGCCTCTATGGCGGCTTCGGCAATGACCAGATCAATGGCGGCGACGGCAACGACCTGATCTTCGGCGATGACGGCGCGGACAGCGTTGACGGCGGCACCGGCATCGACGCCATGGATTATTCCGCCTCAGGCGCCGGTGTGACGATCAGTCTTGGCGGCGGCGCCGGCACCGGCGGCGATGCTGCCGGCGACACGCTGACGAGCATCGAACGTCTTGTCGGCTCCGCCTTCGCCGACGGCCTGACCGGCAGCGCCGGCCGCGACTTCCTCTATGGCGAGGCCGGCAACGACACGATTTCCGGTCTTGGCGGCAACGACCAGATCCATGGCGGCGCCGGCAACGACACCATCAACGGCGGCGACGGCGACGACACCATTTTCGGCGATGCCGGGGCCGACATCATCAATGGCGGCGCCGGGTTCGATACGGTCACCTATGCCGCATCCGCCGCCGGCGTCACCATCTCGCTCACTGGCACCGCCGGCACCGGCGGCGACGCCGCCGGCGATACGCTGACGAGCATCGAACACCTCGTCGGCTCTGGTTTCGCCGACGCCCTCACCGGCTCGACCCTCGCCGACGAACTCCTCGGCGGCGCCGGCAACGACACCGTCAATGGCGGCGACGGCAACGACACGATCTGGGGTGGCGCCGGCAACGACAGCCTCACCGGCGGCAACAACGACGACCGGCTCTATGGCGGCACTGGCGAAGATACCCTCGACGGCGGCTCCGGCAATGACTGGCTGAAGGGCGGTGCCGGCTACTATGCCGACGTGTTGCATGGCGGCCTTGGTCTCGACACGCTTGACGGCGGCGAGGGCAACGACACCCTTTGGGGCGACCAGGGCGACGACACCTTCGCCTTCGGCGACGCACCGGTGCTGCAGGATCACCTCGGCAACATCTTCGTCGCCTGGGGTCAAGACACCATCACCGACTTTGCCAACGGCAAGGAATTCATCGACTTCACCGGCACCCACATCACCAGCCTCACCGACCTGCATGTCAGCAGCACCGGTACCGGCGTCAACGCAATCACATACATGGCAGATGACTTCGGCAACATGATCATACTCTGGGGCGTCAAGGCCACCGACATCGATGCGTCGGACTTCATCTTCGATCCCGACGGCCTCGTCGCCTGAGCCGGCCTGGGAAAATCCGCATCGAGGCCGCCGGCCTGTCCGGCGGCCTCTTTCATTGCCCATCGATTTGCCATCCGGAAATCATTCCAACTGTTTCAGAATGTTCTCGAGCAGAAACCGCTTGCGGAACACAACTGGAACAAGTAACGTCGTTCCTGATTTGTACTGAATCGCTTCGCTGAACGCTCGCAGACGAGCCACGGCGATCGACAGGAACAGGAGACGGACCCGTATGCTGACCCGCAAGCAGCTTGAGCTCCTCATGTTCATCCATGAGCGGCTGAAGGAAACGGGTGTCCCGCCCTCTTTCGACGAGATGAAGGATGCGCTCGACCTGCGCTCCAAGTCCGGCATCCACCGGTTGATCACGGCCCTTGAGGAACGCGGCTTCATCCGCCGCCTGCCGAACCGGGCCCGCGCCCTCGAGGTGATCAAGCTGCCCGAGTCCGTCGGCCAGAGCCCGGCGGCGGCGCGCGGCCGCGGTTTTTCGCCGAATGTCATCGAGGGCAATCTCGGCAAGGTCCGCCCGATGGCGACGGAAGAGGATCGGCCCGAAACGGTCGCCATTCCGGTCATGGGCCGCATCGCCGCCGGCACGCCGATTTCGGCCATCCAGTCGCACAGCCACACGATCGCCGTGCCGCCGGACTTTCTGGCGACCGGCGAGCACTACGCCCTTGAAGTGCGTGGTGACTCGATGATCGAGGCAGGCATTCTCGACGGCGACACCGTGCTCATCAAGAAGACCATCTCCGCCGACACCGGCGACATCGTCGTCGCGCTCATTGACGACGAGGAAGCACGCCGGAAGCGGCTGCGTCGGCGCGGTGCCTCCATCGCGCTCGAGGCGGCGAACCCGGCTTATGAAACCCGCATCTTCGGCCTGGACCGCATCCGCATCCAGGCAAGCCTGCTTCGCCTGATCCGCCGCTACTGAGGTCGCGACCGGAATTGCTACCGGACGTGGGTCGACTGGTTCTGTCCGGGCTGCCTGACGTCGCCCCGCCTTTGGCAGAGGCCCTGTGCCGGGGCCGGCATTGCGTCCGGCGTTTACGTCGCGCGCGGGTTCCGCATCGGTTTTGCGGCCGGCCCTGCACGACCCTCGCAGGAGCGGCATCGGAACCGGACCGACGGCGGCGGCCGCGCCGCCGGCTTGCCTGTCTTCAGGGATGGAAGGCCCCGCCTTCGCCCGTTTCGGCTCGTAGGGTGGCGAAATGCGCGGCGGGCCATGCCAGGGCCGTCGCAGGCGTGGTTCGGAAAGCCGGATCTCGGCAACGAAGGCTGAAGCCCGTATGGCGCCGCCGACCTGCCGTCGGCCGCTGCCGGAAGACGGTGGCCATCTCCCCCGCCCGCCGCGCCTCTGCGTTTGCCGGGCCGGCGGCGGTACGGGCAGCGCCGGATGCCGGCCGGTCGGCAACGCCTTCGCCGGCGTCCTGCGCCCGTCCTGGGGCGTTTCCCGGCGCTGGCGAGCTTCGTGGCTGGAACACCACCTCGTGCGCCCCGCCGGCTTCCAGTGCATCCTGGTCAATCAGCACGGGATGGTCGCGGCGCCGCCGCGCCCAGAAGCGGGTCACGACGAGCAACGGCGCTGGCGCAGGCTGGCCTCAGGGCGTCAAGCTCGGTGACGAGCGCCACCTCGATCCCGCCCTGCAGCCGTCACCCGGCAGATGCCGCTGGCGCAATGGGTCTGGCGCGAGCCGTCGCCTTGAGGTCGCGCCTCGTCGCCGTCCGCCCGCAGCCACTCTTCTGCGTCGAACCGCTCCGGCCGCGCCCCGAGAATGCCGAGGCGGCCGTTTTCGAGCCGCACTGCGGCCGTCCGCCCGGAACCACTGACGATGAGGTCGGCCGGGAAAGGCCCCGGAACCACCGCCGCCAGCGCGACGAGGCCGAGCCCGGCATACCGCAGGCGCGTCTTCAGCAGCGAAAGGACGATGAGCCCGAGCCCGCTCAGGATGGCCGCAAGCGGCGGCGCGGCCGGCGCCATCATCGCCGCACCGGGCAGCCCCGCCACCCAGTCCGCCGCCGCGAGAACACCGGCAAGCCCAGCCTTCATCGCGGCAAGGCCGACCACCTCGAGCCCGAACGGCATCAGCAGCACGGCAACGAGCGCGCCGGGCATGACCAGCGCCCCGACCAGCGGCATGGCGAGCAGGTTGCCGGCAAGGCCCCAGATCGCGATCCGGTGAAAATGGTAGGCGGCGATCGGCGTGGTCGCGAATCCGGCGAGCAGTGAGGTGACAATGAGCCCGGCGAGATAGCGCCCGCTCCAGACCAGCGCCTGCCCGGCAAGGCCGGACGGTTGCACCCGCGGCAGCCGGCGGCGGCGGCCGAGCGCCTCATAGCCGGCGATCAGCACCATCGTTGCCGCAAACGACATCTGGAAGCTCGGGCCGATGAGGCTCTCCGGCGAGAATGCCAGCACCACGAGCGCCGCCAGCGCGATGTTGCGCATCGACAGCGCCCGCCGGTCGGCGAGCACCGCGACAAGCATGATCGCCAGCATCACGAATGCCCGGTGCGTCGCGACATTGCTGCCGGCAATGAGCGTGTAGCCGGCCGAAACGACGAGCGCCGCCCCCGCCGCCCATTTGCGGATCGGCTGCGTCAGGGCAAGGCGCGGCACGAGCGCCAGCCCGGCCCGCAACACATAAAAGACCGTGCCGGCGACGAGCGCCATGTGCAGGCCGGAAATCGAGAGAATGTGGGCAAGACCGGAAAGCCGCAGCGCCTCCTCGGCCGCCGCCGGAATCCCGCCGCGCTCGCCGGTGATGAGCGCCACCGCGATGCCGCCCTCCGGCCCGTCGAGAACATCGCGGATCCGCCCGGCGATTGCCGCCCGCAGCGCCGCGATCGCCGTCGCGAGGCGAAAGCCGGGACCGCCGGTCGCCGGCCCGGCGATGACCTCCGGCTTGCCGAGCGAATAGCCCGTCGCCCCGCGCCCCTCATAGAAAGCCATCCGCCGGAAATCCGCTCCGCCCGGCTGCACCGGCCCCGGCGGCGGCATCAGCACTGCCCGGATCGAGATTCGGTCGCCGGGATTGATCTGCGCCTTCGCCCGCGTGACGACCGTGACGAGACGCGGCGTCTCGACCGCTGCCAGACCCTCGATCGCAGTCGGTGTGATGGCAAGGCGGGTGCCGCCGCGCCGCGCCTTTTCCGCCGCGACGACAACGCCTTCAAGGCGCGCGTCGATCCGCCCGGCGAGCATCGGCGCCGCCACCCGGTCGGTCCGCCACTTCGCGTCGAAAAGCCCGCCGGCAAAGGCAACGGCCGCAACGAGAACGATGAACCCCGCGCCCCGGCCGCGCGTCGCGATCGTCGCGGCAAGAAGGGCGACGAGCAGCAACAGCAACGCCGGCAGCATCGGCTCGCGCGGCAGCGAGAAATACGCAACGATGCCGGCGCCGAACGCCACCGGCAGCCAGAGAAAACCGCGCCCGGCCTCCGTCTCCTCGCGCCAGAGCAGAACGGCGCTGTCGCCGGCCCGGCGCAGCAGCGCGCCGGCAAGCGCCGGCAGTGACGCCTTTTCCGGATCCGGCAGGCGCAATCGGTGCGGCGCGGGCAAACCGGCCGGGCCCGGGCCGGGCGGCTCGGCAAGGGGCGTTGCCACCCGCTCTTGCACATCCCCGCTCATCGCCGCCCCTTGTCGCCCTTTTTCGCCGTGCCCCCGCATGCTAGACGAGGGGCCGAAACCGCCTGACAGCGCGCCTGGGTATATTGGCCGAGCGCATCGCAACCGGGAACCGAAAAAGCATGGCAAAGACAGTCGTCACCCGTTTCGCCCCCTCGCCGACCGGCTTCCTGCACATCGGCGGCGCCCGCACGGCCCTGTTCAACTGGCTCTATGCCAAGGCGACCGGCGGCACGATGCTGCTCAGGATCGAGGACACCGACCGCGAGCGCTCGACCGACGCGGCCGTCGCCGCCATCATCGACGGCCTGACCTGGCTCGGCCTCGACTGGCAGGGCGAGCCGGTCTCCCAGTTCGCCCGCGCCGACCGCCATCGCGAGGTCGCCGGGAAGCTGCTCGCCGAGGGCAAGGCCTATCGCTGCTACGCCAGCCCCGAGGAGCTCGAGGAGATGCGCTCGACCGCCATGGCCGAGGGCCGCCCGCCGCGCTATGACGGCCGCTGGCGCGACCGCGATGCCTCCGAGGCCCCGGCCGGCGTTGCCCCGGTCATCCGTTTCCGCACCCCGCAGGAGGGCGAGACGGTCGTCGACGATGCCGTCCAGGGCCGCGTCGTGATCCCGAACAAGGATCTCGACGATCTCATCATCCTGCGCTCCGACGGCACCCCGACCTACAATCTCTCGGTCGTCGTCGACGATCACGACATGGGCGTCACCCACATCGTGCGCGGCGTCGACCACCTGACCAACGCCGCCCGCCAGACCAACCTCTATGACGCCATGGGCTGGGACGTGCCGGTCATGGCCCATATCCCGCTCATTCACGGCCCGGACGGCGCCAAGCTGTCGAAGCGCCATGGCGCCCTCGGCGCCGAGGCCTATCGCGCCATGGGCTACCTGCCGGCCGCCATGCGCAACTATCTCGCCCGCCTCGGCTGGAGCCATGGCGACGACGAGATCTTCTCGACCGGGCAGATGATCGAGTGGTTCACCCTCGAGGGCATCGGCAAGTCGGCCGCAAGGTTCGATTTCGCCAAGCTCGAGAACCTCAACGGCCACTACATGCGCATGACCGACGACGATGAGCTGATGGCGGCCTTCGTCGACACCCTGCCCTATCTCGAGGGTGGCGCGGCCCTCGCCGGTCGTCTCGACGATGCCGCCCGGGCCCGCGTCCGCGCCCTCCTGCCCGGCCTCAAGGAGCGCGCCAGGACGCTTGTCGAGCTGCTCGACGGCGTCCAGTTCCTCGCCGCCGGCCGCCCGCTGCCGCTCGACGACAAGGCCGCAAAGATCATCGCCGATGGCGGTGCCGCCGTTCTGGCGAGCCTCCTGCCGCGCCTCGAGGCGCTGACCGAATGGACGATCGAGAGCACCGACGCGGTTGTGCGCGAATTCGCCGAGGCGGAAGGACTGAAGCTTGGCAAGGTCGCCCAGCCGCTGCGCGCCGCCCTCACCGGAAAATCAACCTCTCCGGGCATTTTTGACGTTCTCGCCGTTCTTGGAAAGACTGAAAGCCTTGGTCGAATCGGCGACTGCGCCGGCCGTTGACGATCTGTCAGGCACGCCTGAAATTCCGGCAGTATTGGCCTAGAGGAGTGCTTGCGAGCCTTTTGCAAATAAGCTACCCACGACGAGGACCGCCCTTTCCTCCGTGGCACTGGAAACTCGCAAGTCGCCCTTCCCCGGCACCGGGCGAGGAACGTGCCCACGGCCTGAGAAACTTCTTCCAACGAGGAGGCTCGCCTGATGTCCGAAAAGACGGCAACCCTGACGATTGGCGACCAGAGCTGGTCGATGCCCATCCATCAGGGCACCATTGGACCCGATGTCATCGACATCACCAAGCTCTATGCGCAGACGAAAGCCTTTACCTACGATCCCGGCTTCACTTCGACGGCCTCGTGCTCGTCGGAGATCACCTATATCGACGGCGACGAAGGTGTTCTGCTTTATCGCGGCTACCCCATCGACCAGCTCGCCGAAAACGGCGATTTCCTCGAGACCTGCTATCTGCTGCTCTATGGGGATCTGCCGAACCACGCCCAGAAGGAAGACTTCGACCATCGCGTGACCCGTCACACGATGATCCACGAGCAGATGACGAAGTTCTTCTCCGGCTTCCGTCGTGACGCCCATCCGATGGCGGTCATGGTCGGCACCGTCGGCGCGCTCGCGGCCTTCTACCATGACTCGCTCGACATCTCCGATCCGCACCAGCGCATGATCGCGTCGCTGCGCATGATCGCCAAGATGCCGACCATCGCCGCGATGGCCTACAAGTACTCGATCGGCCAGCCGTTCGTTTACCCGCGCAACGAGCTCGATTATTCGGCGAACTTCCTGCACATGTGCTTCTCCACGCCGTGCGAGGAGTACAAGGTCGACCCGATTCTCGCCCGCGCCATGGACCGGATCTTCATCCTCCATGCCGATCACGAGCAGAATGCCTCGACCTCGACGGTCCGCCTCGCCGGCTCGTCGGGCGCCAACCCGTTTGCCTGCATCGCCGCCGGCATCGCCTGCCTCTGGGGCCCCGCGCATGGTGGCGCCAACGAAGCCGCGCTGCTCATGCTGCAGGAGATCGGCACGCCGGATCGCATCCCCGAGTATGTCGCCCGAGCCAAGGACAAGAACGATCCGTTCCGTCTCATGGGCTTCGGCCACCGGGTCTACAAGAACTACGATCCGCGCGCCAAGATCATGCAGAAGACTTGCCATGAGGTTCTGGCGGAAGTCGGCAATGCCGACGACCCGCTGCTGCAGGTCGCCATGGAGCTCGAGCGCATTGCCCTCACCGACGAGTATTTCGTCGAGAAGAAGCTCTATCCGAACATCGACTTCTACTCGGGCATCACCCTGAAGGCGCTCGGTTTCCCGACCACCATGTTCACCGTGCTGTTCGCCGTCGCGCGCACCGTCGGCTGGATTGCCCAGTGGAAGGAAATGATCGAGGACCCGCATCAGAAGATCGGCCGGCCGCGTCAGCTTTATACCGGCGCGACCCTGCGCGAGTACCTGCCCTACGACAGGCGCGACTGATCGCGGCTTTTCAGCCGGAAACAAGAAACCCGCCGTGCTGCACGGCGGGTTTTTTTATGCCCTGGCGGTCCGGCCGCTTGCCGGCGCGGCAAGTCTCGGCCGCGGCGCAAAAGAGAGGCGAGCGGGTGTGCTCAGTTCTTCTGGCCGCCGCCGGCATCGGCGGCGCAGTAAAGGTCGTAAAGCTTGGAGATGATCGACGTCGCCTTGTCGTTGGCGATCGAATAGTAGATCTGCTGCGCCTGCCGCCGCGTCTTGACGATGCCCTGGCGGCGCAGCACCGCGAGATGCTGCGACAGGGCCGACTGGTTGAGCCCGAGAATGCGCTCCAGCTCTCCCACGGATAGCTCGGTCTCGGTCAGATGACACAGGATCATCAACCGCCACTCGTTGGCGAGCGTCTTCAAAAGCGCGCTGGCATGAACGGCATTGTCCTGCAGGTCGGCGATATCGGCCACGAATTCCCTCTCCCGCAACGCCGTTGCGGACGCACCGCGCCCTGCCCGCCTGTCCGGCGGCAGCGTCACTGTTCCGATCCGTATCCCTTGCCGGTTGCCCGGCTCCCCAGTCGCGCCATCCCCCCGGTCGGCGCCCTTCGTCAAAAGGCGAAGATCACCCGATTATGATAGGATTGCGAATATACGCAAGTTGTCTTGCAAGCTTTACGTAACCGGCGCCCGAATGGATTGCTCTGCCGCCTCCGATCAGCGCGCGGCGAGGAAATCGTCGGCGAGCCGGTCCGCCAGTTCGTCGTCGAAAGGCGGCTCGAGCCTCAGCCAGCCGCTGATCTGGTTGCGGAACCAGGTCCGCTGGCGCTTGGCATAGCGGCGCGTATCGACAATCGTCCGCTGGATCGCGTCTTCAAGGCCAAGCTCGCCCGCGCCGAGCGCTGCAAACGGCGCAACGCCGATCGCCTTCATCGCCGGCAGCTCCGGGTCAAGCCCGAGCCTTGTGAGCGCCACGGCTTCCTCGACGGCGCCCTCATCGATCATCGCCCGGCAGCGCCGCTCGATCCGCGCCCCGAGAAAGGCCGGCGACACGTCGAGCACGATCGGCAGCGACGCCGCGATGTCGACGAGCGGCTCCGGGCCGGCCTCTGCCTGCCAGGCGCCAAGCGGCCTGCCCGTTGCCTCGACCACCTCGAGCGCCCGGATGACGCGCGTCCGGTCGCTTGGCCGGATGCGCGCCGCCCCGTCCGGATCGAGCCCTGCGAGACGCTCGTGCAGGCTTGCGATTCCCGCCGTCTCCGCCTCGCCGGCAATCCGGCGGCGCAGGTCCGCCGGAATCGGCGGCAGACTGACGAGGCCTTCCGTCGCGGCCTTGAAATAAAGCCCCGTGCCGCCGACGATGACCGGCACCTTGCCCGCCGCCCTTGCCTCGGCAAGCTCGCGCTCCAGCTCTGCCAGCCAGGCCCCGACGGAAAACCGTGTCGCCGCCGGCACATGCCCGTAGAGCCGGTGCGCCAGCCGCGCCGTTTCCCCGGCGCCCGGCCGCGCCGTCAGCACTGAAAGTTCGCGATAGACCTGCATCGCGTCGGCGTTGACGACAATGCCGCCGAGCCGCGCGGCGATCTCGATCGCAAGGGCGGACTTGCCGCTTGCCGTCGCGCCTGCAATAAGAACGGCCGAATGCTGCACCGCGCACCTTTCTGGCTCGACTGCGCCAACTGGCGCCATCGGGCGGAAGGTCGCCCGTATCGACAAGGTTATCCGGTTCCGGGCTTAAGGAACCGCTTCGAATCTGCAACCCATCATATCGACCGCGCGCGCTGGCTGAACCCCTGCCCCGGTCATTTGGAGCAAGGAGCCGCCCCCGTGCCTCTGATCAAGCCGTTCCGTGGTCTTCGTCCCGCCGCCGGCCGAGCCGCCGAGGTCATCGCCCCGCCCTATGACGTGCTGAACAGCGCCGAGGCCAAGGCCCGCGCCGAGGGCAAGCCCTGGAGCTTCCTCCACATCTCCAAGCCCGAGATCGACCTGCCAGAAGGCACCGATCCCTATTCCGGGGCCGTCTACGCCAAGGCCGCCGAAAATCTCGGCCGCATGGTCGAGGCCGGCGTTCTCGTCCGCGACGCCGAGCCCTGCTACTATGCTTACCGCATCGTCTGGGGCGACCACGCCCAGACCGGCATCGTTGCCGCCGCCTCGGTCGCCGATTACGACGTCAACCGCGTCCGCAAGCACGAATACACCCAGCCGGTGAAGGAGGACGATCGCGTCCGCCAGATCGAGGCGGTGAACGCCGAGACCGGCCCGGTGCTCCTGGCCTATCCGGCCGCCCCGAAGATCGACGCCATCATCGCCGAGGCGACCAGCGCCGAGCCGGCCCTCGATGCCACCGCCGATGACGGCATCCGCCACACCCTCTGGCCGATCAGCGACGCCGCAACAATTGCCGCGCTTTCCGCCGCCTTCGACGCCCTGCCGGCGCTCTATATCGCCGATGGCCATCATCGTTCCGCCGCCGCCTCGCGCGTCTCGGCCGCCCGCGCCGCCGCCGAGCCGGGCGCCGATGCCTCGCACCGCCATTTCCTGTCGGTGATCTTCCCGGACCACAGCCTGAAGATTCTCGACTACAACCGTGTCGTCCGCGACCTCGCCGGCCTCAGCCCGGAAGAGTTCCTGCGCAAGATCGAGAGCGCCTTCGAGATCAACGTCGAGGATGCACCGGTGCGCCCGGCGAGCCCGCGCCAGTTCGGCATGTACCTTGCCGGCAAGTGGTATCGCCTGACCATCGACGCCGCGCTCGTGCCCGAGAACGACCCGGTCGCCCGGCTCGACGTCAGCCTCATCCATGACAACCTGATCGCCCCGGTGCTCGGCATCGCCGACGTGCGCCGCGACAAGCGCATCGAATTCGTCGGCGGCATGCGCGGCCTGAAGGAACTGGAGAAGCGGGTGAACTCCGGCGAGATGGCGGTCGCCTTCGCCCTCTATCCGACCAGCATGGCCGACCTGATGGCCGTCGCCGACGCCGACAAGGTCATGCCGCCGAAGTCGACCTGGTTCGAGCCGAAGCTCGCCGACGGCATGGTCTCGCACGTTCTCGACTGATCGCCCGCGCTCGCCGGCATGCCGGGGCTTCGGCCTCCCGCGTGCCGGCGCTTCGGGCCGATGGCAAGCCGGGTGGCGGCACCAGAGGGACGGCAACCGCAATGAAATGGTCGCCCCAGCAGGATGACGCATTGAAGGCCGTCAGCCGCTGGCTGAAGGACGGCCATCGACAGGTCTTCCGCCTCTTCGGCTATGCCGGCACCGGCAAGACCACCCTCGCCCGCCATTTCGCCGAACATCTCGACGGCGAGGTCTTCTTTGCCGCCTTCACCGGCAAGGCCGCCCAGGTCATGCGCCACAAGGGCTGCACCGGCGCCCGCACCATCCATTCCCTCATCTATCGGCCGCGCGGCGAGGAGAAGTCCGAAGAAACCGGCGAAATGCTGCCGACCTTCGCGATCAACCGGTCAAGCCCGCTCGCCAAGGCAAGCCTCGTCATCATCGACGAATGCTCGATGGTCGACGAGGAGCTCGGCCGCGACCTCCTCTCCTTCGGCGTGCCCGTGCTGGTGCTCGGCGATCCCGGCCAGTTGCCGCCCGTCTCCGGCGGCGGCTATTTCACCAATGACGAGCCCGATGCGCTCCTGACCGAGGTGCACCGCCAGGCCCGCGACAATCCCATCGTCGAGCTGGCGATGACCGTGCGCGAGGGCGGCCGCCTCGCCCTTGGGCGCTATGGCGAAAGCCGGGTCATCTCGCGCCACGATGTCGATCAGGCTGCCGTGCTCGCCGCCGATCAGGTGCTCGTCGGCATCAACCGCACCCGAAATCGCTACAATCGCCGCCTGCGCGAGCTGAAGGGCTTCACCGGCGTCCTGCCGGTCTCCGGCGACAAGCTCGTCTGCCTGCGCAACGACGCCGCCAAGGGCCTGCTCAACGGCAGTCTATGGGTCGTCACCCATGCCGGCACCGTCCGCTCCGGCGCCCTGTCCCTCGTCGTTCGCCCCGAGGAAGATGCCGCCGAACGCGGCTCGGCCAAGATCAAGGTGCCGCGCGTCGCCTTCGAGAGCGATGACGAGGTCTCCTGGCAGATCCGCCGCCGCTATGACGAGTTCGACTACGGCTACGTGCTGACGGTCCACAAGGCGCAGGGCTCGCAGTGGGACGACGTCGTCCTCTTCGACGAGAGCTGGGCCTTCCGCGAGTATCGCCAGCAATGGCTCTACACCGGCATCACCCGCGCCGCCGAACGCATCACCATCGTCCAGTAGCGAACGCCGGATGCGTCGGCCGCCCCGGCGATGGCCTCACTTCAGCCAGTCGCCAAGCCGCACCACCGCCTCGCGCATCGCCTCGGCCGTGCCGGCAAAGGAGAAGCGCACGTAGTTGTGGCCGCGCGTCGTGTCGAAATCGGCACCGGGCGTCACCGCCACCCCGGCCTCGGCCAGCATGCGCCGGGCAAAGTCCTGCGAATCATTCGTGAAGCGGCTGACATTGGCGTAGATGTAGAAGGCGCCGTCGGCCGGCAGCATGTCGTCGATGCCGATTTTCGGCAGCGCCTCGAGCAGATAGGCCCGGTTGGCCGCGTAGCCCGCCTTGATCACCTCGAGTTCCCCGGTCGCCGAGAACGCCGCGATCGCCGCCCGCTGCGACAGGTACGGCGCCGAGATGTAGAGGTTCTGCCCGAGCCGTTCGATCGGCCGCTGCATCCGCTCCGGCACCACCATCCAGCCGACCCGCCAGCCGGTCATGCAATAGTATTTCGAGAAGGAATTGAGGACGACCGCATTGTCGTCGAAGGCGAGCGCCGTCGCCGCCGGCTCGCCATAGGTCAGCCGGTGATAGATCTCGTCCGACAGGAACCAGATGCCGAGATCGCGCGCCGCGCTGGTGAGATCGGCCAGCGCCGCCGGCGTCATCACCGTGCCGCTCGGATTGGCCGGGCTGGCGACGAGCACGCCCTTCAGCGGTGCCTCGGCATGTGCCCGGCGCAGCATGTCGCCGGTCAGTGCCCAGCGCGTCTCCGGCCCGGTCTCGATCTCCACCGCGACAAGGTCGAGCGCCTTCAGGATGTTGCGATAGCAGGGATAGCCCGGCGACGGGATCGCCACCCGGTCGCCCGGATCGAAGCCGGCAAGGAAGGCAAGGTTGAAGCCCGCCGTCGAGCCGGTCGTCACCACCACCCGCTCCGGCGCGACGTCGACATTGTATTCCTCGCCATAGTAGCGCGCGATCCGCCGGCGCAGGTCCGGCATGCCGAGCGCTTCGGTATAGGCGATGCGCTCCTCCGCCAGCGTGCGGGCCGCTGCCTCGACCACCGCCTTCGGCGCCCGCGCGCCCGGCTCGCCGACCTCCATGTGCACCACCGGCAGCCCCTCGGCCTGCCGGGCATTGGCGGCCCTGAGGACATCCATCGCGATGAACGGGGCAACGTCGCTGCGATCGGAAAGGGCGGGAAGCTTCTGCACGCTGTTCTCCTGAAGGCTGGCCGGTCCTGCCATGGATGCTCGCCGCCTCGCCCCGCTGCCGCCAGATTTCCGTGTTCTGGCTGGCCGGTAGAATGAGCAGTCGCAAGGGCTCGCATTGACCCACGCCACCCCTCCGCCTACCTTTCGCGCGGATTGAAATCCCGGCGGGGAAGCGATCGGAAAGACCCATGATGTTTCGGCTTGGTAGCAAGGCAAGGACGGTTTCGCCAGCCCCGAAAGCGCAGGCAAGCCCTGCATGGGACGCGGTCCGGCGCTGTGTCCGCCTCGTCGTGTCGAGCCTTCTTGCCGTCTCGATCATTGCCTCCTCGGTCCTGCCGGCCTCGGCCCAGCGCCGCGTCATGCCGGTGCGCGATGCCGAGATCGAGGCCTTGATGCGCGACTACGCCCGCCCGATTTTCAAGGCGGCCGGCCTTGGCGGCGGCGAAATCGGTGTCGTCCTCGTCGACGACAAGAGCTTCAACGCCTTCGTCGCCGACAGCCACCGCGTCTTCATCAATGTCGGCGCCATCCAGCAGACCGACACGCCGAACCAGCTCATCGGCGTCATCGCCCACGAGGCGGCGCACATGGCCGGCGGCCATCTCCTGCGCCTGCGCGAGGCAGTCGCCCGCGCCCGCACCATGGCGGTCATTGCCATGCTCGTCGGCGCCGGCGCCATGGCCGCGGGCGTCGCCACGGGCGGCAATTCCGGCGGCCAGATCGCCCAGGGCGGCCAGGCCATCATGCTCGGCGGCCAGTCCGTCGCCGAACGCAGCGTCCTTGCCTATGCCCGCGGCGAGGAAACCGCCGCCGACAGAGCCGCCCTCAACTATCTTGCCGCGACCGGCCAGTCGGCCAGGGGCATGATCGAGGTGTTCCGCAAGTTCGCCGACCAGAACATGTTCGCCTCGCGCTTCATCGACCCCTACGCCCAGACCCACCCGATGCCGGTCGAGCGCATCGCCCAGATCGAAAACGTCGCCCGCGCCTCGAAGTTCTTCGACACCGCCGACAGCGCCGCCCTGCGCGAACGCCACGATCTGGCCAAGGCCAAGCTCTCCGGCTTCCTCGAGCATCCCGGCACCGTCGCAAGACGCTATCCAAAGAGCGACACCAGCCTGCCTGCCCGCTATGCCCGCGCCATCGCCGCCTACCGCTCCGGCGATATGAAGTCCGGGCTGAAGCAGATCGACGCCCTGATCAAGGAACGGCCGAACAATCCCTGGTTCCATGAGCTGAAGGGTCAGGCCCTGTTCGAGAACGGCAAGCCGCGCGAGGCCATCGAGCCCTATCGCCGCGCCACCGCCCTCGCCCCTGATTCCGGCCTCATCCGCGTCTATCTCGGCATCTCGCTCGCCGAGACCAACGACGACCGCTATCTCGACGAAGCGATCCGCGAGCTCTCCGCCGGCCTTCGTGCCGACGAGGACGTGCCGGTCGGCTTCCGCTATCTCGGTCAGGCCTATGCCCGCAAGGGCGATACCGGCATGGCCGAGCTTGCCTCCGCCCAGCAGTATTTCGCCCTCGGCGACTTCAAGGGTGCCCAGGACATGGCCCGCCGGGCTCGCGCAAAATTGAAGAAGGGCTCGCCGGGATGGCTTCGCGCCAACGACATCGTGACCTATAACCCCCCGAAGCTCTGACCGGCGCCACCGCGCCGCTTTCCCGCTCCATGAGGACCACCCGATGAACCTTGCCCGCCTCGCCACGTTCGCCGCGTTCGGCCTTGCGCTTCTCGCCGCCCCGGTCATGCCGCGCGCCGCCGACGCCTTCGACGCCGACCAGAAGGCCGCCATCGGCGAGATCGTGCGCGACTACATCGTCAGGAACCCGGAAGTCATCGAGGAGGCCCTGCGCGAGCTCGACAAGCGCCACGCCGAGGCCGAGCGCAAGGCCCGCGCCGCCGCCGTCGCCGAGAACCGCCAGACCCTGCTCAATTCGCCGAACCACGTCGTCCTCGGCAATCCCGACGGCGACGTCACCCTCGTCGAGTTCTTCGACTACAACTGCGGCTACTGCAAGCGCGCCCTCGCCGACCTTGTCGATCTCGTCAACACCGACTCCAAGCTGCGCGTCGTCCTGAAGGAATTCCCGGTGCTTGGCCGCGAATCGATCGAGGCCGCCCAGGTCGCCATCGCCGTCGCCCAGCAGGGCAAGTATTTCGAATTCCATCAGGCGATGCTCAGCGACAAGGCCGTTCGCCCCAACAAGGCCCGCGCCATGAACGTCGCCGAAGGCCTTGGCGTCGACATGACCAAGCTCAAGGCCGACATGGAGTCCGACGTCGTCGCCGACACCATTTCCGAGGTCTACGACCTGTCGAACCGCCTCGGCATCAACGGCACACCGGCCTATGTCATTGGTGACGAGATCATCGAGGGCGCCGTCGGCTTCGCCACGCTGAAGGACAAGATCGGCGCCATGCGCAAGTGCGGCGACACGAGCTGCTGACCGCCGCGACGGGGTGACCGGCATGGCCCAGGCCTACCGCTATTACGTGCGCTCTCCCGACGGCCGGGCCATTTTCGGCTTCGACCGTCAGGAGCCGGCCAACGCCGTCGCCGCCGAGTTCGGCGAAGGCGCCCGCCTCGTCGACACGCTGGCCCAGGCCTACCAGCCGATCGCCCAGGAAATCCGCGGCGGCAAGCTCGTCCTCCTGCCTCATGGCGGCTGGGACACCGGCCGCTTCTCCCTCGACCGCGACCTGCTCGAGGCGATCAAGCGGACCGAAGTCGCGACCGTCCACGCCTTCCTTGCCAAGGGCGCCAGCGCCAACGCCCGCGACGCCGCCGGCGGCACCGCCCTGCACTGGGCTGCGTCCAAGGGACGCCCTGAAATCGTCTCCCTGCTTCTGGCCCACGGTGCCGACCCCGCCGCCCGCGATACCGACGGCGACGATCCCCTCTCCGTCGCGACCGCCCGCGGCCGCGCCGAAGCCGCCGCCCTCATCGAGCGCGCACTTCGGCCATCCGGTCGCCCGGCCTGACGCCCTGCCGCCGAAACGGCGCCCTGCCAAGCGCTTAGCCCCGGCCGGAACCCTCCCCCGCCGATCCCGGACCGCCGCGTCCGGCACCTTTTCCGACACTTCGAAAGCACTGATTCCCGGGCCCTGCGTAATCGCCCTGAAGCACTCTTGTACTTGCGTCGACCCCCTGAATTTCTCGGCGGAAATGGCCGGTTTGGGCGGTATTCGCGAACATCTTCTAATGTTTGAATATGGGGGAGACTGTGCTATGAGAGGGGATGGTCATTCACAGGGGGGCTAATGAAGGACCGCTGGGTCCACGCGCCCGCTACCTGCGGATTTCACCATTAAAATCAGGCAGTTCTACAGTCTCTGTGGAGGGAGGAACTTTATGCCGACATTTGTTTGGAACGACAAATGCGACGGATGCAAGGGCGGTGAAGTCACGGCCTGCATGTACATTTGCCCGAACGACCTCATGAAGCTGGATACCACCCGCATGAAGGCGTTCAATCAGGAGCCCGAGCAGTGCTGGGAATGCCAGTGTTGCGTGAAGGCCTGCCCGCAGCAGGCCATCGAAGTTCGCGCGTTCCAGGATTGGGTGCCGATGGGTGGCGCCGCGATTCCGCTTCGCACTGACCAGGCCATCATGTGGACCATCAAGTTCCGTGACGGCGAAGTGAAGCGCTTCAAGTTCCCGGTGCGCACCACGCCGGTTGGCTCGATCGATCCGTACGGCAACAAGCCGGGTGCGGGCGACCTCAACGACCAGCTGCTGTTCACCGAAGCCGGCAAGACTCTGCCGGTTCCCGCTTGACACTGATCGCAGCAGAGAGATCGAAACCAGCACGGAAGACGCGCCGGGTGGCACTTCGGCGCCTGTTGAGCCTTCCGGGAGGGAAAGAGAATGAGTGAGCCAAGCTTTGGCAATCCGGAAATTGTCGAATTCGAAACCGACATCCCTGCTGATCGGCGGCGGCATGACCGCCTGCGGCGCAACCTACAGGGCCAAGCGCTGGGCCGGCGACAACGTCAAGGTGACGCTCGTCGACAAGGCTGCGATGGACCGCTCCGGCGCCGTCGCCATGGGCCTTCCGATCAACACCTACCTCGGCGAGAACACCCCGAGGACTATTGCCGTTACGGGCTTCGGCCGAGCCTGATGGGCATCACCCGTGACGACCTCGTCTATGACGTCGGCCGTCACGTCGACGGCAACACCGTCCAGCTCTTCGAGGTAGCAGGGCCTGCCGATCTGGAAGGAGAAGGGCACCGAGGGCATGACCCTCAAGGACGGCGGCAAAGCCGGTCCGCTCCGGCCGCGCTGGCGAAGATCATGATCAACGGCGAAGGTTACAAGACCATCGTCGCTGAGGCTGCAGAGGCCTCGGGATGGAGAACATCTACGAGCGCGTCTTCATCGTGAAGCTCCTGCTCGACGCCAACAAGGAAAACACGATCGCCGGCGCGGTCGGTTTCTCGGTTCGCGAGCACAAGCTTTACGTCTTCAAGGCCAAGGCCATCCTGAACGTCTGCGGCGGCGCCGTGAACGTGTTCCGTCCCCGCACCACCGGTGAGGGCATGGGCCGCGTGTGGTACCCGGTGTGGAACGCCGGCTCGACCTACGCCATGGCGGCTGAGGTCGGCGCCGAGCTGACCATGATGGAAAACCGCTTCGTGCCGACCCGCTTCAAGGACGGCTACGGCCCGGTTGGCGCCTGGTTCCTGCTGTTCAAGTCGAAGGCCACCAACGGCTTCGGCGAGGACTACGTGGTCAAGAACAAGGACATGCTCGCGGACTTCGCGCCTTACGACAAGGCGTTCGTGGTGCCGTCCTGCCTGCGTAACCACGCCATGCTGAAGGAAATGAAGGAAGGCCGCGGCCCGATCCTCATGGATACGCCGACCGCCATGGCCAAGCTCGCCGAGACGATGACTCCGCAGGAGATCAAGCATCTCGAGGCCGAGGCCTGGGAAGACTTCCTCGACATGTGCATCGGTCAGGCTGGCGTCTGGGCCGGTCTCAACATCCGCCCGGAGAAGAACGTCTCCGAGCTGATGCCGACCGAGCCGTACCTGCTCGGCTCGCATTCCGGCTGCTCCGGCATCTGGGTGTCGGGTCCGGAAGACATCGCGCCGGCCGACTGGCAGTGGGGCTACAACCGCATGACCACGGTGAACGGCCTGTTCACCGCCGGTGACGGCGTTGGCGCTTCCGGCCACAAGTTCTCGTCGGGCTCGCACACCGAAGGCCGTATCGCCGCCAAGGCGATGGTCAAGTACTGCCTCGACAACAAGGACTTCACGCCGACCCTCAAGGGCGACATCGCTGCGATCGCGGAAGAGATCTACAAGCCGGTGCGCAACTACCTTGAGCACAAGGACAAGACCACGGCCGAGGACATCAACCCGTTCTACATCACGCCGCGCATGTTCCAGATGCGTCTGCAGAAGATCATGGACGAGTATGTCGCCGGTTGGGGCACCTACTACCAGACCAACGGCAAGCTGCTCGACATGGGCCTTCACTTCATGGACATGCTGAAGGAAGACTCGGCGAACCTGCGCGCCAAGGACCTGCACGAGCTGCTGCGTGCCTGGGAAAACTACCACCGCCTCTGGGCGGCGGAGGCCCATCTCCGGCACATCATGTTCCGCGAAGAGACCCGCTATCCGGGCTTCTACTATCGCGCGGACTTCCCGGCGCTCGACGATGCCAACTGGAAGGTCTTCGTCAACTCCAAGTACAACCCGGAGACCAAGGAATGGGCGATGCGCAAGGTTCCGCACATCGACATCGTTCGAAGACCTACGGCGGCGGCGGCCACTGATCGCTGCCTGATGGCATGGTTGCAATGGCACGCGGGGAGGCGCCGTTTCGACGGCGCCGCTTCTTCTTCCCCGGTCTTGTCGGTGCCGGGACGTTGCGCGCTGCCGCCCTCCCCGCTATGTCTCTTGGCATCGCGGCCGCGGCTTGCCGACGGATGCACGACGCCTCCAGCACAAGCCGAAAAGGCACCTGAGGCCGCCAGGAGGAACGCCATGACCGGAACTCCCTCGATCACTCACGGCAGTTGCCTGTGCGGCGTGACGTATCAGATCGCCGCCGAACCGCTGCGCGTTGCCCAGTGCTGCTGCTCCGACTGCCAGAAGCTGAGCGGCACCGGCCATGCCATCGCCTTCTTCCCGGAAAATGCCGCCCGGATCGAGGGCGAGGTCGCCAACTACGGCAAGACCGCCGACAGCGGCAACGCCATTGCCCGCGATTTCTGCCCGACCTGCGGCAGCCGGCTGTTCACCCGCAGCACCGGCCGCCCCGGCGTCATCGGCGTCAATGCCGGCTCGTTTGATGGCGATGGCGCCGATCGGATCGCGCCGCAGGCCGTCGTCTTTGCCGCGCGTCGCCACGGCTGGGACCTTCTCGACGAGAGCCTGCCCCAGTTCCCGGCGATGCCGCCCGCTCCCCCGAAGTGATGCGACGGGCCGGCCAGGCCGGCCGCCGGCGCAGTTCCATCAAGCAACAACGGAAAGCCCATGTCCGGTAACAGTGACGACTACAAGAAGTTCATCGCGGAAAAGGACAAGACCGTCGATCCCGACGTGTCCGTGGACGACATCGACGCCGCTGCCATCGACCGCGCCGGGGAGAAGAAAAGCGCGCCGCCGAAGGCCGACATGGAGCTGGGGCTCTTCGACGGCGTCCGCACCTCCGGCGGCAGTCCAGTCCAGCCGGTCCGCCTGACCGGCAAGGACACCTTCTGCTTCTCCTGCCACAAGGGCGTTTCCTGCTGGAACGAGTGCTGTCACAACACCGACATCACCCTGACGCCGTTCGACATCCTGCGCCTGTCCGAGCACCTGAACATCCGCCCGGCCGAGTTCCTCACCCGCTTTGCCCTGCCGGCAATTCCGACCGCGCCTCGCTGCCGGTGCCGAAGCTGCATGGCTGACGAGGAAGGCCGCCGGCCGGCGCTACGTGTTCCTGCATGACGAGGATGGCTGCTCGGTCTACGAGGCCCCGCCCGGCAAGCGCGCATACCCGCTCGGCTTTGCCACGGTGAAGATGAAGGGCCACGAAGGTCAGGACTGTTCCTCATCAGAGCCGCCTGTCAGGGCCACAAGGAGAGCAAGGAGCTCTCCGCGTCGATGCCTCCGCGCCGGGCAAGGGCATCGACAGGATGACGAGATGAACCGCGGCTGGCTCGATGCTGCATCGTCATGAAGATGGCGAGCTGGAAGATCATCGGCGGCCCCTGGGGAAAAGGCCGGACATCCGCACCGAGATGTTCTTCCTGGCGACCACCAGCGTCGACGCTGCCGTTCGTCTTCAGGACCGGTTCCTCGAGACCTACGAAATCGACCCTGGAGTCGTCGAGGGCTGCGCACCGACGATGCCGCGCTTCTGCGAAAGCAGCTTGACTGGCTGAAGAACGTTCTCTTCAACGAGTCGACGATCAACATGAAGGAGCGCGTCCTTCAGGCTTCGATCGCCAAGGCCCGCACCGACCTCGGCGCCGGCTGATCTTCATGGATCACCTCGCCACGCAAGCCGGCATCAAGGCGATCTGCCGAAACGAGCATGTAAAGGGTCGCCGACGGGCGCCCTTTGTCGTTCCGGCATCGATGCCCAAAGAGCGGGTGGCCGCCGAGATCGCCCCCTGCTCTGTGTACTTTCCATTTCACCTGGATGCCAGCAGCGACCGCCCGCCGTCAAGCGCCCAGAACCTGCCGAGCTGGACGATGCTGCTGACGCTCTCGATCCTGGCCAGGGGCTCGTTCTTCTTCGTCGGCCTCGCCGTGCGCGGCCTGCGACGCTGACCATCGTCGTCTCCCGGCTCTCCTGCGCCGCACTCGTCCTCTCCGTCACGCCAGCGAAGCGGGCGCACTACCCGACCGCCCCGCCGTCTGGGCAGCATTCCTCGGCATGGGCTTTCTCAACAATGCCGTCCCCTTCCCAGCCTCATCGGGTCAGGCTCACATTGCCTCCCGGCCTTGCCTCGATCCTCAATGCCACGGCACCGCTCTTCACGGTGATCGTCGCGCACCTTCTGACCCGCGATGAAAAAATGACCGGCGGCTGCCTTGCCGGCGTCGTCATCGGTCTTGCCGGCGTTGTCGCGATGGTCGGCATCGACGCCCTCGGCACGCTGGGTGGCAACCTGCTGGCGCAGCTCGCCTGCCTCGGTGCTGCCCTCTCCTACGCTTTTGCCGGGATCTTCGGCCGCCGCTTCCGCCGCATGGGCATCGACCCGCTGACCACCGCCACCGGCCAGGTCGTCGCCTCGAGCCTGCTCCTCGCCCCCGTGATGCTCGTCATCGACCGGCCGTGGACGCTGCCCGCACCCGGTACCGTCACGATCGCGGCGATCGTCGCCATCGCCACCCTGTCGACCGCCGCCGCCTACGTGCTCTATTTCCGCATTCTCGCCACCGCCGGCGCGACCAACATCCTGCTCGTGACCTTCATCGTCCCGGTCAGCGCGATCCTGCTCGGTGTCTTCGTGCTCGGCGAAACGCTGGCACCTCGTCACCTCTTCGGCATGGCGCTCATCGGCGCCGGACTTGCCGCCATCGACGGCCGTCCCGGCCGGGCCGCAAGGGCAATGCTGGGCCGGCGTTCAGGTGCCGGGGGCACCTGAGGGCGACGATGATCTAGCTTCTGGCCATCGGTTCGGACGTCGGCCTCGGCCGGCCGGTCTCGTCGACATCGATGAGCCGGTAGCGATCGAGGATTTCCGCTGTGCGCCCGTGGAAATCGGAATTGACCCGGTAACACCCTTCCGCCTCGGCCGCCTTGGCGAAATGCAGCACGGCGAGCGCCTTGCGCTTGCGATTGCCGACATATTCGAGCACCAGCGGATGGCAGGGGCCATTCTTGCGCGGCCGCAGGTCCCGCACCCCACGCTCGATGTTGCGGGCGACCTCGATTTGCAGCAAGAGCCAGTCGTTCAGTTCCGGATCGCCGATTTCCCTGAGGATCGCCATCGCCTCGCGCCACTGCTCGCTGCGCTTGATCGAGACGCGCGTGCGGAACGGCCGGTCATGCACGTATTTGTGCATCAGCCGCCACTTCTGGAATTCGAGTTCGCGGCGCATGACATCGGAAAGGCTCGGCGCTTCCGGCGCCTGCTCGATCTCCACGAGGTCCCTGATCTCCGCCAGGAGTGCCTTTGACGACACCGCGCTCATCTTCGTCTCGTCTTCTTCCACTGCTCCCCCGCACAACGCACCGGCGGAAAAATTCGTTCCTGATCATCTGGTTCAGGCGATATTCCGATCAATACCCGCCTTACGACGAAATATTACGCCGGCTAGCCCTCGACAGAAAATCTCATGAGTCCATATTTGCGAACGAGACCGAATCGGCAAGGAGGGGAGAACCCGAAATGGCGCTGGATGCCGGCGGTCGTTTGCCTGTACGAGCCGGAGTGCTGATCGCCGCGCATGGTGAGCGCGGCGGTGCGCTGGACAATACCGCGCTCGACCGCCTTGCCGCCTCCGTTGCCGCCGCCCTTCCAGGCCAGGCCGTCTCCGCCGGCGTGCTCTATGGCGAACCCTCCATCGAGCGCGCCGTCGATCGCCTCGGCGCCTGCCCGATGCTGGTCTACCCCCTGTTCTTCAGCGATGGCCGCTTCGTCTCGGAGGTGCTGCCGCAGCGGCTCGACTCTGTTGCCGGCCAGCGCGCCTTCTCGATCCTGACACCGCTCGGCCTCGATCCGCGCCTGCCGCTCTGGCTCGCCGACCGCATCGAGGTAACCGCCCGCGCCCGGCGCTTCGACCTTTCCGAGACCTTCGTGCTCATCGCCGCGCACGGCTCGACCCAGTCGAACCAGCCGCGCAATGCCGTCATGCTGCTTGCCGAGCGGCTCGCCCGCCAGCGGCGCGGCGCCCCCGTCGGCTTCGGCTTCCTCGATGAGCCGCCCTATCTCGTCGACGTCATCTCGCAGCTTCCGGACCAGGCGATCATCATCGCTCTTTTCACCGGCAGGGGCCTGCACTCGGCCGAGGACCTGCCGCTGATCGCCGCTGCGTCCGGCCGTTCCGACGTGCCGGTCATCGGCCCGATCGGCACCGATTTCTCGATTGCACCGCTGATCGCCGATGCCGTCAGCAAGCACGTCGTGGTCGGCTTCTGAAGCGAGCGCAAGGCGGACAGCCGGTCGGCCGTCCGCCCGGGCGATACCTCAGTCGGCGAGTTCCTTCGACAGCGTGAAGACGCCGCGCATCTCGCCGACCTTGAATCCGCGCGCCTTGTCGTCGGGATAGTATTTCGCCAGAAGCTCGGCCGTCTCGGCCTTCACTTCCTCGCCGCCATGGCAGTTGAGGCAGACCTCGCCGGTCGGGATCGCCTTGACGATCCGGAAGACCTTCTTGCCGCCTTCCTCGACGACACCGGCCTTGACCAGCGTATCGGCCGTCTCGCCCTTCTCCTGCCGGGCGAGAAAGTCCTCGATCGCCCCGCGCGTGAAGGCATCCGGCTCATTGTGCGGATTGCGCAGCTTGTGGCTCGAACGGCCGACCGTCCAGCCCTCGGCCGCCGAAACGTCGTGGGCAATCGCCGGCGCCTTCTCGTTGCAGACCGGGATAGCCTGCTTCGGCCCGCCGGCCTTCATCGCCGTCTCGAGCTCGCCCTTCAGCGCGCCGCCAAACTTCATCATCACCGCCTTGGCCTCGGCCTTCAGCGCCTCGACGTCGGCGCCGAGCGCCGGCGTTGCTGCCGCCAGTCCGAGAACCGAGAGCGCAAGAAACACCCGCTTCATGTCATTCCTCCCTCTTTTGCTATTCTTGGTGGACGAGCCTAACCAATGCTGGAAGGTTTCCGCAATCCTGTTGTGGGTGCAGATGAACAAAAACTGTTCAAACGATCACGAAGTTCTGCAAGACCTGCCCGAGGCGTTGCTCCGGGCGCTCGGTCAGGCCTTTGCGGACCTGCCGGCACCGGCGGCATCAGCCGAACGCATCCTGCCGCACCCCGGCGCCTACGTCCTGGCGATCGATCTCGGCCAGCCTGCCGCGATCTCGCTCCCGCGCCAGCCGGAAATCCTCCTGCCGGCGGGCTGGTATCTCTATTGCGGCTCGGCCCGCGGCCCTGGCGGCCTTGCCGCCCGTCTCGGCCGGCACCTCGCGGCGGAAAAGAAACAGCGCTGGCACGTCGACCGGCTGACCGTCTCCGCCCGCCGCCGCATCGCCCTGCCCTTCCCCGGCGACATGACCGAATGCCGGCTCGTTGCCGCCATCGCCGCGATGCCGCAGTTCAGCCAGCCGGCACCGGGCTTCGGCTCGAGCGACTGCCGCATCTGCAAGAGCCATCTGTTGAAATGGCAAGGAGCGCCGGAATGACCCGGCGCTCCCTCGTCGATTGGCCGTGATGGACGCTTATTCGGCCGCGTGCGCGTGCAGCCGGTCGCGCCGCAGGATGAGCTTGTTCAGCGCCGTCAGATAGGCCTTGGCCGAGGAGACCAGCGTATCGGGATGCGCCGCCCGGCCGGTATAGCTCGTGCCGCCCTCGGCGAGGCGCACCGACACCTCGGCCTGCGCGTCCGTACCCTCGGTCACCGCGTGCACCTGATAGAGCTCCAGCGTCGCCTCATGCGGCACCAGCGCCTTGATGGCATTGAAGGTCGCATCGACCGGGCCGTTGCCCTGCGCCTGCACCGTGCGGTGCTCGCCGTCCTGCTCCAGCGTCAACGTCGCCACCTGCGGGCCCATCGTGCCGGCAACCACCAGCAACGACAGCACCTTCATCCGGTCCTCGGCGGTCGCCAGCTTCTCGTCGACCAGCGCCTCGATATCCTCGTCGTAGACATGCTTCTTGCGGTCGGCGAGATCCTTGAACCGGGCGAAGGCATCCTCGAACTGGTTGTCGGAGATCTGGTAGCCGAGCTGCTTCAGCTTGTCCCGAAAGGCGTTGCGGCCGGAATGCTTGCCCATCACCAGCGAGGTCTTGGAAACGCCGACCGATTCCGGCGTCATGATCTCGTAGGTCTGGGTGTGCTTCAGCATGCCGTCCTGATGAATGCCGGACTCATGCGCAAAGGCATTCCGCCCGACGATCGCCTTGTTGTACTGGACCGGGAACGAGGTTACCGCCGAAACCAGCTTGGAGGCACGCGTCAGATAGGACGCGTCGATGCCGGTCGTGAACGGCAGCACGTCGGCGCGGGTCTTCAGCGCCATCACGATCTCTTCCAGCGAGGCATTGCCCGCCCGCTCGCCGAGACCGTTGACGGTGCACTCCACCTGCCGCGCGCCGGCGCGAACGCCGGCCAGCGAATTGGCCACCGCCATGCCGAGATCATTGTGGCAATGGGTCGAGAAGATCACCTTGTCGGCACCCGGCACCCGCTCCAGCAACATCCGGTAGAGCGCAAAATACTCGTCCGGCACGGTGTAGCCGACCGTGTCGGGAATGTTGATCGTGCCGGCCCCGGCCCTGATCGCCGCCTCGACGCAGCGGCACAGGAAATCGTGCTCGGTGCGCGTCGCGTCCTCGGCGCTCCACTCGACGTCGTCCGTCCAGTTGCGCGCCCGCGACACGCTGGCGATCACCGCCTCGTAGACCTCGTCCGGCGACTTCTGCAGCTTGTACTTCATATGCACCGGGCTGGTGGAAATGAAGGTGTGGATGCGGCCGCGCCGCGCCGGCTTGATTGCCTCGCCGGCCCGGTCGATGTCCTTCACGCCGGCCCGCGCGAGACCGCAGACAGTGGCGTTCTTCACCCGCTTGGCGACCTCGTTGACCGCCTCGAAATCGCCGTTCGAGGCGATCGGAAAGCCGGCCTCGATGACGTCGACGCCCATCTCGTCGAGCATGTCGGCGACCTGCAGCTTTTCATCGAGCGTCATCGTCGCGCCGGGGCACTGCTCGCCGTCGCGCAAGGTGGTGTCGAAGATGATGACGCGATTGGCGTCCGCGGTCGTCTGGCTGTCGTTGCTCATTGGATGCTTGTCCTTCCGTCCCGGCCGGCGCTCGTTTTCGCGCTCATGCCGTCAGTGCCGATGTTTCTGCCGATACATCATCCCCTGAGGACCCGCCCGATGACCGGACTGTCGGCGCTCAGGGGCACCTAAGGAGGAGGATAAGGCCGGAAAGGAGCATGGCACGAGCGCCCGCCGCGATCGCCGCGTCGGTCGAGATCATTTCGTCCATCTGGCCGGACGCGATCATCGCTCGTTCTGCCGTTCCTTCGGTGTCCGTCGGTCGGACTGCCTGTTTGCCTGAAGGTCCGCGCCCGCCCTTAAGGAAGGGTTAACGCGCGACCTTGGCGCTCTTAATAGCCGCAGTTAGGGTCCGCTGGCAAGACGGCAATGCCGCCCTGCCCGTTCTCAGATCTTCAGCTCGCCCTCGGCGACGACGACGGCGCCGCCGCCGATCCGCACCGAACGCAGCTTGCCGCCATCGACGTCGAGCTCGACTTCGATGACGCTCGGCCGGCCCATCTCGAGCCCCTGCTCGACCCGCACCCGGTGAACGCCGTCGCGCGGCTCGTCGAACTTGCGCACGACGCCGGCAAAGGCCGCGGCGGCAGAGCCCGTCGCCGGGTCCTCGTCGATCCCGGCGAACGGCGCGAACATCCGCGCATGGAACTGGTTCTCGTGGTGCACCGTCTCGCGGCAATAGGCAACGACCATCGCCCGCTCGTCGCCGGGAAAGGCGTCCCGCCAGATCGCCCGCTCGAGGCGGATCTTCGCCATTGCCTCGAGGTCGTGCACCGGCACGAAGGTGAAGCCAAGACCGGCGTCGAAGCGCGTCGGCTTGTGGTTTTCAAAGCCGAGCTCGGCCTTGGTCAGCCCGAGCGCCGCCGCGATCAACTCCTTGTCGCCGGCCGGACCGGCCGATGCGGGAACCTTCGGCACGTCGAACTCGGCAAAGGCGCCACCGCCCGGCGACAGCACCACACCGCACCGGACAATGCCGATTTCCTCCTCGAGCACGACGATGACGTCCTGCTCCTTCTCCGGCTCGCCGCCGATCCGCTGCTTGGCAAGCAGGATGGCCGTGCCGACCGTCGGATGCCCGGCGAACGGCACCTCGCCGCCCGGCGTGAAGATCCGCACCCGGGCCGAATGGGCCGGATTGCGAGCCTTCAGCACGAACACCGTCTCGGAGAGATTGAACTCCTGCGCGATCGCCAGCATCCGCCGGTCGTCGAGTTCGTCGGCGCCAAGCACCACCGCCAGCGGATTGCCCGCCAGCGGCCGGTCCGTGAAGACATCGAGGACGACATAGCTGAACGACATGGCAACTTCACCTGCTGACAGATTGATACCGGATTCGATCCCGATCATGGGTACTTGCCGCCGCAACCGCGATCAAGCGCGAAACGGCAGCCGCGACGTGCTTTCGCGCTCCTGCCGCCGGAGCGTCATTTCCGCCCTTCAGCCTGCCTTGACCCGGCCGGCGCCGAGGCGCTTCATGGACGCGACGCGACGAGATGGAGGCGAAGATGACGATCCTCAAATTCCACGGCGCTGCCCGAACGGTGACCGGCTCCTGCCACCTGATCGAGGCCGAGGGTGCCCGCCTGCTCGTCGATTGCGGCATGTATCAGGGCTCCAAGACCCTGAAGAGCCTCAACTACCGCGAATTTCCTTTCGATCCGGCAAACATCGACGCCGTGCTTCTGACCCACGCCCACATCGACCACTCCGGCCTCCTGCCGAAGCTCTGCAAGGCCGGGTTCAAGGGCCGCATCTTTGCAACGCGCGGCACCATCGACCTTTGCGCCATCATGCTGCCGGACAGCGGCCACATCCAGGAATTCGAGGTCGAGAACCTCAACCGCCGCAATCGCCAGCGCGGCCGCGAGGAGGTCGTGCCGATCTACACCGCCGCCGATGCGATCGCCGCCCTCAACCATTTCCGCCTGATGGAATACGAAACCTGGTACGAGCCGGCGCCGGGCGTGCGCGCCCGCTTCTGGAATGCCGGCCATATCCTCGGCTCGGCCTCGCTGGAGCTCGAGCTTGGCGGCAATGGCGACAAGCCGCTCCGCCTGCTCTTTTCCGGCGACGTCGGCCCCGACAACAAGCTGCTCCATCCCGACCCCGAGGCGCCCGCAGGCTTTCACTACGTCATCTGCGAATCGACCTATGGCGACACCGACCGCCCGGCGACCGATGCGAAGCTCCGGCGCGATCATCTCGCCGCCGCGATCCGCGACGCCTACAACGAGGAAGGCGCTCTCCTCATTCCCGCATTCGCCGTCGAGCGGACCCAGGAACTCATCCTCGATATCGTCGAGCTGATGCAGACCGGCGCCGTGCCGCAGGCCTCGGTCTTCGTCGACTCGCCCCTCGCCATCCGCGCCACGCGGGTTTTTGCCGCCAACGCCGCCCATCTCGAGGACGGCCACGACTTCAAGAAGGCGCTGCGGTCAAGGAACCTGCGCTTTGCCGAGACGGTCGAGGAATCGAAGGCGATCGCCGGCGTCGACGGCTTCAAGATCATCATTTCCGCCAGCGGCATGTGCGAGGCCGGCCGCATCCGCCATCACCTCAAGCGCTGGCTCTGGCGCCACGACGCAACGGTTCTGATGGTCGGCTTCCAGGCCGAGGGCACCCTCGGCCGCCTGCTCCTTGCCGGCGAGAAGGAGGTGCGCATCCAGGGCGAGGAGATCCGCGTCGCAGCCGCCATCCGCTCGATTGACGACTATTCCGGCCACGCCGACGGCCGCGAACTGGCCGAATGGATCGCCGCCCGCCAGCCGATCGCCAGGGGCGTCTTTCTCGTCCACGGCGAGGAAAACGCCCAGACAGGCCTCGAGCGCCGGCTGAAGCGGCTCCTGCCCGACGGCATCGAGATCCTGCGCCCGGTCATCGACGATGCCTTTGCCCTTCGCCCGGAAGGCGCCCGCCCGCTCAACCTCGAGGCCCAGCGCCGCATCCGGCCGGAAATGGTCGCCCGCCTCGACTGGCACAACGACCTGTCGAAACTCATTCTCGACATCGGCGACCGCCTCGATCAGGCCGCCGACGACCGCGCCCGCGACGTCGTCATCCGCCGCATCCGCCGGGCACTGGAGGAGGGAGCCGGGTAGGCAGGGTTCCGGGCAAACGCAAATCCAGCGGTCCCGCACGCCTCGGCCATCGGTACGTCATTCCCGCGCAAGCGGGAATCCAGTCCCCACCACGACGTTGTCATTCCCGCGAAAGCGGGAATCCAGCCAACATTTCAGCGCGTGATTTCGTCAAAGAGATCCCGCCACTCCGGGTTTGCCTTCTCGATCACCCGATTTTCCAGGCCCGGTTCCATTTCTTCATTTGCCTTTCGCGAAGAATGGCGTCCGTCATCGTTTCATGCACCTCGAAATAAACCAGATGAACAACGCCGTATCGCTTGAAAAATCCTTCGACCACGCCGTTCCGATGCTGGTAAGCCCGCCCTGGCAAATCACTCGTAACTCCGATGTACAAGGTGCCATTCTGCTTGCTTGCGAGGATGTAAACAGCCGGATGCTGGTAGTGTGCTGAGAGTTCTGCAAATTCGCTGAGAGAGGCGGTCATGGCAGGCTGGTGATGCTCAACGTCACCGATTCCGTGGAAGGAACGCCACCATGACCAAGTTTGAAAGTGGGTGGTCGCCGGCGCCGCCGTCAAAGACATTCTGCTTTCGAGGCCCGATGGGCTGCGCTGAGGTGATCCGCGCCGTGATGCAGGAGGTTCTGGAGGCGGAGATGGACGAGGCGCTCGCGCTTCGAAGGGGCGAGCGCACGCCGGATCGGCTCGGCTACCGCTCCGGCTATTACGGCCGCACGCTCGTCACCTGCGTCGGCAAGCTGGAACCGAGGGTTCCCCAGGATCGTCAGGGCCGCTTCTCGACCGAGCTGTTCGAGCGCTACCAGCGCTCGGAGCGGGCGCTGGTGGCGACGCTGGCGGAGATGTGGACGGTGCAGGGCGTCTCGACGCGCAAGGTCAAGGCGATCACCGAGGAGCTGTGGGCCGCCTCCTCGGCCTCGGCCATCTCGGCAATCAACAAGCGCCTGGACGAGAGCCTTGCCGCTCTTGCCGGGCGCCTGCTGCAAGAGCCTTCCCCTACCTGATCCTCGATGCCCGCTACGAGAAGGTGCGCGAGGCCGGCATCGTCATGAGCCAGGCGGTGCCGATCGCGGTCGGCACGACTGGGACGGGCGGCGCCAGATCCTGGCCGTCGAGATGGCCAGTCGCGAGAGCCGCTCGACCTGGAAGGATCTCCTCCTCGCCCCCAAGGGGCGCGGCCTCAAGGGGGTCGAGTTCGTCGTCTCCGATGATCATGCCGGGCTCGTCGCGCCATCGGCGAGGTCATTCCCCGAAGCGGCCTGGCAGCGCTGTTACGTGCACTTCCTCAGGAACGCCCTCGATCACCTGCCGCGGAAACATGGCGACGACTGCCTGCAGGAGCTTCGATGGCTCTACGACCGTCGCGATCCTGCCGAGGCCAAGGCCGATCTCGCCGCCTGGCTGGCAAAATGGTCGGCAAGATATCCCCGCCTGACGGATGAGGACAACATCGAACCCACGTTGACCTTCTTCCGGCTGCCGCGCCAGCACCACAAGCACCTCAAGTCGACCAACATGCTCGAACGCCTCAACGAGGAGATCAGACGCCGAACCTATGTCGTGCGTATCTTCCCCCAACGCCGAGAGCTGCCTGCGCCTCGTCAGGGCGCTCGCCGTCGAAACCAACGAAAACTGGATGGAGGCAAACCGCTACATCAACATGGACGACCTCAAGGAGCACAAAAACTCGGAACTCCGAAAAGTCGCATGACCACCGTCACGACCGCCCATTTTGCAGAACTTGACGCACAGAACCCGGATGCTTCTCCAAATGATGCTGCTCCAATGGATTCCCCGCTTGCGCGGGAATGACGGTCGATGCCGCAAGGCTGGACCACCATCGAACGCCGCGAAATCCCTGAATTCTCGATGAAGGGCAACGCGCAGTTCCCATCCGCCTGCCCGTTCGGAGGTCATCGACGATTGGGAAAAGCGGAATTTGCCGGGCGCTTCCCGCAGAGGCTCTTCGCCGTCCCCGGCCTCCGCCAGCTCGTCGCCATTCCCGCGCAAGCGGGAACCCAAGCCTCACAACGATGTCGTCATTCCCGCGAAAGCGGGAATCCACCCGAACGTTTCATCTGAAAAACGCCAAGCACAGCCCGCCGCCGGCCCGCAATGTCAGCCAACCACCCCCGCTTCGCGCAGGCCCGGCGATCTCGTCCGCCGAATAGCCGAGCATGGCAAGGACCGCGTCCGTGTCCAGCCCCAAGCCGCGGTGCGGCGGTATCGGCAACGGCCGGCGCGCCATCGAGAACGATCGGCGAGCGCACCGATGGCACGCTGCCGCCCTGCGGCGTCGGCAGGTCGATCCGCATCTGTCGCGCCACGACCTGCGGGTCGGCAAAGACGTCGGCAACGCTGTTGATCGGCCCGGCCGGCACTTTGGCCGCCTCGAGCCGCGCCAGCAGGTCGTCGCGCGAAAAGGCAGCGGTGCGCGCCTCGATCAGCGGCTCGAGCGCCATCCTGTTCTTCACGCGCAGCGCGTTGGTCGCGAACCGTTCGTCGCCGGCAAGCGCCTCGAGCCCGAGAATGGCGCAGATGTCGCGCCACTGCCGTTCATTGCCGGAGGCGATGATGAGATGCCCGTCCGCCGCCGGATAGACGCGGTACGGCACGATGTTCGGATGCGAATTGCCCATCCGCTTCGGCGCCATGCCAGAGACGAGATAGTTCATCGCCTGATTGGCAAGAACGCCGACCTGCACATCGAGAAGCGCCATGTCGACCATGCCGCCCTCGCCCGTCACCGCCCGCCGCAGCAGCGCCGCCTGAATGCCGATCGTCGCGTAAAGCCCGGTGAACACGTCGGCGAAGGCGACCCCGACCTTTGTCGGCGCCCCGTCCGGCTCGCCGGTCAGGTCCATGATGCCGCCCATGCCCTGGATCATGAAGTCATATCCCGGCCGGCTGGCATAGGGCCCCGTCTGGCCAAAACCGGTGATCGAGCAATAGACGAGCCGCGGATTCAGTGCCTTGAGGCTCGCATGGTCGAGCCCGTATTTGGCAAGCCCGCCGGTCTTGAAGTTCTCGATGACGACATCCGCCTCGGCAACGAGCCGAAGAACGATCGCGCGGCCCGCCTCCGTCTCGAAATCGACGGCAATTGACCGCTTGCCCCTGTTGCAGGAATGGAAATAGGCCGCGTCGGCCCTTGCCCCATCCGGTGCATCGACAAAGGGCGGCCCCCAGCCGCGCGTATCGTCGCCCGCCCCCGGCCGCTCCACCTTGATGACCTCGGCGCCGAGGTCGGCGAGCGCCTGCCCGGCCCAGGGGCCGGCGAGAATGCGGGCAAGTTCCACGACCTTGAGGCCGGCGAGCGGTTTCGTCATGTCGTCCACCGCGAAAGCTCGAGAAGCGGAATGAGGCCAAACTGCCCTTGGCCAAGGCGGACAATCACCCCGCCGTCGCCGAAGTCCTCATCGCGGCAAGGCGATCAGAAGAACGCCTGCAGCCCGGTCTGCGCCCGGCCGAGGATCAGCGCATGCACGTCATGCGTACCCTCGTAGGTATTGACCGTTTCGAGGTTCGCCATGTGACGCATCACCTGGAATTCCTCGGAAATGCCGTTGCCGCCGTGCATGTCGCGCGCCATCCGCGCGACATCGAGCGCCTTGCCGCAATTGTTGCGCTTGACGAGGCTGATCGCCTCCGGTGCCGCCGTGCCGTTGTCGAGCATGCGGCCGACCCGCAGCGAGCCCTGCAGGCCGAGGGTGATCTCGGTCTGCATGTCGGCGAGCTTCTTCTGGATGAGCTGGGTCTGCGCCAGCGGCCGGCCGAACTGCTTGCGGTCGAGTGTATACTGCCGCGCCGCGTGCCAGCAGAACTCCGCCGCCCCGAGCACACCCCAGGAAATGCCGTAGCGCGCCCGGTTGAGGCAGCCGAACGGCCCCTTCAGCCCGGAAACGTTCGGCAGCAGGTTCTCCTCCGGCACGACAACGCCGTCCATGACGATCTCGCCGGTGATCGAGGCGCGCAGCGACAGCTTGCCCTCGATTTTCGGCGCTGAAAGGCCCTTCATCCCTTTTTCGAGGACGAAGCCGCGGATTTGTCCGTCATGGGCCGCCGACTTCGCCCAGACGACGAAGACGTCGGCGATCGGTGCGTTCGAAATCCACATTTTCGACCCGGTCAGCCGGTAGCCGTCCGCCACCTTCTCGGCCCGCGTCCACATCCCGCCGGGATCGGAACCGACATCCGGCTCGGTAAGGCCGAAGCAGCCGATCCATTCGCCGGAGGCGAGTTTCGGCAGGTACTTCATTCGCTGCTCTTCGCTGCCATAGGCATGGATCGGGAACATCACCAGCGAGGACTGCACGCTCATCATCGAGCGATAGCCGGAATCGACCCGCTCGATCTCGCGGGCGATGAGGCCATAGGAGACGTAGTTCGTCCCGGCCCCGCCATAGGCCTCCGGCACCGTCGGGCCGAGCAGTCCGAGCGAGCCCATTTCGGCAAAGATCGAGGGATCGGTCTTCTCGCTGCGATAGGCCTCGATGACCCGCGGCGCCAGCTTGTCGGCGGCATAGTCGCGCGCCGCGTCGCGGATCAGCCGCTCGTCTTCCTCGAGCTGGTCGTCGAGAAGGAACGCGTCATCCCACTTGAACGGCGCCATCGCCTTGCCGGAACTGCCCTCGCCCATGCTTTTCCACTCCAGATGCAGGCCGCATGGCGAGCCCGGAAGCTTGGCCATGCGGGGTCAAATGCGCTTTGGCGGCCGCGACGACACGGCCACCCCGTTTCCGTGCCCTATGGTGGTCAGACCCCGACCGCCTCGGCAAGAGCACTTTCGAGAATATCCATGCCTTCCCGCGCCTGCTCCATCGGAATGGTCAGCGGCGCCAGAAGGCGGATGACGTTCGCGCCCGTGCCGCAGGACAACAGGATGAGGCCCTTCTCCTGCGCCTTGGCAACGACCGCCGCCGTCAGTTGCGCATCCGGCGCCTTGCTCACCCGGTCCTTCACCAGTTCGAACGCCACCATCGCGCCAAGCCCGCGCACCTCGCCGATCGCCGCGAACTCGTTGCGCTGCGAGAGCGCCTGCAGCCGCTCGCGGAACATCAGCCCGAGCTCGACCGAGCGGGCGCAGAGGTCTTCCTTTTCGACGACGTCGAGCACCGCATGCGCCGCCGCGATGCCGATCGGGCTGCCGCCATAGGTACCGCCAAGACCGCCCGGCTCGGCCGCGTCCATGATCTCGGCCCGCCCGGTCACCGCCGCGAACGGGAAACCGCCGCCAAGGCCCTTGGCCATGGTGATGATGTCCGGCACGACGCCGGAATGCTCGACCGCGAACATCTTGCCGGTCCGCGCGATGCCGGTCTGGATTTCGTCGGCGATGAGCAGCATGCCGTGCCGGTCGCAGAGCGTGCGCAGCGCCCGGAGGAACTCGGCCGGCGCCGGATAGAACCCGCCCTCGCCCTGTACCGGCTCGACGATCACCGCCGCCACCCGCCCCGGGTCGACGTCGGAGGCGAAAAGCTGCTCGAGCCCGGCCACCGCCTCCTCGACGGAAATGCCGTAGAACGCCTTCGGGAACGGCGCGTGATAGACCTCGGCCGGGAACGGCCCGAACCCCTTCTTGTAGGGAACGACCTTGCCGGTCAGCGCCATGCCCATCATCGTGCGGCCGTGGAAGGCGCCGTTGAAGGCAACGATCGCGGTGCGGCCGGTGGCGTTGCGGGCGATCTTGATGGCGTTCTCGACCGCCTCGGCGCCGGTCGTCACGAACATCGTCTTCTTGTCATGCTCGCCCGGCGTCAGCGCGTTCAGCCGCTCGGCAAGCCGGATATAGCCCTCATACGGCGCGACGTGGAAACAGGTGTGCGTGAAGGCATCGAGCTGCCTGGCAACCGCGCTCGTCACTTCCGGGTGCCGGTGGCCGGTATTGACGACGGCGATGCCGGCGGCGAAATCGAGATAGCGCTTGCCGTCCGCATCCCAGAGCTCGGCGTTCTCGGCCTTCACGACATAGATCGACTTGGTCGCGACGCCGCGCGGCACGGCCTTGTCCTGCGCAGCCCTCAGTTCCTTGGCAAACTCGGTCATAGGCGCGGCTCCTTCTTCGCCGGTCGTGGATGAGATTCAGTATCACTGCTCATTATTTTGAGCAATCTGGTCACGGTATTCCGGACATTGCAATTCCGGCGGTTTTGCGATCCAATCCGAACAAGGGGAGGATGGCATGGAATTCGACGTCGGCAAGAGGCTTCGGGAAGTCCGCATGGCGGCCGGCATGACCCAGCGCCAGCTCGCCGAGCGCGCCGGCGTCACCCATGGCATGATTTCCATGGTCGAGCAGAACCGCAACAGCCCGTCCGTTGCCTCCCTGCGCAAGATTCTGGGCGGCATCCCGATGACCATGGCCGATTTTTTCGAGCCCGAGCAGGATCAGGGCGACAAGGTCTTCTATACCCCGAGCGAACTGGTTGATCTGACGTCCCGTCTGACGAAAATCCATGATCCGGAAATGTCGACCGGCAACATTTCGTTCCGTCAGGTCGGCAATGCCCGGTCGCACAACCTGCAGATCCTGCACGAGCGCTATGAACCTGGCGCCGACACCGGGCCGGCGATGCTGGAACACGTCTCCCATGAAGGCGGCGTCGTCATCTCCGGCGAGATCGAGCTGACCGTCGGCGACAAGGTCCGCATCCTCAAGGCCGGCGACGCCTATCTTTTCGACAGCCGCCAGCCGCACCGCTTCCGCAATGTCGGCGACCGCCCCTGCGAGGTCGTGAGCGCCTGCACGCCGCCCTATCTCTGACGCGGCATATGCGGATTTTGTGGTATTCTAATATGCAATCGCTCAATATTTTGACTTTCCAGCCGGCCAAAACCGGGGCAAGCTGCATCGACCCGGGGCGGCGACAACAACAGGAGCGGGCTGGATGACGGGAGCCGGGGCGGACAGTCGGCAGGCCGGCGGCGAGGCTTCGTGCATCGTCCGTTTCGACAAGGTCGACAAGAGCTACGACGGGCGCGTGCTCGTCGTGCGCAATCTCGACCTCGACATCCTGCGCGGCGAATTCCTCACCCTGCTCGGCCCGTCCGGCTCCGGCAAGACGACGACGCTGATGATGCTCGCCGGCTTCGAGGCGCCGACCCGCGGCAGCATCCTTCTGGAAGGCGCCGACATCACCCGCACCCCGCCGCACCGGCGCGGTCTTGGCATGGTCTTTCAGAACTATGCCCTCTTTCCGCACATGACCGTTGCCGAGAACCTTGCCTTCCCGCTCGAGGTTCGCCGCCTCGGCCGGGCCGAGATCGAGGCCGCCGTCGCCCGCGCCCTCGACATGGTGCGCCTCACCGGCTACGGCGACCGGCGCCCGATCCAGCTCTCCGGCGGCCAGCAGCAGCGCGTCGCCCTCGCCCGCGCCCTCGTCTTCGAGCCGAAACTGGTGCTGATGGACGAACCGCTCGGCGCGCTCGACAAGCAGTTGCGCGAGCATATGCAGTACGAGATCAAGCACATCCACGAGCGGCTCGGCGTCACCGTCGTCTATGTCACCCATGATCAGGGCGAGGCCCTGACCATGTCCGACCGCGTCGCCGTCTTCAATGATGGCTGCATCCAGCAGATCGACGCCCCGCGCACCATCTACGAGCATCCGAACACCGCCTTCGTCGCCCAGTTCATCGGCGAGAACAACCGTATCGAGGGCAAGGTCGCCTCGCTGGCCGACGGCCTTGCCGAAATCGAGCTGGCCGACGGCGCCCGCGTCCTCGCCGAGGCCGGCCCCGGCCTTTCCGGCGGCACCGGCGTGCTCGTCTCGCTGCGTCCGGAGCGCATTGCCGTCGGCGACGCCGCGGCCGGCGCCCACAACCGCCACGAGGGCATCGTCTCGGAAATCATCTACCACGGCGACCATCTGCGCCTGCGCCTTGCCGCGCTCGGCCGTGAGGATTTCGTCGTCAAGGCGCCCGTCGTCGGCGCCGGCGATTTGCGGCCCGGCGCGTCCGTGCCGCTCGGCTGGCGCCCGCATGACGGCCGCGCCCTGCCGCTGGAAAGTTGACCTGACAATCGGCAAACACGGCACCGGGCACCGCCCCCGGCGCCGAACATGGAGGAAGTCGTCATGAAGAAGAAGCTGTTGTTCGCGGCCACCATCCTCGCCGGTGCCGGCCTGTTTGCCGGCACCGTCCTCGCCGAGCGCCCGCTCACCGTCGTATCCTGGGGCGGCGCATATCAGGACGCCCAGAAGGCCGTCTATTTCGAGCCGTTCAAGGCGACCGGCACCGCCATGATCGACGAGAGCTGGGACGGCGGCATCGGCGTGCTGCGCTCCAAGGTCCAGGGCGGCACCGATTCCGGCTGGGACGTCGTCCAGGTCGAAAGCGAGGAGCTCGAGATCGGCTGCGACGAGGGCATGTTCGTCGAGCTCGACTGGGACAAGATCGGCGGCAAGGACGCCTATATGCCGGCCGCCGTGCATGACTGCGGCGTTGGCTCGATCGTCTACAATTTCGTTCTCGGCTACGACAAGGACAAGACCGCCGAGGCGCCGGGCGGCTGGGCCGATTTCTTCGACACCGCCAAATACCCGGGCAAGCGCGCCCTGCGCCAGGGCCCCAAGACCAATCTCGAGATCGCCCTCATTGCCGACGGCGTCACCCCGGCCGATGTCTACGGCGTTCTGGCCACCGACGAGGGCGTCGATCGCGCCTTCAAGAAGCTCGACACCATCAAGAAGGATCTCGTCTGGTGGAAGTCCGGCGCCCAGCCGCCGCAGCTCCTCGCCTCCGGCGAAGTGGTGCTGACCTCGGTCTATAACGGCCGCATCGACGCCGCCAACCGCAACGACAAGCGCAATTTCGGCATCCAGTGGAACGGCTCGCTGTTCACCCTCGATAGCTGGGTCATCCTGAAGACCACGCCGAACCTCGACGCCTCCTATGCCTTCCTCGACTTCGTCGGCAAGGCCGAGAACCAGGCAAAGCTCCCCGAGGCCATTGCCTACGGCGTCACCAACAAGGGCGCGACCGCCCTCATCGACCCCGAGCGCCTCTCCGACCTGCCGACCGCGCCGGAAAACATGGCCAACGTCGTCCAGATCTCCGACAAGTTCTGGATCGAGAACATCGACAAGCTGACCGAGCGCTTCAACACCTGGGCCGCTTCGAACTGATCGACCGACCCGGCGGCCGGCGCGCACCCCCCTCGTGCGCCGGCCAGTTCCGAACGAGGACCGGCCCGGCATGACCGATCTCTCAGCCACGGAAAACGGCGATCTTGCCCGTGATCTGAAGCGCGCCGAGCGACGCCGGCGGCTGACGGCGATGATGCTCGTCGCGCCGCTGTTCCTGTTCCTTCTCGTATCCTTCGTCCTGCCGATCGGCGACATGCTGCGCCGCTCGGTCATCGACACCGAACTGGCCGAGGCCTGGCCGAACGCCGCCGCGGCCGCCGCCGCCTGGGACCGCAGGTCGGACCCGACCGAGGCGATGTATGCCGCCCTCGGTCGCGACCTGAAAGCCTCCGCCGAGGCCCGCACCATCGCCGTCCCGGCCCGGCGCCTGAATTATGCCCTCGACAATGGCCGCAGCCTCGTTCTCAACACCGGCCGGGCGCTGAAGAAGCTCGACGCCGAGCCGGCGAACTGGCGCGACGCGCTGATTGCCGAAAATCCCGCCTGGGGCGACCGCATGACCTGGGTGGCACTCGCCGCCGCCGCCGGCCCGCTCACCGATTTCTACCTGTTGACCGCCACCGACCTGATGCGCGACGCAACCGGCAGCATCGTCTCGCGGCCGGCCGAACGCTCGCTCTATCTGCAGGTCCTCGGCCGCACCTTCCTCGTCTCCTTCACGGTGACGGTGCTTTGCGTGCTGCTCGGCTTTCCGGTGTCCTATCTCGTCGCCAACGCCCCGGACCGCATCGCCAACCTGCTGCTGATCCTCGTCCTTTTGCCGTTCTGGACGTCGCTGCTGGTCCGCTCGGCCGCCTGGATCGTGCTGTTGCAGGATCAGGGCATCGTCAACGACGTGCTGCGCGCCCTGCACATCACCTCCGAGCCGATCCGCCTCATCTTCAACCGCACCGGCGTCGTCATCGCCATGACGCACGTGCTCTTGCCCTTCGTCATCATGCCGATGATCGCGACGATGAAGGCCATCCCGCCGACCTACCAGCGCGCCGCCGTCTCGCTCGGCGCTCATCCGGCGGTCGCTTTCGTCCGGGTCTATCTGCCCCAGACCGTGCCGGGCGTTGCCGCCGGCGCCCTGCTCGTCTTCATCATGGCCCTTGGCTATTACGTGACGCCGGCCCTCGTCGGTGGCGCCGACGACCAGATGCTGGCCTATTTCATCGCCTTCTTCACGACATCGAGCGCCAACTGGGGCCTTGCCGCCGCGCTCGGCGTCATCCTCCTGTCGGCGACGATGCTCCTCTATCTCGTCTATGCCCGCATCGTCGGCATGGGCCGCGTCAAGCTCGGGTGACGCCATGTCGAGATCAAATCCGGCAACGCTCACCGAACGCTTCGCCCGCATTGCCCTCGTTGTGTCGGCCTCGGCGGTGCTGTTCTTCCTCATTGCCCCGATCCTCGCCATCCTGCCGCTGTCGGTGAATGATTCGGAATTCCTCACCTACCCCTTCCGCGGCTTCACCTGGCGCTGGTACGAGGCGGTGTTTTCCAGCGACAAGTGGCGCACGGCGGTCATGAACTCGTTCCTCATCGGCATTCCGGCGACGATTATCGCCGTGCTCGGAACGCTTGCGCCATTGGCCTTGCCACCGCCGACTTCCGCGGCAAGGCGGCCGTCTCCGCCCTCCTCCTGTCGCCGCTCGTCGTGCCGATCGTCATCGTCGCCGTCGGCCTTTATTTCTTCTTCGCCCCGCTCGGCCTGACCCAGACCTACACCGGCCTCATCGTCGCTCACGCCGCGCTCGGCGCCCCGTTCGTCGTCGTCACGGTGTCGGCCTCGCTCGCCTCCTTCGATCGCAATTTCGCCCGCGCCGCCGCTAGCCTCGGCGCCCCGCCGGTCACCGTCTTTCGCCGGGTCATGCTGCCGCTCGTTGCTCCCGGCGTCGCCTCGGGCGCGATCTTTGCCTTCGCCACATCCTTCGACGAGGTCGTGACCGTGCTCCTGCTCGGTGCGCCGCATCAGCGCACCATCCCGCGCGAAATGTTCTCCGGCCTGCGCGACAGCTTCGTCCGACGATCGCCGCCGTCGCCGCGATCCTCGTTCTTCTTGCCGTTCTTTTGCTCGTTTCGCTGGAGCTGCTGCGCGTCCGCTCAAATCGTATGCAGCGTCGCGATCGGTCCTGATGATCGTTTGCTCACGTCATTTCCGGCACCTCGGGTTTTCCACCTTAGACCTTGCTGGAACACGATTTTTTCGAGATTCGCGACTCCCCCTCGTAATCCTTTGTGCTATGCTCCGCCGCGCCTTGGCGGCCTGTGCCGCCAGGCACTGAGACCAACGAAAAGAAGAGGCGGCGAACCGCGCCGGCCTCCATGAGACCTGTCCAGGGAGACACCCCGTGAAGGGCTTGCTTCGTTTGAGCAGCCTGATCGATGCGACGACTGCATTGATCGGCCGCTACATATCACAGCTGATATTGCTCGCAGTATTGGTCAGCGCCGGAAACGCCATCATCCGCAAGGTATTCGACACCAGCTCGAATGCCTGGCTTGAATTGCAGTGGTATCTTTTCGGCGCGGTGTTCCTGCTCGCCGCCGCCTATACGCTGCAGCGCAACGAGCATATCCGGATCGACATCATTTCCGGCCGCCTGTCGCAGAAAGGCGCGCAACTGGATTGATGTCTTCGGCCACATCTCTTCATGCTGTTTCCGTTCGTCCTGCTGATCGTCCTATTACTCTCCCCTACGCCATCGGATCGTTCCAGTCGCAGGATGTCGCGACAGCGCCGGCGGCCTCATTCTCTGGCCGGCCAAGGCGCTCATCCCGGCGTCCTTCATCCTCACTGACGCTCGAGGCGTTCTCGAACTCGTCAAGCGCATCGCCGTGATGCGCGGCGTCGACGAAGCCCGACGCCGCAACATCATGGCCATGCATCCGGCTCCGACGATGCTGCCGACGCGGAGGCCGACCATGCTTGATTTCCTCATCACCTACATGGCGCCGATCATGTTCGCCTCGCTGGTGATCGTGCTTCTGCTCGGTTACCCGGCGTTCGCGCTCGCCTTTGTTGGCCTCGGCTGGGGTCTCATCGGCATCGATCTCGGCCTGTTCACACCAACCTGTTCCAGGCCCTGCCCGATCGCCTGTTCGGCATCATCAGCGTGACACCTTGCTGGCGATCCCGTTCTTCACCTTCATAGGTCTCATTCTCGAACGATCGGAGGCATGGCCGAAGACCTGCTCGACACGATCGGCCAGCTCTTCGGTCCGGTTCGCGGCGGCCTCGCCTTCGCCGTCGTCGTCGTCGGCGCCCTGCTCGCCGCGACCACCGGCGTCGTCGCCGCCTCGGTCATCGCCATGGGCCTCATCTCGCTGCCGATCATGCTGCGCTATGGCTATGACCGGCGCGTCGCGACCGGCGTCATTGCCGCCTCGGGCACCCTCGCCCAGATCATCCCGCCGAGCCTTGGCCGCTCATCGTCACCGACCGACCAGCTCCGGTCGTTCCGTCAACGACATGTACAAGGGCGCGCTGGTGCCGGGCCTTATCCTGACCGGCCTTTATCTCGGCTACGTCGCCGCCGTTTCCTTCTTCAATCCGAAGGCGGCACCGGCCCTGCCGAAAGAGGTTCGCACCCTCGGCCAGGGCGTGACCTCGCTGCTCGTCACCATCGCCATCGCCGTTGCCGCCGGCTACGCCGCCAGGTTCTGGTTTGGCGACAGACGGTGCCTCGTCTGGGCCGCGACGGTGGCGTCGTCGCCTACGCCATCGCGGTCATCAACAAGGCGCTGAACCTCGGGCTGCTGTCCGGCTCGCCCAGCAGGTCATCATCGTCCTCATCCCGCCGCTGGCCCTCATCTTCCTCGTGCTCGGCACGATCTTCCTCGGCGTCGCGACGCCGACCGAGGGCGGCGCCATGGGTGCCGTCGGCGCCCTTGCCCTTGCCGCCTCCAAGCGCAAGCTCAACATGGAGATCACCAAGCAGGCGCTCGATGCGACGACCAAGCTGTCGTCCTTCGTGCTGTTCATCCTGATCGGCGCGCGCGTCTTCTCGCTGACCTTCTACGGCGTCGATGGCCACAAATGGGTCGAGCACCTGCTGACCAGCCTGCCCGGCGGCCAGCTCGGCTTCCTCATCGTCGTCAACCTGCTCGTCTTCGTGCTGGCCTTCTTCCTCGATTTCTTCGAGCTGGCCTTCATCATCGTACCGCTGCTGGCGCCTGCCGCAGAGAAGCTCGGCATCGACCTCATCTGGTTCGGCGTGCTGCTCGGCATCAACATGCAGACGAGCTTCATGCATCCGCCGTTCGGCTTTGCCTGTTCTATCTGAGATCGGTGGCGCCACGCTTCCCTATGTCGACAAGTTGACCGGCCAGACAATCGCGCCGATCACCACCGGCCAGATCTACTGGGGCGCCGTGCCGTTCGTCTTCATCCAGATCGTCATGGTCTGCCTCGCCCTCGGCTTCCCGCAGATGGTGATGCACTACAAGGGCGGCGGCGTGACGGTCGACCCCTCGACCATCAACTTCCAGCTCCCGCCGGTCGGCGGCGCCCCCGGCCCGAATTTCGGCGCCCCGGCGGCGATGCCGGGTTTCGGTGGCCCTGCGCCCGGCCTCGGCGGTCCGCCTCCCGGACTTGGTGGCCCGCCCCGGGCGCTTGGCGGCCGCCCCGGCACCCCGCAGTCGAGCGCGCCGGCCGGCATTCCGGAGCCTCAACGCCCGCCGCCCAGCCTCGGCGGCCCGGCCCAGCAGCAATAACCCCGACATACCGACAGCCCCGGATCACTCCGGGCGTTTCATTCGTCCGACTGGATCTTGGTTGATGCGCTACCCACGCCCCTCGATGGCGCCACCGGCTTTCTCGCTTGCCATTCTGGCGGCACATGCGCGCAGACTGGCCACTCCCGAAATGAGTTGACCGCCATTTCCGCGAGCGGAATCCAAGAGCAATTTCAATAGACTACGGGAAAAATCGGAATCGCGCCATCAGCCGCGAGAACGCTGCTACGCCTCTCGATACCGGCACCAGCGCCGGCGGCGCATCACCTCACAATGGAAAACCGGCCCGGATTGCTCCGGGGCCAAGCGTTTCAGCTTTGCAAATCAGGGCAGCCGGATGCCTCGGCATCCGCGGCCGCTGGCATCACAGGGCGCCGGCGCGCTGCTTGCCCATCATGAAGGTGTCGTAGGTGTTCTCGGAGACCTGGAACCACAGGTACTCTTCCGCACGGTAGGCCTTCATCGCCTCGTAGAGCTTCTTGAAGTCGGCATTGGTGGCCGAGATCTCGTCATAGGTCTCGACGGCAGCCGTGAAGCAGGCCTCGAGGATCTCCTGCGAGAACGGACGAAGCTGCGCGCCGCCGGCAACCAGACGCTTGATCGCGGCCGGGTTGAAGGCGTCGTACTTGGCCTGCATGTCGCAGTTCGCGGCACGGGCGGCAGCGGTGACAGGCGGATTCGCCGGCGGCGCCTCGGTCGCCTTGTTGAACATGAAGTGCAGCATGGCGCCGCCTTCCCACCAGCCCGGATAGTAGTAGTACGGCGCGACCTTGTAAGCCGAGCTTCTCGTCGTCATACAGGCCGACCCACTCGGTGGCATCGATGGTGCCCTTCTCGAGCGCCGGATAGATGTCGCCGCCCGGGATCATCTGCGGCACGACGCCGAGCTTGGAGATCACCTTGCCCGCCGAAGCCGCCGATACGCATCTTCACACCCTTGAGGTCTTCAACAGTGTTGATTTCCTTGCCGGAACCAGCGCCGCATCTGGGCGCCGGTGTTGCCGCCCGGAAGCGCATAGAGGCCGAACTTGGCATAGAACTCGTTGCAAAGGTCGATGCCGCCGCCATGGTACATCCAGGCGTTCTGCATGCGCGAGTTCAGGCCGAACGGCACAGCCGTCGGGAACGCGAAGGTCGGATCCTTGCCCCAGTTGTAGTAGCTGGCGGTATGGCACATCTCGACGGTGCCGGCGCCGGCCGCGTCAGCCGCAGCCGCGCCGCCCGGAACGATTTCGCCGGCGGCGAAAACCTGGATCTGGAACTTGCCGTCGGAAGCGGCGTTCACATAGTTGGCGAAGGTCTCGGCAGCACCGTAGATGGTGTCGAGGGACTTCGGGAAGCTCGAGGTAAGACGCCACTTGATCTCGGGCGCGCCCTGGGCGATCGCCGGAGCAGCAAGGGCGGTACCGGCCGCGCCAAGACCGGCGGCCTTCAGAAATTCACGACGCTGCATTTGGAAATTTCCTCCTGGAGCGTGACCCGTTCATTACGACCCGGCGAATCCGCGCCGCCGACGGGACACTGAGCTAGACTTTAGTCCACTTTCCGGGCCACTGAAAACCCGAAAAATTGTTCTATCTAATTGTACTTGCGCACTTTTTATCGGACCGACGGAGGGGGTCCGCCGTTTCGTTCGCGCGCTCCCACGCGGCTATTTTTAACCGCCTTCTCCGCGCCTCGCAACGCTTCATCTGCACCTTTATCGGGCTTGTTTCCAAAGGGTTAGCGGCAAACGGCGAACCTGCCCGGCAAACCCCGCCAGCTACCCCATCAATTGCCCGCCATTGACCTCGAGAACCTGGCCGGTGACGTATCCGGAGAGCTCGGGACTGGCAAGGAACAGCGTCGGGCCGACGCAATCTTCCGGCGTCCCGAGCCGCGCCATCGGAATGGTCTTCACCGCCCCCTCGAGCTTTTCCGGCGTCGAATAGCGACGGTGGAAATCGGTCATGATCGTGCCGGGCGAGACGCCATTGACGCGGATGCCGAGCGGCGCCAGCTCGCGCGCCATCGCCCGCGTATAGGTCGACACGAACGCCTTTGCCGCGCTGTACAGCGACGAGCCCGGACTGCCGCCGGTCGTCGCCGAGATCGAGCTGGTGTTGACGATCGCCGCCGCCGGCGAGCGCGACAGATGCGGCACCGCCCCCGACGTGATGAGGGCGACCGAACGGGCATTGAGATCGACGACACGGGCAAAATGCGCCGCCGTCATCTCCACCGCCGGAACCCGGCCATGCATCGTGCCGGCATTGTTGACCAGCACGTCGAGCCCGCCGAGCACCTCGCCAATCGCCGCGATCACGGCATCGGCACCCTCGATCGTCGCAAGGTCGGCAACCATCGTCGTGACGCGCGCCTGCGCGGCGGCGTCATGCTCGGGGAAAATGTCGGCAACCGTCCCGCCGGGCTGGTGCCGAGATGGGCGAGCACCTCACGGCGCCGGGGCCGGCAAAAGGCTGCCGCGACAGCTCGTCCGATACCGCGCCCGCGCCGGTCACGAGTTTTGCGATTGGCGAACAGGTCCGCACGTAGGACATCAGTCGTCGGCGTGGCGTCTCCGGTGCTTCTGGCGCACCGGTTCACGCGCGCCGGCGCTTTTGGTATTCGTGCCGGAGCGCTTCGATCGGATCAAGCCGGGCGGCGCGCCGCGCGAAGAGCGAAAACGAAGCACCGACGAGCGCCGAAGAGACGAAGGCGATGAGCACCGTCGAGGATCGAACACGAACGGGATCGACATCGTGCGCGGCGACCAACGCCAGCGTCAGGCCGGAAATGATGCCTGTCAAGCCGCCGAACAGCGAGATCACCACGCCTCGACGAAGCCGTCAGCACCTGCCCCTCGAGCGCGCCGATGGCAAGGCGGATGCCGATCTCCCGCGTCCGCTCGGTCACCGACACCAGCATGATGTTCATGATGCCGATGCCGCCGACCAGCAGGCTGACGCCCGCGACCGCGCCGAGCAGTCCGGTCATCACCGCCGTCGTCGCCGTTTGCATGGCAACGAGCTGGCTCATGTCGCCAACCGAGAAATCGTCCTCCTTGCCCGGCCGGATGCCGCGACGCTCGCGCATCAGCCGCTCGACCGCCGTCTGCACCTTGCCGGTGTCGACGCCCTCGGCCGCGCCGATGTGCACGACGCCGATATCGGTACTGCCGGCGATGCGGCGCTGGAAGGTGCGCAGCGGCATGATCACCGTGTCGTCCTGGTCCGAGCCGAAGCTCGACCGGCCCTTGGCCGCCAGCAACCCGATCACCTCGCACGAGACATTGGCCACCCGGATCGACTTGCCGACCGGCTCGACACTGCCGAAAAGCTCCTTGCGCACCGTCTGGCCGATGACGCAGGCCGCCCGTCCCGAGCGCAGCTCGCCCTCGAGGAATTCGCGGCCGTCGACAATCGTCCAGCCGCCGGTGATGAAGAAGTTGTTGTCCGAGCCGAACACCGTCGACGTCCGGCTCTCGGTACCGAAGATGACCGTCGCCGACTGCGATACCTGCGGCGCCACCGCGACGATGCCGCTGATCTGGTTGCGCAGCGCCTCGACGTCGCGGATCGTGAAGGCGCGGGCCTCGGCGCTCGAGCGTCCCGGCCCGAACTGCCCCGGCCGCATGAACAGGAGGTTGGTGCCGAGCTGGCTGAGATCGGACGTGACCTTGGCCGTCGTACCCTTGCCGATCGTCACCATGGCAATGACCGCCGCAACGCCGATGACGACGCCGAGCACGGTCAGGATCGAGCGCGTCGGATTGCGCCGGATCGCCATCAGGGCAAGTTTCAGCGTCTCGAAAAACATCAGGCCGCCTCCCCCGTCGCCGTGTCGCTGTCGATCCGGCCGTCGACGAAACGCACCGTCCGGTCGGCATAGGCGGCGATGTCCGTCTCATGGGTCACCATGACGACGGTGATGCCGCGCTCGCGGTTGAGCTCGGTCAGGAGATCCATGATCTCGCGACTGGTCCGCGTGTCGAGATTGCCGGTCGGCTCGTCGGCGAGCAGCACCCGCGGATCGGTGACGATCGCCCGGGCGATCGCGACGCGCTGCTGCTGGCCGCCGGAGAGTTCGGCCGAGGTATGGCGCAGCCGCCCGCCGAGCCCGACCTTGGCCAGCGCCTCGGCCGCCAGCTTGCCGTCGCTCCTTCTGCGCCACGCCGCGATAGACCAGCGGCAGCTCGACATTCTCGATCGCCGAGGTACGCGTCCAGAAGATTGAAGCCCTGGAAGATGAAGCCGAGAAAATTGCGCCGGAGCAGCGTCTTGCGCCGCCGGTCGAGACCACCGACCTCGACGCCGCCGAAAAAGTAGTCACCCGCAGTCGGCGTATCGAGACAGCCGACGATGTTCATCGCCGTCGACACCCGAGCCCGAGGGTCCCATGATCGCGACGAACTCGCCTCGTCGATGTCGAGATCGACCCCGGCGAGCGCATGGACGGCCGCGCTGCCCTCGCCGTAAACCTTGGTGACGCCCCGGAACCGGATCATCGGCGTCGGTGTTGCGCCCGCGACGTTCATCTCCGGCCCCGTCACTTCGAGACCGTTGAGGAATCGGTGATCACCGCCTGGCCGTCGGCAAGGTCGCCACCCGTGATCGACGTGCGCCGGCCGTCGAAGAGCCGACCGTCACAGCGACCCGCTCCGGCGCGCCGTCCTTGAGAATATAGACGCGCGTCCTTGCCGGTCTCTTCCGTCGCCGCCGGCTTGCGGAACGGCATCCGGAACGGCAGCAGCTTCTGCAACAGGCTGGTGTTGTCGTCCGCCTCGGCCACCGGCGGCGAGTAGCGCAGCGCCGCATTCGGCACCAGCAGCGCGTTCTCGACCTTTTCGACAATATCGCCGTCGCCGTCATGCCGGCCGGAGCGTCGAACCGGGTGTCCGCCGCAAGAAGGATCGCCTTGTAGGTGACGACCCCCTGCGGCGTCTCCGACCCGTACCGCACCTGCTTGATCTTGGCCGGGAATTCCCGGTCCGGATAGGCATCGACCGAGAACGCCGCCGTCTGCCCCTCGCGCACCTTGCCGACATCGGCCTCGTCGACATTGACCTGGATTTCCATCTTGGTCAGGTCCTCGAACAGCACCGGCACCTGCAGCAGGCGGCAACCGTCTGGCCAGGTCGACCGCCCGCGACAGCACCACGCCGGAAATCGGCGAGACGATCCGCGCCTTGGAAAGGTTCGTCTCGGCAAGCTGCAGATCGGCCTCGGCAACCGCAATGTCGGCCGCCGCGCTCTGTTCGCCGGCCAGCGCCCGGTCGTACGCCGCCTTGGCGGTGTCGAGTTCCTGGGTCGAGACCACCTTGCGCGCCGCGAGATCGCGCTTGCGCTGGTATTCGCCCTTCTTTTCCTCGGTCGTCGCCTTGGCCTCGGCCTCCTTGGCCCGCGCCGCGAGCAGCTTGGCCCGGCTCGATTCCGCCGTCGCCTTCAGCTTGTCGGTGTCGAGTTCGGCAAGCGGCTGGCCGGCGGATACCTCGTCATTGTAGTCGACGAGAACGCTGCGCACCGTGCCGGAAAGCTCGCTCGAGATCTCGACCTGATTGGTCGGCTCGACCGAGCCCGTCGCCGTGACGATGACGACGAGCGAACCCCGGTTCGCGGCCTCGGTCGTGTAGCGCACCGTTTCCTTGTCGCCCGAACCCCACCAGAGATAGCCGCCGCCGATGACGGCGACGCCGACGACCGTCAGCATCAGCCGCTTCAGGAAGGTGCGCCGGGCACTGCGCCGCGCCCCGGCCGGATCGAGTTCGAGCGTCGATTCGATCTCGTTCTGGATCGCCCGCTGGCTGGAAGCTTCCATGGTTCTGAACCCCGCCTTCTTCCGCTACCTGTCGCAGCACCCATATGGGCCGCGACAATCGCCGGTGCCACCGGGTTGCGTGCCTTCGCCGCAAGGGCACTGGCCTCGACTGCCACCGGCATCACACCCTGAATTTGTCCATGCTGCACTGCAGTGGCAAATTAAATTCCGGTAATCCGCACGAATATACGAGCCGCGCGACAAGATCGCCTGCCCATTTGCAAGTCATTGACAATTATTGGAAACAGCCGGAAACAAACGCGCCGCCCAGGCCGGCCGGAAGCACCCCCGCGGCGGCCGGCCAACCCTGCCGGCAGCCTTGAGGACAAACCGCTCAGCTTGCCCTGGCGACGTACTCCGCGCCCGCGACCCCGTCGAGGAAACCGTTCGAGAACGTGGCTTCCGGCGCGAGCCGGCGCAGCCTCTCCATGGCTTCCTGCGGATCGAGCGCGCCGTCGAGCACCTCGCGGTAAATCCTGGCAACGGCCACCATGTCGGACGTCTGCGGCGACAGGCGGAAGGCCGTGACGCCGGCCGCGACAAGCCGCGGCAGGTCGGCGACGAGCCCCGCCCAGGTCTGCGACATCGTCTGGATGCCGTTGATGGCAAGGAACTTCTGGCCGTCGAGCGTGTCGACGTCGAGACCGTCCGGATCGCGATCGCAGACGTACTGGCAGGAATCCTTCGACAGCCCGTGCACCCGCGCATGATAGCAGCGCGCCGAGACGGCAAGCGGAATGCGCCCGAAGGCGAACACCTCGATATCGACGCCGAGATCCCGGCTTGCCGAAGCGATCGTCGCGATCGAGGCGAGCGGCAATTCCGGCGGCAGGCAGACCGTCGTCGCGCCATTGCCGGCCAGCATCGCCACCGTTGCCTCGTTGTAGACATTGAGGAACGGCCCGGCGACATGCGGCCGCCCGCCCAGCGCCCCGAGCGCCGAGACGTCATTGGCCTCGACGAGCCCTTCGACCGCCTCGGCCGTCTCGAGGAGCCGCTTGCGCTCGCGCTTCAGGGTAACGAGCGCCAGCGTCGAGACGACGACCTCCTTGCCTGCCGCCTCCAGCCGCTCGATTGCCTCGGCCATCACCTCGGTCTGGAACGGCTCGCGCTTCGAGCAGACGGCCTCGCCGATAAAGACACGCTCGACCGGCGCCTCGTCGGCGATCCGGGCGTAGAAATCGCGATAGCGCTCGGCCGACCAGTTGAAGAGGATCGGGCCAAGCGTCAGCTTCGCCCCTGCGCCCTGCGCCTTGCCGTTTTTCATCGCCAGACCTTCCGATAGGCGCCGCCGGTCGCCTGCCCGCCCTCGGTGAAGGCGGCAAGCTCGAGCGGGCCGACATCGCCGTCGCGATCGAGCTCGCTGACCGCCCGGCGAAACGCCTGCACGACCGCGAGCGTATAGGCGCGGCTGCGCTGCCGGCCCTCGATTTTCAGCGCCGTCACCCCGGCCGCCTTCAGCGCCGGCATCAGCGCCGAAGCGTCGAGGCTGACCGGGTCCTCGAACACATGGCCGGTCTTGTCGCCGCAGGCGAACCGGCCCTTGCAGAGCGTCGGATAGGCCCGCGGCTCGTCATGCCCGACCCGGTTGATCGTGAAACCGCCAAGCCGCGAGACAAATTCCGTGCCGTCCTCGTGATAGTCGACATGGCTCGCCGGCGAACAGACGCCGTGCATGTTCGGCGATTCGCCCGTTGCATAGGACGACAGCGAGCACCGCCCCTCGGCCATGACGCAAAGGCCGCCGAAAGCGAAGACCTCGGTCTCGCAGTCGATCTCGCGATTGATCGCGGCGATTTCCTCGACGGTCAGCACGCGCGGCAGCACCACCCGGCGCACGCCGAAGCGGTTGACGTAGAAATTGATCGCGTCCGGGTTCGAGGCCGCCGCCTGGACGGAAAGATGCAGCCGCGCCCGCGGATGCTTCCTGGCCGCGTAGTCGAGCAGCCCGAGATCGGCAAGGATCAGCGCATCCGCGCCGGCATTGACCGCGTCATCGACCGCCCGGTGCCAGAGATCGAGCTGGCCGGCGCGCGGAAAGGTGTTGATCGCGACAAGGACGTTGACGCCCTTCTTGTGGGCGAGATTGATCCCCTCGCGCATTTCCTTGCGCGAGAAATTGAGGCCCGGGAAATTACGGGCGTTGGTCTCGTCGGCAAAGCCGCAATAGACCGCATCGGTGCCGGCCTCGACGGCCGTGACGAGCGCCGCCGGCGTTCCCGCCGGGCAGACGAGCTCGAGCGAACCCTTGGCCGGTCTCATTCGCCTGTCTCCTTTTCCGCGTCCGCCGGCTCGCTGCCGACGAGATAGCGCCGGGCAAAACCGTCGGCGCGCTCGACAAGGCCGAGCACCAGCCGGTCGGCCGGGCCGAACAGGGCCGCGAATTCGGCAACGATGTCGATGCCCTCGGCGTCGATGGCGTTGCGCAGCGCCACCACCGCCGACACGTCGCCCTCGACCTGGATATCGCGCGAGAAAAACAGCGCATCGCCGTCGAGCCGTCCGCGGCTCATGTCGACGAGCGTCAGGAACGGCCCGGCGATTCGCGCGTCATAGGCCCGCCCTGAAAGGCTGCGCACCGCCTCGACGCGCATCCCCGCCCGCTCCGGCGAAATCACGAAAGCGAACGGCAGGTCGACGGGTTCGATGGCGAACGTCTTGCGCGCCTCGGGACCGAGCCGCTCGATCAGCCGGCGATGCCGCCACACGATCGTGCGGCCGGCTCGAAGGAGCGCGTCGCGCAAGGGAAAGAGGGGCAAAGGGCGCATCAGGGCGCCGACGAGCGGGTGGAGCGCGTTCGTTTCCGGCACGGCTATCTCGACCATTGATGACAGAAAGGCAGATTGACGCACATCCTAACCGCACACTTTGACTTCGGTTAAGGTAATGCCATCCCTCGGGCGGTCATTTCGTCGCGGAGGAATTTGCCTTGCCCGTCCGAACCCTGCCTAAATTCCGCAGCCTCGGCGCCTTCCTGCGCTGGCTTGAAGAACGCGACGAACTGGTCCGCATCAAGGAACCGGTCTCGACCGTCCTCGAGGTCACCGAGCTTCATCGCCGCGTCATTGCCGCCGGCGGCCCGGCGCTTTTAATCGAAAAGCCGCTGCTGCCCGATGGCCGTGTTGCCGCGATGCCGATGCTGGTCAACCTGTTCGGCACCGTTCGCCGCGTCGCCTGGGGCCTCGGCATCGAGCCCGAACGCCTCGGCGTCCTCGGCGATGCTCTCGTCGAGCTGCGCAACCCTTCCCCGCCGCATGGTCTCTCCGACATCACCGACCGCCTGCCGCTCGCCCGCGCCGTGCTCAACATGCGCCCGAAGAGCGACGGCGCCCCGCCCTGTCAGGAGGTCGTCGAGACCGGCGCCGATATCGACCTGACGAGCCTGCCGGTCCAGACCTGCTGGCCCGGCGAGCCGGCCCCGCTCTTCACCTGGCCGGTGGTCATTACCCGCCCGCCCGAGAGCGACCGGCCATCCGCGACCAATGCCGGCGTCTATCGCATGCAGCTTCTCGGCCGCGACCGGGCGATCATGCGCTGGCTGGCGCCGCGCGGCGGTGCCCGCCACCACGAGCAGTGGAAGGCGAAGGGCGAGGACATGCCCGTGGCCATCGCCATCGGCACCGACCCGGCGACCATGCTGACCGCCGCCATGCCGCTGCCCGAAACCGTTGCGGAACTGACCTTTTCCGGCCTGATGAGCGGCGAGCGGCCGCGCTTCGCCAAGGCGGTGACGGTGCCCCTGCCGGTGCCGGCCGAAGCCGAGATCGTCATCGAGGGCTATGTTTCGGCGACCGAAACGGCCCCCGAGGGCCCCTATGGCGACCACACCGGCTACTACAATTCCGTCGAGCCCTTCCCGGTCATGCGCGTCACCGCCGTCACCCGCCGCCGCGAGCCGGTTTATCTCTCGACCTTCACCGGCCGCGCCCCGGACGAGCCGGCCGTCATCGGCGAGGCCTTCAACGAGATTTTCGTGCCGCTGGTCAAACGCCAGTTCCCGGAAATCACCGATTTCTGGCTGCCGCCGGAAACCGCCTCCTATCGCGTCGCCGTTGTCGCCTTCCGCAAGTCCTATCCCGGCCATGCCCGCCGCCTGATGATGGGGCTCTGGTCGATGCTGCCGCAGTTCTCGCTGACCAAGATGATCGTCGCCGTCGACCCGGACATCGACCCGCGCGACTGGAAGGATGTGATGTGGGCGATCGCCACCCGCGCCGACGCCTCCCGCGACCTCATCGTCCTCGACCGCACGCCGATCGACTATCTCGACTTCGCCTCCCCCGTCGCCGGCCTTGGCGGCAAGCTCGGCATCGACGCGACGATGAAGGTCGCGCCCGAAACCGACCGGCCGTTCGGCGAGGTCATGCGCATGGATGAGGCCGTCGCCGCGCGCGTCGATGCGCTGATGCCGAAACTCGGCCTTGCCGGCTGGATGGAGAAGGTGAAATGAGCCGCCGCGTCGTCGTTGCCATCACCGGCGCCTCCGGTGCCGCGCTTGGCGCCCGCATCGTCGAGATCCTTGCCGCAAACGCCGACTACGAGACCCATCTCGTCGTCACCGCCGCCGGCGAGCGCACCCTCGCCCACGAGGTTGGCGAAGATGCCCTTGCCCGCCTGCGCGGCATCGCCTTTCACACCCATGATGTCGCCGACATCGGCGCGCCGCTGGCAAGCGGCTCGTTCCGCAGCGAGGCGATGATCGTTGCCCCCTGCTCGATCCGCACCCTCTCGGCCGTTGCCTCCTGCAACGCCACCGACCTCGTCGCGCGCGCCGCCGACGTGCACCTGAAGGAACGCCGCCGCCTCGTCCTCCTCGTTCGCGAGGCGCCGCTCCATCTCGGCCATCTGCGGGCGATGACGGCTGCCACCGAGTATGGCGCGATTGTCCTGCCGCCGGTGCCGAGCTTCTATAACCGCCCGCAGGATATCGCCGACCTCGTCGACGACATCGCCCGTCGCGCCATCGCCACCGCACTCCCGGATTTTCCCGCAGGCATCGCCGAATGGAGCGGCGGCGACAGCCCGCGCCGCGCCCGATAGGCCTTCAAAAACAAGACCCTCCGATGCAAATACGCCGCCGGGCAGGCTGCGACACATCGTCCCGCACTGTTTTCCCGCCTAACCGTCATAAGCTATGGAGGGTTGCCGTCTTCCGGATTCGGGACGGCGATCGATTGCATCGCATTGGGCACCAGAGGGCAAACCAGGGGAGACAAGGAGAATTCAAAAAACGGCGCGATAGGCGGCCGCTTGGGCGAGCGGCAACAAGCCGAAACAGCGCCGGCACCTGTACGGAGGAATGATGAGCACCCGACCGAACCGGCTTGTCCACGGATGGCGATCCGCGGCGTGGCTTGTTGCGCTTTGCGCCGCCGCGTTGTTTGCGCCACCGGACGCCCGCGCGACTGACGTTTCGCCTTTCGAGACCATGATTTCCGGCCAGAAAGCCGGCGCCCAGGTCTCCGACAAGAAACCTGGCGGCACCGCTGACCACAGCAAGTTCGAGGCGCTGAAAGGCCCCTTCGCCAGCGGCCCCGACGTCACCAAGGCCTGCCTGACCTGCCACAACGAGGCGGGCCACCAGTTCATGAAGTCGATCCACTGGAAGTGGGATTACGACAACCCGGACACGGGTCAGAAACTGGGCAAGAAGAACGTCATCAACAACTTCTGCACCAATTCGCGCGGCAATGAGGGCATGTGCGCCCAGTGCCACGCCGGCTATGGCTGGAAGGACGAGACGTTCGACTTCACCAATCAGGAAAACATCGACTGCGTCGTCTGCCACGACGGCACCGGCACCTACTACAAGACGCCGAATTCCAAGGGCCATTCCGCCTGCACCGTGATGTTCGAGGGCAAGAAGGAGATCGACTTCACGAAGGTCGCCCAGAACGTCAGCATGCCGCAGCGCTCCAATTGCGGCACCTGCCACTTCAACGGCGGCGGCGGCGACGGCGTCAAGCACGGCGACCTTGATTCCTCGCTGAAGAACCCGGCGAAAGACCTCGACGTCCACATGGCCACCGACGGCCTCAACTTCTCGTGCAACGCCTGCCACGTCTCGAACCAGCACCAGTGGGCCGGCAGCCGCTATCACGTCACCGCCATCGACACCGAAGGCAAGGGCAAGCCCGGTCTTCGCCGCGATGTCGCGACCTGCGAGAGCTGCCACGGCACCGAGCCGCACGAGCACCCCGCCCTCAAGGCCTTCTACCTCAATTCCCACACCGACAAGGTCGCCTGCCAGTCCTGCCACATCCCGACCTTCGCGCGTGGTGGCGTCGCCACCGTCGTGAACTGGGACTGGACCACCGCCGGCAAGACCAAGGACGGCGTCGGCTACAAGGTCGAGGGCTACATCCAGGGCAATGGCGGCGAGCGCCCGACCTACAAGTCGATCAAGGGCAGCTTCGAATATGGCGAGAACGTCGAGCCGACCTATCAGTGGTTCGACGGCCAGATGGAATACCAGACCATCGACCGCAAGCTCGACCCGGCCAGGCAGCCGATCCCGATCAACGACTTCAAGGGCTCCTACGACGATCCCGGCTCGCGCATCTGGCCGTTCAAGCGGATGCACACGACCCAGCCCTATGACAAGGGCAACAACACCCTCGTCTACATGCACCTGTGGGGCGAGGACGATAAGGCCTTCTGGGGCAACTACGATTTCGGCGCCGCCATCGCCGAGGGCATGCGCAAGAACAACGTGCCCTACAGCGGCGAATACGGCTTTGTCGAAACCGTCTCCTGGTGGCCGATCACCCACATGGTCGCCCCCAAGGAAAATGCGCTCGGCTGCCAGGAATGCCATGCCACCGACGGCCGTCTCGCGGCGCTGACCGGCTTCTACATGCCGGGCCGCGACAGCTTCCGCTGGCTCGACATCTTCGGCTACGCCGCCTTCGCCCTGGCGTTCGGCGGTACCGCCCTGCACGGATTCCTGCGTTTCGTCATGAAGCGGCGCAAGGGGAGCAACTGACCATGGCAACCGACACCACCCATCACGGCCCCTACAAGCGGGCGGTCAAGATCTACTCCCGCTACGAGCGCTTCTGGCACTGGTCGCAGGCACTCCTGATCTTCGCCCTCGCCTTTTCCGGCTTCAACCTGCACGGCACGTTCCATCTCCTGAGCTTCGAGGCCGCCGTCGGCATTCATACGATCGCCGCCATCATCCTCATCGTGCTGTGGATCTTCACCACCTTCTGGCACTTCACCACCGGCCAGTGGCGGCAATACCTGCCGCAGCGCGCCGGCCTCTTCGATGTCATCCGCTTCTACGCCTTCGGCATCCTGACGGGCTCGCCCCATCCCTATTCCAAGACGCTGCGGCGCAAGCAGAATGCCCTCCAGTCGCTGGCCTACCTCACCTTCATGGTGATCATCGGCCCGGCGCTCTGGTCGACGGGAATCATTTACCTCGCCTACCCGCTCTGGTCGGGGCTGGTGAGCAGCCAGACCGTGTTCATGCTCGTCGTTTTCGTGCACACGGCCGCCGCCTTCCTGATGGTCACGTTCGTGGTGATCCACGTCTACATGACCACCACCGGCAAGACGCTGACCCACTACATCCGCACCATGATCACAGGCTACGAGACCGTCGAACTCTCTGAAATCGAAGAGAAATACCTCGAGGAAACGCAGCCGGACATGATCCGCTGACAATCGCGGAAATCACCGCAAATCGCGCCGCCGCGCCCGCAAGGGTGCGGCGGTTTGCCGTTTTTCCGGGCCGAATTCGATATATGCAATTTCGAGCATGTTGACGGAATCGTCATACCAGCGCCTTATATTGCGCTGCACAATGGCTCTCGATTTCGACAGCGAAGCAGGATTGTCATGCCCGTCCGTAATCTCACCTCCCTGTGCAACCCCCATTCGATCGCGCTCATCGGCGCCAGTGCCACTGAAGGCACCGTCGGTTCGACCGTCCTCCACAATCTGATGAGCGCCGGCTTCGACGGCCCGATTCGCATCGTCAATCCGAAGCGCGACCACATCGGTCCCTATCCGTGCCACCAGTCGATCGCCGATCTGCCGGAAGCGCCGGAACTCGCCGTCATCGCCGCCCCGGCCGCGACCGTCCCCGACGTCATCGACGAGCTCGGCGCCCGCGGCACCCGCGGCGCGGTCATCATCACCGCCGGCCTCGGCAAGGGCCCGGGCAGCCTCGGCGCCAGGACCATCGCCAACGCCCGGCGCCATGACATGCGCCTGCTCGGCCCGAACTGCATTGGCCTGCTCGTACCGGAAGTCGGCCTCAACGCCAGCTTCGCCCATATCAATCCGATGAAGGGCGAGGTCGCCTTCCTGTCGCAGTCCGGCGCCCTCGTCACAACCGTCGTCGACTGGGCCCACTCGCGCGGCATCGGCTTCCGCTCCGTCGTCTCCCTCGGCGACGTCCTCGACGTCGATGTCGCCGACCTGCTCGACTACTTCGCCGCCGACGTGAACACCCGCTCGATCCTGCTCTATCTGGAAGCGATCACCGACGCCCGCAGCTTCCTGTCCGCCGCCCGCCGGGCCGCACGCGTGAAGCCGGTCATCGCCATCAAGGGCGGCCGCAACGAGGCCGCCGCCCGCGCCGCCGCCTCGCACACCGGCGCCCTCGCCGCCTCCGACGCCGTTTTCGACGCGGCCCTGCGCCGTGCCGGCGTGCTGCGCGTGTTCTCCCTCGACGAGCTCTTCACCGCCGCCGAAACCGTCAGCCGCATCAAGCCGTTCCCGGGCAATCGCCTCGGCATCGTCACCAATGGCGGTGGCGCCGGCGTGCTTGCTGCCGATGCACTCGATGCCCGCGACGCCAGCCTGTCGCAGCTCGCCCCCGAAACCGTTGCCGCCCTTGACGCCGTGCTGCCCTCGATCTGGTCGCGCGGCAATCCGGTCGACATCATCGGCGACGCGCCGCCCGAGCGTTACAAGGCCTCCATTCAGGCAACCCTCGAGGACCCGAACACCGACGCCGTCCTCGTCATCAATTGCCCGACCGCACTGACCTCGCCGAACGCCGCCGCCGAGGCGACCATCGCCGCCTGGGACGCGACCCACCGGCGCAAGCCCCTCTTCGGCTGCTGGCTCGGCGACGGCGCCGCCCGCGAGGCGCGCCAGCTTCTCGCCAGCAACGGCGTGCCGAACTACGAGACGCCCTCGGCCTCGATCGAGGGCATCCGTCACGTCATCCGCTATCGCAATCGTCAGGAACTGCTGACCCGCATGCCGCCGGCCCTGCCCGAGGGCGCCGAGCCGGATCGCGCCCGCGTCGAGGCGATCGTCAAGCGCGGCCTTGCCGGCAGCAACGGCCTGCTCACCTCCGATGAGGCCAAGGCCCTGCTCGCCGCCTACCATATCCCGGTCGCCCTCGCCGAGGTCGCCAGGGATCCCGCCGACGTCGCCCGCGTCGCCGCCGGCATTCTTTCCCGCGAAAAGGCGGTGGCGCTGAAGATCCGCTCCGCCGACATCACCCACAAGTCCGACGTCGGCGGCGTCCGCCTTGGCCTCAGGAGCGCCAAGGAAGCCGAGGCCAGCGCCGTCTCCATGCTCGAGACTGCAAAGAAGCTGATGCCGAACGCCCGCATCGACGGCTTCACCGTCGAGCCGATGGTGGTTCGCCCGAACGGCATCGAGCTCATCGCCGGCGTCGCCACCGACCCGCTGTTTGGCCCGATCATCCTGTTCGGCGCCGGCGGCACCGCCGTCGAGGTGCTGGCCGACCGTTCCATCGGCCTGCCGCCGCTCGATGCCCTGCTCGCCCGCGACATGATCAGCGAGACCCGCGTCGCCAAGCTGCTTGCCGGTTATCGCGACCGCCCGAAGGCCGATCACGACGCCATCGTCCAGGTCCTTCTCGGCCTGTCGCGCATGCTCGTCGAGATTCCCGAGATCATCGAGCTCGACATCAACCCGCTGCTCGCCGATGACACCGGCGCCGTGGCGCTTGATGCCCGCGTCCGCGTCGCCGCCGTCAAGCCGGGCCGCCGCGCCGAGGATCGCTTCGCCATCCGGCCCTATCCCTCGCAGTGGATTTCGCAGGACCGCACCAGCGGCGACCTCGACGTCCACATCCGCCCGGTCAAGCCGGAGGACGAGGCGCTTTACGAGGACTTCTTCGCCAACCTGACGCCCGAGGACATCCGCCTGCGCTTCTTCGCGCCGGTCAAGGAGCTCTCGCACAAGTTCATGGCGCGCCTGACCCAGCTCGACTACCAGCGCTCCATGGCCTTCATGGCCCTCTCGCCGGATGGCGAGACCATGCTCGGCGTCTCCCGCCTCGCCCTCGACCCGGACCACGAGACCGGCGAATACGCCGTCATCGTGCGCTCGGACCTCAAGGGTCGCGGCCTCGGCTGGCTGCTGATGCGCAAGCTCATCGAGTTCGCCGCCGCCGAAGGCGTCAGCACCATCTTCGGTGACGTCCTGTCCGGCAACCGGTCGATGCTGACGATGTGCCGCGACCTCGGCTTCTCCGTCGAGCGCTATCCGGGCGACGCCTCGGTTGTCCGCGTCAGCCTCGATGTCGCCGACGCCGTCGACAAGGTCGCCGCCGCCGACCGCACCGCGGCCCGCGATTCCGCCGTCGCCTGACGCCGAATCCGGTTTCCCGCACTCTTGCCGCGGGCGGTCAGCCGCCCGTGGCCATATGCAGGGCGAATACCCCGACAGCGACGGCCAGCGCCGTCAGCACCCCGGCCAGCAGCACATCGGCCCGTATCGACGGCGACGGATGCTCGAAGTCGTCGGATATCTGCCGCCGCAGCGCCAGGAACCGATAAGCCGCAATCGCAAACATCCCGATCCCGACGACGACCAGAACGAGGCCCGTCGCGGTTGATCCCGTTGCCGCCGGCCCGCCGAACATGTCCATCCGTTCGACGATGATGCCGAAGCCGACGATCGCGACAGCCGTCCTGACCCAGGCAAGAAACGTCCGCTCGTTGGCGGCGTGGTCGTTGAAATTCTTGATCATCTGAAGACGCTTCCCGGCCGGCGCCAATGCCGGCCGTGTTTCGTGTGGATTGCCCTCAACATAGGGCAATGCCGGTGCAACGCCATGCGCCAGCTCGCGCCCCGGCACCGCCCGGTATCCTTGCCGTTTCCCGCACAGTCAAAAATTTTGTCCATCCCTGATTTCTCGTAATGCGAGCAATTGGAATTTGCTGTATCCCGTCAAAAGCACGTCCCGGTTGCATAAACAGATCACTTCGTCCCAACTTCGTCGCCAGACGGCCATTCTCGACGGCCAAGCACATGAATCCCGACATCTCCGAGATGATTCATCATCCCGATACGCGCGACACATCGCCCGCGATTGTCGATCTGCGCGCCGCGATGGCGCCGGTCCCAACTTCCGTCGCAATCGCCACAGCCCGCGACGAAACAGGTCGGATGGCTGGCATCACATTGAGTTCATTGACTTCTGTCTCGCTCGAGCCGCCGCTCCTCTTGTGGTGCCTGCGCGCGACATCGCACAGCCGGCCGGTTTTCGACAGGTCGTCCCACTTCGCCCTCAACCTTCTTTCCGACGACCAGACGGAGCTCTGCGAGCGATTCGGCCGCCCCTTTGCCGGCGATCGTTTCGCCGGCATCGACTAGCATCCCGACAGCGCCGGAACGCCGCTTCTGGCTGGCTGCCACACAACCTTACGTGCCGTCGCAGGGAAACCTGGCGCGCCGGCGATCACGTCGTCTACCTCGGCGAAGTGACCGCCATCCGCGCCGGTTCGGGCGACGTCATGATCTTCCGCGATCGCGCGCTGTACTCGACGGGGTCCCTCGGCACCCCGCTTCCCGCCGGACCCCGCCCGGCCTGACCCGCCGAGGAGCATCGCCCCATGAACCAGATCGACACCCTGCCGAAAATCGCAAGCACCGCGCCGACGCTCCGCTTTCTGCACGAGATCTTCGACGTCGCAGCCGAACGGCCGGTTCGGGCGATCGTCACGCCACCGACGACATCGATTATCCGACGCTTGCCGCGACGAGCCGGTCGCTGGCGACGTATTTGCCCGGCGCGGCGTTGGCCGTGGCGAGCGCATCGTCATCCTGCTCGAGAATTCGATTGCCGCCGCCACTGCCGCGATCGCGGCCTCGCGCATCGGCGCGATCTTCGCGATCGTCAATCCCGAGACGAAGGGCTTCCTGCTCGACCATATCCTTGCCGATGCCGCCCCGCGCCTCGTGCTGACGACAGCCGACCTCGCGACCGCGCATGGCCTTGCCGGTCACTGGCCGGTCATGACGATCGAAGATGACTGGCAGACCGCCCTCGCCGCCGCACCCTGGACGGCGCCGTCGCCGGCCATTTCGGTCGATCCCGCCTGCCTTTTTTACACGTCCGGCACACCAGCCGGCCGAAGGCGATCATTTCCCGCATGACCGCATGGTCTTTGCGCTCGAGGCAATCCAGCGCCGCTTGCGGTATCCGCGCTGGCGACATCGTCGGCTCCTTCCTGCCGATGTCCTTCGACTACGGCTTCTACCAGTTTCTTCTGGCGGCAAGGCCGGCGCGACCCTTGCCCTCGGCAGCCCGCTCGAAAGCGTCACCGGCGTCGTCCGCAAGCTCACCGACTGGGGCGTCACCGTCTTTCCATCGGCTCCCAACCTTGCCTATGCGCTGATCCAGATCGGTGCGCGCCGGCGCGATCGGCTGCCGCCGATCCGCCTCGTCACCAATACCGGCTCGCACCTTCCGGCAAGCTACATCGCCGACCTGCGCGCCCTCCTGCCGGGCGTCGAGGTCGCCGTCATGTTCGGCCTCACCGAATGCAAGCGCGTCTCGATCCTCGAGCCGGGTGAGCTCGACCTGAAACCCGGCTCCGTCGGCCGGCCGCTCGATGACACCGAATGCCTCATCGTCGACGATGGCGGCCGGGTCCTGCTCGGCGGGAGAAGTCGGCGAGCTCGTCGTGCGCGGCCCGAACGTCATGCCGGGCTACTGGAATGCCCTGGAAGAGACGGCAAAACGCTTCCGCCCCTGGGGTGCCGGCGTCGAGATCGCCCTCTTTTCCGGCGATACCGCCAGCATGGACGCCGACGGCTATCTCTATTTCCACGGTCGTGGCGACGACATCTACAAGCAGCGTGGCTACCGCGTCAGCGCCACCGAGATCGAGGCAGCCGCCCTCGATGTACAGGGCATCGAGGTCGCCGCCGTCCTGGAAGCCGACCGACGCCCGCGGCGCCGTCCTTCTGGCCGTCGGCACGATTGATGCCGCCGAACTCCTCGCCGGCCTGCGCGAGCGGCTCGAGGATTTCCGCATCCCCGAAATCATCGAAATGCGCGCCCACCTGCCGTTCACCGGTCGCGGCAAGATTGACCGCAAGGCCCTTGCCGCCGATTTCGACAGCGCCCGCATGGCCATCGCCGGAGACGAGCAATGACCCGCGCGACCTTGCCGAAAAGGTCGGCTCGCCGGCTTATGTCTACGACCTCGCCGTCACCGCTGCTCGGCGATCTTGCCGCCGCCCTGCCCGCGCCCGCCCGCATCTACTATTCGCTGAAAGCCAATCCGCATCCGGCGATCGCCGGCGAAGTCGTCCGCCGCGGCGGCGGCGCCGAGGTCTCCTCGACCGGCGAGCTTGCAAGCGCCCTTGCCGGCGGCGCGACCCCGGCCGATTGCCTCTATTCCGGTCCCGGCAAGACAGTCGCCGAGATCGAGAACGCCATATCGGCGGGCGTCACCTTCTTCTCGGTGGAATCGGCCGGCGAACTTGCCAAGCTCGCCGCCGTCGCCCGCCGTCTCGGCCGGCCGGTCGACACCATGATCCGCTTCAACCCGGATGGCTTCACCGCCGCCGCCGGCCTCGTCATGAGCGGCGCACCCTCACAGTTCGGTGCCGACGAAAGCGATATCGAGCGGAACCCCGACGCCTTCGCCGGCGACGAGTTCGCCCGCGTCGTCGGCCTGCACTGCTATCTCGGCTCGAACCTTTCCTCGGTCGCTGACCTCGTCGCCGTCTTCACCGCGATCATCGCGACCGCCGCCCGCCTCGCCAGCCGCCACGGCATCCGGCTCGACGTCCTCGACCTTGGCGGCGGCTTTGCCCATCCTTACGCGACCGTTGGCGAGCGCCCTGCCCTTGCCGGATTGCGCGAGGCGATCGAACCCGTCCTCGACCGGCATCTGCCCGCCTGGCGCAGCGGCACGCCCCGCCTCATCTTCGAAAGCGGCCGCTATCTCGCCGGCGGCTGCGGCACGCTCGTCGGCACGGTGCTCGACGCCAAGGAGAGCAAGGGCCGCGCCTTCGCCGTCCTCGATTTCGGCATCAATCACTTCGGCGGCATGGCCGGGCTGCGGCGCATTCCGCGCGTCGCCGTCGCCGTCACCGCCGATAGCGCTGGCACGGCTGTGCGCCCGACCACCTTGACCGGCCCGCTCTGCACCCCGCTCGACCTCGTCACCACCGCCGACCTGCCGCCTCTCGCGGCTGGCGACCGCGTCTCGATCCCGAATGTCGGCGCCTATGGCCTGACCGCCAGCCTCGTCTCGTTCCTCAGCCACACCCCGCCGGCCGAAGTCGTCGTCGATGGCGAGCGTCTTGTCGGCGTCTCCCGGCTTTCCCTCGTTCGCAACGAAAGAAGTCTCTGATGTCCTATCCCGATCGCGATTTCATCGAAGTCCTGACCCGTCACCTGAAATACCTGAAGGCGCCCGAGGATCTGACCCTCGACGGCGAGCTGCGCGGCCTCGGCCTCGACAGCAAGGATGCCGTCGATCTCCTGCTCGACATCGAGGATCTCTATGGCGTCGTCTTCCCGGACGATTTGTTGAACGACCGGACCTTCGCCACCGCCGGCTCGCTCTGGCAGGCGATTGAATCGACCCGTGGCCCGGGAGCCGGCCAATGATCGCCGCGACCGCCCTTGCCGAGGCCGGCCGCGACCCGTTCGGCGCTGCCCGCGAGGCCGCCGCGATCGCCCGGGCCGCTGCTGCCGCGACCGACCGGGACGGCGCCTTCCCGCAGGCCGGCATGGATGCCCTGCGCCGCACCGGTCTCCTTGGCCTCATCGTCCCGGTGGAACTCGGCGGCTATGGCGCCACCTATGCAACCGCCATCGAGATTGCCCAGATCCTTTCCGGCGCCTGCCTGTCGACCTCGATGCTCTGGTCGATGCACTGCCAGCAGGTCGCCATCCTTGTCGACCACGGCCCCTCGCCGCTGCGCGAGGCCCTGCTCCGCCGGGTTGCCGCCGGCGATCTCCTCATCGCCTCGGTGACCTCGGAGCCGACCAAGGGCGGCCATCTTCTGTCCGCGATGGCGGCACTGGAGCGCACCGACGACGGCTTTGCCATCGATCGCGAGGCCCCGGTCGTCACCGCCGGCATGCAGGCCGACGGCCTCCTCATCACCATGCGTCGCTCGCCGGAAGCAACCCCGAGCGAGATCGTCCTTGTCTATGCCGACCGCGACGAACTTCAGCGCACCGAAGCCGGCGGCTGGCACACCATGGGCATGCGCGGCACCTCGAGCGTGCCGATGCATCTTGCCGGCCGCGTCCCCGCCGATCGTCTCGTCGACCCGGAGGGCGGCTTCCGACGGCTCGCGGTGACGACCATGATCCCGGCCGGGCATCTGATGTGGACTGCCTGCTGGCTTGGCGCCGCCAAGGAAGCCTATCGCCAGCTCATGCATGTGCTGCGCACGCCGGAGCTTCGCCGCGGCTATCCGCTGAAGTCAGACCTCTACGCCGAGCGCATCGCCCGCGTCCGCCTCGACATCGATCTTGTCGAAGCCCTGCTGCTCGCGGTCGCCGCCGACTACGAGCGCCTGCGCGCCACCCACGGCACGCGTCACGAGCCGTTCGAGGACTACGCCTTCAACATCCGCCTCAACGAACTGAAGGTCGCCGCCGCCGAACGCCTGTTCGCCGCCGTCGACGCCATCGTCCAGCTCGCCGGCCTGCGCTTCGGCTACCGCGTCCAGGACGAAACCACGATCGAGCGCATTTTCCGCGACCTGCGCTCGGCCAGCCTGATGTTCGCCAACGACCGCCTGCTTGTCACCAACGGCAAGTTCGCCCTCGTCGACGCCTCGCTCTGACCCCGAAAGGACATCCCGATGACCGCGCCACGGGTGATCACCTTCGACTGCTACGGCACCCTGGTGCAGTGGCGCGAAGGCCTCCATGCGACCCTCGGCGAGATCCTTGCCGGCAAGGACCCCGCCGCCGATGTCGATGATTTCGTCGACGCCTTCCACGAGGCCCGGCACGAGGAAACCGAGCGACCCTATCGACCTTACAAGGAAATCCTGACGCTCGCCCTCGGCCGTGCCCTCGATAGCCTCGGCCGGACGGCAACCGCCGATGATGCCGCCCGCCTCCTTGAGGGCGTGCGCCGCATCGGCCCGTTCCCGGAGGTGCCGGCCGCGCTCCGCGCCCTTCGGGAAAACGCCCGCATCGCCATCATCTCGAATTCCGACCGCGACCTCATGGTTCGCAATGTCGAGAACATCGGCGTGCCGGTCGACCACGTCTTCGTTGCCGAGGACGCCGGCGCCTACAAGCCCTCGCTCGCCTTCTTCCGCCATGTCATTGCCGGCATCGGCTGCGACCCGGCCGAGGTGCTGCACGTCGGCGCCAGCATGTCGCTCGACATGGCACCGACCCGCGACCTCGGCATCCGCCGCGTCTGGATCGACCGCCTCGGCCAGCGCGGCGACCCGGCCTGCGAGCCCTATGAGCGCCTGCCCGACCTCACGGACCTGCCCGACCTCGTCGCACGGATGCGCGGCGCCTGACGAAAAGCCCACCCGGACGCCAGGAGCGCCGAACTGATGCAACAGCCTCATTTCCATACGGTCTGCCCGTTCCACACCGGCGCCTTCGGCATGGACAAGCCGCTCGAGCCGGACGCCTACCGCCGCGTCCTTGCCGAGCATGTCGCGATCGCCGAGGCCAACGGCATCGAGGGCATGATCATCTACAATTTCGCGACCTCTCTCGATTCACTCTCGATCGCCTCGGCAATCCTCTCCGCCGGCCGCAGCCTCCGGCCGATCGTTGCCGTCTCGCCGTTTCACATCCACCCCTTCGCCCTTGCCCGCACGGCCGCATCGCTTGCCTATCTCCACGGCCGCGGCATCGACCTCAACCTCGTCAAGGGCGCGACCGAGGACGAGCAGGCCGCCGTCGGCGAGGCCGGCCGGCCGCTCTCGGGCCACTACGCCCGGATGGCGGAATTCCTCGACATCCTGAATGCGCTTTTCAACGACGGCGCTTGCGACCTTGCCGGCGACTTCTACACCCTGAAGCGCGCCGCCCTGCATCCGCCGCTCGCGGCCGGAACCCGGCCGCTGCTGTTCGTGCCCGGCTCCTCGCCCGAGGCCGCCAATGTCATCGCCGGCCGGGCCAGTTCCTCGCTGCTGATGGCAAAGCCGCTCGATGCGCAACGGCAGGAAATTGCCCGCCTCGCCGTCGCCAGTCCGGGCCTGCGCCAGACCATCATCATCGGCATCTGCGCCCGCCCGACCGACGAGGAAGCCTGGGAGGCCGCCGGCCGGCTTTATGCCGGCAATCGCCGCGAGGCGATGAACGCCCGCATGTTCGTCAACCGGGCGATTTCCTTCCAGCACCGCTCGAACGCCGCCTTTGCTGCTGAACAGGAGCTGTTCGACGACGCCCTCTGGTACGGCGGCGCCAAGATCGGCATCGACTGCCCGAAGCTCGTCGGCAGCTACGAGCGCGTCGCCGAGAGCCTTGCCGCCTACGTCGCTCTCGGCGTCACCGACATCATCATCGACCTGCCCCCGACCCTCGAGGAATACCCCCACGCTTTTCGCGCCATCGCGCCATTGAGGACGAAATGACGACCGAACTCGCCTTCTCCCCGGCGGCCCGCCGCGACTATACCGACGCCGGCATCAAGGCCGTCGAGACGACCCTGCGCCGTGGCCGGCTGTCCGTCGTCTTCGGCCGCGACACCTTCGGCTTCGAGAACGCGTTCGCCCGCTTCCTCGGTGTTGGCAATGCCGTCGCCGTCTCCTCCGGCACGGCCGCGCTGGAACTGGCCCTGCAGTGCCTCGGCATCGGCCTTGGCGACGAGGTCGTCGTGCCGGCCTATACCTTCCCGGCAACCGCCGCCTCGGTGCTGCGCAATTTCGCGGTCGCCCGCTTCGCCGACATCGACCCGGCCACCTGGAACGTCTCGCTGGAGACGGTCAAGGCCGCCGTGACCGAGCGCACGCGCGCCATCCTCGTCGCCCACATGTTCGGCAATCCCGCCGACGTCGCGCCGGTCGTCGAATTCGCCAGGGCGCGCGGCATCGCCGTCATCGAGGACTGCGCCCAGGCCTTTGGCGCCACCATCGACGGCCGCCAGATCGGCACCTTCGGCGACATTTCGATCTTCAGCTTCAACGAGATCAAGAACCTGTCGACCGGCGAAGGCGGCATGATCGTCACCGCCGACGACGACATCGCCGAACGCTGCCGGCTGCTGCGCCTGCACGCTGCCCGCAACGGCGTCGTCATCGATCTGGGCACCAAATGCACCATGACCGAGATGGAAGCAGCTCTCGGCAAGGCGCTTCTCAAGCAATTGCCGGCAATGAACGCCCGCCGTACCGCGATTGGCGATGCCATTGCCGGGCGCATCGGCGCCCTGCCGGGCATCCACCCGCAGCAGGTGCCGGCCGGCGGCGTCCATGTCTACAGCCGCTTCGTCTTCACCCTCGACGAGGCCGATGCGGGCATTTCGCGGGCTGATCTGACCGCCGCCCTTGCCGGTCGCGGTTTCCACGCCCAGCCGGTCTACCCCCTGCCGATCTATCGCAACGGCCTCTTCGTCGATCTCTCCGAGGGCCGGCCGACGCCGGGCCTCGCGGCCACCTATCGCGCCATCTACGAGAACCGCATCGTCTGGGCCGACTATCTGCGCCTCGACCTTGCCGCAACCGAAGCGTTCTGCCGCACCCACCTCGGCTTCATCCTCACCGACACCACTGACCCGGCCGACGGCGAACGCTTCGCCGACGCGCTTGCCGAAATCCTCGCCGCCAACTGAGCCACCGGCCGCGCCGGCCGGCGCGCCATGCCAGGAACCAAAGACCATGACCACCAGAGAACAGGTTCTGCAACTGACGCCCTTCCCCGCGCTCGACGTCGTTGCCGCCCATTGGCAGCTCTACTGCGCGCCGCAAAAGGCGATGCTCGGCCCGCAGCCGATCGTCACCCGGCCGATGCTGGAGAAGTTTCTCGAAAAGGCCGCCGTTCCCGGGCCGGCCGGGAAGCTGACCGAGGTCCTGAAGACGCTCGACCTGCATCGGGCGCTCGCCATCGCCGCCCGCGAATTCGAGCGCTACGACGCCATTCCCGCCGCCGAGGAAGAAGCAATCGCCTGGCTGGAAGCGCTCGTCGACGACGGCGCCCTGCGCGAGCGCGCCCGCGCTGCCCTGCAGGACCTGATGGTCGAACTCGACATCGACCTCGATCCGATCCGCCGCATGCACGAGGAAAGCCGCTACGACCAGAGCCCGACGCTCGTCGACGTCATGGGCGCCGATCTTGACGTGCGCATCATCCCGAGCATCACCCTCCTGCCGGCGCCGAACGGCAAGTCCGGTTTCTATCGCACCATCGACGGCCGCAACCGGCTCACCCTCGTCTTCGGCTTTGCCAACCACGTCGACCTCGACCGCCCCGGCTATATCGACTGGCCGCAGTGGTGGCGCCTCGGCATCTGGCATTTCATGGGCCGTCTTTACTGGACGCGCCGCCTCGATGCCCTTGCCCTTTCCGACGAGGAGCAGGCGCAGCTCTTCTCGCGCATTCCGGCCGAATTCCTCTCCAAGGTCGGCATCCATGAATCGACCGTCACCCGCAACAAGACCTGGCGGGCCTACTTCCTCGACCAGTTCATCGGCGCGACAAAAGCCATCGGCGAGCTCGAGGTCGCCGGCCCGGTCTCGGCCGCCGGTCAGGAAAAATGGTTCTCCTCGCTCGGCCGGTTCCACGTCCACTGGTTCCTCGAGCGCCTCTCCGGCCGCCGCTTCGACGAGATCGACATGGCCGGCCTCGTCGCCGACTGGGCCCGCGATCTGCCCGGGCTGACCGCCGGCAGTCCGGCCTTTTCCGGACCGCTCGGCGCTTGCGAGAACCCGCTCTGGAACGACAACCGGCGTGACCGCCTGTCGTTCTCTCCCTCGGTCGGCAAGACGACCCGGCGCATCCTGCGCATGTGGTTCGCAAGCTTCTGGCCGGTGACGCCGACCCTCGCCGAGGATGCCGACGCGCCGGACCTTGCCGCGACCGACACCGTCGATCTCGTCTTCGGCCTCTGGCGTGACCGCGACTGGATCGCCGGCCTGCGCGCCGAGGTCGCCGCGGACATCCTGCCGACCGTCACCCGCAAGGATCTTGCCGCGGACCTTGCCGGCGCCGAGCCCGCCGCAAGTCTCGTTTATGCGCGCCGCGCCGCGCGCTCGCCCGAGTGCTGGCACCGCATCTGCCTTGCCCCGGACGATGCCGCGCTCGAGGCCGTCCACGGCCGCGCCCACCATTACAACGACTGGACCGCCATCATCGGCGACACCCGGGAGAACGGCATCATCCGCTACCCCGACTGACCGCAAGCAACCTTGAGATCCATCGTCCCGAGCGCCGGGAGCGGCACCGCCGCTTCCCGGAACGCTGCTCCCTGCCCTGAAAGGACCACACCATGACCGACCGCGACACCATCGCCACCCTCGTCAAGGAAACCCTCGTGCGCGAGGCCAAGCTGCCGATGCCGGCCACCGAGCTTGCCGACACCCTGAGCTTCAACGGCGACGTTTCCGTCAATTCGCTGGGTTTCATCCGCGCCGTCATCGCCCTTGAGGACGAGCTGGAAATCGAGACCTCCGACGAGGCCCTGATGCAGGCCCGTTTCAACACCGTCGGCGAGCTCGTCGACTTCTTCGTCGCCGCCGTCGCCGGCCGGGAGGCGGCGGAATGACCGGCGAAAAGCGCATCCTGCTGCCGGCGTCGGAAATGCCGACGCACTGGTACAACATCCTCGCCGATCTCGACTTCGACCTGCCGCCGGACCTGCCGCCGCCGGGCCGGAGCGACAGCGGCACCGGCTTCACGCTCCAGGTGCCGATGGAACTGGTGCGCCAGAGCCTGTCGAAGAAGCGCTGGATCGAGATCCCCGCGCCGGTTCGCGAGGCCTATCTCGCCTGGCGGCCGACACCGTTCATCCGCGCCACCGGTCTTGAAAAGGCGCTCGATACCCCGGCCCGCATCTACTTCAAGTATGAGGGCGATAACACGTCGGGCAGCCACAAGCTGAACACCGCGATCGCGCAGGCCTACTACTACCACCGCTCCGGCGTGAAACGGCTCGTCACCGCCACCGGCGCCGGCCAGTGGGGCACCGCCGTCGCCGTCGGCTGCAACATGTTCGGCCTCGGCTGCCGGGTCTACATGGTCGGCTCGAGCTATCGCGCCAAGCCCTACCGCCGCACCATCATGGGCCTCTACGGCGCCGAGGTGATCTCGAGCCCCGATCCGCGCACCGCCTCGGGCCGGCGCTTCCTCGCCGAGCACCCCGAAGGCCACGGCAACATCGCCCTCGCCATCGCCGAGGCCCTCGACGAGACCGTCGAGCGTGACGATACCCGCTTCTGCATCGGCAGCGGCGAGCCCTACTCGATCCTGCATCAGACCGTCTTCGGCCTCGAGGCCAGGCGCCAGATGGAGATCGCCGGCCACTATCCCGATATCGTCATCGGCTCCCTCGGCGCCGGCAGCAATTTCGGCGGCATGACCATTCCCTTCCTTGCCGACAACTTCGCCGGCAAGCGTGCCGTGCGCTGCGTCAGTGTCGAGCCGACGGCCTGCCCGAAGCTGACGCGCGGCGAATACCGCTACGACTTCACCGACTCCTCCGGCGTCACGCCGATGGAGAAGATGTATACGCTCGGCCACGACTTCGCGACGCCGGACATCCACGCCGGCGGCCTGCGCTACCACGCCACCTCCAAGCTGGTCAGCGCCCTCTATGATCGCGGCCTTGTCGAGGCCGTCGCCTATCCGCAGAGCCACATCTTCGAGAGCGGCGCGGCGTTCCTGCGCCACGAAGGCATCCTGCCGGCTCCCGAATCCGCCCATGCCGTTCATGGCGCGATCATGGAAGCGATCGCCGCCCGCGAGGCCGGCGAGGCGCGCACCATCCTCTTCTGCCTCAGCGGTCACGGCTATTTCGACCTTGCCGCCTACCAGTCCCACCTCGACGGCAACATCACCGACGTCACCATCACCGACGCCGAGATCGCTGCCGCCCTTGCCCGCGTCCCCGTCGCCGAACCGGCGGAATGATCGAAGGTGCACCGATGAAACTGAAGGAACCCAACGATTTCGACCTCAACGAGGTCCGCTATTCGGCGCTCAACTGCAAGAACGGCATCATCGCCTCGATGCTGCGCGACTTTCAGTGCCTCGACATCACGCCGGTCTATGCCGGCCTGCATGTTGCCTTTGCCGACATCGTCGCGCCGATGACCAAGGGCGACATCGCCGGCGCCCATCTCGGCGGTTTCGACCAGTCGGTCTGGGCCGGGCTCTTCTCGGTCGACTGGCTCAGCCAGCCGGTGCCGGCCGATGTCGACGAATTCCGCCTTGTTCTTGCCGATACCCTCGCCGCCGTCGGCCCGGTGCTCGCCCCGCATGACGGCTATTACGACGAGAACGCCGCCGACAAATACCGCCGCGTCCATGCCCTGCACAACGCGATGATCTACGGCATGACCGACGACGGGACCGGCCTGCACATCGCCGATCGCTACCTGCGTGTCGTCATGCCGATCGAGGTGTTCCACGAGGCGCTCGTCTCGCAAGGCGCGCCGCTGCTCGGCATCCGCGCCTGCAAGCCCTACCAGGGCGACTGGTCTACCCTGCTCGCCAGGCTGCGCCAGACGATCAGCGCCCGCCTGCCGGTCCGTGCCGACCTCGACCTCGTCGGCCCTTGCCTCGACGCCATCCGCAGCGATGGCCCCGGCGCCCCGGCCGAACGCTGGCTTCAGGCCCATTCCTACCTGAAGGCCGTCGGCGCCTCGCGCGCGTTTGCCGCCGATCTCGTCCGTGCGCTTGCCACACGGGGCCTCGTCTCCGGCGGCGACGCCGACGCGTTCACCACCGCCTTCGATCGCTGGGCCGAGGACTGGAACCTTGCCTCCGCCCTTGCTTACAAGTTCATGGCGGCCGGGCAGGAAAAGACCCTCGTGCGGGTGCGCGAACGCCTGGAGAAGGTCGTCGGCGAGGAGATCGCCGAAATGCACATCGTCCTCACGCCCCTCGATGCGTCCATCGCGGCCGAGTGACGAGAATGACCGAGGCCGCCCGTCTCTGGCTGGTTCCCGCCGGCGGCGATCTGCCGGCGGAAACGCTTGCCCGCCTGTTGACCGCCGGTGAGCGCCAGCGGCTTGCCGGGCTGGCCGATCCGACACGGCGGCGCGAGTTTCTTCTTTCTCGCGCCCTCGTTCGGGCTTTGCTCGGCGTCCGCCTCGGTCTTCCCCCGAACGCCGTGCCGATCGTCGCGACCGATCGCGGCAAGCCGGTGCTTGCCGCCACCAGCGACGCGCAACGCTTGTCGTTCAGTTGGTCCCATGCCGGCGGAGCGGTGCTGGTCGCCATCGGCGGCACCCGTCCCGTCGGCGTGGACCTGGAACCGATTGGCCCCGCCGAGCCGCGCATCGCCCGGCGCTTCTTCACGGCCGCCGAACGGGCTCGTCTCGACGGCCTCGCTGGCAAGGCAGCCGATGCCGGGTTCTTCCGCGTCTGGACCGTCAAGGAGGCGATCGCCAAGGCGCGCGGGCTTGGCATTTCCCTGCCCTTTCGCAGCATCGACGTCGGGCCGGACGATACCGGCATTGCCGCCGGCTGCCGCTGGTGGAGCGTCGATGCCGGCCCCGGCCATCGTGCCGCCCTCGCCGTCCTCGAACCGGTCGATGCCCCCGCCGCAGCGCCTGCGCCGCCCGCCTTTATCACCCCTGCCGATATCGAAGCCCTCGCCGCGCCGATCGCCGCCTGATCCGGAAAACCGAACATGACCGACGACATCCCGACGACGGAAAGCGCCGCCACCATCCCCGGTGACGCCCTCTCCTGCTACACCGCCGCGATTTCCCGCTATCTCCAGAAACACCGCCTCGATCCCGTCTGGATCATCGGCAGCCAGTTCTATCTGGCCGTCGCCGACAACGCCGCCGATCGCCCGGATTTCGAGTTCGTGCACTATCACACGCCGCTCCTTGGCGCGGGCTCGCTCGCCGGCGCCCGGCTGGAGCGCCGCTCCGCGCCGGACGCCAGGAGAGCCGCCGCCGCCATTCTCGCGGACTTCCGGGACAGCGGTCCGGTCATCGTCTCCGGCGATACCTTCCGTCTGCCCTGGCAGGTCAGTTGCGGCGTTCGCCACGCCCCGCACTGGTTCGTTGTCGACGACGTCGCTGCGGACGGCAACGCGGTGCATGTCAGCGACGCCTTCGCCTATACCGACGATGAGGGCGATCAGGCGCCGCATGCCGGCTGGCATTCCCTCGACGACCTCGCCAGCTTCGCCTCGATCAGCGCCGACCGCTCCGGCCCCTTGCGATCCCGCGAAATCTGGGCCCTCGGCACGGCCGAGCGCGACGACCCCGAAAGCCCGCACCAGTGGCTGGCAACGATCGTCGCCCCGGCCGCCTGCCGCTTCGACGCCGGCTCGGTCGGCGCCCTCTTTGCAACGTCGCTCGACTTTGCCACCGGCCGCGTCCGCCGCGCCGACCTATCCGGCCCGCACTGGCATGTCGGCCCGGATGCGCTGCGCCACCTGCATCAACGCTTCATCGAATTTCTCGCCGAGCCCGCCCTCTACGATTTCGCCAACGACCTCTGGGTCGCTGCCCGCACCCGCGAGCTTTTTGCCCGCACGCTTGCCCGGGCCGAGCGCGAGTTCGGCTTCGCCGCCGCCGGCACGCTCGCGACCCGCCTTGCCGACGACATCGTGCCGCTCTGGAACACCCTGCCGCAGCTCCTGCGCTATAATCTTGCCTGCCTGGAGCGCGGCCGAAAACCGCGCCAGCTCCTCGCCGACACCCTTGGCCGCATCGCCGATGCCGAAACCGTCTTTATCCGTCAGTTCGCTGAAGGGCTCGGCGCCAAAGCGCCGCTCGCCGAGGTGTCCTGAGCCATGGCCGTCGCCCATCTCGATCTCGATTGGTCCGCCGTCGACAGCGATCTCCTCGATTGCATCGAGGACAATATCGCCGTCCTTCTCGCCCATCGCGGCATCGCCGACCTGCGCGGCCCCTTCGCCTGCGAATGGCATTTCGCCTTCCATCCCGGCGCGGGCCCCATGCCGCTTACGGTCCGCACGCCGACCGCCGACCGCGTCGCCGCCCTCACCGGCTACCGCCTTCGCGCCGCCACGCTTGACCCGAAAAACGCCATCGAGACGTGGCGCCAGCTCCTTGCCGCCGGCACGCCGCCGCTGCTCTATGGCGACGCGTTCGCCATGCCCTGGCTGCCCTATGCCGGCAATGAGCACATGGAGCACGGCTTTCTGGTCGATGGCATATCCGGCGACGGCACGAGCGTTCACGTCGTCGATGCCTATTCGAACCTGACCGAATGGGGCGCTGCCGTGCCGACAGCAATCGAGGTCGACACCGCGACCATCCTTGCCGCCATCGACCAGCTTGCCGGCAGCAATCGCCATCGTGTCGAAACGCTCGAGCCCGGCACCGGCGTGACCGACTTCGACCCGGCCAGCGCTCTTGCCGAAAATGCCGCCGTGATCGGCACGCGCCTTCGCGGCAATGGCGAGATGGTTGCGTTCGCCGGGCACTATCGCGCGCGGCGTGGCGACCTTGCCGAAACCCGGCAGTTCGTCCTTGCGACATGGCTGGTCGCCCGCGCCCGCCGGCTGCATGCACTCTGGCTCGCCGATCTCGAAACCGCCCGGCCGGACCTCCTGCCCGCCGGGTTCGCGGCCGAATTTGCGACGGAAATCGCCGCCCGCTGGGGCGAGGCGCAGGAAGCCGCCTACCTCATGTCGCGCCGCGTCGCCCGTGGCCGCGCCGCGCCGGAAGCCGTCTTCGACCTCATCGCCGGGATGCTGTCTGCCGCCGAGAGCCGCGCTGCCGCCCAACTCGCCGAACACCTCGCCGCAATCCGTGGAGCCTGACCCGATGCTGCTGCACGACCTCTTTCTGGCGACCGCCGAGCGGATGCCCGAGGCTCCGGCCTTCGAGTTTGCCGGCCGCACCACCAGCTATGGCGCGGCCGCGCGGCAGGTCCGGGCGCTTGCCGCCGCGCTGCGCCGCGAGCTTGCGCCCGGCGCCCGCATCGCCATTCACATGCACAAGTCCGAACCGACGATCATCGTCATGCTGGCAAGCCTTGCCGCCGGCATGACCTATGTTCCGATCGACCCGCGCTATCCGGCCGAGCGGCGCCGGTTCGTCATGGCCGATGCCGGCGTCGCCGCGCTCTTCGTCGATGCCCGCACCGCCCGCGACTGGGATTTCGGCGCCATCGACCCCGAACGCCTGATGCTGCTGGTCAGCCCGGACGGCGCCCGCGCCGGCGGTCTTTGCCGCGAATTCGCCCTCGCCGAACTGCTTGCCGGCGACGCAACCAGTCGAACATTAGAGAACCCGGCGGCCGATATTGCCGCCGACGATTCGCCACATTCTCTATACCTCGGGTTGACCGGCACGCCGAAGGGCGTGATGATCTCGCATCGCAATGCCGCTGCCTCGTTGCCTGGGGCCGCGAGGCGTTCGATATCGGCCCCGGCGATCGCGTCGCCGTCCACGCCTCAGCTCAACTTCGACCTCCCGGTCTTCGACATCTATGTCGGCCTTGCCAACGGCGCGACCGTTATGCCGATCGACGAGGAAACGGTGCTTTATCCGCAGGCGCTGATGAATTTCCTCAAGGTCGGCACATCACGGTGCTCTATGCCGTACCTTCGGCGCTCGCCGCACTCCTCGGCCGCAGCACCCTTGCCCGCGACGGACTGCCGGACCTCCGCCTCCTTCTCTATGCCGGCGAGGAATACCCCGGCCCGCTTTCCGAGCTCGCGGCCGCCCTGCCGAAGACGCGGATCTTCAATCTCTACGGTCCGATCGAGACCAACGCGTCGTCACCTTTCTGGAGATCAGGCCCGAGCACCTCGCCCTGCCGCGCATCTCCCGATCGGCCGCCCCGTTCACAACGCCGCTGTGACCCTGCTCGACCCGGACACGGGCGTTGCCGTCGAGACTGGCAGCGAGGGCGATCGCCGCTGTCGGCGATTGCGTCTCGCCCGGCTATCTCGGCCGGCCGGATCTCACTGCCGCAACCCGGATTAACACCGCAAGCGCGTTGCCTATCGCACCGGCGATTTCGGCTGCCTCGACAAGGATGGCGTCATCTACTTAGCCGGCGCGACACGCTGGTGAAGGTTCGCGGTTTCCGCATCGAGCTTGGCGATGTCGAGGCGGCCCTGACGGCCCATCCGGATGTCGCCGAGGCCGCTGTCATCGCTCTGCCGGACCCGGCAACGACCAGCCGCCTGCATGCCTTCGTGCTGCCGCGCACCGCTGGCGCCGTGTCGGTCGACGAGCTTCTGCGTTGGTGCCGCGAATGCCTGCCTGACTACATGCATCCGGCCGCGATCGAGCCTGCGATGCCTTTCCGCGCACCAATTCCGGCAAGATCGCCCGCAAGGAACTGGCCCGGAGTCTGCGGAAAAGGAGCCCGCTGAATGACCGCCACTCGATCACCTGGCGCTTGCCGTCGCAACCGTTGCCAGTCTTGCCGGCAAGGGCACCGTGATCGGTCCCGACACGGCTCTGCGCGATCTTGCCGATTACAACCGCTGTTCCTGCCCGACCTCGCGGACCTGCCCGCCCTCGTCGCACGGATGCGCGACTGACCGGGTAAATTTCGCCACCCCGGCCGCCATCGCCCGCCTCCTCGACGCCCTCACCCGGCAATCAGCCTGAACACCGCCGGAACGAGGAAGGCGCTCGCCACCGCGTTGAGCCCCATGGCGATGCCGGCGAACGTTCCGGCGACCGGATCGACGGTGAATGCCTGCGCCGTGCCGATGCCGTGCGAGGCAAGGCCGACGGCAAAGCCCCGCGCCGCCGGATCGCGCACCTTCAGCACGTTCATCAGCGGCGTCATCATGACCGCGCCGAGAATGCCGGTGGTGATGACGAGCACCGCCGTCAGCGCCGGCTCGCCGCCAAGCCCCTCCGAAATACCCATGGCGATCGCCGCCGTCACAGACTTCGGGGCGAGCGACACAAGCACCTGATGCGGAACGCCGAATGCCGCCGCGATGCCGATCGCCGACGCGATCGCCGTCAGCGCCCCGGCAAGGAGCGCCGCGATCATCGGCAGCAGATTCCGCCGCACCGTGCGCGAATGCGAGAACATCGGCACAGCCAGCGCCACCGTTGCCGGCCCGAGCAGGAAATGAACAAACTGCGCGCCCTCGAAATAGAGCCGGTACGGCGTGCCCGTCAGCGCCAGGAGGCCGGCGACGATGGCAATCGCGATCATCACCGGATTGACCAGCGGATGCCGGTTGCTCGCCCGGGCGATCCAGTCCGCCGCGAGCCAGGCGAGCACCGTCACCGTCAGCCACAGCAGCGGCGTCGCGGAGAGATAGACCCAGAGTTGAAACGGATTTTCCATCACGCCGAAGCCTTGTCGATGAGCCGGCGGACGCCGACGAAAACCGCTGCCGTGACGACGAGCGTCAGCACGGTCGAGCCGACGAGCGCCAGCCCCAGCGCCGCGCCATGGCTCATGATCAACCCGAAATGCTGGACGACGCCCGCCCCGGCCGGCACGAAAAGAATGCCGAGCGCGCCGAGCAATGCTGCCGACGTCCTGCCGAGATCCGTCTCCCCGATCGTCTCCGGCAAGAACCAGCCGAACCGCGCCGCGCCGAACAAACCGGCCGCCAGCAGCATCAGCCCCATGACCGGCCCCGGCACTGGCCAATGCACCAGCCGTACCAGGGTTTCGCCGGCAAGCTGGCAGACAAGCAAAATGCCAAGGGCTTTCAACATGGCAGGCGCCTCGCGAATTCGAAAGACCGCCTCGGATTATCGCAAACCCCGACGGCAATGAAGAGTTGAATAATCAAAGGACTATTTCCTGAATGGACAAAATCCGGCGATTATAAAGTGAACGAAAAGAGACATATTCAAACATTCAATCATATGACGAAAAATTGCACGGCTAAGAAACCGCTCTCTTTGCGTGCAGGGCGATGAAATGCACGAGAGGGGACGGATTCGCCTCCCTGGGATGCAAAAATTGAAAACACAGCATGTTTTCATCCGCTTCTCCACACCGCATACGCCGTTGCATCGCCCGTGGCTTGGTGCAGGATAAGCTCCCGTTTGAAGACCCGCCTCGCACCCGCAAGGACGACCACCGATGTCCGACGATACCCGCCTGTTTCCGGCAAAGCCGCTCCCGGACGTCCCGGTCCGTGGCGAGCGCCGGACTTTCCCTCTCCACCGCATCTTCTGCGTCGGACGCAATTATGCCGCCCACGCTGCCGAGATGGGCGCCAGGGCCGAAAAGGAAGACCCGTTCTATTTCAACAAGTCGCCCTTCTGCTACGTGCCGAGCGGCGCAACGATCCCCTACCCGCCCGAAACCTCCGATTTCCACTATGAGATGGAACTCGTCGCGGTCATCGGCGCTTCCGGCTTCCGCGTTTCCGTCGAGGATGCGCCCGGTCTCGTCTACGGCTATGCCTGCGGCCTTGACATGACCCGCTGCGATTTGCAGGGCGACGCCAAGGACAAGCGCCGCCCCTGGGACATCGGCAAGGATTTCGAAAACGGCGCCATCCTCTCCGAGATCGTGCCCGCCGCCGATATCGGCCACCCCGTCGCCGGTCGCATCGAGCTTGCCGTCAACGGCGAGACGCGGCAGGCAGCCGACCTGTCGGAAATGATCAACAGCGTCGCCGAGACGATTGCCCATCTGTCGCGCTTCTATCACCTCGCCCCGGGCGACGTCATTTACACCGGAACGCCAGCCGGCGTCGGACCGGTTCTGCCGGGCGACCGCCTTGCGGGCCGGATAGACGGTGTCGGCACGATCACGCTGACGATTGGCGATCCGGCCTGAACCGGCGCGCGGAAGGCGCGGACACCCCTTCTCGATCGCAGCCAGGGGAGACTCCCCCCGGAGTCCCCCTTGACGAAACGACGCCGGCATGAAAGTAAGTGAGTAGTCACTCACTTTTAGAGGCGCCCGTGCAGCAGACCGCCCGTCACCTTCCGGCCGGGGAACGCCGTGCCGCCACCGTGCGCACGGTCGTCGCCCTTGCCGCCGAGCAGAACCCCGGCGAGATCACCACGGCTGCCATCGCCGAGCGGATGAACCTCTCGCAGGCCGCGATTTTCCGCCATTTTCCGTCCAAGGATGCAATCTGGCAGGCGGTCATGGAATGGGTCGCCGAGCGCCTTCTTGCCCGCCTCGACGAGGCTGCCGGTGGCGCCGCGACGCCCCTTGCCGCTCTCGAGGCGATCTTCTCGGCCCACATCGAGTTCGTCGCCGCCCATCCCGGCGTGCCGCGCATGATGTTCGGCGAGCTGCAGCGGGCCGAGGATACCGCCGGCAAGCGCATGGCCCGCACGCTCCTTGCCCGCTATGACGAGCGCCTCAAGTCGCTCATCACCCGCGCCAAGGAAACCGGCGAGGTCGACGCCGCCGTCGACACGGCGACCGCCGCCGCGCTCTTTGTCGGCACCATCCAGGGCCTCGTCATGCAATCGCTTCTGTCGGGCGCCGCCCCGTCCCTCCGCAGCGCCGCCCCCGGCGCCTTCGCCCTTTATCGCCGCGCCATCGCCGCTGCCTAACCGAGCCGCCGCCCCGCCATGACCCGCAAGCTCGCCCTTTTCGCCATTCTCGTGCCGCTCGTTGGCCTTCTGGCCTTCGTCGCGCTGCGCTCCGGCCCACTCGCCCCCATTCAGGTGACGATCGTCACCGCCTCAGAGCAGTCGATTTCCCCGGCCCTGTTCGGCATCGGCACGGTCGAGGCCCGCTACGTTTATCGCATCGGCCCGACCGTCGCCGGCCGTGTCGCCACCGTCGACGTCACTGGCGGTGATCGCGCCGCCGCCGGCTCGCTTCTGGGCGAGATGGACCCGGTCGACCTTGACGATCGCATCCTCGCTGCCGATGCCGCCCTGCGCCGCGCCGAGGCCGCCGTTGCCGCCGCCGAAGCGCAGATCACCGATTCGACCGCCCGCGCCGAATATGCCGAGGCCCAGGCCCGCCGCTACGACAAGCTGTCGAAAAGCGGCGTCGTCAGCGATGCCGGCACCGAGGCGCGGCGCCAGGATTTCGAGGTCGCCGGCGCAAGTCTCGCCGTTGCCCGCGCCAATCTCGCCGGCGCCGGGCAGGAACTGGCCCGCGCCACGGCCGAGCGCGACGCCCTCGTGCGCCAGCGCGCCAATCTGCGCCTCGTCGCCCCTGTCGATGGCCTCGTCGTTGCCCGTGATGCCGATCCCGGCACCACCGTCGTTGCCGGCCAGTCGGTGCTCCAGCTCGTCGACCCCGCCAGCCTCTGGATCAATGTCCGCTTCGACCAGCTTCGCTCCGCCGGCCTGACGCCGGACCTGCCGGCGACCATCGGCCTTCGCTCGCGCGCCGGCGCCGCCCTGCCCGGCAAGGTGTTGCGCATCGAACCTCTGGCCGACGAAGTGACCGAGGAAATCCTTGCCAAGGTCGTGTTCGACACGCTTCCCGATCCGCTGCCGCCGATCGGCGAAATCGCCGAGATCACCGTCGCCCTGCCGGCCCTCGCCCCGGCGCCCGTCCTGCCGGAAGCCGCCATCCGCCGCATCGATGGCCGCCTCGGCGTCTGGATCGTCGATGGCGACGGCATCCGCTTTGCGCCCGTCCGCGTCGGCGCCATCGATCTTGACGGCAATGCCCAGGTCCTTTCCGGCCTTGCCGCCGGCGACGCCGTCGTCCTCTACAGCCAGCGCGCCCTGTCCGCCCGCTCGCGCGTCACCGTCGTCGACAAGCTGCCCGGGGTGCCGCAATGATCAGCCTCGCCGGCCGCGACATCCTCCATTCCTGGGGCAAGTTCGTCTTCACGGGCATGGGCCTTGGCCTCCTCATCGGCGTCACCCTGACCATGGCCGGCGTCTATCGCGGCATGGTCGACGACGCCCGCGTCCTGCTCGACAACAGCGGCGCCGACCTCTGGGTCGTCCAGCAGGGAACGCTCGGGCCATACGCTGAATCATCGAGCATCTACGACGACACCTATCGCGCCATTCTGGCCATGCCCGGCGTCGAGGCGGCGGCCAATGTCACCTACCTGACCATGCAGGTCAGCGAAGGCGATCGCGATGTCCGCTCCATGGTCGTCGGCATCGCCCCCGGCGGACCGGGCGAGCCCGGCCGGCCGTCATTCCTCGTCGCCGGCCGCCAGATCACCCGCAGCCATTACGAGGCCATCGCCGACATGGCCACCGGCTTCCGTCTTGGCGATCAGATCCGCATCCGCCGCAATCTCTATACCGTCGTCGGCCTCACCCGCCGCATGGTCTCCTCGAGCGGCGACCCGATGGTCTTCGTTCCCCTGCGCGACGCCCAGGAAGCCCAGTTCCTGAAGGACAACGACGCCATTCTCGAGCAGCGCCGGCGCACCGCCGCCAATCCGGCCTTCGCCCGCCCCGGCGTCCCCGATCTCCTCGACGCGGTGATCGCCTCGCAGAGCACCAATCCATACGTCAACGCTGTCCTCGTCCGCATCCGCCCCGGCGCCCTGCCGGACGAGGTCGCCGAGCCGATCCGGCGCTGGAAGCGGCTGCAGGTCTACACCCGCGCCGAGATGGAGGAGATCCTCGTCGGCAAGCTGATCGCCACATCCTCAAAGCAGATCGGCATGTTCCTCGTCATTCTCGCCATCGTCAGCGCCGCCATCATCGCCTTCATCATCTACACGCTGACCCTCGGCAAGATCCGCGAGATCGCCGTGCTGAAGCTGATCGGCACGCGCAACCGCACCATCGCCAGCATGATCATGCAGCAGGCCGTCGGCCTCGGCCTCATCGGCTTTGCCGTCGGCAAGATCGCCGCCACCTTCTGGGCCCCGGTCTTTCCGAAATACGTGCTGCTCGAACCGGCCGATTCCGTTCGCGGCTTCATCGCCGTCGTCGTCATTTGCATCCTGGCCAGCAGCGTCGCCATCCGCGCCGCGCTGAAGGTCGACCCGGCGGAGGCGATCGGTGGCTGAAGCACATGGCATCCGCATCGAAGGCCTGAAGAAGCGCTACGGCAGCGGCGAGACCGCCGTCGACGCCCTGAAGGATGTCGACATGGCCGTCGCGCCCGGCGAGGTCGTCGGCCTCATCGGCCCGTCCGGCTCCGGCAAGAGCACGCTGCTCAAATGCCTCGGCGCCGTCATCGAGCCGACCGGCGGCCGCATGACCCTCGGCGATGAGGTCATCTACGAAGACCGCTGGAAGATCCGCGACCTGCGCGCCATGCGCCGCGACAAGATCGGCTTCATTTTCCAGGCGCCCTACCTCATTCCGTTCCTCGACGTCACCGACAACATCGCCCTTCTGCCGATGCTGGCTGGCCGGCCGAATGCGGAATCGCGCAAGCGGGCGCTCGAACTGCTCGAGGCACTCGACGTCGCCCATCGGGCAAAGGCGATGCCGAGCCAGCTTTCCGGCGGCGAGCAGCAGCGCGTGTCGATCGCCCGCGCCCTCGTCAACCGGCCACCGGTCGTTCTCGCCGACGAACCGACCGCGCCGCTCGACAGCGAGCGCGCCCTTGCCGTCATCCGCATCCTCAACCGCATGGCCGAGCAGTACCAGACGGCGATCATCGTCGTGACCCATGACGAGAAGATCATCCCGACCTTCCGCCGCATCTACCACATCCGCGATGGCCGCACCGTCGAGGAGGCCGGCGAGGGCAAGTCGTTCTGACGCCATCCCGGCGGTTGACAGCGCCGGCCCGATGGCGGCATCCCCTCCGACAAATCGACGGGTTTCCGCGATGCCGGCGGGTGTGCAAATCTGCCCGCTCCGCCGCCGCCCGGCCGTGAGGAGAATGCGATGAACGATGCCGCCGCCGAAATGCTCGCCCCGGCGAGGAGCTGGCTCGAGGCGACAGGCGCCAGTCTTGCCGGCCTCGTTGCCGCCGGCGGGCCGATCGTCATCGCCCTGCTCGTCCTCTCGCTCTTCGTCGTCACCATCGTGCTGCTGAAGCTCTGGCAGTTCGCCCGGCTCGGCCCCGGCGCCGGAACGACCGCCGAAAACGCCAGCCTCTTCTGGTCGAGAGGCGATCGCGCCGCCGCGCTCGACCTTCTCGAAGGCCGCCGCCATCCTGTTCTGAAGACGATGGCGCACGCCATGCGCGGCCTCATCACGGCACCGGCCGAGGAGGCGCGCGTCCGCGAGGATGTCGAGCGCATCGCCCTTGGCGAGCTCGCCGCGCTGCGCGCCTATCTGCGCGGCATCGAGGCCGCCGTTCAGGTCGCCCCGCTCCTTGGCCTGTTCGGCACCGTGCTCGGCATGATCGACGCCTTCCGCGCCCTGCAGTCGGCCGGCGCCGAGGCCGACCCGGCGATCCTTGCCGGCGGCATCTGGGTCGCCCTCCTGACCACCGCCGTCGGCCTGTCGATCGCCATTCCCGCAGCCCTCGTCCTCTACTGGTTCGAGGGCATCGTCGAGCGCCAGCGCCAGACCATGGAAGCGATGCTGACCGGCATCTTCACCGGCCGCATCAGCGAGCGGGACGCCGGGCCGCCGGCCAAGGCCCGCCCGACCTTGACGGCGGTCGGCCATGCGGATTGACCCGGCCGCGACGAAGACGAGATCAATCAGCCTGACGCCGTTGATCGACGTCGTCTTCCTGCTCCTCGTCTTCTTCATGCTCGCCTCGACCTTCCTGAAATATTCAGGCATCGACCTGGCGACGGCATCGACCGGCGAAGCCGCGGCCGACAAGGGCCCGGTCATCGTCGTCCGCGTCCTCGGCGCCGGCCGGCTCGAGATTGACGGCGCTGCCGCCGCCATCGACGAGTTCGGCACACGGCTCGCGACGACCCCTGCCCTCTCCGCCGCGGCGACCATCGCCGTCCAGCCCGCCGGCGACGCGACCGTCGAGGACATCGCCCTTGCCGTCGAGACCGCCCGCCGCGCCCCGGCCCGCGCCGTCGTCATCGTGCGCTAGGCGGAGGCGGCGATGCGCATCAATCATCAGGACCCGGCGCCGCGCGAGGCGAACCTCGTTCCCCTCATCAATGTCGTGTTCCTGATGCTGGTGTTCTTCCTCATCGCCGGCTCGCTGCGCCCCTTCATGGCACGCGACATCGACCCGCCGCGCACCGCCGCTGCCGACCCCGGCGCCCGGCCACGCGGCCCGCTGGCGATCGCCGCCGACGGCCAGATGTTCCTTGCCGGTGAACCGCTGGCCGCTGCCGACCTGCCCGCCTATCTCGCCGCCCATGCCGCCCATTCGGAACCGCAACCGCTGTTCGTCGTCGCCGACCGCGCCCTGCCCGCCGCCGCCCTTCTCGACCTCGTCGAGGCGGCAAAGGCCGCCGGCATCGCGCAAACCCGCCTCGTGACGCGACGGAGGACGGAGTGACCTTCGCCCTGCGCGAATGGCTCCTTGCCGCCGGCCTGGCGCTTGCCGCGCACGGAGCGCTGTTCGCCGCCGTCCGTGTCGCCGAACCGCCAATGCTCGCCCGCTCGGCCGGCGCGCCGGTCGAAGTCGGTGGCACGCTCGCCGAACTGACCGGCATGCCCGAGCAGGAACAGGAAGCAGCGGAGCCGGAACCGACGCCGGAACAGGAATCCGGGCAGGCAAAGCCGCCGACTCCTGCCGATTCTGCTTCCGAGAA
>JAWKVW010000014.1:0-96082 GCA_041397845.1 Hyphomicrobiales bacterium | reverse complement strand
CGTCTTGCGCACCAGCACCTTGGCCATCACCTCGCCGTCGAGCGTCTTGACCACGACCCGGTCGCCACGCCGCACCGAGGCCGACGGCGAGACGATGATGACGTCGCCGTCGCGATAGAGCGGCAGCATCGAATCGCCCGACACCTCGAGCGCGTAGCTGTTCGGATCGCGCGCCTCCGGAAACGCCACTTCCTCCCAGCCGCCGCCGACCGGAAAGCCGCCATCGTCGAAAAACCCGCCGACGCCGGCCTGGGCAAAGCCGATGAGCGGCACCGAGCGCGCCGCCGAAAAGCCCCCCGCGCCGCGCGCCGGCTGCTGCAGCCGGCCCTCTTCCTCGAGCAGCGCCATGAATTCCTCGAGCCGCGCGCCGGTCGCCTCAAGCACCTTGGAAAGGCTCTCGGTGCTCGGCCAGCGCAGCCGGCCGTCGCCCGCCCGCCGCTTCGAGGGATTGAAGGTCGTGGGATCAAGGCCCGCCCGTTTGGCAAGGCCCGAAGGGCTCATGCCGTAGCGCTCGGCAAGCGCATCGATCGCGGCCCAGACCTGGGCATGGGAGAGCATGTCGAACCTCCGGCGCGCCGCCGCGCGTGCCTCATCGACGCCAACCAGACAGGAAAATATACCTCTCCGACTTATCCCCCTTGTCCATCCCTGTCCAGCGGATTTCGCCCCTGCGGCGGGATGTCGGCGACCTTTGGCAAGAGCCTCCTTTAGACAAAATATCGATATTTTTGCGGCAACAGCCTCTTTCCCCGCTGCCTGCCTCCGTATAAATAATTGCAACGAAAGTCGAACCGGATCGCGCGCCTCTGGCGGCGGCCCAGCCAGTCCCGGAGACCCGTCTTGACGATCACGAAAATCCTCGCCGCCAATCGGTCCGAGATAGCCATCCGCATCTTCCGCGCCGCCAACGAACTCGGCATGCGCACGGCTGCCGTCTTCGCCGAGGAAGACAAGCTCGCGCTGCACCGGTTCAAGGCCGACGAGGCCTACCAGATCGGCATCGGCCTTGGCCCGATCGAGGCTTATCTGTCCATCGACGAGATGATCCGCGTCGCCCGCGAGGCGAAGGTCGACGCCATCCATCCCGGCTACGGCTTCCTGTCCGAGAGCCCGGAATTCGCCGAGGCCTGCGCCGAGGCCGGCATCACCTTCATCGGCCCCTCGCCCGAGACCATGCGCCGCCTCGGCAACAAGGTCGCCGCCCGCAATCTTGCCATCGAGGCTGGCGTCCCGGTCATGCCGGCGACCCCGCCGTTGCCCGACGACATGGACGAGGTCAAGCGCCTCGCCGCCGCCATCGGCTATCCGCTGATGCTGAAGGCCTCCTGGGGCGGCGGCGGTCGCGGCATGCGCACCATCCGCACCGAGGCCGACCTGATGCGCGAGGTCGTCTCGGCCAAGCGCGAGGCCAAGGCCGCCTTCGGCAAGGACGAGATCTACCTCGAAAAGCTCGTCGAGCGCGCCCGCCATGTCGAGGTGCAGATCCTCGGCGACCGCCACGGCAACATCGTCCACCTGTTCGAGCGCGACTGCTCGGTCCAGCGCCGCAACCAGAAGGTCGTCGAGCGCGCCCCGGCGCCCTATCTCGACGCTGCCCGCCGCGCCGAAATCTGCGGCTATGCCCTCGCCATTGCCCGCGCCACCGACTATGTCGGCGCCGGCACGGTCGAGTTCCTGATGGACGCCGACACGGGCGCCTTCTACTTCATCGAGGTCAATCCGCGCATCCAGGTCGAGCACACCGTCACCGAGGTTGTGACCGGCATCGACATCGTCAAGGCGCAGATTCACATCGCCGAGGGCGAGGCCATCGGCACGCCGGCCTCGGGCGTGCCGCCGCAGGACGACATCCGCCTCAACGGCCACGCCCTGCAGTGCCGCATCACCACGGAAGACCCGGAACAGAACTTCATTCCTGACTATGGCCGCATCACCGCCTATCGCGGCGCCATGGGCTTCGGCATCCGCCTCGATGGCGGCACCGCCTATTCCGGCGCGGTCATCACCCGCCATTACGATCCGCTGCTGGAGAAGGTGACCGCCTGGGCGCCGAGTCCAGAGGAAGCCATCCGCCGCATGGACCGCGCCCTGCGCGAGTTCCGCATTCGCGGCGTCGCCACCAACCTCGCCTTCCTCGAAAACGTCATCACCCACCCGAAATTCCGCGACAACACCTATACGACCCGCTTCATCGACGAGACGCCGGAGCTCTTTGCCTCGGTCCGCCGCCGCGACCGGGCGACCAAGCTCCTGACCTACATCGCCGACGTCACCGTCAACGGCCACCCCGAGGCCCGCGGCCGCACCCGGCCGCCGGCCGATGTCGCCCTGCCCGTGCCGCCGCGCTTCGGCAGCGACAAGCCCGAGGGCACCCGCCAGCTTCTCGACCGCCTTGGCCCGAAGAAGTTCGCCGAGTGGATGCGCAACGAGGAACGCGTCCTCGTCACCGACACCACCATGCGCGACGCCCACCAGTCGCTGCTGGCGACCCGCGTGCGCACCCACGACATCGCCGCCATCGCCGAGAGCTACGCCACCGGCCTGCCCGGTCTCTTCTCGCTGAATGCTGGGGCGGCGCCACCTTCGACGTCGCCATGCGCTTCCTCACCGAGGACCCCGACAGCCTCGCCCTCATTCGCGACAAGGCGCCGAACATCCTCCTGTAGATAAAGGCTAAAAGCGGCTCGAATCAAGGCCGGCTACACCACCACCCTGGACAATGTCGTCAGTTTCGTCCGCCGCCGCGGCCGGCGGTGTCGATCTCTTCCGCGTTTTCGATTGTCTCAACTGGGTCGAGAACATGCGCGTCTCGATCGATGCCGTCGCCGAGGAGAACAGGATCTGCGAGGGCGCCATCTGCTACACCGGCGACATGATCCGGACCGCTCCAAGTACGACCTGAAATATTATGTCGGCTCCGTTCGCGAGCTCGAGGCCGCCGGCGTCCACGTCATCGGCATCAAGGACATGGCCGGCCTTTGAAGCCCGCCGCCGCCCGCGTGCTGTTCCGCACGCTGCGCGAGGAAACCGACCTGCCGCTGCACTTCCACACCCACGACACCTCGGGCGCCTCGGCCGCCACCGTGCTTGCCGCCGCCGAATCCGGCGCCGATGCGATGTCGACGCGGCGATGGACGCCCTCTCCGGCCTCACCGCCCAGCCCTGTCTCGGCTCCATCGTCGAGGCCCTGCGCCGCACCGATCGCGACACCGGGCTCAATCTCCTGGCCATCCGCCGCATCTCGTTCTACTGGGAGGCGGTGCGCTATCAGTACCGCCTGTTCGAGAGCGATCTGCGTGTCGGCGCCTCCGAGGTCTACCTGCATGAAATGCCGGGCGGCCAGTTCACCAATCTGAAGGAACAGGCCCGCTCGCTCGGCCTCGAGGCCCGTTGGCACGAGGTCGCCGAGGCTTATGCCGCCGCCAACCGCCTCTTCGGCGATATCGTCAAGGTGACGCCGTCCTCCAAGGTCGTCGGCGACATGGCCCTGATGATGGTCTCCTCCGGCCTCTGCCGCCGACGTTGCCGATCCGAAGAAGGATGTCGCCTTCCCGGAATCGGTCATCCAGATGCTGCGCGGCGATGCCCTGGACGAAGCCGCCGGCGGCTGGCCCGCCGACATCCAGAAGAAGGCGCCGATGGGCGAGACGCCGATCACCGTGCGGCCCGGCCGCTGCTGGCCTGGCCGATCTCGATGCCGAACGGGCTCCGCATCGCCGGCGAGCTCGAGCATGCCGTCGACGATTTCGACTCGCCAGCTACCCTGGCTACATCCGTCCGCCCGACGAATACGCCCGCGCCCGCGACACCTACGGTCCGGTCTCCGTCCTGCCGACGCCGGTCTATTTCTACGGCCTGCAGCCGGGCGAGGAGATCATGCCCGACCTCGAGGCCGGCAAGACCCTCGTCATTCGCTGTCAGGCGATCGGCGAGCCGGATGAGGACGGTCACGTGTCCGCGTCTTCTTCGAGCTGAACGGCCAGCCGCGCATCGTCAAGGTGCCCGACCGCGCCCATGGCGCCTCCGGTGCCGGCCAGCGCCGCAAGGCCGATCCGGCCAACGCCAACCACGTTGCCGCGCCGATGCCCGGCGTCGTCGCGACCCTCGCCGTCAAGCCCGGCCAGCAGGTGACCGCCGGCGATGTGCTGCTCTCCATCGAAGCGATGAAGATGGAAACGGCCCTGCACGCCGAGCGCGACGGCACCATCGCCGAGGTCGCTGTCCAGCCCGGCCAGCAGATCGACGCCAAGGACCTCCTCGTCGCCCCGCCGACGCCTGAGGCGCCCGATGGGAAACAGGGTCCCCCGCGGCAACCAGACGTAGGGTGCCGTTAGCCGGAGGCGCAACGCACGGCTACAGCACCCGGTGCGTTAGCCGACGGCGTAACGCACCACCACAGCCGCCGCGCCCGGCCGTCATCCCCGCGCAAGCGGGGATCCATGCCGGACATCAGACACTGAAACACGACTGATCCCGCTTGCGCGGAATGACAAAGAACTGTACCCTGCCGTGGTGGCGCAGGACGACGGACCAGCAGCCAAACACCATCCCGCCCCCGCGCTCAGGCACTGCCCGACCAGGCGGGTTGTCATCCCCGCGCGGGGATCCATGCCGGATATCAGCCTACTGAAACAACGACTGATTCCGCTTGCGCGGGAATGACGAAGAACCGTGCCCCTGCCGTCACGCGCAGGACGACGGACCAGCAGCCAAACACCATCCTGCCTGGCGCTCAGGCACTGCCCGACCCCGCGCCGGGCCGTCATCCCCGCGCAAGCGGGGATCCATGCCGGATATCAGCCTACTGAAACAACGACTGATCCCGCTTGCGCGGGAATGACGAAGAACCGTGCCCCCGCCGTCACGCGCAGGACGACGGACCAGCAGCCAAACACCATCCCGCCCTGGCGCGTATGGCGCTGCCCCGGCGATCGGACAGACCCGACAGAAAAGGCGGCGCCCGGTGCGTTAGCCGGAGGCGTAACGCACCACGACACAACAAAACGGGCGGCGCCCGGTGGTGCCGCCTGTTTTCGTCGTGCCGTCGCAAAGCCTATTCCTCGATCCAGATGTTGCGCCCGGATCGGGGCGATGCCATCCGGCACCGGCACATCCGTCGCGCCGTAGTCGGTCTTCAGGACGAGGTTTTGGCCCCTTGGCAAGCTCGAGCTGGTTGACGACAATCGCGGCAGGCGGACTGATGGGCGATGTCATAGTCCTGGTCGCGCCCGCTCGGCCTCGTCTTCCGCTTTTTCCTCGGCGGCAACCTTGTCGCCCTTGCCGGTTTCCTTCGTCACATCGCCCTGAATCTTCAGCTTGCCCTTCGGCAGGTAAATAGTGCCGGTCAGGTTGCGCGCGTTGTGCGAATAGATCTCGTAGATATTGCCGGTTTTCGCGTTCGGGTCCTCGAACATCAGGAGGCTGGCCATCTCCCGTGGGCGCCGTTGAGATCGATCGTCGTATCCTTGCCGAAGTCGATCGTCGCATCCTCGGCGAGCGCGAGCCGGCATAGTCAGCCTTGAGCGTCGCATCGCCCTCGACCTTCGCGGACGCCGCCCTTGATGACGTAGACGCCTTCCGGAAGCAGCGACGCCTTCTTCTTCACCTTGATGCCATTGCAGTAGACGCCCGGCTTGGCGATGACGAAGTCGCCCTCGTCGACCTGATAGTCGGTGAAATCGCAGCCGTTGGTCGAGACCACCGCGCGCCCGGCGAGCGGGTCTTCCGCCGTCGGGCAGTCGGTCGTTGGCCCGGGCTTGAAGCTCGTGCCCTTGCCCTTGTGGCCGCCGGCCGAGCAGATGAGCTCGGAAATGATCTTGGAGGAACTCTGGACGTCGAGGCCGTCCTTCGACTTCGAATTCGAATAGATCGCACAGGTCGGCGCCGTAATCGACGTCTTCTTCGACTTCAGCCGGACGGTCGCCTTGTTTTCCTCAAGTTGAGGCCAATGACGCGCAACCGCCGCCACCGGCGATCCGCGCCGTGGCCGAAGCCGAGATGTCACCTTCGTCCTCGCCGCCCATGAAGGAGGCGAAATACATCCGCGTCCGGTCGGTGAGGGCAAACTTGCACGGTCTCGCCCTCGTCGACGACCTGCGCCACGACCCGCACCGTCTCGGCATAGCGCCCGAGATTGGCCTTGGCATAGGCCTCGGCGATCGCCTGAATGGCGTTCGTGCGCCCGGACGTCATGTAGAGTTCCGGCCGCGCCGAGCGCCGCCGCATCCGCCGCGTCCTGCAGGCCCGAGCGCTGCAGGTGAACCTGCGCAGCATCGACGCCGAACGCGACGCCGCCCATGACCACTGGAAATACCGCGAAAACAGTACCGCGACATTACCCCGTTCGGCACGCAAAACGCCGCAGCAGCTCGCTAATTTTCTTCAACATGGCGATTGCTTCGCTTGTTATGTTGGCCCTGGCCGATATATATCGACCACAGATTGCCGGAGAGCATCGCGCGTCAGGATTGCGAAAGTATTTATCCGTCGCCAGGTTAGAAAAAATTATGTGGAATTATTCAAAAACGAATACTTTGGCGATTTCATAAAATTCGCTGAAAGAAGTCTGGAAACCGTTAACCCTGTCGCGGCTCTGGCCTCTGATCAGGCGACCGAGCGCTCCGGGATCGATATCTGCTCGGACGCATCGGCGATGACGAGGCGGGCGAGCGTGCCGCCGCCCTCCCGCGCTCCAGAACGTAACCGCCGCGATGCAGCCGGGCAATGCCGCGTGCCACCGTAAGGCCGAGGCCGAGGCCGTTGCGCTGGCGCGTCATTGCCGACTCGACTGAAGAACGGATCAAATACCTGCTCGCGCATGTGTTCGGGCAGCCCTGCCATTGTCGGTGACGACGACCTGCAGCCTGTGCCTGGCGACATGCGCCTCGATCCGCACCTTGCGCCTCCGGCGCGGCATGGATGGCATTGTCGACAAGCTCGGTGATCGCCCTCGGCGCACCAGCGTCCGGTCGCAGGTGAGTTCGGCGAATGGCTGGTCCATGACGCATTCCAGCGTGATGCCGCGCGCCTTGGCCGCCTCGGCGAGCTGCCGCGCCGGCGGCACCACCAGCGTCTCGACCGTATAGTCGTCGTCGTTGCGCGCCTGCGTTCCGGCGAGAATGCCGGAAAAGAGAAAGAGGTCGGAGACGAGCCTCTCCCATGTTCCGCCCGGCGCCCTCGATTTCGCGGGCATAATCGCGATAGTCGGCCGACCCCATCGGCCCGGCGACCTCGTCGATGAGCAGCCGGGCAAAGCCGATGATCGAGTTGAGCGGTGTCCTGAGCTCGTGGCCGACCGAGATCATGCTTTCGTCCTTCATCCGGGCTCGCCGCCTCGCCGCCTTTGCGGGCCTCGCGGATGGCGTTCTCGCGCTTCGAGTTGTTGAGGACATACCAGAGGTTATGAACGAACAGCGCCCAGTTCAGCGGCTTCGTCAGAAACGCCGTGGCGCCGAGCGACAGCGCTCCGCTCGCAGGCATTGGCATCTTCCGAACCGGTGATGACCACCACCGGCACGTAGCGCAGCACGACGTCCTTGCGCAGCTTCGACAGCAGTTCGTAGCCGGTCATCACCGGCATATCGAGGTCGGAAATGACGATGTCGACGGCATTCTCGGCCATGAAGTCGAGCGCTTCGCGGCCGTTTTCGGCAACCGAAACGTCGAATGCGTAGCGCCTGAGATTGGCGACCACGATCTCGCGCAGCAACGGGTCGTCGTCGACGACGAGCACGCGCGAGGGATGGTCGGAAGCTTCGGACGACATTTTGACCCGGGTGAATAGGCGATCACATATCAAAAGTTATACGTAAACCGATTTCGAGACGTTAACCGTGCGGCCATATCGGCATGCAGCAGCCATGCATGGCGCTCCGTCATCGTAAACCGCCGGTAAACCGCTCCGGCGCCATGATCGGTGCGCCAAGCAGCGTGTCGTCGCCGGAGCTCCAGGAAAGTGCAGAAAACCTCGATCGCAAGGCGCATCGCCACCACCGTGATGATTGCCATCGCGGTGACGACCGCCATCGCCGTCGCCCTGCTCGTCTGGCGCGAGACCGTGCGTTATGCCGAAACCAAGCGCGGCGAACTCCTGGCGATCGCCAGCGTCTTTGCCGCCGCGACCACCGACGCCCTCGTTGCCGGCGATCGCGCCGCCGCCATGAAGAGCCTGAAGGCGATCCGCGCCTTCCCCTTCGTCCACTATGCCCGCGTCGAGACCATGTCCGGCCGCGTTCTCGCCGAGATGGGCACCGGCATTGTCCTTGAAAGCGCCGCCGAGAATGCCGCCACCGGCAGCCCCTGGTCGCTGCTGACCAGCCATGACCTGCCGGTGCGCCAGAAGATCGTCAGCGCCGGCGAGCAGGTTGGTTACCTCGTCCTCATCGCCGACACCGGCGACCTCGTTGCCCGCATCCTTGACGGCGTCAAGACCAACATCGCCGCCGCCCTCGCCGCCGCGCTCATCGGCTTTGCCGCCGTCTTCCGCCTGCAGCGCCGCATCGTCAGCCCGCTCCACGCCCTCATCGAGTCCATGAACGAGGTGCGCGAGACCGAGGACTTCCGCCACCGGGTGGAGGCGGCCGAGGACGAGGAGACCGCCCGCCTCGTCGACAGCTTCAACGCCATGATGTCCGAGATCAACGAGCGCGACGACCGCCTCGCCCGGCATCGCGAAACCCTGGAGCTGACCGTCGACCTGCGCACCCGCGAGCTGCGCGTCGCCAAGGAAACGGCCGAGACCGCCAACGCCGCCAAGTCCGACTTCCTCGCAACGATGAGCCACGAAATCCGCACGCCGATGAACGGCATGCTGGTCATGGCCGAACTTCTGACCCGCGCCCATCTCACCGATCAGGACCATCGCTATGCCGAGATCATCCTGAAATCGGGCAAGAGCCTCATCGCCATCATCAACGACATTCTCGATCTGTCGAAGATCGAGGCCGGCCGCCTCACCCTGGAGCGCACCGAGGTGACACCGGCGAGCCTTGCCGGCGATATCGTCGAGCTGTTCTGGGATCGCGCCACCGGCAAGGGGCTCGATATCGCCGCCTATGTCTCGCCGCGCGTTCCGGCCGGCGTCTTCGCCGATCCCGTGCGCCTGCATCAGGTCCTGTCCAATCTCGTCAACAACGCCATCAAGTTCACCGAGACCGGCTCGGTAACGATCGAGATGGACGGCGAACAGATTGCCGGGCGCACCGCCCGCATCGATGTCGCCGTGATCGACACCGGCATCGGCATCCCCGAGGATCGTCAGGACACCATCTTCGAGATGTTCGCCCAGGCCGACCAGACCACCACCCGCCGCTTCGGCGGCACTGGCCTTGGCCTTGCCATCTGCCGCCGTCTCGTCGACGCCATGGGCGGCGACCTCAAGGTCCGCTCCAAAGAGGGCGAAGGCTCGAGCTTCTATTTCTCCATCGAGGTCGAGCTCGACACCGCCGCGGCGCCGCTGCACCTGCCCGACCCGGCCGCCTTCGGCCGCGCCGTCATCGCCACCGCCCTGCCGCGCACCGCCGAGACGATTGCCCGCTACTGCGCCGACTATGGCGTTGCCCCGTTCCTTGCAGACATGCGCCGGCCGCCGGCGTTCGGCCCGCGCGACGTCTTCATCGCCGATACCGCAATTCTCGAGGAGATCGCACTTGACGGGGCGCCGAAGGCCGTCGTTGCCCTGACCCCGGTCGGCGACGAGCGCGCCAGCCGCCTTCTGGTCGCCGGCAAGGCGACCAACCGCCTGCCCTGTCCGGTCACCGCCGAGGGCGTCGCCGCCTGCCTGCAGCGCATCGCCGAGGGCGTCAGGGAACGGCCCGAGACCTCGACCCGGCGCGGCGGCGAGATGGCCAGCCTGCCGCAGTTTCCCGGCGCCCGCATCCTTGTCGCCGACGACAATGCCGTCAACCGCGAGACCATTCTCGCCGCGCTGTCGCGCTTCTCGATCGTCCCCGACCTTGCCGAGAATGGCGCCGAAGCGGTCGAGAAGGTCGCGGCCGGCGACTACCAGTTCGTCTTCATGGACTGCTCGATGCCGGTCATGGACGGTTTCGCCGCGACCCGCGCCATCCGCGCCGCCGAGGCCGAAGCCGGAACAGCGGCGGGCGCCGGCCGCCTGCCGGTCGTCGCCCTCACCGCCCGCGTCCTTGGCGAGGCCGACGATGCCTGGCGCGACGCCGGCATGGACGATTTCCTCGTCAAGCCCTTCACCCTCGACGAGATCGGCCGCTGCCTGCTCGACTGGCTGACCCCGTCCGATGACGTCGTCGCACCCGAGCCGGCGGCCATCGAGACCCCGGCCACGCCGCAAGCGCCTGCCCCGTCACCCGTCGCGCAGACGGCGCCGGTCGTCCCGGCCGCCCCCGTGGACGACGACGATGAAACGCCGGTCCTCGATCCGGCCGTGCTGAAATCCATCGCCGAAATGGGCGGTCCGGCCGCCGCCGCCCTCCTCGACCGGCTCTTCGGCCTCTATCTCGAAAACGCGCCGAAGACGCTCGCCGAACTCGCCGCCGCCCATGCGGCGGGCGATGCCGCCGAGGTCGCCCGCGCCGCCCATGCCCTCAAATCGATGAGCTACAACATCGGCGCCGCCCGCGTCGCCGCCCTTTGCGCCGACGTCGAGCGCACCGCCAAATCGGGCTCCTACGCGCCCGAGGCCCTTGCCGCGATCGGCACGAGCTTCAACGAAGCCTCGACCCGGATCGCTGATCACCGCGCCAGGGCCGCCTGACGCCGGAATGCCCGGGCCGCCATACCCTTTTGTCGGCCGACTCCGAATTCGTTTGCCTTTTCATCGCGACTGTGAGACTGAAGCGCCTTCACCGCGCGTAGAAGTCGACAACGTCGTCCGCGGTGCCGCCTCGCTTTCGAGCCGCCTGATGGTCCCTCGCCCGCGAGCCGTGCCGACCGGCACATCATATGGCAGCTGATCTACGCTGGCTTCCCCCCTTGGCAAGCGCTTGCCGCGCCCGGCCCGATGGCCGCTGGCGCGCATGACCAATTGAAAGTAATCGCTTGAAAACGTTTTCCGAGCTCGGCCTCGCCGAGACCATCCTTCGCGCCGTTGCGGCCGAGGGCTACACCAGTCCGACCCCGATTCAGGCCGAAGTCATTCCGACGATGAGCGCCGGACGCGACATCGTTGGCATTGCCCAGACCGGCACCGGCAAGACCGCCGCCTTCGTGCTGCCGCTCCTCAACCGTCTCGCCACCGGCACGCCGCGCCCGCAGCCGCGTTGCTGCGGCGCTCTCATTCTCGCCCCGACCCGCGAGCTCGCGGCCCAGATCGCCGAGAACATCCGCGTTTACGGCAAGCACACCCGCCACAGCGTCGCCGTCGTCGTCGGCGGCGTCCGTCCCGGCCCGCAGATCCGCACCATGGCCCGCGGCGTCGACATCCTCGTCGCCACGCCCGGCCGCCTGCTCGATCACATGACGACCGGCGCCATCCGCCTGCAGAACACCACCGCCGTCGTCCTTGACGAAGCCGACCAGATGATGGACCTCGGCTTCATGCCGGCGATCCGCAACATCATGGCCAAGCTTCCGGCCGAGCGGCAGACCGTGCTCCTGTCGGCGACGATGCCGGCGCCGATCCGCGCCCTGGCGCAGGATTTCCTCGACGAGCCGGAGGAAATCTCCGTGGCTCCGGTCTCCCGCCCGATCGAGCGCATCGACCAGAAGGTCATGCATGTCGACGCCGGCGCCAAGCGTGATGTCCTCGTCGACATCCTCGCCCGCACCGAGGTCGAGCGCGCCATCGTCTTCACCCGCACCAAGCGCGGTGCCGACAAGGTCGCCAAGCACCTCGTCGACGCGGGCCTCGAGGCCGATGCCATCCACGGCAACAAGAGCCAGGGCCAGCGCGAGCGCACCCTTGCCTCGTTCAAGACCGGCAATGTCAACATCCTCGTCGCGACCGACATCGCCGCGCGCGGCATCGACATCGACGACGTCTCCCATGTCGTCAATTTCGAGCTGCCGAACGTGCCCGAGGCCTATGTGCATCGCATCGGCCGCACCGCCCGCGCCGGCAAGAGCGGCTTTGCCATCACGCTTTGCGACAGCTCGGAGCGCAAGCTGCTGCGCGACATCGAGCGCCTGATCGGCAACAGCCTTTGGGCCGAGGGTGCCGGCGGCGGCTCGAGCCAGCGCGCCCGCCCGGAAGGCGAGCGCCGCAATGGCCGGCCGAACCGCAACCAGCGCAATGGCGAGGAAGGTGGCAACCGCCCCCGTCGCGACAATGACCGCCGCCCGGCCGCCCTGCGCGCCGAGGCTCCGGTGGCCACGGCAGCACCCGTTGCCAGGACCGAGCCGGCCGCGCCCGTTCCGGCAAGCGATGCCTTCCTCGACCTCACGCCGGTCGCTGTTGAAGGCAAGCGCGAGAAGCCGCGCCGGGAGCGCCAGAACGACCGCAACCATGAGCGCGGCAATGACCGCAACAAGCAGCGCCGCAACCGGCGCCCCGGTGAAGATCGCCAGCAGCGCACCAATGACGCGTCGGTGAACGAGGCGGTCGAGGTCGATCTCGCCCGCATGCTCGGCAAGGCCCCCGCCTCGGAGCATCATCGCGCCGAGCGCAGCCCGCGCCATCAGCATGGCGCCGGCGAGACGGCCAACCGCGATCACGCCGGCAAGGGCGGTCATCGCCACAAGGGTCGCCGCCCCGACGCCGCCCATCGCGCGGATGCACCTCATCGTGCTGACGCTACCCATCGTGCTGAAGGGGCCCACAGGTCTGACGTGACCCATCGCGCTGACGGCGGCCACCGCAGCGAGGACGCCCAGCGCACCGAAGGCCGGCCGCAGCGCCGCCAGCATCAGCACCAGCCGCACCAGCACGGCGACAAGACCGGCTGGGGCCCGCGCCGTCGCAAGCGCGGCGGCGAGACGCCGCGCACGGCCTGACGGCAGCAACAAACCGGACGGCGGGGCCAAGGCTCCGCCGTTTCGTTTCAGGCCTTGCCGGCGCCGACGCCCCCGGCACCACCGGCATTGCCGGCACCATCTGCGCCAAGACACCAGAGTTCGGTGAGAAGCGCGGCAACCGCCGCCTCGTCCTCGCCAAGCGCGGCGAGCGCCGGCTCGCGCCGCAGATAGACCTGCGCCAGGAACTCGTCGACCATGCCGCCGAGCGCATAGGCGACAGGCAGCATCGCCTCGACCCCCGCCTGTTCATCGCCGCCCGGCCCGCCGCCGGCAATTCCCCGCCGCCGGGCAATCGCCGCCGCCATCCGCAGATACCATTCCCGATTGAGCCGGGCGTAGCTGGCCGCAAAGGCACTCTCTTCCTCGCCAAGCCCGACGAGACAGCGCATCAGCCCGGCATTGCCACGATAAAGCCGCGCATAGGCAAGCATCACCCCGGCAACCCGCGCCCGCGACGCCGGCTCGCCATCCCGCGCCGCCCGCAGCCGGGCCATGACGAAGCCGGCAAACGCCTCGACAAGCGCCTCGACCGCGCCGGCAAGGTCCGGGAAATACCGATAGAGCGTGCCATGGGCGACGCCTGCCGCATCCGCCACCGCCGCGACCTTGAGTTCGCCCCGGGCGACGCCGCGCTGCAGTTCCCGCGCAATCGCCGACAATAGCCGCAGCCGCGTCCGGTCCGACTTGCGCAGCGACGCCTCGTCCGCCCGCGCCGCCAGCACGTTCGAAAAATCCGCCTCGGCCGCCGACACCGCCAACCCTGCCAACCCTGCCAGCGCCCGTTCCGCTGTTGCCTGCCCCGTCCGCATCCCGTCTCCCGACATCCACCCGAACCCAAGGTCAGACCATATTGACACGGCGGCGGCGTCATGAAAATGAATATGACGTCATTTTCATTAAAGGACGCGAGCCATGCTGATCGAACGCGCCGATTTTGCCGATCTTGCCGAGCTCGCCGCCCATCGCCAGCATCTCTGGGAGCGCCAGCGGGAATACGTCCTTGCCCGCTCGGAACTGCTCCGCCGCGCCTGGAACGGCAAGGAGCCGCCGCGCCGGCTCGCCGATTTCGCCGACCTGCCGATGGTCGACAAGGAAATGCTGCGCCATAGCCAGCACCATAACGCGCCGTTCGGCGACTACCTTGCCGCCGACCCCGCCGCCATCGCCCGCGTCCACCGCACGTCCGGCACCACCGGCACGGCGATGAATCTTGCCCTTTCCGCCCGCGACGCGCACGAGACCGCCATTGTCGGCGGCCGTGCCCAGGCCGCCGGCGGCCTCGGCCCCGGCCATCGCGTCGTGCACTGCCTCAACTATCGCCTCTGGATGGGTGGCTATACCGACCACGCAACGCTCGAGGCGACCGGCGCGACCGTCATCCCCTTCGGCGTCGGCGACACCGAACTCCTGATCCGCACCATCCGGGAACTGAAGATCACCGCGATCTCCTGCACGCCGTCATACCCGGCGGTGCTCGAGCGCGTTCTCGCCGAGCATCACCCGGATTTGAAACCCCGCGACCTTGGCCTCAAACTCGGCCTCTTTGGCGGCGAGGCTGGCCTCGACAATGCCGAATTCCGCGACAAGCTGGAGGCGACCTGGGGCTTCAGGGTGCGCAACGCCAATTACGGCGTCACCGACGTCTTCTGCAATTTCGCCGGCCAGAGCGAGGTCGACAACGACCTTCATTTCATGGCCCTCGACATTCTCCATCCCGAGATCATCGATCCCGCGACCGGCGCGCTGCTGCCCTTCGCCGAGGGCACGCGCGGCGAGCTGGTGCTGACCCACATGAGCCGGCAATGCCAGCCGCTCGTCCGCTTCCGCACCGGCGACATCATCCTCCTGACCGGCACCGGCCGCGCCGCATGCGGCCGTACCGCACCGCGCTTCCGCGTCGTCGGCCGCAGCGACGACATGGTCGTCGTGCGCGGCATCAACGCCTTCCCGACCCAGATCGCCGCCATCGTCCACCAGTTCACCGCGCTGTCCGGCGAATATCGCATCGTCCTTGCCGGCCCCGGCCCTTACGACGTGCTGCCGATCGAGGTCGAGCTTGCCGACGGTGTCGATCCCGACGACGGCATCGCCGACAATGTCGAGCACGCCGTCAAGCGCGAGATCGGCGTCACCGCCCGCGTCGCCCTGCTGCCGTTCGGCGCCCTGCCGCGCACCGAGGGCAAGACCCGGCGCGTCATCCGCAATCCCTGACCGAACCGCAAAGGAACTCCCGATGACCGGCACCGTGCTTTCCGAAAAGATCGGCGACGGCGTTGCCGTCATCTCCCTCAACCGGCCGCACCGGCTGAACGCCATCGTGCCGGAACTGCTCGATGATCTCGTCGCGGCCCTTGAAGGCGCTGACAGCGACCCGGATGTCCGCGCCATCGTCCTGACCGGCGCGGGCCGTGCCTTCTGCTCCGGCGACGACCTCAAGGACTTCGCTGACCAGGTCAGCGACGAGGCCGGCACGACGGCTTATGTCGAGCGCATCCAGGACGTCACCCGCGCCATGGTCCTCGGCGACACGCCGATTGTCGGCGCCATTCGCGGCTGGGCCGTCGGCGGCGGCCTCGAATGGGTCATCAATTGCGATTTCGCCGTCTGCGCCGCCGGCACGCGGTTCTTCTTTCCCGAGGTTTCCTGGGGCCTCTTCGTCACTGGCGGTGTCACCGAACTCCTGCCCCGCCTCGTCGGCCTCGCCAAGGCCCGCGAGATGATCCTCTTTGGCGAGAAGTTCACCGCCGAGGATGCAAGGGACTGGGGACTTGTCCATGACGTCGTCGAAAGCGACGATCTCCTGCCCGTCGCCACCGCCTTGGCAAGGCGCATCGCCGCCCTGCCGCCCGGCCCGGTCCGCGATCTCCGCCGCATCCTTGCCCGGCCGCGGCCGCAGGGCCTCGAGGCGGCAATGGCCGCGGAGACGGCCGCCACCGTCCGCGGCTTCCTCGACCCGGAAACGGCAAGACGCGTCGCCGCGTTCCGATGAGCCTCAGTGCCCGCCGCCGAACGGCGGCAGGCCGAGATCCATGATCCGGCGCTGCAGTTCCTCGAAGCGGTCGGTCGGCTGCTCGCCGGACAGCGGATCGAGGTTTTCCGCAAAGGCCGCGTCGATCGCCGCCCAGTCCTCCTCGGTCAGGAGCTTCTGGGCGAGCGGGAAGGCCTCGTGGTTTTCCATCCGCATGTGATTGTCGAGGAACGCGACATAGCTTTTCGCCATGAAGGCGAAGTCTTCCGCTTCGGCCGCGGGATCCTTGGCATAGGCCTCGACCTTGTCGTGGAACCGGCGGATCAGCTCGTATTCGTGGTGATGCTCCTTCAGCAGCCGGTCGAGCACGGGGATCGGCTCGGCGCTGCGCCGGCGCATCGCGGCGAAGATGTAGTCCTCTTCCTTGGGATGGTGGATCTTGTCGGGAAACTCGTCGATATAGGCGACGATCGCCCGCAGCACCTCGACATCGGCGTGCCCGCCGCGCTCGACAATGAGGGCTTCCATCTTCAGCACCCGGGCAATGCCGCGCAGCGCCAGATGCTCGCGGGCCAGCACCTTCATCGCAAGTCTCATGCTGCGCTCTCCTTGTCCCTGTCGCCGGGAACGAGCCGCCGCTGCACCGGGAAGAAACGGATGTCGTATTTCGAGGCGAACCAGCCCCACAGGCCCTTCGGCATCGTCAGCATCACGAGGATCGCGGCAAGGCCGAGCACGATGAGATACCACGAGCCGAAATCACCCAGCACCTCGCGCAGGATGAAATAGACGAGCGCCCCGACGATCGGCCCCTCGATCGTGCCGATGCCGCCGATGACGACGACAAAGAACATGATCACCGACCAGTCCATCGAGAACGCCGCGTCCGGCGACAGCCGCAGCTTGGTGATCGCAATGAGCGCGCCGACGAGGCCGCAGCCAAAGGCCGAGGCGACATAGACGAACCACTTGATGTCGCGGACATTGACCCCGAGGCTTTCCGAGGCCGGCTCGCTGTCGCGCACCGCCGTCAGCGCCAGGCCGAACCGCGACCGCAGCAGCATGTAGACGAGAACGAGCGCGCCGATGCCGATTGCCGCCGAGATCCAGAGCGTTCCCGCCTCGCGCCAGAAGGTCGGAATGCCGCGCACCGCATTGGTGATCGAAAGGCCCGAGCCGCCGCCGAGCGAGGCGGTGTTGGCGATCAGCAACTGGTAGATTTCGGCAACGACCCACGTCCCGACGGCGAAATAGGCGCCGCGCAGGCGGAACACGATCGCCGCCGTCGGCACCGAGATCAGCGCCGCGATGACGCCGGCGAGCGGCACGGCGAGAAAGACATTGAGCCCGAGGTTCAGCGACAGCACGACGATCGAATAGGCGCCGAGCCCGACATAGGCCTGCTGGCCGACCGACAGCAGGCCGCCATAGCCGGCAAGCAGGTTCCACATCTGGGCGAGCGCCAGGATGTAGAGGAATTCGGTGACGGTGCGCATGTCGGCGCGCCCGGCCCACCAGGGCATGGCGACGATCGCCACGACCGCAAGGCCGAGGATGACCGCGCCGACGCGGCTCGCCGTCGTTGCGCGCTCCACCGAATAACGCGAGGCGGAATGGGTCACCTTGGCCTCCTCAGCGATCGCGGGTTTTCGGGAAGAGGCCGTTCGGCCGGAAGACGAGAACGGCAAGGAAGGCCATGTGCCCGGTCAGGATGCCCCAGCCCGGATCGAGCCGGAAGCCGATCGACTGGGCAAGTCCAAGGATCATGCCGCCGGCCAGCGTGCCCCAGAGCGAGCCAAGCCCGCCGATGATCACCGCCTCGAAGGCATAGAGCAGCCGGCCCGGCCCGACGGTCGGGTCGAAATTCGTCCGGATCGCCAGATAGACGCCGGCAATGCCGACGATGCCGAGCGCGATCGCCATGGCAACGCCGTAGATGTGCCGGTTGTCGATGCCCATCAGCTCGGCCGTCACCCGGTCGTCCGACGCGGCACGGAAGGCCCGGCCAAGGCTCGTCTTCGAGAACACCAACTGCAGCACGACGATGACGCCGACGGCGGTGATGAACACGATCACCGGAAAGACGCCGACGGCAAGGCCGCCCGGCAGCGCGATCGACGCCGTCTCGATCGGCCCGGCATTGAGGCCCCGGCTGTCGGCCGAGAACAGCTCCATCAGGAGGTTCTGCAGGATGATCGACAGGCCGAAGGTAACGAGCAGCGGCGGCAGGATGTCCTGCCCGAGCGTCCGGTTGAGGATCAGCCGCTGCAGGCCGTAGCCGAACACCGCCATCACCGGCACGACGAAGAGCAGCGACCAGAACGGATTGATCCCGAGCGGCTCGCTGACGACGAGGCCGAGATAGGCGGCCAGCACGATGAGGTCGCCATGGCCGATGTTGATGAGCCGCATGATGCCGAAGGTCAGCGACAGGCCGGCCGCGAAAAGCGCATAGAGCCCGCCGAGCAGGAGCCCCTGAATGATGGTGTCGATCCAGCCGATCATCGCTTCAGACTCCGAAATAGGCGGCCGAGATCTGCTCCCGGCCGAGCTCGCCAGGACGGCCCGAGAGCGACACCCGGCCTTCCTGGAAGCAATAGACGCGATCGGCGACCTTCATCGCCTGGCCGATGTCCTGCTCGACGACGACGACCGAGGTGCCCTCCGCCTTGATGCCCGGCAGCGCCGCGTAAATGTCGGCGATGACGACCGGCGCAAGGCCGAGCGAGATCTCGTCGCAGAGCAGCAGTTTCGGGTTCGACATCAGCGCCCGGCCGATCGCCACCATCTGCTGCTGGCCGCCCGAAAGCGCCGTGCCCGGACTGCGCCGGCGCTCGGCGAGGATCGGAAAGAGCGCGTAGATGCGCTCCAGCGACCACGGACCGGGGCGCTTGGAATAGGCCCCGATGACGAGGTTTTCCTCCACCGAGAGGCTCGGAAACAGCCGCCGGCCCTCCGGCACCAGCGCCAGCCCCTTGCCGACGATGCGGCTCGCCGCCATGCCGCCAATCGCTTCGCCGGCAAAAATAACGCTCTCCGCCCGCGTCTTGTTGAGCCCGCAAAGCGTCCTGAGGAAGGTCGACTTGCCGGCACCGTTCGAACCGATGATGGCGACGGTCTCGCCTTCCTCGACACTGAAGTCGATGCCGAACAGCGCCTGGAAGTCGCCGTAGAAGGCGGTGAGGTCGTGGGTGAGGATGAGGCTCATTCGACGCTGATCCCCATGTAGATTTCCCGCACCGCGTCGCTCGCCATGACGTCGGCCGGGTCGCCCTCCATCAGAAGCCGGCCGAAATCGATGGCGATCAGCCGGTCGACCACCGCCATCAGCGCATGCACGATGTGCTCGATCCAGATGATCGAGACGCCCTCGGTCCGGATCTCGTTGATCGTCTCGACGAGGGCGTGCACCTCATGCTCGGTGAGGCCGCCGGCGATTTCGTCGAGGAGCAGCAATGTCGGATTGGTCGCAAGCGCCCGGGCCAGCTCGAGCCGCTTGCGGTCGAGCAGGGTCAGCGCCCCGGCAAGCAGGTTCGCCTTGCCGATGAGGCCGGTGCGCTCGAGGATCTCGACCGCGACATCGACCGCCTCGGCCTCGTGCCGTGCCGCGCCGAACGTGCCGCCGACAAGGACGTTCTCGAAGACGGTCATGCCGGCAAAGGGATGCGGAATCTGGTAGGACCGCCCGATCCCGGCCCGGCAGCGCGCCGCCGGCGACAGGCCGGCGATGCTGTGCCCTTCGAAAAGGACATCGCCCGCATCCGGCTGCAGATCGCCGGTGATGAGGTTGAACATCGTCGTCTTGCCGGCGCCGTTCGGGCCGATGACGCCGAGCGCCTCGCCCTTGCCGAGCGTGAACGACAGATCATCGGTCACCTTGAGCGAGCCGAAGCTCTTGGAGACATGCTCCAAGGCCAGTAGCACGGTCATCTCCGCCCCCTGCAGAATGCCGCGCGGCGGACCGGAAAGGGCCCGCCGCTTCCCCGTCGGCCTGCCGTCAGGCGAGCGGCTTCAGTTCGCCGCCGACCGGCACCATCGGCGCCTGGCTGTTCTCGACGATCGTCAGGTCGAGACCGTTGGCGCCGCGCTGCCACTGGCCCGACACCAGCGGCGTCTTGGCGATGTTCGGCACCGGACCCTTGGCGAAATTGATCGGCCCGACGATCGAGGCATAGTCGGTTGCCTTGATCGCATCGCGGATCGCTTCCGGATTGCCCGGACCGCCGGCCCGCTTCAGCGCGTCGAGCGCAACCTCGAACAGCGAATGCTTGAAGCCGAGCGGCATCGTCCACGGCCGGCCCGTCGCCTCGGTATAGGCCTTGGCAAGCTCCGCCGACGTCTGGCCGGTCAGGCCCGAGGAGAACGGATGGTTTGGCGACCACCACACCTCGACCGTCAGCCCTTCGCCGCGCTCGCCGAAAGCCTCGATCGCGGCCGGGAATTCGCTCGCCTTGGCCGCCGTGACGATCTTCGGCTTGAAGCCCTGCTGGCCGGCCTGCGACCAGAAATTGGCGAAGTCCGGCGGCGGCACCACGCCGGTGACGATCTCGACGCCCTGCTTCTTGAATTCGGAAATGTAGGAGGAGAAGTCGTCCGACGGCGTCTGGTAGCGGCCGAGATCGACGAGCTTGAAGCCCTCCTTCTCGAGCACCGGCGGGAAGCCGATCTTGCCGTCGCCCCAGGCATTGCCGTCCGAATCGTTCGGCCACAGCGAACCGAGAACCTTGTTCGTGGCGATCGACTTCCAAAGGTTCGTGTAGGAGCCGATGATGTCCTCAAGCCCCCAGAAGAAGTGGTAGGTCCACTCGAAACCCTGGTCCGGCTTGCCGCCGCGGCCAAAGAAATGCGGCTGCCAGGGCGTGTCGTTGGTCACGCACGGCATGCCGTTGATCTCGCACTGGTCAGCGACCGGATTGGTCGTCGCCGGCGTCGATCCGGCAATGACGATATCGACCTCGTCGTTGAGGATGAGCTCGTTGGCGACTTCCGCCGCCCGGTTCGAATTCGACTGGCTGTCCTTGTAGATGATCTCGACCGGATAGCTCGTGTCGCCGATCTTCAGGCCGCCGGAAAGGAACTTGTTGAGCTGCTCGATGGTGAACGGATCAGGCTCGCCGAACACCGCGAGCGGGCCGGTCGCCGGGCTGACATAGCCGATCTTGATCGGCTTGGAGGCCCGCACGAACGGCGCCGGGAACATCGTCGCCGCAGCGCCGGCGGCAACGCCGCCCATCAGCTTCAGCGTCGTGCGACGGTCCATCGCGCCACCGAAAATGGTGCGGCCGGAATCGGATTTTGCCATTTGAAATGTCCTCCCTCATACCTTTGTTCTAGGCTTTGTTAAAATCGACTTTTATACGATAAATCGGCAATGGCAACCTTGGTCGATTGAAAAGCCCGACAATCGACGGAGTTTTTTCGGCCTCCGGGCAGGCGATTCGCCACATCCGCAATCTCCGGATCGCACGTCGGGCCAAAGGACATTCTGCGATTGCAGCGGCGCCACGTACCGATGGCGCCCGCCGCCTTGGTTTTCGCGAAAGCGCCGCGACAATCTCGCAACTGCACAAAATATCGACATTGCACCGCACACGATGACGGTAAATCGGCGTAGGATGTGATTCATCGAACTCCAGCAATGGTCGATCCGGTGAACACTCACGTGGAAGCGCGCCTTCTGGAACCGCAAGGCGCGGACGATCTGATCCGGGCATTGCAGCGCAACGGTTATTCCGTCATCGCCCCGGCACTGGAGGACGGCGCTGTCGTCCTCAGGGAATACGGTGCGAACGAGACCCTGCCGCGCGGCGCCAGCGACGCCCAGTCCGGCGGCTCCTACCGCCTCTCCCGGCGGGACGACGACAGCCTTTTCGAGTATGCCGCCGCCCCGCAGGGCTTCAAGCGACACCTCTGGCCGCCGCGCCAGACGCTCTGGCAGTCGGAGCTGGCGGACGGACGCATGACCATCCGGCCGGCGGAATTGCCGGCGGCACGGCTCGCCCTTTTTGCCGCAAGGTCCTGCGATATCGAGGCGCTCGCCGTCCTCGACGGCGTCTTCGACAATGGCGACTTCGCCGACCCGCACTATGCGGCGCGGCGGCGCAACGCCTTCATCGTCGCGGTCGAGTGCACCCGAAGCGCCGAGACCTGCTTCTGCGCCTCGATGGGTTCTGGCCCCGGCCGCGAGGCCGGCTTCGACATCGCCCTGACCGAGCTGCGCGACGGCGCCGGCCACCGGCTTCTGGCAAGGGCCGGCAGCGAGCGCGGCGCGGCCATCCTTGCCGAGGTGTCGTCCCGCCCGGCCTCGCCCGCCGACGACGACCAGCGCACGGCCCGGCTTGCCGACGCCGCGGCCAGCCAGACCCGCCGCATGCCGCCCGACGCCGAAGACCTGCTGAAGGGCAATCGGGAACATCCCCGCTGGGATGCGGTCGCCGAGCGTTGCCTCTCCTGCGGCAACTGCACGATGGTCTGCCCGACCTGCTTCTGCACGACGATGGAGGACGCGAACGCCCTCGATCTTTCGACGGCAACCCGCACCCGCCGCTGGGATTCCTGCTTCAGCGTCGACTTCAGCTACCTCCATGGCGGTGCCGTGCGGCCGTCCGTCCGCTCGCGCTATCGCCAGTGGATCACCCACAAGCTGGCCCATTGGCATGACCAGTTCGGCCGGTCCGGCTGCGTCGGCTGCGGCCGATGCATAACCTGGTGCCCCGTCGGCATCGATATCGTCGAGGAGACGACGGCCATCGCCGCCTCGCTCGCCAAGGGAGGGCAGAATGGTTGATATCCATTCCGTGTCCGAGCTTTTGAAGGACATCGAGTTCTTTCAGGAATTCGGCGACGCCACCATCGAGTTTCTCGCCGGTTGCGCGTCGAACGTCGCCTATCGGCCCGGCGACTTCATCTTCCGCGAAGGCGGCGCGGCCGACGCCTTCTTCATCATCCGCCACGGCGACGTCGCCCTCGAGATGCACAGCCCGGGACGCGAGCCCCTCGTCTTCGAGACGCTGCATCCGGGCGACGCGCTCGGCTGGTCGTGGATGGTGCCGCCCTACAAGTGGAGCTACGACGCCCGCTGTCGCGGCGTCGTGCGCGGCCTCTCGTTCGACGCCACGTGCCTGCGCGGCAAGATGGAGGCCGATCACGAGGTCGGCTACCAGCTCATGCGCCGCTTCCTGCCGGTGATGTCCCGCCGCCTGCTCGGCGCCCGCCTGCAGCTCGTCGACCTTTACGCGACGGAGAACGGTAGATGAAACCCGCCGGCGCACGGCTCGCGGACCCCGGCACCGCCGGCCCCGCGACCGATCCGATGGTGCCGCGCCCCTTCCGCGTCGTCCGCAGACGGCGCGAGACGGTCGACACCTTCACCCTCGACCTCGTTGCCGAGGACGGAGCGCCCTTCGTCTTCGCCCCCGGCCAGTTCAACATGATCTATGCCCATGGCGTCGGCGAGGTTCCGATCTCGATCTCCGGCGACGCCGCCGACGGCAGCCGCCTCGTCCACACCATCCGCGCCGTCGGCAAGGTCTCGGCCGCCCTCTGCGAGGCCCGGCCCGGCACCATGGTCGCCGTGCGCGGCCCTTACGGCAAACCCTGGCCGACCACCGAGGCCGAAGGCCACGACGTCGTCTTCGTTGCCGGCGGCGTCGGCCTTGCCCCGCTCCGCCCGGCCATCCTCAACGCCATCGCCAACCGTCACCGCTTCGGCAAGGTCGCCGTCCTCTATGGCGCCCGCACGCCGGCCGACATGCTCTTTCCCGAGGAAGTGCAGCGCTGGCGCGGCATGTTTTCCATGGACGTCGACGCCACCGTCGATCGTGCCACGCCCGACTGGCTCGGCCGTGTCGGCGTCGTCACCAAGCTCATCGATCGCATCGAGTTCGACCCGGCCCACACCATCGCCATGGTCTGCGGACCCGAGGTGATGATGCGCTTCTCCGTCGAGATGTTGTCCCGGCGCGGCGTCGCCGATGACCGCATCTACGTGTCGATGGAACGCAACATGAAATGCGCCGTCGGCTTCTGCGGTCATTGCCAGTGGGGCGGCGAGTTCGTCTGCCGCGACGGCCCGGTGTTCCGGCATGACCGGATTGCCCATCTGAACCCGATTCGGGAGCTTTGAGAGATGGCTGCGAAGAAACCGAAGCTCGCGGTCTGGAAGTTCTCCTCCTGCGATGGCTGCCAGTTGAGCCTGCTCGACTGCGAAGATGAGTTGCTGGCCGTCGCCGAGACCATCGAGATCGCTGAATTCCTCGAGGCGACGCGTGCCCAGGTGCGTGGCCCCTATGATGTCTCCCTCGTCGAGGGCTCAATCGGCAACGAGCACGACGCCGAGCGCATCCGCCGCGTCCGCAAGCAGTCGAAGATCGTCATCGCCATCGGCGCCTGCGCCACCGGCGGCGGCATCCAGGCCCTGCGCAATGGCCGCGACGTCGACGAGTTCGTCCGCACAGTCTATGCCCGCCCGGAGTTCATCGACACACTCGCCACCTCGACGCCGATCGCCGACCACATCCCGGTCGATTTCGAGCTGCGCGGCTGTCCGGTCAACAAGCACCAGCTTCTGGAGGTCATCTCGGCCCTCCTCGCCGGACGCCAGCCGCGCGTGCCGCGCCATTCCGAATGCCTCGAATGCAAGATGCGCGGCACCGTCTGCGTCATGGTCGCCAGGGGCGAGCCCTGCCTCGGCCCGGTCACCCAGGCCGGCTGCGGCAACCTTTGCCCGTCCGTCGACCGCGGCTGCTATTCCTGCTTCGGCCCGAAGGAAACCCCGAACACCGCCAGCCTTGCCGATCGCTTCCTGGCGACCGGCACCGGCGAGCGCCGCGTCCGGGAAATGTTCCAGAGCTTCAACGCCGCCGCCCCCGCCTTTGCAAAGGAGGCCGAACGCCATGAGCCGCGTTGAGACGAGAAACCCCGACCGCGACCGGCCCGGCCGCGTCATCAAGGTCGATGCCCTCGCCCGCGTCGAAGGCGAAGGCGCCCTCTATGTCCGCGTCAAAAACGACGTCATCGAGGACGTGAAGTTCCGCATCTTCGAGCCGCCGCGTTTCTTCGAGGCGCTGCTGCGCGGCCGCCCCTATGGCGATGCGCCGGACATCACCGCCCGCATCTGCGGCATCTGTCCGATCGCCTACATGCTCGGCGCCTCCCGCGCCATGGAGGACGCCCTCGGCGTCACCGTCGACGGCGCCCTCGCGGACCTTCGCCGGCTCATTTATTGCGGCGAATGGATCGAGAGCCACGTCCTGCACGCCGCCATGCTGCACGCCCCGGACTTTCTCGGCATGCCGGATGCCTTTGCCTTCGCCAAGGCCAATCCGGACGCCGTCAAGGCGGCGCTGCGCCTGAAGAAGCTCGGCAACACCATTCTGGAGGCCGTCGGCGGCCGCGCCGTCCACCCGGTCAATCTTTGCGTCGGCGGCTTCTACAAGGTGCCGAGGAAGCGCGACCTGCAGGCCCTGCTCGGCGAGATCGAGTTCGGCATCGAGGCCTCCGCCACCCTGGCCAAGGCCTTCGCCGGCTTCGACTATCCGGACTTCGACTACGACTACACCTGCGTTTCGATGAAGACGCCCGGCGCCTACGCCATCGAGGACGGCACCCTCGTCTCCAATCGCGGCCTCGATATCGCCGTCGCCGATTTCCCGGATCACTTCTTCGAGGAGCATGTTGCCCACTCGAATGCCCTGCATGGCCGCATGCGCGACGGCTCGGCCTATCTCGTCGGCCCGATCGCGCGCTACAACAACAACGCCGCCGACCTCTCGCCGGCAGCGCGCGACCTTGCCCGCGAAGTCGGCCTTGGCGACGTCGTCACCAACCCGTTCCGCTCGATCCTCGTGCGAATGGTCGAAACGTTCTACGCCTGCGAGGAAGCACTGCGCATCGTCGCCGGCTATGAGGAACCGGACGCGCCCCGCGTCGCCATCGAGCCCCGCGCCGGACGCGGCTTCGGCGTCACCGAGGCGCCGCGCGGCATCTGCTGGCACTCCTATGAGCTCGACGACGAGGGCCGCATCCTCTCGGCGACCATCGTGCCGCCGACCTCGCAGAACCAGCCGCAGATCGAGACCGACCTTGCCGGCGTCATCGCCCGCAACCTCGACCTCGACGACGAGGCGCTGAAATGGCGCTGCGAGCAGACGATCCGCAACTACGACCCCTGCATCTCCTGCGCCACCCACTTCCTCGACCTGACCGTCGAGCGGGTCTGAAGGCAAGGGCGATGCGCATCATCGGCATCGGCAACCGGCTGCGCGGCGACGACGCCGCCGGCCCGCTGGTTGCCGAGCGCCTTGCCGCGCTTGACCTCGGTCTTGAGGTGATCGAGCTCGATGGCGACGGCACCCGCCTGCTTGAAACTCTTGAAGGAGCGGCGGACGTCATCGTCATCGACGCCATGCGCTCCGGCGCCGCGCCCGGCACGATCCGGCGTTTCGATGCCGCAAGCGAGACCCTGCCGGCCGGTGCCTTTCACTATTCGAGCCACGCCTTCGGCGTTGCCGAAGCGATCGAGACCGCACGCGCCATAGATACTTTGCCGGCGAATTTAACGATCTACGGCATCGAGGGCGCCGGCTTCGATTTCGGTGCCCCCCTCGATGCTGCCGTCGAGCGCGCCATAGACGCACTCGTCGCGGCCATTCGCCTCGAGCTTAGTTCGCCATCGGCCGCCGCAGCGTCGCCAGCAGCGAATAGCTCGCCCGCGTCGACTGCACGCTGAGCTCATAGCCGCGCTCCCGCGCGATCGCCTTCAGCGCGACGACGATACGCCCGGCCCGCGGCTCGACGTGAAACCATGACAGCCAGCGCGTCAGCCCGGCGCGGAACCCGCCCGGCAGATCGGAAAGTGTTCCGAAATCGACGATATGCAGGCTGCCGCCCGGCGCCAGCGCGTCGACCATCTGGTCGAGTGCCGCCCGCCAGTCGGGGATCATCGACAGCGTGTAGGAGAAATAGATGCGCTCGAACCCGCCGACATTGAACGTCCGGCGCGGATCGGTCTTCGTCGCATCGCCATGGGCAAGCCGGACCTTGCCGACGAGCCCGGCCTTCTCGACAGCACCGGCCGCCGATTCCAGCATCTCAAGCGAGATGTCGAAGCCGTGCACCCGCGCATCCCGATAGCGCCGCGCGACCGCGACGAGATTGCGCCCCGTGCCGCAGCCGACCTCGAGCACCCGCCCGCCCGCCGGCGGCTGCAATTCGGCAATCAGCCGGTCCCGGTCAAGCAGGTAGTATTTCCGCGTCGCGTCGTAAATGTGCCGCTGATAGCGATAAACCCGGTCCATCAGGACCTGATGCTGCGGCTCGGCGATATCGCTCATTCGCCCGCCCCCCGCAGCCGGTAGAGATGGAAGCCGCCATAGATGCCGGAGCGGTCGCGGGCGTGGCCGCGCGCCGAACCCTCGCCATCGTACCGCCAGCGGCCGAGGATTTCCTCCGGCACCCGGCCCGGCAGCAGGTCCGGCTCGGCGGCGGTGCGGAAGATGACCCGCGCGCCCGGCCGTGCCGTCCGCGTGATTTCCGCCCAGAGCTCGCCGAGCTGGTCATCGCTCATCCAGTCCTGCGCGTCGAGCAGGATGACGCGATCGACGCTCGCCTCGGCCTCGCCGGCCAGGAACTCCGTCATCGAGCGGTGCAGCACCTGCACCCGGTCGGCACTCTCGCGGACCGCCTCGAAATGCCGCCCCTGCAGATAGGGCGGCAGCGCCTCGCCATAGCCGCGCGCGAACGCCTGATGCGCGAAATAGCTGTCTTTCAGGTCGAAATCGCAGGAAAGCCGGCGCAACCGCTCCAGAAGCACGTCGGCCATGTGCCGGTCGCCGGCGAGCGCCGCATACTGGGCCGGCGGAATGCCGAGACCGTAGAGCGATATCGTCCGGCCGACGAGCCAGCGCAGCAAGCCGCGCTGGAACAGCGGCGCGATCCGCTCCTCGAAAATCGCCAGTTGCTCGGCCCGCGACCGCGCTTCGAGCATCACGGCGGGATCAACGCCATAAAGCCGGCCGATGCCATGGGCGATGCCGATGAACCGCCCGAGCAGGCCATGCGCATAAATATTGCCGGCAAACATCTCGATCCGCCGGCCGCCGAGCCGGCGCGCCTGCCAGTATTTGCGCGCGCCCGGATCGAGCCGGTCGGCAAGATAGCGGTCGAACAGCGCGATGTTCCCGACCTGATGCGCCTCGCCGAAAAACCGGAAGAACGCCTCGTGGTCCGGCAGCGCCTGCGCCGCCGTCGCCTTCAGCCGGGTCAGTGCCACATGCGCCGGATTGAGATCGACGGCCGTGATTTTCCGCGGCCGGTCGACGAGATAGGACATCACATTGCAGCCGCCCGAGGCGATCGTCACGACGTGATCGTCGGGGCCGATTTCCAGCGCCTCCATGTCCGCCTCCGGATCCTCCCAGATCTGGGCATAGACGAGGCCGGAGAAGGCAAGCGCGAACAGATGGTCGAACAGCCCCGTGCGCGAGGCGATCGAGCCCGCGCCGACGGCGTCGCGAAGGCGCCGGGCGGTTTCACGTTTGGTGGAAATGGCGACGGCGTCAGACAAGTTCCGCTCCCGATGACTGCAGCCGAGATTCGGCAGGATCACGAGCGGATAGACCGGCGATGTGAATTGTCGATGACGCTTCCCGCCGCCGCCTGACAAGGCAAGGCCCGCGGCCGAACCCCGGTCGCGGGCCTTTCGGGACGAAAGCATGCCGTCCGCCGGTCGCATCACCGGCCGACGACAATCGCCTCTCGCTTAGCTGTTCGCCTTCACCCAGGCCAGAACCGTATCGGCGTCGCTGACCTCGAACGGATCGGTCGGGCAGTTGTCCGAATAGCTCGGCTCGATGAACATCTGCTCGATCTCGCAGTCCTTGACGACCATGGCATAGCGCCAGGAGCGCATGCCGAAGCCGAGGTTCGACTTGTCGACGAGCATGCCCATCTTGCGGGTGAACTCGCCATTGCCGTCCGGCAGCAGGAACACGTTCTTGCGGTTCTGGTGCTTGCCCCACTGGAACATGACGAAGGCGTCGTTCACCGAGATGCAGATGATCTCGTCGATGCCGAGCGCCTTGAACTCCGGATAGAGCGCTTCATAGCGCGGCAGATGGCTGGTCGAGCAGGTCGGCGTGAACGCGCCCGGCAGCGAGAAGACGACGACGCGCTTGCCCTTGAAGAGGTCGGCGGTCGAGACGTCGCGCCACTCGAACGGATTGTCGCCGCCAAGGGCCTCGTTGCGCACGCGGGTCTTGAAGACCGCGTCGGGAACGCGGGTGAGAAAAGCCATGTTGTGTCTCCTGAATTCCTGTCGGAAGGAAGTTGCCCCCCATTTATAGGGCGCCTCTTTCAAACGCTGCAGATCAGCAAATGGGCTAAAGGTCGCAGTCCCGAACGCCCCCCGATCAGTCGCCGAGCCGGCAATCCTGCCGGAATGCCTTGCCGGCCTTGCCGCTGCCGCGCATCGGAAAGGTCAGCACCACCCCGCCCTTCGGATTGAGAAGCTGCATCTCGCCCGCCTTCTCGAAGGCAACGAGGAACGCTTCACCGACGGCGATCTGGCCGGTCCAGGCCCCGTCGCCGCCATAGTACCAGGCCGAAAAACGCTCCGTGTAGCTCGCCCCGCCCTCGAGAACGAAGCGGAAGGCGAGACTGGCTTCGACATCGTCGCTTGCATGGAGATTGGGAAAGGACTTGCCGACAAGCGTGAACTGCAGCGACGGCCGCTGGCTGCGGCTGCAACTGAGCGACAGATTGTACTTGCCCATGCGCAGGCTTGCCGCTGCCCCCTCGCCGCCGTCGTAGCGCTGCGTCTGCCAGTCGGCGAGCGCACCGCTGCTCGAGAAAAGGCCGCCGGCGAGAAGCGCGCTGCGATCGCCAGAACACGTTTGTCCATTCTCATTCCCCTGCAAAACCGAATAGCGCATTCAAACTGCGCGGACGCCGCCCTTCAGCCGGCGAACCGCCATCCCTTTTGCCATGGAATGGCGAGCCGCCATCCTGCCGGGATGACGCTCGAAACGACAACGCCGCCCGGCGATTGCCGGGCGGCGGTCAAAACGCATGACGGGGTTGGTCAGTGGCGGTCGAGCCAGACATCGATCTCATTCTCGACCTCTTCCTCGGCCTTGCCGTAGCGCTCCTGGATAAGGCCGGAAAGCTGGCGGCGGTTGCCCTTCACAACGTCGAGGTCATCGCCGGTAAGCTTGCCCCACTGCTCCTGGACCTTGCCCTTGAACTGCTCCCAATTGCCCTCGATCTGGTTCCAATTCATCGCCTTTTCCTTTCCTGGAACGGGTTCGTCGCCGATCTGGCGTTGCTGGGAAAACGACGTCGCGGCGACGAGGTTCCACATCGACCCGAAGAAAAAGCGCGGCCTTTTCCGGAACAAAGCAGCAGCTTATCCGTTCCTGTGGCAGGGAGATCCGCCAATGGAACACATCGCTGCCATCCTCTTGCTGCTCGCCTGCTCGGACAATCTGAAGGACTGCGAGGAGGCTCCGGGTGACAAGCTCGGATATGAGAGCCTCGAGGCCTGCGAAACCGACATCGACGCCAGGTTGCGCCGCTTCATGCCGGCTGGCCCGGTCGTCTATGGCCAGTGCGTCGAGGTCGATCCCTGGCGCTAGACAAGGGTGTCGTCATTGGCTGGCAGATCACGTCCGACGGCGCCTTGTCAGTCGCCGTCAAGGGTCCGATCGAGGATGGTCGCGTTGTCGTCGCGATGGACGAGGCTCGGCAGGCGCGCTAATTCAGGAAATTGGTCACGTCAGGCCAGTGCCCGCCTGCGTGCAAGCAAACACTGTCTTTCCGGTCTCGGCCCGAGGCGCCCTTGCATTGAACCGGTTTTTGCCGTTAGCCGCTTTCCTTGTCGTCATCATGGTCGGCCTCGGGATGACCGCGGTCATCTATCGCTATGAAGAAGCGTCGACGATCGCAAAATTCGAGTCCGTAGCCGACGAAGCCGCCGACCGCGTGCGCAATCGGGTCGTGCAGCACATGACCCTTCTTGCATCCGCCGTCGCGTTTTTCGACGCCGAGCATGGCGCGGTGTCCCGGCAGGGATTTCAGGCTTTCGTTTCGGGGCTTGACCTCGGCGGGCAGTTCGAGGGCATTCGCGGCATCGGTTTTGCCCGCTATGTCCCGGTCGGGTCCGAGGCCGGCATCAAAGTCGAAATCGCCGCGAATTACCGGCTCGACCGCGATGTCTGGCCGGCCGAGACCGATGTTGACGCCCGCGCACCGATCGTTCTCCTGGAGCCGCAGGATGCGCGCAATGAAGTCGCGATCGGTTATGACATGTTCAGCGAGCCGGTTCGCCGCGACGCGATGAAACGGGCCATCGCCACCGGCAGCCTGCAGGCAAGCGCCCCCGTCGAGCTCGTTCAGGAAATCACCGCCGACAAGCAGGCCGGCTTTCTCGTTTACATGCCGGTGTCCTTCGCTCATGCCGGCGCGCCGGCCACGGGCGCCCGTCAGACCACCGGTTTCGTCTATGCGCCCTTCCGTGCCGGCGATCTGCATCAGGCTGCCCTGTCCCGCATGATCGCCATGCCGGTGGAAATCGAAACCCGCGACACCACCGGCGGCACCGACGTGCTGCTTTACCGCACGGCCGGCTTCCAGGCGGCGGAAACGAACGACACCTACCTGATGACACGCAAGCTGGATGTCGCTGGCCGCGTCTGGACGATCTCGATCCATGAAGCGGTCGCCAATGCCTCTGGCGGGCGGCATCCTTTCGCGCTCCTCTTTGCCTTTGTCTCGCTGCTCCTCGCCATCGCCCTTGCCGCCTCGATGCGCTGGCAGCAGATGGCCCTCGCGTCAGCCCGCGAACTCCATGCCGTCTCGGAAAAACAATCCAGGAAAAGGATTTGATGCTTCAGGAAATGAAGCATCGGATCAAGAATTCCATCGCCCGCATTCTGGCGATATCCCGCCAGACCGCCGCGAGCGCCGAGTCTCTCGACGGCTTTTCCAGATCCTTCTCGGCGCGCCTCCAGTCGATGGCCAATGCCCAGGACATGCTCACCCGGTCGCACTGGCAGCGCGCCGATCTCGGCCAGCTTCTGCGCAAGGAGCTCGAGCAGGTCTTTGGCGACGGGATCGATGAGAACAGCGTTTCCGGTCCGACGATCGAACTCGACGAACGCATGACACAGGCCCTCGGCCTCACCTTCCACGAGCTGGCCACCAACGCCCTGAAATACGGCTCTGGCAGCAACCCGGCCGCAACGCTGACCGTCAGATGGTCTCTCCTCGCCACGGGTCGAAAACGCCTGCTGACGCTCGACTGGGACGAGCGCACCGGCCTGCCGATCGCGCCGCCGACCAAGCGCGGCTTCGGCAGTCGGCTCATCGACGCAAACATCCGGGGCGAGCTCGGCGGCAGTATCGAGCGCCGGTTTGTCGAGGACGGCCTGTCCATCCATATCGAGCTGCCGCTCTGAGCGGAATTTCAACCGACCCGCCACGAGACCGGGAACGGTCGAGCCATCTGGCGCGTTTCGTCTTCGCCAATCGTGCGAGGGGTGACGCGACAATGCTTCTGAAACAGCCGGCAATAGTGCGGCTCGCGCCGCGTTCGAGCTTCGAAGCTGCACTGGCCGGGGGCTCGCGCGTCGCGACCATCATTGTCGGGCTGGTCGTCTTCTTCGCCGCGATAGACTATGCGCAGGTCATTCTTGCGCCGGTCACCCTCGCCATCGTGCTCGGGCTGATGTTCGGCCCGCTCGCCGACCGGATCGAGCGCTTGGGCATTCCACCCTCGATTTCCGCGGCCCTTGCCGTCGCAGTGTTTGCTGCGATCATCGCCACGGCAATCGCCGGCTTTGCCGTGCCCTTGTCAGACTGGCTGGACAAGTTGCCGATGATCTGGTCGCGGCTTCAGGCCGAAATCGTCGGATGGCGCGGTGTCATCGCCTCGATTGACGGCCTGAAAGAGCAACTGCAGAACGCCATGGGTCAGGGCTCGAATGTCACGGTCGCCGTCAGCGAGGGATCGCCCGTTGCCGAAGTGGTTTATCTGGCGCCGGCGATCGCCGCCCAGATGCTGATCTTCCTCGCCAGTTTCTATTTCTACATCGCGACGCGCGCGCAACTGCGCATCGGCGTGCTGTCGCTCTGCTTCAGCCGCCGGCTTCGCTGGCGCGTCGCTCATGTCTTCCGGGACGTCGAGTTTCTCGTCTCGCGCTATCTTCTGTCGATCACCGCGGTCAATTTCGGCCTTGGCGCTGCCGTGACGCTGGCGCTCTGGCTTGTCGGCGTCCCCTCGCCCTTGCTCTGGGGCCTGCTTGCCGGCGTCCTCAATTACGTCATCTACATCGGACCGGCTTTCATGGTGGTCATCCTGCTCGGCGTCGGGCTGGCGACCGGCCATGGGCTCGTGCCGATCCTGACCCCGGCTGCCGCATACCTGATGTTGCACCTCATCGAGGCGCAGTTCGTGACCCCTCACGTCATCGGTCGCGCCGTCACGCTCAATCCCTTGCCGTCTTCCTTGCGTTGGCGCTGTGGATCTGGCTGTGGGGCCCGATCGGCGGCTTCATTGCCGTTCCGAGCCTCCTCATCGCCTTCGCGATCGTCCGCAACATCCTGCCGCTCGGCGCACCTGATGCCTGAGTCGGCAGCGCCGATCCGGACGGTCTGCTCGTGCCCGGCAAAGCGTTTTCAGTGAAACGATTTCGCCGCCCGCGTGTTGTTCCTTTGAGAAAGGAGAAACACCATGAGCAACCCGAAAACCTCGCGCCATCCGGTCGATGCGGACGTTGGCGACAAGCTCGACGTCAAAACGACCGCCCAGGCCTTCACCACCCGCGAAATCGAGGGGCTGGTGTTGTCGGGCCAGCCAATCGACGAGCGCCGCCGGCGCCTCGCCGAAATGCGCGAAGCTCTCGTCGCCCGGCTCGACAACAGCGATGGCACGGACCTTGATCCCTCATCCGGGAAATCGACCACGCCACCGGCCTTCTGCGCAACGCCGCGACCGAAGAGAAACGCTCGCTCCGGCGGGCGGGCGGTCGCCGGTAAAAACGCGCCATCGGCCGGGAACCTCTCTGCGGCAACGGCGTTATTACCACAAGCAGGACACTTCCCTCCCCGCCAAACGAGGTCCTGCTTCCTGACACCAATGCCCCGGTGTCAATCAGGAGAGAACCTTTGCCAGGGTTCTCTCCTTTTCTTTGCCGACAGACCGCTCCCTGTACGCCCCAAAAAACCGGCCTCGAAAGGCCGGCAGGAATTTGTTCCGGAGGGTGGGAGGATAGCGACGTCAGATGCGTCCCATCAGCACGAGAATGATGACGATGACAACCAAGGCCGAGACCGCCGCTCGGGCCGTAGCCCCACGCGCGGAGCTGTGACGCCACGTCGGCAGCGCTCCGATCAAAGCAGGATGAGAACGACAAGAAGGATGGTTCCAAGCATTTTTCTGGCTCCTGAAGTGAGGTTGCGGCAAGCCCGGCCGCTTGCCGGCGGGGTGACCGGCACCGAAGCGGCTTGACGATGGCGGGAGGTGGAAAAGAGGCGCGTCAGTTGTTCTCGACCGACAGCCCGGTGCCGCCGATCGAGATTTCGACCCGCTCGGACCTTTGCTGATCCTGATAGAGCGTGTAGCCGAGCACCACGATCGTGACGGTGATGAGAACCGCGACGGTCCTTGTCATGGAAAGCGGCATGGAATTCTCTCGTGCGGAAACAACGAACGCTTCAGGAAAGAAACGTTCCCCGCCGCCAATGGTTCCGGCCCTGAACGGGCAGAACATGAAATGGGCCAGACCTTTAAGGGGTCTGGCCCGATTGGCTTCGGTCGCGTGCAGGTACCAGCCGGGGCCTCCGGGTCACGCCCTCCGGGGGAGGCGCCACACACCGGCAAACCGCCAGACCTGTCAGTCCCCCTTGAAGACGACCACCGCCGCCGGCGGCATGTCGAAACGATCCGCGGCCAGAATCTCCTCCTCGAACGGATCGTCGCGCGCCGTATCGAGCAAACGCCGCCACGCCCCGCATGCGCGGGCAGACGGAAATCGCACGCGTCCGTCGCATTGAAGACAAGCAAGGCCGGTGGCAGTTCCTCGCCACCTTCCCGGCTGGCCCGCAGCAGCACACCGACGATCTTGAGTTCCGGATTGCCGAAATCGCCGTCCCCGAGCTCGCCGCCATCCGGTCTCAGCCAGACGATGTCGGCCTCGCCTGCCCGGCCGGCGCCCTTGAGGAACCTGTCCTGGCGCAGCACCGGCATCTGTTGCCTCAGCGTGATGAGACGACGGCAGAATTCAAGGAAGGGATCGGCCTCGCCCGTCCAGTCGACCCAGCCGATTTCGTTGTCCTGGGCGTAGGCATTGTTGTTGCCGCCCTGACTGTTGCCGAGTTCGTCACCGGCAAGGACCATCGGCACGCCCTGACTGACGAGAAGCGTCGCCATCATGTTGCGCCGGCGCCGGGTCCGCGCCGCGACGATCTCCGCGTTTTCCGTCTCGCCCTCTGCGCCCATGTTGTCCGACAGATTGTTGTCGTGGCCATCGGCATTGCCCTCGCCGTTCGCCTCGTTGTGGCGCTCCTGGTAGGAAACGACATCCATCAGGGTGAAGCCGTCATGCGCGGTGAGAAAGTTGACCGACGACGTCGCCGGACGGTCGGTATGATCGAACTGCAGCGCCGAGCCGGCAACGTGATTGGCAAGGTCGGCGATCATGCCGCCATCCGCGCGCCAGAACCGGCGCACCGTGTCGCGGTATTTGTCGTTCCACTCGCGGAAGGGATAGGGAAAGCCGCCGACCTGATAGCCGCCCTCGCCGATATCCCAGGGCTCGGCAATCAGCTTGACGCCGGCAAGCAGTGGATCCTGCCGGATGGCATCGAAAAACCCGCCCTCCCGATCAAAACCATGCGCTTCCCGGCCGAGCGTGCTCGCAAGATCGAAACGAAATCCGTCGACATGCATCACATCGGCGAAATAGCGAAGGCTGTCGAGAACAAGGCGCAAGACCATCGGATGGGCAACGTTCAGGGTGTTGCCGGTACCTGTCTGGTCGAAGCTGTAGCGCGCATCCTCCGGCGACAGGCGATAGTAGCTGGCATTGTCGAGCCCGCGGAAGGACAGCGTCGGCCCGCATTCATTGCCCTCGGCGGTGTGGTTGAAGACGACATCCATCAGCACCTCGATGCCGGCGGCATGAAAGCGGCGCACCATCTCCTTGAACTCGCGCGTCGCGTCGCACCGGGCAAAGCGCGGTTGCGGCGCGAAAAAGCCGAGGGTCTGATACCCCCAATAATTGCGCAGGCCCTTTTCGACGAGATAGCGATCATCGATGAAATAGTGGACCGGCAACAGTTCGATGGCCGTGATGCCAAGCCTCTTGAGGTGGTCGATGACCGGCTCGCTGGCCATGCCGAGATAGCAGCCCCTGTCGGCTTCCGGAACATCGGGATGCAGCATGGTGAGCCCGCGCACATGCGCCTCGTAAATCACCGTTTCCGTGAACGGTCGACGCAGCGGCATGTCGCCCTGCCAGTCGAATTGCGGATCGATGACGACGCCTTTCGGCATGAAGGCCGCGCTGTCCCGCTCGTCGAACGACAGATCGCCATCCGGATTGCCGATGCCATAGCCATAAAGGGCATCGTCCCAGAGCAGCTTGCCACGAACGTCGCGCGCATAGGGATCGAGCAGCAGCTTGTTCGCGTTGAACCGATGTCCCTCCTGCGGCGCATAGGGACCGTATGCGCGGTATCCGTACACCGTGCCCGGTCCAACGCCCGGCAGGAACCCGGAAAAGACGTCGCCCTGCCGGTTTGGCAGAGCAAGCCGGGTGAGTTCCTCCGTGCCGTCCTCGGAGAAGAGGCAAAGCTCGATCGCCTCTGCATGAGCCGAGAACACCGCGAAATGCGTCCCCTCACCGATGAAATCGGCTCCGAGTTCGGGCTTGATGTAGTCAAGTTCGCGAAAGGCATAGGTCATGAGGTGACATCCGGTTTGTGGGGGAAAATCAGGTGGTTGTGCCGGTTTGCCGCGCGTTCGCGGCGAGCCGTTGCGGCGGGTTCCGGCGCGGTGCCGAGGCGCCGGCCGGGCATCTGGTGTAGCTGGCGCTGTCCATCGGTCCACCGCGCCACCATCTGGCGCGTGACGAGAACGGTGCCCGCCTCGCCGCGCCGGAACCAGCGCGCATCCTCGTCGGGGTCCTCGCCGACAACGAGGCCCGGCGGGATGAATGTGCCCGGCGCGATCAGCGCCCCGCGAATGCGCGCGCCGCTCGAGACGGCAGCGCCTTCCATCAGCACGCAACGCTGAACCTGACAGCCGATTCCGAACACGCACTGCGGACCGGAAAGCGTTTCGACAACGGAATAGCGGCCGAAATCGAGGCAGCCGGGCGGCGGCTGCGAACCCTCGGCAATTGCACGACTGAGATCGCCGACATGCAATGGCCAGTCGGGAGTGGCGACCGGCCCTGCCCCGGCGATGAGATCGAGATGGGCGCCATGAAAGGCGTCGAGCGTGCCGACATCGCGCCAGTACGGCCGGGCATCCGGCCCGAGGATTTTCGGCGGCGCGTAGCGGTGGCTTTGCAGATGCCCGCGCTCGAGGATGGCCGGCAGGACATCCCGCCCGAAGTCCTCGAATGGCATGCCTTGCGCAGTCCCCTCGGCAAGAAGCTGGCGCAGGAACGGCCAGTCGAAGAGATAGATGCCCATGCTGGCGAGCGACATTGCCGGTTCGCCCGGGATCTGCGCCGGCACCTCGGGTTTTTCCGCAAAGGCAAGGACGCGCCCGGACCGGTCGACGCGCGCCACGCCGAGCTGTTGTGCGGCATCGATATCGACGATGTGCGTCGCAACCGTCGCATCCGCACCGGACGCGAGATGCTCCGCAAGGAGGTCGCGATAATCCATCTGGTAGACATGATCGCCGGCCGCGACGAGCACGTGCCGTGCCGCCAGCGCGTCGATGCGCTCGATTTCCCGGCCGATCACCGTCGCGGTGCCACCCGTCGCATCCGCCGGCGCCACCAGGACGTCGAACGTTCCGCCGCGCCGGCCGAAGAGCACCCGCCAGCGGCCGCGCAGATGGCTGGAAAGGGTTGCCGGCAGGTATTGCGTTGCAACGAGTACCTTTTTAAGGCCGGAATTGACCGCATTCGCCAGCGTGAAATCGATGATCCGCAGCGATCCGGCAAACGGGATAGCCGGCTTGCATTCGTCTTCGGTCAGTTCGAACAGCCGCGACCCCTTCCCCCCGGCGAGCACGACGCCGACGCAGTCGTCCAGGCTCTCCGATTTCCCGGCATGGCCCATGGCGCATCCTCATGGAAACCGCCCGCCCTCGGGCGAGCGGCGTGACCGCACTTGGCGGAAAAACGCCGAAACGACGGGAAGGTTCCCGGCGCGGGCAAGGACCGAGCGGTTCATAAACCGCCTTGAAAAAAAGACGGCGAACCACGGAACTGAAATGGCTATGTCATAGTTTAAAGACAGCAATCCGCGCCGGAGCTAGGTTGCTGCACGAGGCAGGCGCTCCCGTCGACCGAGGGGAAGGTCGTCCGGGCTGTCACGATCGGTCACGGCAGCAGCAAGGGCTGCCGGGGACTTGGGGGAGTTGAATGCAGACGACGCGATTTTTGTTGAAGGATCGCACCAGCGAGGCGCATGCCCGGATTGATGCCCTGTTCGGCAGGTTGAGCCTGACCGAAAGGGATGGCTATGGTCATTTTCTTGCGGCCCATGCCGCCGCCATGACGGGCGTCGAAGCGCTCATCGCGACGGCGGCGCCGGATTGTGGCTGGCCCGGCGGAATGGCCGATCTGGCCAGCGCCGACCTCGCCGATCTGGACCTGCCGGCCCCCGAGCCGATGGCGCTCGATCCGGCCTCGATTTCCGATATCGACGGCGCCATCTATGTCGTCGCCGGCTCCAATCTCGGCAATCAGGTTCTGCGCCGCCGCTGGCAGCAAAGCACCGATCCGAAGGTGCTGCGCGCCGGCCGCTACCTGTCCTCGCAACGCGTCAAGTCCTTCTGGCCGGGTTTCGTCACCCGCCTCGACGAGCGCGCACCGGACCCGGTGGCACAGGTGCGCCTGATCGCCAGCGCACTTGCGACTTTCTCCCATTTCGAGGCGGCCTTTGCTGCCACTCAGTCGAGGCTGGCCGCGTAATGAAGGAAATGGAAGCGCAGACGCCGGCTGTCGACCTGACCAATTGCGACCGCGAGCCCATCCACCTGCTCGGCCGGGTGCAGTCATTCGGCGCGCTCATCGCTGTGACCGCCGACTGGAGCGTCATGCATGCCTCCCGAAACGTCGTCGATTTCATCGGTGTCGCGTCGACGGACCTCATCGGCGAATCCCTCGTTTCCGTATTTTCGCCGAAGGCGATCCACGACCTGCGCACGCGCCTGCAGCTCCTCGTCGTCGGCGATTGCGTCGAGCGGATATTCGGCATTCCCCTGCTTGATGATGCCCGCCTTTTCGACGTCGCCTTGCATTATTCCGGCCGCGCCATCGTCATCGAGATCGAACGTCACGACAGCGGCGACAACCGCGACTACGCGGCGCATGTGCGCCCGATGATCGAGCGGATACGCCGCAGCGAATCCCTGCAGCAGCTCTGCCAGACCGGCGCGCGCCAGATGAAGGCGCTGACCGGCTTCGACCGCGTCATGGTCTATCGCTTTGCCAGCGACGGCTCCGGCGAGGTCATCGCCGAGGCGCGGCAAGGCCAGATGGAACCCTTCCTTGGCCTGCGCTACCCCGCTTCCGATATCCCAAGGCAGGCCCGCGCCCTGTACATGCGCAACCTGCTGCGCATCATCGCCGATGTCGGCGAGGACGGCGTGCCGATCGACCCGCCGGTGAGCCCCCATGGCGAACCGCTCGACCTCACCCTGAGCTCGACCCGGGCCGTTTCCGGCATTCATCTGGAATACCTTCGCAACATGGGCGTCGGCGCCTCGATGTCGGTCTCGATCGTCAATCGTGGCCGTCTCTGGGGCCTTTTTGCCTGCCACAACCGCACGCCGAGGGTTCTCTCATACGAGCTGCGCTCCGCCGCCGAGCTTTTCGGCCAGATGTTCGCCTTCGTCCTTGACCAGAAGGAAGGCAACCTCGAGCGCGATGAGGCCCGCAAGGCCCAGGCCCTGCACGACCAGTTGATGGTCCAACTCGCCGAAGGCTCGACGATTGCGGACAGCTTCGACATGATCGCCGACGCAATCGGCGCCGTCATTCCCCACGACGGCATCGCCGCCTGGATCGACGGCGAGTTCCGCTCGAACGGCATCACCCCGACGCGCGAGGAATTCACCGGTCTCGTCCGCTTCCTCAACACGTCCGCGGCGAGCCGGATATTCGCCAGCGACCATCTGTCGGCGAACTACCCGCCCGCCGCCGATTTCGCCGGTCGGGCCGCCGGCCTTCTCTCCCTGCCGGTTTCACGCGTGCCGCGTGACTATGTCGTCCTGTTCCGTCAGGAACTGGTGCGGCAGGTGACCTGGGGCGGCAATCCGCAAAAGCCGGTGGAAACCGGACCGAACGGCATTCGCCTCACCCCCCGCAAGAGCTTCGAGGCCTGGCGCGAGATCGTGCGCGGCCAGAGCGCGCCCTGGACCGACGGCGAGGTTCGTGCCGCCGAGGCCCTGCGCGTGACGCTCCTCGAGGTCGTGCTGCGCCTTGCCGACACCACGCTTCGCGAACGTGCCCGGGCCCAGGAGCGGCAGGAAATCCTCATCGCCGAACTGAACCATCGTGTTCGCAACATCCTGACCATCATTCGCGGCCTCGTCAGCCAGAGCCGGGACGAGGCCCGCGACGTTGCGACCTTCACCGAGATTGTCGGCGGCCGCATCCACGCCCTTGCCCGTGCGCATGACCAGATCACCCAGCAGCACTGGAACCCGGCACCGCTGCGCCACCTGATCGAGACCGAGGTGTCGGCCTATCTCGGTGACCGCGCCGACCGCGTTCGCTTCATTGGCGAGGACGCGATGCTCGACCCGAAGGCGTTCACCGCGCTGTCGCTGGTCTTCCACGAACTGCTGACCAATGCCGCCAAATACGGCGCGCTCTGCGACAGCCATGGTGAGGTCGAGATCCGCTCGGCCTTCACCGAGGACGGCGCTGTCGATCTCGTCTGGCGCGAACGCGGCGGTCCGGCCGTCCAGGCGCCGACCCGCCGCGGATCGGCTCGACGATCATCGAGCGTTCGATCCCGCATGACCTGCGCGGCAAGGCGGAAATCCGCTTCGAGGTGACCGGTGTCACCGCCACCTTCCTCATTCCCTCGCCGTTCTGCAGCCCGGCGGCAACCCAGGCCCCTGCCGCCAGCCCGAAAACGGATGCGGCGGCCAGGCGGGCCGACGTCGCAATCCATGGCAATGTTCTCATCGTCGAGGACAACATGATCATCGCCATGGACGCCGAAGACCTGATCGTCGAACTTGGCGCCGCCAACGTCTATATCGCATCGTCCGTGACCGACGCACTCGCGACCATCGATGCCGGCCACGACTTCAGCTTCGCGCTTCTCGACGTCAACCTCGGCCCGGAAACGAGCGCCAGGGTGGCAGAGGTGCTGGCTGCCAGCGGCGTGCCATTCATCTTCGCAACGGGCTATGGCGACCTTGTCGATCTCGTCGACGATTTCCCCGGCGTGCCGATCGTCCAGAAGCCATTCGGCAAGGCCGATATCGTGGCGGCCCTCGCCATGCTTTGATTGGCGCCGCATAACGCCAGTTAGCCGACAGACATTTATTCGACGAATAATACTGCGGCCGAATGCCCTGATCCGGCGTCCGGCGCGAGAAACATCGGAACCATCCCCGCCGAAGGTCGTTGTGTCGGTGTCAACAGCCGCACGGCGCGCGCCGTCTCGCGAACATTGCACGCCGAGCGGCTCATATGCCCGAGATCGACATACAAGGGGAAAGCTAACATGATCCGCAAGCTTCTTGCCACCACCGCCGTCATCGCTCTGATGAGCACCGGCGCCATCGCCGCCGACAGCAAGATGGACGCCAAGATGGGCGATCAGCCGATGAAGCCGGCCGCCACCGAACAGATGAAGTCCGAGCCCGCGCCGGTCTTTCACCAGGATGGCGACATGAAGCCCTGGTCCAGCGAGACCGGCTATTACACCTCCGGCGAAGGCCAGATTCTCGCCTCGACCCTCATCGGCAAGAACGTTTATCCGAATACCTCGAGCGACGCCGAAGCGATCGGCGATATCAACGACGTCGTGCTGTCGTCGAACGGCACGGCCGAGGCGGTCGTCGTCGGCGTCGGTGGTTTCCTCGGCATCGGCGAGAAAGATGTCGCGGTCGATTTCGACAAGCTGACCTGGGTCAACCGGGACGGCGACAAGTGGATTGTGCTGGACGCCTCCAGGGAAGACCTCGAGAAGGCGCCCGCCTATGACCGCAACTGGCAGCAGACCGGCATGACGGAACCGGCGTCCGACAGCCGGCACGCCATGAAGACGCCGGAAAAGAAGCCCGAGACGGCCGAGGCAACGAACGACGCCGCGGCCAGCATGAACAAGACCGGCATGAACAAGACCGGCATGGACAAGACCGCCATGGACAAGACCCCGGCGACCGCATCCCCGGCCGGGGATGAGACGGCCGCCGCCGAGACCGGCAAGGCCGATACCGCGATGGCGACGCCGGAAAAGACCGCGATGGCGACGCCGGAAAAGACCGATGATGCCCGGGCCGGCACCATGTCCGTCGACGCCAGCACGCTGTCCGCCGACGCCTTGATCGGCGCCGGTGTTTACGGCGCGAATGCCGACGATATCGGCGACGTCGGTGACGTGCTCGTGTCCAGCGAAGGCGGCATCGAGGCTTTCGTCATCGACGTTGGCGGTTTCCTTGGCATCGGCTCCAAGCCCGTGGCCCTCGACCCTGCCGATGTCGACATCCGCAAGGACAATGACGGCCAGCTCTGGGTGTTCACGCGCTTCACCGAAGACCAGCTTGAGCGGCAGGTTGCCTACAACGCCGAGGCCTACAAGCAGGACCCGGACTCGGTGATCCTCCGCTGAGCGAGTAAAACGACCAAGAAGCGCCGGCTTTCGGGCCGGCGTTTCCGTTTTTACAGGAACGATTTCCGAAATCAGGCGTTATCGGAATGAACAAGCAACAAAACATGAGGTAATAAAATGTCTGTTACCGGTTTTTCCAATGACAAGATCACCCAGAAGATCAATGGTCGGACGGATGTGACCGCGGCGACCATTGAAGAGCAGGTGAGTGAACTGCGCGGCGAAATCGCGGCTCTCGCCGGCTCGATTGCCTCCTATGGCCAGAACCGAGCCGAAAAGCTGAAGGGCAAGGCTGCCGATGCCGGTGCCCGGATTGCCGGCAGTTCCGAGGAAATGCTGAAGGCGGTTCGCGGTGAGCTTTCGGGCTATGAGCGCCTTGCCCGCCGCCGCATTCGCGAGAAGCCGCTGCAGGCCGTCGGCATTGCCGCCGGCATCGGTTTCGTCCTTGCGCTCCTTTCGCGGCGCTGATCGTCATGCTGCGGATGCTGCCTCTTCTTGCTGAAATCCTCACCGAGGACATCGGCGCAGCGGTAAGGCGCAAGCGGCGCAATGCGATCCTTTACGCTGTCGCCGGCCTCTTGTTCCTCACCGCCTATGTATCGGCGCTCGCCGCCGCCGGCGTCTACCTCGCCGATCTCGCGAGCCCCCTTGAGGCGGCACTCGCCATCTCCGCCATCATGGCCGCGACGGGCGTCCTCGTACTCGTCGCCATTGCCGTGCTGAAAGCCGTCGACGGCAAACGGGCGGCCCTGGCAGCGGAAACCAAAAGGCCGGTCATGGCGGCAACTCTCGCCGCCACCGTCCTGCCCACCGTCCTGCGCTCGCCGGGCCTTGTGACCCTGGCCGGAATCGCCGGGGCTGCGTTTTTCGTCCTGAAAGGAATGAACACGCGGCCCGGCGACAACGGCCGGCAACAGGCCTGACGCGTTTTTCGCCGCAGGCGTTCGACAGACGCTGATGCGCCCGTCCGCCTGCACCCCGAAGTTCGAAGAAAGGAACAGACAATGAGCACCAATGCTTCTGCCGTTCTCAAGCCGAAGGCCCATAACGAGGAATTCGATATCGGCCTCAAGGCTGCCTATCGCAAGGAAATGTCGAAGTCCCTTTCCGACATTCTCGCCGCCACCTACCGCCTGACGATCAAGAGCCACGTCTATCACTGGAATGTCGTTGGTCCGCTGTTCAAGCCGCTGCACGAGCTGACCGAAGAGCACTACAATACCCTGTTCTCGGCCACCGACATCATCGCCGAGCGGATCCGCGCCCTTGGGCATCTCGCCCCGGCGAGCATCGGCAATGCGTCCGATTTCGCGCCGGGCGCCGCCGATGTCGACAGCACGTCGGCGATCGCGATGGTCAACGATCTCATCGCCGAGCACGAGGCCACCGCCCGCCTGATGCGGACGGCCGCCGGCAAGGCCGGCGATTCCGACGACATGGTCACCGAGGACATGCTGACGGCGCGCCTGACTTTCCACGAAAAGGCGCTGTGGATGCTGCGCGCCATCGTTTCGGCTTGACCCTGGACAACGCTGGCGGCCTCGCCCCTGGCGCAGCCGCCGGCACCACACACCAGACATTGAAGGGAGGTCTGCCATGACCGGAAGCGTTCGCAGGGCAAAGGCCAGGATTTCGTCGATCCTCGACGACCGCTCGCTCGATCACGACCAGCGCGTTGCCCGGCTCGTGCGCATGCACGAAGATGCGCGAGACGAACAGCGCGCCGCGACGGAAAGCGGGATGGGCATCGACAACGGCGAAGCCGGCGAAACCATGCGCCAGGTGGAAATCGCACTCGACCGCATCGGTTCGGGCGCCGACGACATCCCCTCCAAAGGCGCCGCGTCGCTCTGACCGCATCACGCCTGGCCACCTGCGCCGAAGACCCGGGACGGCAAACGCCGCTCCGGGTCGCATGCCGTCAGAACCTTGCCCGCGCTCATGTCCTGCAAGGACTCCGGGCGGCTGCCGTTCCCTCAGGCCGAACGCGCAACCACCCCCGCAGCGATGCCTGATGCGTGTTCCGGGATCAGCACCCTGAGGGCGCCGGGCCTGCTGCGGATGGATATTTTTGGCGCGAGCCGCACCAGTTCACCGTCGACGACGGCGGACACAGCTCCCCTGCGGCTGACGATCTCGAACTCGATCTCGGTTACTGAGGCAACCTTCAGATCGGGATTTGCACTCCAGCTCCCGACCACCAGATCGGCGGCAAGCCGCATGGCGGCAACGGGCGCCAGAACCTCGGCGCTGTAGACGCCAAGCAAACCGCGATCGAGACGGTCCGGATACGGCAGGTGCCCTTCCGCGAACGGATTGTTCGATATCGCAAGCAGGCTGAACCGGCCTGCGGACAAAACCGAACCACGCCCGATCCGCACCTTCAGTGCCCGCGACTGGCCGATGATTGCCAGTGTTGCCCGCACTCCGGCGAGCATTTTGCCGAACCTTGAACCGAACCGGTACTGCGCCCGCTGCCGCACGATGCGCGGATGCAGCCCGAACGAGACATGATGGAGGAATGGCCGGCCGTTGACCGTCGCGATGTCACAACGCGCGGCAACGCTGTTCGCCAGCGACGTGACGGCTTGATCGAGGTCGAGCGGCATGCCGAGCGCCCGCGCGGCAAGGTTCATAGTACCGGCCGGCAGGATGCCGAGCATCTTTTCGTGGTGAACGGCCAGGGCGGCAGCGGCCGAAACCGTACCGTCTCCTCCCGCCGCGATGATGGAGTCGCAATTTGCGTCGCGCGCCGCATCCCGCAGTGCCGGCAGCACTTCCCCGCCGGCGACGATGCGTGGCAATCGACCCGGTGGCCCTTGCTGGAAAACCGGTCTTCTAGTCGGCGACATAAGTCGCTGATGTCCAGCGATCGCAGCGTCCTGCCTTCCCGGTTGAGGACTGCAATTGCCCGCATCAGAGCCTCCGTGCGCCGTGCCCTTTTCAGACAAACGGCCGGCAGGTCGATGGATCGGGCTCCCAGCCGGCGATCTCCCGCAGGCCTTGTTCGTTCAGCACCTCGCAGCCACGGTCGAGCCAGCGGATCATCTCCCGATTGGCAGCTTGCGCAGGGTCTTGTTGGTGTGAACAAGAGACAGGCCGAGCGTGTCGGCGATGTGGCGCTGGGTGACGGGGATCATTCTGCGCCGGCCGGTGACGACATTGGTTGCCTTTCCGCGCGTCTGCAGGAAGGCAGCAGATAGGCCGCCTGCTCCAGCGCGCTGCGCCGTCCGACACTGAGCAGATGCTCGTCGAGAATCCGCCCTCGCGCGCCGCGATCCAGGTGATGTCGAAGGCGAGGCTCGCGTGGTTCTCGAACAGCTCGCTGAGCCGATCGCGCTCGAAGACGAAAGGGTGACCGGCGACAGCGCCTCGACGGGCTGCTGCATTTCGCCCATGAGCGAACCCTGCAGGCCGACGAGGTCGCCCGGCACCAGATAATTGAGGATCTGCCGGCGGCCATCCTCGAGGATCTTGTAGCGAAATGCCCAGCCGGAAAGGATCGTGAAAAGGTGGCGCTGTGCGACCCTCGACAAGCACGGTCGCGCCGGCGTCGGCGGTCAGCTCGCCGGTCTTGAACGATGCGACAAACGCCGATCCTGCGGCATCAAAGGCTCCGAAATGATCGATCTTTGCGCAGCGGGCAGTTGCTGCAATCGGTTCTCGGCGCGGTCTTTTGCGGTTGTCTGGCCATTTTTCACCTTCCTGTCCTGATGGAAACGGTTGGCCAGCAAGTGCAGGTGGTTCCCCGCCTTTATGTCATAGTAGCGCACTGACAATCGTCGGGCGTATCCGGCCTTCTGCCTCTCTAAGGAGGGCCAAGCCCAATGGTTCAGCGCCTGCTTCAAGTCGCCGTCATCGACCCCTCTGCCATCATCGCGATCGATGCCGCCGAAACACTCGCCGAACGCCTCGCCTGCAGAGCCGACGCCTACACGCCGGCCCAGTTCGTCGCAATGGCGCAGGACAGGCATTTCGACCTCATCGTCCTCGCCATGGAGGATGATCGTGGCATCCAGTTCCCCGATGAACCCGTCACCGATCGACATTTCCGGCAGGCGATTGCCGATATGGCCCGGGCATGCCGGGCACCCGTCATCCTGTTGTCGACCGACTGCGGAAACGACAGGGGCATCCCTGGTTTCGAGGGATGCCCCGTCGTCCTGAAGCCATATTTTCCCGACGATCTCGTCGCCGCGGCCGTCGCCGCCCTCAGCCGGCGAACGCCTGCGAGGTAACGGCCGCCGCGCTCGCATCCGGCCCGTAGTCCGCCTCGCCCGTAATGCCGAGCAGTTCCTGCAGCTTCGTTCGGGCACGGCTGACCCGGCTTTTGATCGTGCCGACGGCACAACCGCAAATCTCGGCGGCTTCCTCATAGGCAAATCCGGAAGCGCCGACGAGAACGATCGCCTCGCGCTGGTCGTCCGGTAGCTGCTCGAGCGCGTTGCGGAAGTCGGCAAGGTCAAGCGAGCCATACTGCTCCGGATGAGTCGACATCCTCTCGGTGAAGGTGCCCTCGCTGTCCTGCACCTCCCGTCCGTGCTTGCGCATCTGGCTGTAGAACTCATTGCGCAGGATCGTGAAGAGCCAGGCTTTCATGTTGGTCCCGAGTTCGAAGCTGTCCTGCTTCGCCCAGGCCTTCATGATTGTGTCCTGCACGAGGTCGTCCGCCTTGTCATGGCGCCCGGAAAGCGACACCGCAAATGCCCTCAGGCTCGGCAGCGTCGCCAGCATCTGGCGCTTGAACTGGGGATCGGGTGCGATGTCGTTGTCGCTCATGGGCGCAACCCCGCGCCATCCGGGCCAGACGCGCCCGTAGCGTCGGCCTGCGCCCGCTCCGCCTCGTCAAGACGCTCGAGAAGATCGAGGAACCTGTCCGGGATCGCCTCTTCCTGCACCGACAGGTAGAACTCACGCAGCTTCCTCGAGATCTGGCCATTGGGATCGAGCCCGCCGCTTGCGTCATATCCATGTTCTTGAATTGTCAAGGATTTACTCTGATTTGTCATGACACCCTGGAGATCGGTCGCATATCGTCTACCTGCACAACGCGTGACGAAAAAAAATGTTCCGCAACGTTGGAACTTTTTTTCGACGGCCACGTTAACGTTTCATCAAGTCAGGTCGAAATCCTCGAGGGAGACTTCCGCGTATGCCGCTGTCCACCAGAATCGCCTCTCACCTGCCGTTCCTGCGCCGTTATGCGCGGGCGGTGACCGGCTCGCAGACGTCGGGCGACGCCTATGTGGCCGCCGTTCTGGAAGCGCTCATAGCCGACGTGTCGGCCTTTCCCGAGACAAGCAGCGATCGCGTCTCGCTGTACAAACTGTTCTCGACAATCTTCGGTTCCACCGCAATCGACATCCGCCCTATGGAATCGCCCTTTGCGTGGGAACAGCACGCCGCGGCCAACCTTGCCGCCGTGCCGCAGAAAGCGCGTCAGGCATTCCTGTTGACCGCCGTCGAGTCCTTCTCCCCGGGCGAGGCCAGCGAGATCCTCGATATCGACGAGCGCGAGATCGGCGAACTCCTTGCCGAAGCCTCTCGCGAAATTTCCAGACAGGTCGCGACGGACATCCTCATCATCGAGGATGAACCGCTGATTGCCATGGACATCGAGCAGATGGTCGAGGAACTCGGCCACCGTGTCACCGGCGTTGCCCGCACCCACGCCGAGGCCGTTGAACTGTTCAACGCCACCAGCCCGAAGATGGTGCTGGCCGACATCCAGCTTGCCGACGGCAGCTCGGGCATCGACGCGGTCAACGAGATCCTTGCCAGTCAGAGCATTCCCGTCATCTTCATCACCGCATTTCCCGAGCGGCTGCTGACCGGCGAGCGGCCGGAGCCGGCATTCCTTGTCACCAAGCCGTTCAATCCGGAGATGGTCAAGGCGCTCATCAGTCAGGCGCTGTTCTTCCGCGAGAACGTCCGCGTCGCCGCGTGATGCAAAAATGATCGAGAGCACCGTGGAACATATTCATGCATGGAACGTTTTGCCTTCGAACAAACCGAAGGAGAAATTCGATGCTTTACTATGCTCTGGTGTTTCTGGTCATCGCGATCATCGCTGGCGTTCTCGGATTCGGCGGCATTGCCGGAGCTTCTGCCGGCATCGCGCAGATCCTGTTCTACGTGTTCCTCGTGTTTCTGGTTATCTCGCTGGTCGCTGGTCTTTTCCGGCGCGCCTGATGCCGCGCAGGAACTATCCTGAAGCCCGGATGCCGGCACACAATCTCGTGCAGTGCCGGCATCACACTGGTTGGGGCGCGTAATGGAGAAGGTCGAATGGGGCTGAAGCTCACATGGGAGCGCCCTGGTCAGGATGAAGACCAGTTCAGACGCTATCTCATTCGGGCATTGGTGCGCTCCGGTGTCTGCGTCATCGCGCAGGACCGGTTCGACCGTTACCTGTTTGTCGCCAATCTGCCCGAATGCTGGCGCGTCGCTGATGGTTCCGAACCAACCGATTTCAGCATTTTCGGCGACGAACTGGGCGCCCGGATTGCCGAACTGAAGTCCGAAGTGCGCACGACGAAGGAGCAGCGTCGCGTCGAAATCCAGGTCGGCGAACGGCACTTCGAGCTTCTTGTGGAGACGGTTCCGGCAAGCATCGAGGCTGCCGACGTCATGATCACCATCATGGACCTGACCGAGGAGCGCCGGCGCGAGATCGTGTTGCGGGTGCTCCTGCGTGAAGTCAGCCACCGCTCCAAGAACCTCCTGGCCATCATCCAGTCGATCGCCAGCCAGACCGCCAAGCATTCCAGCACGCTCGACCTGTTCCTGCAGAAGTTCCGCGGCCGCCTGTTCTCGTTGTCGCGATCGCAGGATCTCATCACGGACTCAAGCTGGAGCGGCGCCCGCTTTGGTGACCTCGTCCGCGAGCAGACCGATCGCTATCTCGCCGAACACCCGGACCGGATCCGTCGGACGGGCGATGATCCGCTGCTCTCACCCAATGCCGCAATTCATGTCGGCCTCGCCTTGCACGAACTTGTCGTCAACGCGATTTCCTACGGCTCGCACGGCCGATCCGTTGAACCGATCGTGCTGACCTGTGCGGTCGAGCGGCGCGGCATCGAAAAGGAGATGGTCGAGATCACCTGGAGCGAGCGTCGCGACGAGCCGGGCGCCTTCCGCCATGACAATCGCGAAGACACAAGGCATTTCGGCTCCATCGTTCTGGAGCGCATCGTCCCGGCTTCGGTGAACGGCACGGCGGAATATGAGGTGACCGACGTCTCGATCAGCTATCGCCTGAAATTCCCCCTCGCCGAAGCCAACTGAGACGGTCCGGCACGACATTGCCCCGCGGCGGTTGAAAACAACCGGTTGCCGGTTGATTTCAACCGCCACTGCGCCACATCACAAAAAAATGCAAGGCCTTGCAGGCACTTCGCGGCCGCATGCGCTGGCGTGCCGCTTGCACCGGGACGAATGTCCCTCGCCGAGGGGCGCCGGCGCAAACGGCGGCGATCCGCGCCGGAATTGGCGATGCGGCACCGGAGAAGGCGACATGACCGACGCGACCGACCGGGACGACGAGACGCACGGCATCCGCAGTTCGCTGTTGCGGCCGTTCCACATCGCCGCCACCCTTGCCGCCCTCGGCCTCATCGTCTCGATCGCTTTCCTTGCCTACATGTCCTGGTCGTCGAGACAGCGCCTCGACCCGCTGGAGCGGCACCTCAACCACCTGCATGCCCTGCAGGAATCGAGCCTTGGCATCCAGGAACTGCTGATCCGCCACATCGAGGACCGGTCGCCGCCGACCGATGCCGAGATCGCCGGCATCAGCGACCGTCTTCAGAAAATCCTCGACAATGGCGGCCACCTCAACGAGCAGACGCCGGAAAACCTGCGTCAGGCCCGCCAGTTCCTCGAGGCGAACAACGGCAATCCGGAAGCCGGCCTGCTCGCCGCCCTGACCATCGTCCGCCAGACCGTTGCCGAGGAAAACGAGCTCCAGCGCCTCGCCATTCTGGAAACCCGAAAGGCAGCGGAATCAGAATTTCTCGTCGCCGGCATGGCCCTCTTTCTCGCCCCGCTCGCCTCCGTTCTGATGCTGGCGCAGCTTCGGCGCCGGTCGCTCGGCTCGCTGCAGAAACTCTCGGTGATGCTGGAGAACGTCGGCAATCTCGATTTTCGCAGCATCGACCCGTCCGGGCCCGGCGATCCGCTCGCGCCCGTCTTTGCCCGCTACAACGCCATGACGGAAAAGCTTCGCGAGGCCCGCGACGCGACCAACCGGCAGCAGGAAACGCTGGAGGCGCAGGTTCGCGTTTCCGCCGAGACGCTCCTGCGCCAGCAGATCGAGCTTGCCGATGCGGCTCGCCTCTCCGCCCTCGGCGAGTTCTCGGCCCAGGTCGCGCACGAATTGCGCAATCCGATCTCCGGCATCGGCCTTGCCCTGCGCAACCTTGAAGGCGAGGTCGCCGACGCCGACCAGAAGGAACGCCTCGGCCTCGTCATTGACGAGATGGACCGCGTCAGCCGCCTTCTCAACGAACTGCTCGAGCGCAGGCCTGGCCGGCCGGAAGCGCCAGCCCCCGTTGATCTGCGCGGTCTTGTTGACGATATGGCCCGCCTCTTCCGCTTCGGCCTGCCGGCGAGGAGCCGCATCGACGTGGTGACCGATATCGCCGCGGAAACCTGCCGCCTGCCGCGCGACACCCTCCGCCAGGTGCTGCTCAACCTGATGCGCAACGCCGCCGAGGCAATCGGCGGCAATCCCGGCCGGATCGGCATCTCGGCGCATCGTGCGGGCGGCGAGATCGTCCTCGCCGTCACCGACGATGGCCCCGGCTATCCGCCAGACCTGCTGCGGTTCGGCGTCCGGCCCTTCCAGTCGGGCAAGGAAAGGGGCACCGGCCTCGGCCTTGCCGTCATCCAGCGCCAGATCCGCTCGGCCGGCGGCGAACTCAGGCTCGAATGCGCCAAGGGCGGCGGCGCCCGCGCCGTCATCTCGCTGCCATGCCCGGCGTGACCTGAAAACCTTACACAATATCAGCGCCTTGCAGGGAATCGGACAAATGGCGACCATGATGATCATTGAGGACGAGCGGCTGTTCGGCGCCGAGCTGAAGCGCCGCTTCGAACGGCTGGGCTGGCAGGTGTCCCTGTCGCCGACCCTTGCCGACGCCCGTCACCTCATCCTCGATCTCGGCATCGAGCCGGCCGTCGTCCTCTCGGACATGAACCTGCCCGATGGCAACGGTCTCGACTTCCTTGAGGAAGCACGCACCAACGGCAAGCCGGGCGAGTGGATCTTCCTGTCCGGCTATGGCGAGGAGAGCGACGTGCAGCGCGCCATGCGCCTCGGCGCCCTCGACTTCCTCGCCAAGCCGCTCGACTACCACAAGCTCGATCTTGCGCTGGCCGCCGCAACCCGTGGCGCCCGCGCCCAGCAGCGGCTCAGCGATGCCACCCGCACGGCTGCCGTGCGCTACGCCCCCGAGAGCTATCTCGGCTCGAGCCCGCTGGCCGCCCGGGTCCGCACCATGCTGGCCCAGCTCGCCCGCGTTCCCCTGTCGAGCGTTCTCCTCGGTGGCGAGACCGGCACCGGCAAGGGCCTTGCCGCCAAGATTCTCCACTATTCCGGCCTTCGCCGCGACGGCCCGTTCATCGACGTCAATTGCGCCGCCTTCCCGCGCGACCTGCTGGAATCCGAACTCTTCGGCCATGAGCCCGGCGCCTTCACCGGCGCCCGCGCACGCCATCGCGGCCTTTTCGAACAGGCCGACGGCGGCACCCTCTTTCTCGACGAAATCGGCGAGATGGATCTCGGTCTCCAGTCGAAACTCCTGAAGGTGCTGGAAGAGCAGAGCTACCGCCGCGTCGGCGGCGAACAGCCGATCTCCGTCGACGTACAGGTCATCGCCGCCTCCAATCGCAACCTCAAGGACGAGGCAGCGGCCGGACGGTTCCGCAGCGACCTCTATCATCGCATCTCCGTCTTCGAGATCGTCCTGCCGAGCCTGAAGGACAGGCTGGAGGACCTCGCCGACCTCGTCATGGCGATGATCGGCGAATTCAACGGCCGCGCCGGCAAGATCGTGTCGCGCGTGCCGGATGCCGCCTGGCAGGCGCTCCGCACCTATGCATGGCCCGGCAATGTCCGCGAGCTGCGCAACGTCATCGAGCGCTCCGTGCTCCTGTCGAGCGGGCCGGACCTGCCGGTCGAATGGCTGGGGCTGCCGGGTGCCGTCCGTCCTGCCCCGGGCGGCGCGGCCAGTGCCGCCGACGATGGCGACTGGATCCGCCTGCCGCTCGATGGCTCGATGATGCTGGAGGAAATGGACCGCTTCATCATCGCGACCGCTCTCGAGCGCCACGGCCACAATGTCATGGCAACCGCGCGCGCCCTCGGCACGACCCGCGAGACCCTGCGCTATCGCATGCAGAAATACGGCCTCAGCCGCAACTGAGCCCATCCCCGAAAGGCGCCGCCATGTCTGGCCTCGTCGCAACCGTCGTTGCCGCCGGATATCCGGTCGCCGCTCTCGTTGTCATGCTGGAATCCCTCGGCGCACCCCTGCCCGGCGAAACGCTGATCATCGCCCTTGGCGCCGCCGCCGGCACGAACACTGGCACTGGCGGGTCAAGCCTTCTGCCGCTCTTCCTGGCCCTTTGGGCCGGCTCGGTGATCGGCGACAACATCGGCTATTTCCTTGGCCGGCGATATGGCGCCGCCGCGGTCTGGCGCCTCGGCCGCCATGTCGGCCTGACCGAACCGCGCCTTGCCCGCCTTGAGGAACAGTACCGCCGCTTCGGCGCTGCGGTCGTGATGGTCGCCCGCTTCTTCATAATTCTTCGCCAGCTAAATGGAATTCTCGCCGGCAGCTTCGGCCTTGCCTGGTGGCGGTTCCTTGCGGCCAATGCCATCGGCGCCGCTCTCTGGGTCGGCTTCTGGCTGTATTTCAGCGCCCGCCTCTCCGCCGAAGCCTTGTCGATCATCGGCCATCTCCACGGCTTCAAGCTCGTCGGGCTTGCACTTGCCGCCGTGGCAGCCCTTGCCGGTCTCGCTCTCTGGCGGCTGCGCCGTCGCCGCGCGCGGACCTGAGCCCCGGGTTTCCGGCACGAAAACCCGTTGGGGCACCGGTGGAAATATCCACCCGAATTCCCGCCGCGACCGTCAGCCGAGAGCGAAAATTAAATGAATACAATATCTTAATTCATGGCATGACCGCTGCAAGGGTGTTGCCAAGCTCTGGTCGCAAGAGACCAGCCGGACCGCCGCCGCCACCCGGCCCCGATCCGGATGAGAACGAAGCCATCGGGTGGCACTGGAAAGGAACGGGAAAATGACCACCTTGCGCAAACTCTCCTTCGCAGCGCTCGCATCCGTCGCAATTGCCACGACCGCCCTGACCCCGATGATCGCCCGGGCGAGCCAGGCGACCGATCCGGTCGTCGCGGCGACCCAGTCGGCCCTCGCCAGGGACGAGCTGCGCCTGTCCCAGGATGCGTTCAACACGATGCGCGGCATTCGCGCCGCCCGCATCGCCATCTTCAACGGCGACACCGCCGGCGCCGCCAAGCTGATCGACGCCGCCAAGCTCGATATCGAGAAGACCCGCGGCGACGACACCGTGATCAAGGGCAAGGGCGGCAAGGAGCCGGCCGGCAACTGGGTTCCGTTCGACGGCCAGCTTCTGATCGACCATGAATATGTCGACTCGCCCGAGAAGGCGGCTCACGTGAAGGCCGGCAATGACAAGCTGAAGCAGGGCAAGACCGACGAAGCGCTCAACGAGCTGAAGCTTGCCGCCGTCGATGTCGGCTACACCCGCCTGATGATGCCGCTCGACGAGACTAGCACCCATGTCGACAAGGCCGCGATCCTGATCGGCCAGCAGAAGTTCTACGAGGCCAATCTGGAGCTGAAGGCCGCCGAGGCCGGTGTCGACGTCGAAACGGTGATGCTGGTCGAGATGCCGGCCAAGGACACCGCCAAGGCTAATGATGCGAGCGCCAAGGATACCGGCGCCAATGATACGGGCGCCAAGGATACTGGCCAGACGCCCGCCGCCGCTGCCCCGGCCAAGCCGGCCGACGCCAGGACGAACTGAACCCAATTCCCCTCGTCGATCTCGTGACTGGCCGGGCGCAACGCCCGGCCTTTTTTTGCGCGCGGAGCGCTGGTTGATATCGCCGCGGCAATGGTGGACAGCCACCACAGTCTCCCGATCTGAAAAAATTATCAATATAAATCAATGTGATAATCTAGGCATGACGATTGCTGGGCGAATGCCGGGAAAAACAGGAGAAGTGCCATGAACACCACCGCCCGCAACAGCCTTCGTGCCGCCGCCATCACCATCGGCCTCGTTGCCGCCGCCCCTGCCTTCGCCGCCAGCGATGCGGTCACCACCGGCCCGCAGATCGCCGAGGTCGTGCCGGCCGCCAGGGTCGCGACGAAGCCCTTCAACCTTGCCAGCAAGATCGTTGGCGCGCCGGTCTTCATCATCGGCGACGAGCAGGTCGGCACCGTTTCCGACATCGTCCTCGACGACGCGCATGACATGGTCGGCATCACCGTCGATGTTGGAGAATATGTCGGCGTCGGTGGCACCACTGTCGCGATCCCGGCCTCCGAGATCACTTGGTCGGAAAAAGACGGCGACCTGCAGATCGTGACGAGCCTTGCCGCCTCCGACATTCACGAGGCGCTGGCGAACTGACGCCGCGCAGGCAGTCCGGACTGCGAGACAACGGAAAAGCCGGGTCCTTCGCCCGGCTTTTCCTTTGCCGCCTTGCCAGTCGGCAACTACGCGCCCTTTCAGCCGATGTGATAGTCCCGGCCGGCAAGGCGCCGTCGGCCAGCGACCGCCAGGTGAAATCCACAGCACTCGCCCCGGCCAAATCCTCGGCCGAAACCTCGACGACATGGAGCCCGAGGCCGCAATCTCGGCCCGCGACATCGGCAACGGTCTTCCAGCCATCGAGGCTGTAGTGCAGCATCGCCCGCTCGCCGAGGGCGATGATCAGTGCCACACCCCGCCGCATCCGTGAAATCGCGCCATTGGGAGTCCAGACGGCAACCGTCTCCTCTGGCCGCCGGCCCTGATACCGCGCAAAAACCGCGCCCGGGCGATCGACCGCATGCCCGAGATGACGCGAGGCAACGAGCTTCAGGAATTCGGCATGGGTCCAGGCGAGCGGCATCGCCGATCCGGTCGGCAGGCCCGGATAAAGGCCGCGCGCGGGGATCGGGTCGGTATCCCAGACCTGCTCGGGCATCATCCCGGCTGGCCCGGTCATCGCCGCCATCGCCTCGAGGAACGGCGTCGGATCCCGCCCGGCGGCAAGTTCAAAGTGACCCCGCTCGCCGGTCAGCAGCGGCCAGCCGCGCCCGCGCCCGGTTCCATCGAACGGCCGCCCGTCGTCATGCTCGCCATAGCCATCGCCATTGTAGCGATGCCAGACCGGCCCCATCGGCGTCTCGGTCTTCAGCAGCTTGTCGACAAGCGCGACGCTGTCGACGATCAGCGGATCGTCGGCGGCCCGCAGGCCGAATCGGACGAGCTGAAGAAAATCGGTGCCGATCTCCCGGTCCGCCGCGATCTCGCTGTTCCGCTCGACGTTCCGGATCTCGAACGCCGCCGAAAGACACTGCCGATCGGCAACGATGCCGCCCGGCGCGATCCGCACATAGTAGCCTGAAAGGCCATGTTCCCGGGCAAGGTCGGTTTGCCCCGCCGTCAGCCAGTCCTCGATGCGGGCATTCCAGAAATCGGCAAGCGCCAGGGCAAAGCCCGCTGCCGGCGGCGGCAGGAAGGCGGCACCGGCGACAAGGGCCGAGACAGCGCATGCCATCGTGAAGGCGTTGATGCCGTCATTTTCTTCCCAGCGGTCCTGCGGGCTTGCCGGACCATGGCCGGCGATGAATGACAGCGCCCGGCGCACCATGTCGCCGACCTCGATGCCGCCAAGCGCATTGCGCTCATCCAGCGCGGCGGCCAGGAGCACCGGCAGGGCGGCCTCGTCGAGCTGCGTTCCCTGCCAGTAGGGCGTGCCGCCGAGCCACTGGTTCTGGTACCAGCCGCCATCCGCCTTCTGCGTCGCGATGAGATAGCGCAGCGTGTCCCGCGCTTCGCTGACCGCGCCGAGCGCAAGCAGCGCTGTCGCGCATTCGACGAGATCGCGCGGCCAGACAAGATGATAGCCGCCGCGATCGTCCCGGCTGTTGCCCCAGGGCACGGTGAGGCTCGCCGTCATGGCTCCCGGATAGGTCTTGTCGCAATGTGCCCGCAGCACCATCGAGGACAGCGCCACTTCGTCGGCGAGCGCCGTGCGTCCTTGTCGGAGACAAGCGCGTGTTCGCCGCGCCGCTGATGCCAGCGCTGCCAGGCCGCGGCTTGCCGCTCGAGCACATCCCCGACAGGCTGCATCAGGCTTGAGATCGCGAGCGTTGCTGCCGCCCCGGCGCTGCTGCCAAAGCCGAGGGCAAGCGTTGCTCGCGGGGCGACTTCGCCGATAAGCGCGACATTGCCGGGTCCGGCCTCGGCGAACGACCAGGTCATCGCGCCATGACGGTGAAAGTCCTGCCAGCCGTCGCTCGCCCCGACATAGCCGGCGCTCGCAAGGCCGAGCGCATTCCGTCCGGCACCATCGACCGCGGCAAGGGCAAGGCCGAACGGCCCCTGCTCGGCGGCCAGAACGCGCCGCCCGCCATGCCGCTCGATCCGGGCGAGATTGTCGCGGCCGGCCGTGCCGAGACGCGGCGCCAGCAGCGCAAAGAGCCGAAGCCCTTCCTCACCGGCAAGGTCGGCATCGATGAGCAGCACATCGCGCTCCGGATCGACGACGATCCGCAGCGTCAGCGTGAAGCGCGGGTGCCGGTGCACGATCTCGACCACCGGCGCCCCCGGCGCCAGCAGGCGAAGGCTGTAGTCGTCGCGCCGCTTGACCTCGACCCAGAAGCCGGCGCCATCGCCGACGATGAAACCAAGGTCGCGGATCTGCGGAATATCGACGCGCGGATGGTAGACCTCGTTGACGATGCCGCGCCCGAGGGTGAACCAGACCCTGGAGGCGCCGAGCGCCATGCCGACGACGTCCTTGGCGCTGCTCGTCCAGGTCGGCTCTATCCCCGGCGCACCGGGTGCCGGCCCGCTCGGCTCAGTCGGAACCGCGGCCAAACCCGCGCTCCCAGAGGCGGAAGCCACCGATGAAGGCATTGTCGTTCTCTCCGCGTCGTGCAAGCGGCGGCAGCGACTTGAGCTTTTCGGCGTTGCCGCCGCCAAGGATCACGTAGTCCGGCTCGAGCGCCGCCACGAGCTCGCCCACTGCGTCGGCGACCCGCTTGCGCCATTTCTTTTTGCCGGCTTTCTTTAGCGCCGACAGTCCAAGAAGCTCCTCATAGGACTTGCCCTTGCGCCAGGTGAGATGGGCAAGCTCCATCGGCTCGACGACACCATCGAGGATCATCGCCGAGCCAAGCCCGGTGCCGAGCCCGAGAAACAGCATCCGGCCACCCTGGTAGCTGCCGATCGCCTGCATCGCCGCGTCGTTGACCACCCGCACCGGCCGGCCGAACGCCTTGGCGAAATCGAAGCCGCGCCAGCCCTTGCCGAGATTGTGCGGTTCGGCGACCGGCCGGTTGCCGGCAACGGGGCCCGGAAAGCCGACCGAGACGACGTCATAGGTCCAATCCGTGGTCATCTTGCGGACCTTTGCGACCATCGCGGCGGCGGAGAGCTTGCTGTCGGAATCGAATTCCCGACGTTCCGAACCCGGCGACAGCTTGAACTTGACGTGCGTGCCGCCGACATCGACGGCAAGGACGCGCTTGCTGCCCTCGCCGCCCGTCTTGTCAGGTACCCGTGGCATAGCCGCCTCCCGTCGCCTCCGGCAACAGCCGGGCCGCCGCTGCATCGCTGAGGACGGCCGTGTTTTCGCGGTCGATCAATCCGGCCGGAATGGTCCGGTCCGCACCGGCGAGCCGCACCAGCATCACCGCCTTGTCGGCGCCGGAAACGAGAAAGAGCCGGGCCCGCGCCGCATTGAGCGCCGCAAAGGTCAGCGTGACCCGGCGAAACCCGTGATAGGGAGCGGTCACGGCGACATGGCGTTGCGTTATTCCAAGGGCGCCATCCCCCGGCACCAGCGAGGCCGTGTGGCCATCCTCGCCGAGTCCGAGATGGATGAAGTCGAGCCGGGTATCCGCTCCGGCAAGTCGCGCCAGCAGCACCTCGTAGCGGTCCGCCGCGAGCTGTGGTTGCGCCTCCTCGACCGGGATCGGATGAACGTTCTGCGGCGGGATCGGAACCCGGTCGAGAAGGTCGCTCTTCAAGCCGGCAAAATTCCGGTCCGGACTCCCGGCCGGCACGATCCGCTCATCAACCTGAAACACGTGAACCGCCGACCAGTCGAGAGCAACGCTCGAAAGCGCCCGCAACATCGCCCCCGGCGTCGACCCGCCGCTGAAGGCAAGAAGTGCCCGCCCCCGCGCCGCGATCGCGCCACGGGCCACTTCGGCGACGAATTCAGCGCCGCGCCGGGCCAGTTCCTCGCTGTCCCTGGTGATGATCATCCGCATGGGGTCGCTCTCCTTGTCGGCGGACAGGTTGCTCAGTCCGGATCGTTCGCCCCGTCCTCGGCCAGCGGATTGTGCCAGCCGCCATAGGGACGGGCGATCGCATCGGCCTCGACCGGCCCCCAGCTTCCCGGCGCATAGGTGTGCACCGGTGTCCTGTCGCCAAGGACCGGCTCGATGATCCGCCACTGCACTTCCGCGCTGTCCTCCCGCGAAAACAGGGTCGGATCGCCACGCATCGCGTCGCCGATCAGCCGTTCATAGGCCGCCATCTCGTCACCGTGCTGGTGCAGCACGTTCAGTTCGACCTGCTCGCCGACCATGTCCTCGCCGGCCTTTTTCGCCCGCGTTCCAAGCCCGATGAGCACCGTCGGTCCGAGCCGGAAGCGGAAGTAGTTCGGAAACGCCGGACGGTCGTCCTTGAACAGCACCTGCGGCGGATAATGCAGGTTGACGACGACCTCGGTCGCCGTCACCGGCAGCGACTTGCCGGCCCGCACCAGGAACGGCACGCCCTGCCAGCGCCAATTGTCGATGTGAAGATGCAGCGCCGCGAAGGTCTCGACCTGCGACGTCGGCGAAACGCCGCGTTCGTCGCGATAGCCGGCAAACTGGCCGCGCACCAGTTGCGACGGGCTGAGCGGGCGGATGGCATTGAAGATCTTGACCTTCTCGTCCCGAAGATAGGTCGCGTCGCTGCCGATCGGGCACTCCATCGCAAGCAGCGCGACGACTTGCAGAAGATGGTTCTGGATGACGTCGCGGATCGCCCCCACTTCCTCGTAGAAGCTGCCGCGGCCGGCAACACCGAAATCCTCGGCCATCGTGATCTGAACGCTTTTGACGAAATTGCGGTTCCAGATCGGCTCGAGGAAGGCGTTGGCAAAACGGAAATAGAGCAGGTTCTGCACCGGCTCCTTGCCGAGAAAATGGTCGATGCGGAAGATCGCCTCCTCGGCAAGCACCGCCTTCAGCGCCCGGTTCAGTTCGACCGCCGACTCGAGATCGCGGCCGAACGGCTTCTCGACGACGACCCGCGCACCCTTGATGCAGCCGGTCGCATCGAGGCTTTCCACCACGAGCGCGAAAAGGCTCGGCGGCACGGCGAGATAGTGCAGCGGATGGCGGGCCGCGCCGAGCGCCTGATAGAGGTTTTCGAACGTTGCCCGGTCGCGATAATCGCCATCGACATAGCGCAGCAACTCAAGAAACCCGGTCGCGAGCCCTGCCTCATAGTCGCTGTCCTGCCGGATCGCGTCATGGGCATGCGACTTGAACGCGGCAAGATCCCAGCCCGAGCGGGCAACGCCGACAACAGGCACATCGAGCCGGCCGCGCCGGAACATGTCATAGAGCGCCGGCAGGATCTTCTTGCGGGCAAGATCGCCGCTGGCCCCGAAAAGCACCACGGCGTCGGAACGGACGGGCTTGCTCATTTGCCGCCTCCGAGCTTTTCGAGCGTCGAGGCCTCGCCGGTCTTCTCGACATGGCCGCCGAATTCATGGCGCAGCGCTGAAAGCATTTTGTCGGCAAAAAGCGCCTGACCCTGTGACGAAAAGCGATCGAACAGCGCCGCCCCGAGCACCGGCGCCGGCACGCCGAGATCGACCGCCGCCTTCAGCGTCCACCGCCCCTCGCCGGAGTCGGAAACGCGCCCGGCAAAGGCGGACAGCGTCGGATCAAGCGCCAGTGCATGCGCCGAAAGGTCGAGCAGCCAGGAGCCGATGACGCTGCCGCGCCGCCACAATTCGGCGATTTCGGCGACGTCGAGGTCGTAGCGATAGGCCTCCGGTTCATCGAGCGGCGCGGTTTCCGCGTCGGCCGCCCCGTTGAGTCGGCCGGCCCCGGCATGGGCGAGGATGTTGAGCCCTCCGCATAGGCCGCCATCAGCCCGTATTCGATGCCGTTGTGCACCATCTTGACGAAATGGCCAGCGCCCGCCGGCCCGCAATGCAGATAGCCGGCCTCGGCTGTCCCTTCGGCCGTGCGGTCCGCCGTGCGGGCGCCGCCCCGACGCCCGGCGCCAGCGCCGCAAAGATCGGATCGAGGTGCCGGACGGTCGCGGCATCGCCGCCGATCATCTGGCAATAGCCGCGCTCGAGGCCCCAGACGCCGCCGCTGACGCCGATGTCGACATAGCGGATGCCGCGTTCGCCAAGCAGCTTCGAGCGGTCGATATCGTGTCGATAGAATGAATTGCCACCGTCAATGAGGATGTCGCCGGCACTGACGAGCGGCAACAGCCTTGCGATCGTGCTGTCGACGATCGCCGCCGGCAGCATCAGCCAGACCGCACGCGGCGGCGCCATCTTTTCAATCATGTCGCCAAGCGAGCTGGCACCGGTCGCGCCTTCCGCGGCGAGACCGGCGACGGCCGCCGGGTGGATGTCGTAGACGACGCAGTCGTGCCCGGCCCGCATCAGCCGGCGGGCAATATTGGCTCCCATGCGGCCAAGGCCGACGATCGCGATTTGCATGATGGTGTCCTTTCCGGGCTGGATCCGGTCCTTCGGGGAGGAGTTGACCGGAAACGCGCAACGGCGGCGTGAGGTTTCGTCGCCCCCTGCAAAGCAATCCCCGCACCAGAAAGTAAGTCACCGTTATTGCTCGGGAACCCTGCGGCGCAGATTTGCCCCGGCTGATATCAGCCGTCACCGCCGGTGGATATCAGCCGGCATCCCCGTGCGGCCCGCCAAAGCGCAGTGTCACGCAGAGCCCCGGATGATTGTCGGCGAGATCGAGCGTTGCCCCGTGCCATTCGGCAACGGCGGCGGCAAGGGAAAGACCAAGGCCGAAACCCTGCTTGCTGCGGCCCGTCTCCAGCCGGACGAAACGGCCAAGGATGACCGTGCGCATGTCGGCCGGAATGCCCGGACCGTTGTCGGCGACCGCAAGACCAGCCACACCATGCTCCCGGCCGGCACTCACCAGCACCGTACCGCCCGCGGGCGAGTACTTGATGGCATTGTCGACCAGATTGGCGACCGCCTGGGAAACGAGATGGCCGTCGCCGAGGATCGTGAGATCGACGCCCGCCGGCGGCAGATGCGCCTCGATGTGAACGCCGCTTTCCTCGGCAAGAACCTCGTAGAGCTCCACCACCTCGGCGATCACCTCGCGCACGTCGACCGGACGGCGCGGCAGGTCGAGCGACCCGGACTTGATGCGGGCGATTTTCAAAAGGCCGTTGAACGTCTCGACGATGCTGTCAGCGTCATCGATCGCCCGCTGCAGCGCCGCGCGGTAATCCTCCCCGGAGCGCTCCGCCATCAGCGCCAGTTCCAGCCGCCCGCGCAGACGGTTGAGCGGGGTCCGCAGGTCGTGCGCGATGTTCTCGGTGACGCCGCGGATCGTGCCGAGCAGCAGCTCTATCCGGTCGAGCATCACATTGATGTTGCGGGCAAGGAGATCGTATTCGTCGCCCCCTTCGCCAACCTCGATGCGCCCGGAAAGATTGCCGGCGAGCACCTCGTCGGTGTTCCGGTTGATGCGGGCAAGCCGCCGCCGCGCATAGCGGGCAAGCAGCATGCCGGCGGCGATGCCGAGCACCAGCGTGGCAACGAGGCCGCCGAGCAGCGACTGCTCGACGATCCGGCGGAAATCGGCCAGCTCCGTCAGCGCCCGGCCGACGAGGAGACGACTGCCATCGGCAAAGACGATGGTGCGCACCCGCGCCTTGCCGGCGGCATGGTCGACCCCGACGTCGGCAACCGTTCCCGAGCCCGGCGCGCCCGCCGGCCACTTGGCAAGATTGCCCCAGGTGGCGCCGTCCGGGCCGACCAGCAGATAGAGCCGCAGGCTGTCATAGTGCGGCGAGGCCCGGTCGAACACCGTGCGCTTCAGTCCGTCATAGCCGCCGGCCTGATAGGCGGCGGTGAGGTCGGCATATTCCCGCTGCAGCGCGCCGTTGATCTGCCGGTCGATGACCGCGATCATGTCGAGATAGAGATAGGCGAGCACGGCCGCGACAATGACGAGAAACGACAGGCTGGCGAGTGCCGTCAGGCGGAAGGTCGTGGTGCGGAACAGCTTAATCTGCACGGATGCAATATCCCGTGCCGCGAACCGTGTGGATGAGCGGTTTCTCGAAGCCGCGATCGATTTTCTGGCGCAACCGGCTCATCTGCACGTCGATCACCTTCGTTTCCGGCTCGAAGTGATATTTCCACACGCCCTCGAGCAGCATTGACCGGGTCACCGTCCGGCCCGCCTGCCGCATCAGGAATTCGAGCAGGCGGAATTCGCGCGGCTGCAGCAGGATTTCTTCGCCGCCGCGCTTCACGGTGCGCTCGATGAGGTCGACCTCGAGGTCGGCGATCCGCAGCACCGTGTCGGCGACGGCCGCCTCCTTGCGCCGCGTCACCGCCTCGAGCCGGGCCAGAAGCTCGAGAAACGAAAACGGCTTGGCGACGTAGTCGTCGCCGCCGGCGCGCAAGCCCGCGATGCGTTCGTCGACATCGTTGAGCGCCGTCAGGAACACTGCCGGGGTCATGTCGCCGGCCGCCCGCACATCGGTGACGATCGCAAGCCCGTCCCCGTCGGGCAGCATCCGGTCGAGAATGAGCGCATCGAAGCCGCCGGCCCGGGCCAGCGCCAGCCCGCTCCCGAAGTCCTCCGCCGTCACCGCGTCATGGCCCTGCGCTGCAAGGCCCTCGGCAATGACGGCCCGCCCTTCCGGGTCGTCCTCGACGATCAGGATGCGCATGGGTCGCTCCAGCCTTTCACGGCACGAGGCTTAGGTATCCGAATGGTAACTAGGGAAGGCCCCGGCCCTCGCCTATGGTTCGGCTGCGGAGCATGGCCCGCGGCCAATCAGAGCCAGTTCCCCCAAGAACGTCTCGGCTGCGGGTCATGCTACCGGCATTCCCCACGTCAGACCAGACCGAGATAATCCCATGATCCCCCTGAAGACCCGCGCTGGCGGGGCGATCGCGTCGAAGAGTGAATTTTCGGCTGTGCCCCTGCGCCCGCTCGCCGCCGGCCGTTTGACCGTCGCCGCCCCGAGCCACTCCGGCAAAGCAATCGGGACGATCGACACGCCCCGCAAGGCGACGATCGCCGCAATGGCCGTTGCGCTCGCCGGTCAGGCCGCCGCCCTGCCGCTCGTCGCCACGGCCGCCGGCACCGATCCCTGGCTGCTTGCCGCGATCTTCGGTGGCGCCGTGGCCCTTGCCTCGATCGGCATCGGCCAGCTCTTCCAGCGCCGACACGGCGACGAGAGGGCGGCCGCCGCCGACGATCTTGCTTTGCATGATGCGCTCTCGCTCGCCCTGCTTCTCGGTGCCGTGCCGTTTATCGGTGTCGTCGGCATGCTGTTGCTGCTGCCCGGTGCCGTCGTCCTGTCGCGTCTCATGATTGAGGCAACGCGCCATCGCCGCATCGCCGGATCTCATCTCGTCTACATCGTCATTCCGCTGATTGCCGGGCTTGTATCCTGCGAAGGCGCCGGCTGGCAGGCCTTCGCCGCTTCCGCCGCCGCCCTTTCCGTCGCCGCTGCCGTACGCGCCTGGCAGCGCGGCCTCTCCGACGAGCGCCGCGATCCGCCCTGGCGCAAATGGGCCGTGACCGCGTTCCTGTGCGCCGCCGGCGCCGCTCTCGGCATGGACGAGGGCATGACGCTGCCCGCCGACGGTCCGTTGCTGATGGCGCTCGCCGCCGGGCTTTCCTATGGCGCGGCGGCAGCGTTCGGCACGGCCTTCCTTGCCCGGCCTTACGCCCGCCTTGCCTCGGCCGCCGCACCCTTCCTCGGCCTCGTTCTCGCCGCCTCCCTCGGCCACGCCCTGTCGATGCCGCAGGCCGCTGCCGCCATTCTTCTGGCCCTGGCCATTGCCGGCTCGGCGCCCCTCGCCGCGCTCGCGGCCGGCAAGGGCATTGCCCCTCGCGACGAGGCCGGCGAACCGGTAACCCTTTGGCCCTTCTGGGGATGATGCGGCAACGGCACGGAAGGTGAACCAGTTTCCCCCGTCGGTGTTCACCTTCCTGCGCCCTGCCTGAGGACGGCGCGTTCAATCGGTCGCGCGCCGTACCCGGAGAACCGGCGGCTTCGCGCGGGCCGCCGGTTCTCTCGTTTCCCGGGTTCTCGAACTGTCTTTGCCCGGCACGCCCCGACATGCATGCAGCACTCCGGGACGTGCGTGCAGCACTCCCCGACTTGCGGCGCCCTGGAGCTGCGGCGCCCTGGAGCTGCGGCGCGCCCTGCCGCCGCATCCATCATCCGGTAGACAGGGACGAAAAGAGGCCGGCGACCCCATCGGATCGCCGGCCTTTGCCTATGCTTGAATGGAGAGCCGCCCGAGGCAAGGGACGCGCCCGTCTCCCCCGCTCCGCCCTCAGACAGGCTCTTCCTCGGGGAATGCGTCCGCCGGCTCCTGCCGGCCCTTGCGCCGGCACTCGATGAAGACATTGAGCTGGCAGTCGCGGCAGACGGAATAGTCGAGCCGGCGATAGATCTCCCGAAGCGCATGGGTTTTCGAGGAAAACACGTTCCGCTCGCCGATGCTGGCAAGATAGCCGCCCCGTTTCAGCAGTCCCATCACGTAGGAATTCGCACCGATCAGATAGACCGCGCCGTTGCGGCCGCGGAACCGGCGCGCCATCTCGGCGAGCGCTTCGGCGCCGGCGACGTCGATGAAATTGACGCCGGACATGACGATCGCGATATGCCGTGTCGCCGGATCGTATTTCTCGAAGGCGAGCAGCGTTTCCTTGAAGGCATTGACCGCGCCGAAGAACAAAGAGCCGTTGAAGCGCAGGATCTTGAGCTGCGGACATTCCGGCAGGTCGAGACCCGGCTCGGCGAGCTTGCGGCCCGAGGCGCCCGGGTCGGGCACGAAGTGGATGATCCGCGGCTTCGACGTCCGGTAGAGATAGACGAGCAGCGACAGGAACACGCCGAAGAGAATGGCGAACTGGACCGGCACGAACAGCGCCGCCCCGAGCGTAGCCGCAAGAATGCCGGCCTCGACCCGGCTGGTGCGGGCGATCTGGCGGATGCCGTCGATGTCGATGAGGTTCCAGCCGACGAGGAAGAGCGTTGCCGCCATCGCCGAATAGGGCAGATAGGCCGCAAGCGGCGCGGCAAACGAGATGAACCCGGCGAGCAAAAGGCTGGCGATGAGCGCCGACATCGGCGTCTTCGCCCCGGCGGTGAAATTCAGCGAGCTGCGGTTGAACGAGCTCGAGACGACATAGCCGGAAAAGAAGCTGCCGATCGTATTGGCAAGGCCCTGGCCGATGAATTCCTGGTTGGCATCGACATGCTGGCCGCTGCGGATCGCGATCGCCCGCGAGATCGAGACGGATTCGTTCAGCGCCGAGACGGCCAGCGCCAGCGCCGTCGGCGCCAGCATCGCCCAGACCTTCGGATCGAAGCTCGGCGCCGAAAGATGCGGCAGATGCGCCGGCAGCACGCCGACAGTGGCGATGAGATGCCCCTCTTTCAGGAACCCGTAGCCGACGAGACTGCCCGCGACGATCGCAACGATCATGAACGGCACGCGCGGCAGGAACCGGCGCACCAGCAACCCGGCCGCAAGCGTGCTCGCCCCGACCGCCGTTGTCGGCAGGTCGAGTTCGCCAAGATGCGTCGCAAGATAGGGAACGAGCTCGTAGGTGTGCAGCCCCTTCGGCACCGTGATGCCGATGAAGTTCCGCACCTGCGTCAGGATGATGAGAATGCCGACACCGGCGGTGAAGCCGACGATGACGGAATGGGAGATGAAGTTGACGACCGCCCCGAGGCGGAAGATGCCGAGCCCCAGTTCCATCAGCCCGACCATGCAGGCAAGGGTGAGGGCAAGCGCGACATAGTCGGCCGAACCGGGAACGGCATGCATCGACAGCGCCGAGAACAGCACCAGCGAAGCTGTCGTGCTCGGCCCGGCGACAAGGTGCCAGGACGAACCGAACAGCGCGGCGATGATCGTCGGCACGATCGCGGCGTAAAGGCCGTATTCCGGCGGCATGCCGGCAATCGTCGCAAAGGCGACGCCCTGCGGCAGCACCACGATGGCGCCGGTGAGCCCGGCCCAGAAATCGGCAACGAGCGACTTGCGGTTGACGAGCGGGAGCCAGGTGAAGACTGGAAGGGAAACGCGCATCGCCCCCCTCGGCCGGAGAGTTGTGAGGCGAAGTGCGGTCATCGGTCTGCCTTTCGACCGGCGGCCTGCGGCAACAGGGAAGCGCCGCCGCACGGGATCATCTCCCGGCAAGCCGATCGGTCTGCGCAAGTGGGCGGGATGGCAAGGCGTGCTTGGCGCATGGGAGATGCGCCGGCACCACGCGGATCAGGACTGCGCCCCGCAACGCGACCGGCGCGCGCGGAACGTCCCGACGATCAGGCCTGCCATCGCCTGAATTTTCCTGATTCTTCGGTCTTTTTCGGTCGTTACATCTTGGGATGTGGCGGCAAGGTACCAGCCGGCAAGGGGCCAAAAAAGTAAATTATCGGATACCTCCGCAGCCCGGCCGGCACTCCGTCCGAAAGCTGCGCGGCCCCCGCTTCACTCCTCGCGAAAGGCGTGGACGAAGCTGTCGGTCAGCGGCTTGGTGAAATACTGCAGCACGGTCCGCTCGCGCGTCGGAATGACCGCCTCGACCGGCATTCCCGGCAAAAGCTCGCGCGTGCCGAGGCTGGCCAGCTCCTCGTCGCTGACGGAAATCCCCGTGCGATAGAAAGCGAACCCGGACTTCTCGTCGACGACGCTGGTCGGCGAAACGCGCGAGACGGTGCCATGCACTTCCGGCGTCGTGCGCTGGTGAAAGCTCGGAAACCGCACGACCGCCTGCGCACCGATCACCACCTCGTCGATCTGCCGGGTATCGACATTGACCTCGATCTCCAGCCTCTCGGTGCTCGGAACGATCTGCATGATGTTGCCGCCGGGCTGGATGACCCCGCCGATGGTGAAGATCGAAAGCTCGTGGACAATGCCGTCGACCGGCGCCCGGATGACGGTTCGCGCCAGTTGCTGCTCGGTCGCGTCGACCTGCTGGATGAGTTCGTTGATCTTCGCGTCGGTCTCTTCGAGTTCGGCGATCGCCTTTTCGCGGAACGAGCGCTCGACCTGCAGCTTAGATATCTCGACCTCGGCGATGGAATTGCGCAGCCGCCCGATATCGCCGTCATGCTCGGCGATCTGCCCCTGAAGATCGGCGGCCGAGCGATCGTAGACGAGAAGCTGGTTCTTGGCGGCGATCTGGTGCTTCACCAGCTTTTCGATGGACCGGCGCTCGACGCCATAGACCTCGCGCTGCGTCTCCTTGGAGGCCCTGAGGCCCTCGACGCCCTCGATCTGCTTCTCGAACTGGGCAATGCGCTCGTCGAGCTGGGCGATTTCGCCGAGCCGCGAGGTCCGGCGCGCCTTCATCATGGTTCGCTGCTGGGCCATCGCCTCGCCGGTGTCGCCGAGCTCGTAGCGAGCCAGAAGCTCGCCTTTGGGAATGTCGAAGTCGGCCCGGTCGTCAAGCTCGGCCAGCAGGCGCTCCTTGCGCACCAGAAGGTCGCGCAGCCGGCCGCGATAGATCGTCAGATTGGCGACGATCGTCCTGTCGTCGAGAACGAGAAGCTCGTCGCCCTTGCGCACGAACTGGCCCGCCTCGACATCGATGCGCTCGACAATGCCGCCATCGAGATGCTGGATGGTCTTGGGCTTGCCGAACACCCCGACGGTGCCGTTGGCGATGACCGCGCTCGACACTTCGGCAATCGAGCTCCAGCCGGCGCCCGCCCCGAAAAGCAGGAGAAAGAGCGCAAGGCCCGCAAAGGCCGGGCGACGATAGCTGGTGCGGATCGCTGCTTCTTCGGTCATGCCGCCGATGCCTTCGCTGTCGCCGGGTTGAACCCCGGCCCTTGCCGCATCGCCTCGGTGACGCGCGCGATCACTTCCTGCTTCGGCCCGAAATCGACCATGCGCCCGTCCTTCAGCATCAGGATCTTGTCGACGGCGGCGATGGCGCTCGGCCGATGCGCCATGACGACGACGACAGCCCCCTTTTCGCGCAGGGTGAGGATGGCCCGCGCCAGGGCTTCATCGCCATCCGCATCGAGGTTTGAATTCGGCTCGTCGAGGACGACGAGGCGCGGCAGCTTGTAGACCGCCCGGGCAAGGGCGATGCGCTGGCGCTGCCCGCCGGTCAGCGGGCTGAGCGCGGCATCGACCGGCGTCGCATAACCGCCCGGCAGCGACAGGATCATGCCGTGCACGCCAGCCAGTTCGGCGGCGGCGACGACATCCTCGTCGCGGGCCTCCGGCTCGAACCGCGAGATGTTTTCGGCAATCGTCCCCGGCAGGAACTCGACCGCCTGCGGCAGGTAGCCGACATGCGGCCCGATATTCTCCCGCCCCCATTGCTGGAAGGTGGCTCCGTCGATGCGCAACTGCCCCTGATCGGGCATCCAGAGCCCGACGAGAAGCTTGGCAAGACTGGTCTTGCCCGACGCCGACGGCCCGATGACGCCGAGCCCGTCGCCTGGATCGAGCGCAAACGAGATCCCCTGGAGAATGGCCCGGGCATCGCCTGACGAGCGGGCGTTCGGCGCGAATTTGCCGACCTGCGCAAGGGTGACCTCGCCCTTCGGCTGCGGCAGGGCAACCGGCGGCTTGAGGGCGAGCGGCAACGGATTTGCCAGATAGTCGTTCAGCCGCTTGCGCGCCAGCCGGGCCCGGCGGATCTGCCGCCAGCCGCCGATCACCTGGTCGATCGGCGCGAGCGCCCGGCCGGCAAGGATCGAGCCGGCGATGATCGATCCCGCCGACATTTCCTGCCGGATGACGAGGAAGGCGCCAAGCGCCAGGATCGCCGACTGCAGGAACATGCGAAACGCCTTCGAGGTGGCGGTCAGCACGTCGGCCCGCTCACTGGCCGTCTGCGCCGCGGCAAGGGCCGCCCGCCGCTGCCGCCCCCATGTCGCCGCGGCGTGGCCGGTCATCCCCATGGCCAGGACGCTGTCGGCATTGCGCTGGGCCTCGTCGCTGAAGCGGTTTTCAACGATTTCGAGCCGCGCCGCATCGCCCGCCGCCTTGCCGGTCAGCCACTCGTTCAGGAGCGCGATGCCGGCGCCGATGAGCGCGCCGGCGCTGGCGAGATAGCAAAGCCAGGGATGCAGCAGGAAGACGATGCCGAGATAGATCGGAAACCACGGCAGGTCGAAGATCGCGGCGAGATAGGGACTGGAAAAGAAGCTGCGGATGATGCCGAGATCGGTCAGCGGCCGATAGCCGGGCGTGCCGCCGCCGGCCGACTTCTGCAGCCAGTACTGGAAGAGGTCGGGCGACACCTTCATGTCGATGCCGTGGGCAATGCGCGACAGGATGCGGGCACGGATCATCTCGAAGAGACCCATGCCGGTAAACAGCACCACGACCAGCACGAGGATCGCCACCAGCGTCGGCACCGACTGGCTGGCAAGCACGCGGTCGTAGACCTGCAGCATGAACATCGGCCCGGTCAGCATCAGCAGGTTGATGGCCAGACTGACCACGGCCGCGACCAGGAATCCCGAACGCGCGGCGCCAATCGCCGCGCGAAGCGGTTGCTCACTCACGCCACTCGAACTCACACGCTACTCCCCGGCCACAACGCCCCGTGTCAATAGAAAGTGAAGTTGTCCCGGTCTAGCGCGGCAAGTTGTGTTCCCGCAAGGAACAACTCGTCTCCGGTGGCAAAAGCGAACAGAACGCCCGCATGCGTCTGCTGCGCCGTTGCCAGGAGATCGTCGAAATTGTCGATCCCGTTCATGTCGATGACGATCTGGTCGCGCTCCCGGCGCGAGTAATCCATGATGATGTCGTGGCCGTCGCCCTGCCGGAACAGGAAGGTATCGGCGCCGCGTCCGCCAACGAGAATGTCGTCGCCGGTCCCGCCCGCCAGGTAGTCCTTGCCCGAGCCGCCGAGGAGGACGTCGCGGCCATCGCCGCCATAGAGCTTGTCGGAACCGTCTCCGCCCAGCAGCAGGTCCGAGCCCTCTCCGCCGAAGAGAACGTCCGCGGCCCGCCCGCCGACGAGAAGGTCATTGCCGGCGCCGCCGTCGAGATAGTTGGACTGATCGCTGCCGAACAGGATCTGCGACCCGTCGCCACCGACGATGCTGACGACCGCGGCGGCCTTGACCTTGACCGTAACCGTCGCTTCCGCCGAGTGGATGCCGTCGCTGACGGTGTAGGTGAACCGGTCCGTTCCCTTGTAGCCCGGCGTCGCCACATAGGTGACGATGCCGTTGGCAAGGCTGACTGCGCCATGCGCCGCGGAGCCGACGCCGACGACGCTGAGGTCGTCCCCGTCCGGATCGCTGTCGTTGGCGAGGAGTTCGGAGGCAAGGATCTCGATCGGCACGCCGGCCTGGGCCCGGAAGACCCCGTCATTCGCGGCCTGCGGCGCCGAACCGCTCGCCATGAAGGTGACGGTGAAATCGTCCGCCGCCTGCAGTGCACCATCGCTTGCCAGGATCTGGATGTCGAAGCTGCCGGCGGCGGGTGCGGTGCCCGTCAGCGCCGAGCCGTTGAAGCTCATCCATGACGGCAGCGCCGCCCCGCTCGCCAGCCTTGCGCCGAACTGCAGCGCATCCCCGTCCGGATCGGAGAAGGTGTTGGCCGGAATGGTGATGCTGAACGCCGCACCGGCGGCAAACTCCGCGTCGGCCAGGGGATTGGCCACCACCGGCGCGTCATTGGCGTTGCTGACGGTGAAGGCGAAGTCGTCCGAAATCGTCGCCTCGCCGTCGCTGACGAACAGGCGCAGCCGCGTCGAGCCGTAATAGTCGAGCGGCGGCAGCCCGCTGATGGTCAGCGTCTCGGCATCGAAACTCATCCACTCGGGCAGGTCCGAGCCGTCGTTCATCGCAAGGTCGAAGGTCAGCGGGTCACCGTCCGGATCGCTGAAGAGACCACCCTGCAGGACGACCGAGAACGGCTGGTCCTCGATGGCGAAATGATCGGAAAGCGGCGCCGACTGGACCGGCAGATCATTGACCGGATCGATGACGAGATCGAATGGCCGCGTCGCGGCAAGCTCCCCGTCGCTCGCCGTTACCTCGAGCGCGACGGTGCCGTTGAAATCGGCCGGCGCCTGGCCGGACAGCGTCAGCGTCGCCGCATCGAAGGAAAGCCAGTCAGGAAGCGTGCTGGTGCCGGCGCGCGTCACCGCAAAGCCGAGTGCGTCGCCGTCGACGTCGAAGAAGGCCTCGCTCGGCAGGGTGAGCGAGAACGGCGTGTCCTCGCTCGCATGAACCGGCCCGATCGCGGCAATGCTCGGGCTGTCGTTGACCGGCGATATCGACAGCGTCACCGGATGGACGGTCATCACCTTGCCGTCGTCGACGGTCAACTCGAGCGCGATGTCACCGTTGAAGTCTGCCGGCGGCATGCCGGAAACGGTGAGGGTGTGGAGATCGAAGCTCAACCAGTCCGGCAGCGCCCCGCCGCCGGCCCCGCGCAGGCCTGGAAGCACGGCATCGCCGTCCGGATCGCTGAACAGCGCCGGATCGAGGACGAGCGAGATTGCATGATCCTCGGTGCCGGCGAAAACCGGCACCTCGCCGATGACCGGCGCGTCATTGACGCCGGCAATCGTGATGGCAACCGTCGCGGTCGAGACAAGGCCGCTGGTATCGCGCATCTCGTAGATGAAGGAGGCATAGCCGTTGGCATTCTCGGGCGTCGTCAGCATCAGGCTGCCGGCACCGTCGGCAACGACGCTGACGCCGGTCGCCGAGACGATGCGCGAGAACAGCTTCGCGTCGAGATCGACGTCATAGTCGTTGGCGAGAAGCTGCGAGATCGGCACCAGGAGCGGCGTGTCCTCGACCATCGCGAGTTCATCGTCGACCGCCACCGGCGCATCCGGCATCGGCTGCACGTCGACCGTGACGCCGGCATGGACGACCACCCCCGAACCATTGGTGATGCCATAGGTGAGGTTGGCCGCGCCGAAGAAGTCCGCCCGCGGCGTGAAGCGATAAAGCCCGTTCGCCAGTTCCTCGACCCGCCCGTCCGAGCTGTTGAGGCTGACGAACACGAGCCCGTCGCCGTCCGGGTCGATGTCGTTGGCCATCAACTGCGCCGGATCGATATCGATGAAGCCGTCCTCGGCGACCGGGATCCCGGTGTCCGAAACTGCGATCGGGATATCGGTCTGCGGCATGACGGTGATCGACGCATAACCGACGCTCGTCGCCCCGCCGCTGTCGGTCACCCGATAGCTGAAGCCGGCATTGCCGAAATAGTCGGCCCGTGGCGTGAACACCGCCGTCGACCCGTCGAGCACCACGGTGCCGTTGTCGCCGTCAAAGACCGAGGTCACGGCGAACGCGTCGCCCTCGACGTCAACGTCATTGGCGAGGAGGCTGGCAAGGTCGATCGAAAGGACCGCGTCCTCGTCCATCACGAACGGACCGTCGGGATTGGCGATCGGCGCGTCGTTGACCGGCGCGAAGTTCACCGTGATCGTGCCGGTGCCCTCCAGCCGGCCGTCGCTGATCCGGTAGGTGAACGCCACTGGACCGTTGACGTTTTCCTCCGGCTGGAACTCGATGATGCCGCCCGGCTTGACATAGGCGCGCGCCCCGTCGACCTCGCCGGTAATACCGACGAAGCTGAAATCGTCGCCGTCCGGATCGCTGTCATTGCCGATGAGATCGGCAATCGAGACGGTCGCCGCAGTGTCTTCGACCGCAAGCACCATGTCGGCGCCGGCAACGGGCGCCCGGTTGGTCGAGGCGACGTTGATCTCGACATGACCCGTGTCGCTGCCGTCGGCGCCATCGTCGACGACATAGTCGAAGCCGGCGATGCCATCGAAATTGTGGTCGGGCGTGAAGATGACCGCGCCGTTCTCGATGCGCACCGCACCGTTCGTCGGATTGAGAACGGCAGTGATGCTGAGAGCATCGCCGTCGACATCGATGTCGTTGCCGACGAGATCGGCGACCGCAATGACGAGATCGGTGTCCTCGAGCCCGGCCACCGTGTCGTCGACCGCCACCGGCGGATCGTTGACCGCGGCGACCTCGATGGTCACCGCGCCGGTGCCATTGCCCTGGCGATCGTCGGTGATGACGTAGGTGAAGCCGTCCTCGCCATTGATATTGAGGTCCGGCAGGTAGCTGAGGGTGACGCCGGCATTGCCGTCGAATTCCTGCGTCGCCGTCGCCGACCAGCTTTCCTCGCCGAGCACCGCGGCAAAGGCGATGTCGAGACTGCCGTGCATGTCGAGCGGCACGATGGCCGTGAGAAGGCCGCTTGCCGCGTCAAGGCTCATCCAGTCGGGCAGCGCCGCGCCATTCGCAAGGCTCGCCGAGAACACCGCCCCCGCCGCCGCACCGGTGAGCACAGCGCCATCGATGGTGACCGTCGACAGATTGACCGTCAGCGTGCCTCTGGCCGGCTGGTTGACGGCAATGGCGCGGAACGCGTCGCCATCGTCGTCGCGGTCATTGGCAAGAAGATCGGCAAGACTGAACGTGACGGTCTCGTTTTCGACCGCTGCGATCGTGTCGGCCAGCGCATCCGGCGCCTCCGGCATCGGCGCCACGTTGATGACGATGATGCCCGGCTCGCTCGAGGCGGCGCCCTTCTCGTCGACCGCCGTATAGGCGATGGCGAGCGGGCCGTTGAAGTCCTCGGGCGTCGTCACCCGGATGAGATTGTCGACGACCGAGACGGCGATGCCCTCCGGATCGGCGACGCGATCGACCGTGAAGGACGCATCGACCACGAAATCCCGGATGATCGAGAAGCTCGCAAGGTCGGCGCCGTCCCCGGCGATGTCGATGCGCAGCGGCAGCGCGCCGACATATTCGGCCGGCGGCGTGCCGACAAACGACATCGTCGCGGCATCGAAGCCGAGCCAGTCCGGCAATGCCTCGCCATTCTCGGCAAGTGCCGTGACGGCCGCCGCCGCCGACAGGTCGAGCGCGAACGCTCCCTGGCCGGCAAAGAAATCGATGTTGCCGAGAACCGCGTTGATCGCCGGATCGATCGGCTGGTGGGGGTCGATGACGAATTCCAGCGCGAACCCGCCGGCGCTCGCGGCGTGGACGCCGTCCTCGGGCGCCGTCTCGTCGGGCGTGAAGACGACCCGCACCCGCACCGGTTCAGCGTCGTCCTCGATCGGTAGCCCGTTCACCGCAAGCTGCATTTCCTCGGCATCGAAGGAAAGCCAGTAAGGCAGCGCCCGCCCGTTCGCCAGCGTTGCCGAGAACGAACCGGACCCGGCCTCGAGAACGACGATGCCGCTGTCATAGCGAAGGCCGTCGGCAAGGTCCGGATCGGCCGGATCGATGCTGAAGTGGCGCACCAGCGTCGTCTCGCCGCCGGCCCCGTCGCTGCCCGTGAATGTCAGGACGACATCGACCGGATCGGCGACGCCCGCCGGTGCATTGCCGGCAAAGGTCAGCGCCTCGGCGTCGAAGGCGAGCCAGGCCGGCAGCGCCTCGCCGTCCGCCAGCATGGCGCTGACGGTTACGCCGTTGCCGAGATTTCCGGCGCCGAATTCAAGCGTCTCGCCGATCTCCGCGCGAGCCGAGAAGTCCGCGTCGAGAACGCCGACAACCATGGCGCTTTCGAAGAACAGGACGTCGCCGTCCGGGTCCATGTCGTTGCCGAAGGCAAGGCCGGGAATGATGAGGATCGGCATGTCCTCGACCATCGCGACGACATCGTCGGCAAGCACCGGTCCGTCATTGTCCGGCATCACCGTGACGGAGACGAAAGCAGTGTCGAACCCGCCGCGGCCGTCCGCGATGGTGTATTCGAAGCCCGCCGCGCCGTTGTAGTCGGCGCGCGGCGTGAACAGGATGGTGCCGTCCCCGAGAAGCGTCACCTTGCCGTTGAGCGGGAAGCGCTCGACCGCGACGACGGTGAGCGCATCGCCGTTCGGATCGCTGTCATTGGCCAGAAGATCCTCGACCGAAATGACGATCGGCGTGTCCTCGAGGGTCTCGAAGCCGCTGTCATTGGCGGCATGCGGCGGATCGTTGAGCGGGATGACCCGCAGCTCGACATCGATGGTGCTCGCCGCCCCGCGGGCGTCAACAAGGTCGTACTGGAAGGTCGCGGTGCCGAGCGCATCGGGCGTGAAGCGGATGACGCCGGCCGCCTCGTCGAACACCAGGGTGCCGTTGTCCGGAGAATGGACGCCGGCGAAGGTGAAGGCGTCCCCCTCGATGTCGTAGTCGTTGGCAAGCAGGCTGGCGAGACTGATGTCTGTCGTCGTCTCGAGGCGGATGGTCCTGAAGTCGCTGCCGCTGCGCGGCCCGTCGTTCACCGGCGCGAGTTGCAGCTCGACGGCCGCCGTCGACGTAAGGCCGTCCGGATCGGCCAGCGTGTAGGTGAAGCCGGCAAAGCCGAAATGGTCCGGATAGGGCTCGAACTCGACATAGCCGTTGGCGATGTGCACGGCGCCGTTCGTGCCGTTCCAGAGCTGGCTCGAATAGAGCGCCTGCCCGTTCTCGTCATAGAGCGGCCCGACGTCGACGATCGTCAGCTCGTCCCCGTCGATGTCGATGTCGTTGCCGAGCAGCGCTGCGAACGGAATCCGCAGGATGACGTCCTCGACGCCGGCGAGCGGACCGTCATTGACACCCTGCGGCGCATCGTTGACCGGCGACAGGTTGACCTCGACGGTCGCCGTCGACTCGCGGCCGAAGGCGTCGCGTACCGTGTAGTCGAAGAACGCGTCGCCATTGTGGTTCGGCGCACCGAGGAAATGGATGAAACCATCCTCGCCGAGTGCGACGCTGCCGTTGACGGCATTGCCGACGGCAATGATCTCCAGCGCCTCGACGCCGGCCTCGGCGTCGTTGAGCGTCAATGCCGCCGGCGCGATCAGCGCCTCGACGTCTTCGATGCCGAGACGATAGATGTCGTCCGCGGCGTTGAAGCGGCCGAGCCGCTGCAGCGCGTCGATTGTGTCGCGGTCCCAGACAGTGCCATCGGCAAAGACGATTTCCTCGATGCCCGTCTCGGCGCCGAGGAAATGATCGGTGACGAGGACCGTATCGATGAGGTAGCCGTCGTCCTTCTCCAGCTCGACGAGCAGGCTGTCGCCTTCCCGCACCAGCGAGACGTCCTTGGGCGCAATGCCGCTGGCAAGAATGAGGCGGTCGATGTCGCCGGCAAGGCCGTTCTCGTTGATGGTGTCGTTCTTCGCATCGAACCCGAACTGGTAGCGGTCCGAACCAAGCCCGCCCTCGAGCACGTCGTTGCCGAAGCCGCCCTCGAAACTGTCGTCCCCGTCCGAGCCGACGAGACGGTCGTCATAGCCCGAACCGACGACGTTCTCGATGGCAAGGAGCGTATCGCCCTCGGCATCGGCGCCGCTGCCGGTACCGGCACCGAGGTCGACGGTCACCGCACCATCGGAATTCGAGTAATCGGCCGTGTCGAAGCCGTCGCGTCCGTCGAGATGGTCGGCGCCGTCGCCGCCGCGCAAGCGGTTGTCGCCGGCATCGCCATAAAGTTCGTCGTCCTGGTGCGAGCCCTGGATGATCTCGATGCTGGAATAGACGTCGCCGGCCGCATCGCCGCCGCTGGCCGACGCGTTCGCGAGATCGACGACCACCCCGGCGGCCGAGAGCGTGTAGTCGGCAATGTCGATGCCCTCGCCGCCCTCGAGCGTGTCGGCCCCCTGCCCGCCGATCAGCGTGTCGTTGCCGGCCCCGCCGATGAGGACGTCGTCGCCGCGACGGCCGTAAAGCAGGTTGTCGTACTCGTCGCCCTCCAGACGATCGGCGAAGTCCGAACCGATGAGATTTTCGATGGAAACCAGCGTATCGCCCGTGGCGTCGCCGCCATCGGCGCTGCCGGCCGCAAGCGAGACGCTGACCGCTGCCAGCGAGAGGAAATAGTCGGCCGTGTCCGTTCCCTCGCCGCCGTCGAGCAGATCGCTGCCGGCGCCGCCCTCGAGCGTGTCGTTGCCGGCCCCGCCGACAAGAACGTCATCGCCGCCGCGGCCCTCCAGCAGATCGGCGCCGCCGCGCCCGTCGAGACGGTTGTCGAAATCGTCGCCGCCGAGCCGGTCGCCAAAGCCGGTGCCGATGAGTTCCTCGATGCCGGTATAGATGTCGCCGGCCGCGTCGCCGCCCTGCCCGATGCGGGACTGCAAATCGGCCCGCACGAACGTGTTGGAACCGGTGAAATCGACCACGTCGTGGCCGGCGCCACCATTGATCGTGTCTGCGCCCGCCCCGCCGATGATGACATCGTCGCCTGCGCCGGCGTCGATGTTGTCGTCGCCGGCGCCGCCGTTGACGGTGTCGTTGCCGCCCATCGCCCGGATGACGTCGCCGCCCTCGAGACCGGAAATCGTCTCGGCCGCCCCCGTTCCTTCCAGCCAGTCGACGAGCGCCGTTCCGGTCAGGCTGCCGAAATAGCTGGTATCGACGGTCGCCGAGACGTAGCCGCTGTCGGTGAGACCGGTTGAATCGGTGATGAAATATTCGACGCTGACCGGGCCCGTGAATGCCTCGGCAAAACGCACGACGATGAACGTCTCGCCGCCGGCCGAAACGACCTCTGCCGTGCCGGCGGAAACCGCGCCGACGCCTGTGAAGGTGAAGGTCTCGCTGCGCTCGACATCGCCGTCGCCGTCGTCGTCGACGTCGAAGTCGTTGGCAAGCAGCGTCGAGGTCCGCAGCACCAGCGGCACCCCGAGCGGCGTGATGAAACCGGTATCGTTGACGGCCGTCGGCTCGTCGTCGACCGGGATCATGACGATGTCGACGAAAGCCCAGTTCGACAGGCCGCCGGTCGGCGCCGCGTTGCCGTCGGTCACCTGGTACTTGAAGCCGGACGAGGCAAAGCTGTTGAGGTCGGGCGAGAACAGGAGATCGCCGTTGTCGCCGACGCTGATCGTGCCGTTGATCTCGCCGCTGAACCAGAATTCCAGGTCGGAGGCGTTGAGATAACGCCAGTCGGCGAAGCTGATCGGATCGCGGTCGATGTCGGTATCATTGCCGAGCAGGGCCGCGATCGGAATGACGGTCGGAACGTCCTCGTAGATTTCGATGACATCGTCAACTGCCTCGGGCGGCGCGTCGCCGACATTCTCGAACCACAGCGTGACGAGCGCATCGTCAACCGCGCCATCCGGATCGGAAACGAGATAGGCGAAGGTGGCCACGCCCCAGAAATCCGCATCCGGGGTGAAGACCAGCGTGCCGTGGTCGGTCATGACCACATCGCCGTTGATCGCGTCGTTGAAGCTCTCGAAGCTGAGACCGAGCCCCTCGATGTCGAAGTCGTTCTTCATCAGCTCGGAGATCGGGATCTCGATCGGCTGATCCTCGAAGCCCCTGAGGAACGTGAAGGCGTTGTCGGTGTAGCTGTCGTCGCGGGCGACCGGCCGGTCGTTGACGCTCGTGTAGCGAACGGTCGCGGTCGCTTCCGAGACGCCGCCCTGGCCGTCATCGACGACATAGATGAACGACGCGTCGCCATGGAAATTGGCGTCCGGCGTGAACAGGATCGTGCCGTTCGCCAGCAGTTCCGCCTCGCCGCCCTCGGCATTCCTGACGCCGGTGACGGTCATCGGGTCGCCGTCATGCTCGATGTCGTTGGCAAGGAGATCGGCAACGGCGATGAGGACCGGATAGTCCTCGAGGATCGGCTCGCCCTCGTCGGTATCGATGAGATCGGCATGCAGCTCGGGGATATTGTTGACCGGCGTCACATGCAGATTGACCCTGCCGACGCTCGTCAGTCCCGCGCCATCCCGCACCGTATAGTCGAAATAGGCATCGCCGAAGAAATAGGGCCGCGGCGTGACGACGATATAGCCGTCGCTGGTGAGCTCCACCTGCACGTTGGCGTTCGACTGCACCGCCTGAATGGTCAGCCGGTCGCCGTCGACGTCGACATCGTTGGCCAGCAGCGACGCCGCGCTGATCTCGAAGGAAACATCCTCGAGAGTGGAAAAGCCGGTATCGGTCCGCGCCTGCGGCGCATCGTTGACCGGGGTGACATTGATCGACACCCGCGCCTCGGCGCGCCCGCCTTCCGGCGTGTTCGCCGCGTAGCTGAACTGGGCCGTACCGTTGAAATCGGCCGTCGGGGTAAAGGTGATGTCGCCGGTGCTCGAGATCGACACCGTGCCGTTCTCCGCCCCGAAGACCTCGCCGACGATCATCCGGTCGCCGTCGACGTCGTTGGAAAGCAGCCGCTCGGCGCGAATGACGAGGAAATGGTCTTCCGCGACCGTGAAGCCGGTGTCGTCGCGGGCTTCGGCAAGCGGGCGCACCCGCACATCGACCGACGCCTCGGCGATGCCGTTGCGGCCGTCGGAAATCGTGTAGGTGAAGCGCGTCGGCCCCGAGAACCCGGCATTCGCCGTGAAGACGATGTTGCCGGCGGCGTCGAGTTCGGCCGTGCCGGACGGCCCGCCGTCGACGGCGATGACGGCAAGCTCGTCATTGTCGGCGTCGTAATCGTTGCGCAGCAGCCGCGAGGCAAGGAAGACGGTCGCCTCTCCGGCAACGGCGGTGAAATAGCCGTCATCGACGGCAACCGGAGCGCTGTTTTCCAGAAGCGTGAGAATGGTCTCGCGCGTCCAGGTGACGCCGTCCGAGAAAGTGTAGCGCTCCACCGAGGCGGTCGTCCCGGCCAGCGCATCGACGACGGTGAGGCTGTCGTCCGCTGCCGAGGTGAAGTGGAAGACGACCGTGTCGCTGCCCTTGAACAGGCGCTCGACCGACACTTCCGAGGAAACGAAGTCGAGGAAGACGACCTCGTCCGTCTCGCCGGCCACAAGGCTCGCGTCCTCGATGGTGTCGTGTCCCATGCCGCGGGTGAAGCGATAGCTGTCGCTGCCGCCCGCGCCGGCAAGATAGTCGTCGCCGCCATTGGCATTGAAGACATCGTCCGAGGCAAAGCCGTAGACATTGTCGTCATAGGCCGAATCGACGTCGGCAAGGGCGCGGGCCCGCATGTCGTCGCGCGTCCAGACGGTGCCGTCGGCGAACTCGATGGCATCGATGCCGGTCGCGCTGTCGGTCGTCGCCAGCGCTCCGACGAGGACGACGCGGTCGCGCTCGCCCGAGAAACGGATGACGAGATCGTCGCTGTCCGGCCCGCCGCGCATCGCATAGGCGACATCGCCGGCATTGTAGTCGGAAAGCCTCAGCCGGTCGTTGTATCCGGCGGTGTCGGTGATGCGGTCGTCGCCATCGCCCCGATGATAGATGAAGATGTCGTTGCCGGCCCCGCCGCTCAGCATGTCGTTGCCGGTGCTGCCCTCCAGCACGTCGTCGAGGTCCGTGCCGAGAACAAGGTCGTCACCGTCCGTCGCGGACGATTGCAGGACGCGGCTGCGGATTTCCGCAAAGCCGAGGACCGTCCCGGTGTCGGCGATCTCGACCGTCTCCACGTGATTGGCGCCGGTGTCGTCGAGGCCGCCGGTCACGACGATCTCGTCGCCGGTCTCTGCCAGCCGGATGATGAGGTCGAGACCGGTCGCGCCGCGCCGGGTGAACGTCACATCGTCGTCGCTGTAGCCGGTGATGACGAGGCGGTCGCTGCCATAGCCATCCTCGGAAATGGTGTCGGCGCCGTCACCGCGGCTGTAAAGATAGGTGTCGTCGCCATCGCCGCCGCGCAGCAGGTCGTTGCCGCCAAGGCCGGCGAGCGTGTCGTCGCCGGCGGTGCCGACGAGCAGGTCGTTGCCGTGCGTCGCCGACGGCGTGCCGATGATCGTCTCGAAATCGTCCCGCAGCCATTCCGTGCCGTCGTCGAAGACGATGCGGTCGATGCCGTAGTCGTAGTAGTTGGAATAGAACGCATTGCGGACGGTGATGCGCCCGCCGTCGACGCCGCCCGGTGCGGACGGACCGATGACCACCTCGAGATCGTCCTCGAAGCCGCGCTGCAGCACGACGGTCGAGGGATCGATCCCGTGCAGCACCAGGACGTCGTTGCTGTCGGTCTGAAGATCGACGACCCGGTCCTCGCCGTCGCCGCGGCTGTAGACATAGGTATCGTCGCCATAACCGCCGATGAGGATGTCGTCGCCCCGTCCCCCGACGAAGATGTCGCTGTCGGTCGAACCGACGAGCCGGTCGCCGAACAGCGTCGCCTCGGCCGCCAGAATTCCGGTCGTGATCTCGCCGAGCGTCCGCACGCTGCCGTCGCCGAAAACCACCCGCTCGACGCCGAACCCTTCTCCCTCGGCCTCCGATCCGGAAATCTGGCCCGTGAGGAGAACCGTGCCGCCATTCGCGGCGCCCGGCGCGCTTTCGGCGATTTCGACGAGAAGGCCGCGCGCCACCCGCACGAAACTGACGAGCGCCGGATCAACGCCATCCAGCAGCAGCGTGTCGACGTCGCTGTCGTCGTAGTAGCCGCCGTCGTCGGAGATCTCGTCCTGGCCGTCGCCATGCCGCCACACATAGGTGTCGCTGCCGGGTCGGCCGACAATGATGTCGTTGCCGGCCCCGCCGACCAGGGTTTCGGCCCGGCTCGTGCCGACGATGTAGTCGTCCCCTGCCGAGATCTGGCCGGCAAGGATGATGGCCGAGATGTCGGCAAAGCTCAGCGTCGTGCCGTCGTCGAACCGGACCGTGTCGACCGTGCGGTCGTCATAGCTCTCGTGGAAGGCGTCGAGGAAGGTGACCTGTCCGGCCTCGATGCCACGGCCGGCATCGGCGACGACCCGGATGACGAGATTTGCGCCGATGCGCGCATATTCCACATCGGTCGGCACCAGTCCCTTGAGAAGCAGGGTGTCGCCCGCCAGCTTCTCGTACTGCCCGGTCTCGTAGTTGTAGGTCCGCGGATCGCTGTAGTCGCGGAAAGTATCGGCACCGTCGCCGTTGTTGTAGACGTAGGTGACCGCCGCGCTGTAGCTCTCGGCGCTGTCGTCGCCGCGCCCGAGCTCGATGTGCGTGATGCCGAACGTCTGCGAGACGGTGTCGTTGCCGTCCGTCGCCAGCATGCGGGCCGCGAGCACGTTCATCTCGGCGCGATCCCAGACCGTGCCGTCCTCGAAGGTCACGCTGGCGATGCGGTTGGCGTAGCTGTTCGACGACCCCTCGATCGACAGGCCGCTGCCGTCATTGCCGTCGATGAGACGGATCGAGCCGCCGTCTCCGGCGCCCGGCGCCGTCTCGGCGATGCGGATGATGATGTCCGTGCCGTGGATGAGGATGCCTGCCTCGTCCGGCCGGATGCCCGTCAGCGAGACGGCATAGCCCTCGTCCGCCTGCGGCACTGGCGCGAAAACGACGTCATTGCCGTCGCCGCGGTGATAGACGAGCGTCAGTTCGCCGGACTGCGACATGATGATGTCGTCGCCCGCAGCACCTTCGAACGCCACCAGCTCGCCGGCAACGTCGCCGGCAAAGGTCAGGTAGTCGTCGCCCGCGGTACCGATGATCATCTCCGGCGCCGGCGGTGGCACCTGCGCCATGATCTCGTCATAGCTCCAGGCAACGCCGCCATCGAGGGCGACGGACATGCGCGACAGGTCGCTGTAGGTATCGAGCCACACCGTCATGGCATCGCCCGCCCCGGGCGCGGATTCGGCCACGCGCATGAGCACGCCGGCCTCGCCCCGATCGAAGGTGATGTCGCTCGCCGAAACGCCCGCAAGCGTCAGCGAAACCGGCTGGGCCTGCCAGAAGACATTGCCGTAAGTGCCCGACACCTCGACATAGGTCGGCGTGATGACGTGCAGCCCGGTATCGACGCCGCGGCTGAGAACGACCGCATCGCTGTGCTCGCGTGCCGCGCCGTCGGCCGGCAGCGCCTCGCCGGTGTCGAGGATGGCCCAAAGGAGATTGCCGCCGATGACGATGCCGCCGTCGAAGCCGACGCTGAAATAGCTCTCCTCCGGCATGAAGATGCGCGCCGCGTCACTGCCGTCGCCGGCCCGCGCGGCAATGTTCATCACCCAGGCGCCGCCTTCGGCGGTCATGGTGACCTCGCCGGGCAGAACGTCGACGAGGGTCAGCCCGGAATATTCGCCGGTATCGGAGTTGTAGCCGAGCGCCCAGGAATGGTCGCCCGCGTCCGCCGTCCGGTCGAGCACGAACCCGCCCGCGATGAACGTGTAGGGCGTCGGCTCGCTCAGCGGTGCGGCGAGGGCCGACAGTTCGGCGAGCGTCATCGTCACGCCGTCGGCGAAAGTGACGCTGTCGATCCCCGAGCTCACCCACCGCGGATAGGGGTTGGCGAGATAGCCGCCGACGATCGTCAGGCTGTCCTCGTCGTTGAACCGCAGCACGAGGTCGCCGTCGACATTCCAGGGATCGCTCGAGGCGACATACCACGCCGAAAGATCGCCCGAGGCGATGTCGGTGAGCGTCACCGTATCGGTGCCCGAGGTGATGTAATAGGAATCCGGCGCCAGCTCGTCGATGACGTCATGCCCGCCGCCAAGGCCGTAGACATAGGCGGTCTCGCCGTTCGTCCCGCCAACGATGATCTGGCGGAACACCTCGTCGGCAGCGCTCGAGGTGATCGTCTCGACCTGATCGCCGACGAACACGGTCTCGGCCCCGGCCCCGGCAGCAGCCGGGAACGGCTCGAGCGCGGCAAAGATGTCCTGGGCCGTCCACGAGCTGCCGTCGGCGAAGGTGATGGCGCCAAGTTTGTCGGCACCGTCCTTGACCCAGATGCCGTTCGCGCCGCCAACCGAGACGAAATAGTCGGTGTACTGGTTGTCCGTGGCGATCGGCGAGGCAAAGACGCGGATATCGGCCGCGTTGAAGCCGGCAAGATTGAGCGTCCAGCCCTCGTCCCCATAGCCGTCGATGGTATCGATGCCGCCGCTATAGGTGATGTCCGCCGCGCCGTAGTTCCACAGCATGATAAGGTCGTCGCCGGCGCCGCCGTCGACGGTCACCGCATCGCCGTCGAGGATCAGGATGTCGTCCTCCGGCGATCCCGCGACGCCGCCGCTGCTGGCCGGAACGGCCCGGCTGACGATCGACGACCGGCTCCAGGTCGTACCGCCGTCGAAGGTGATCTCGTAGAGCGCGCCGCGATAGTAGCGATAATAGCTGCTGTAATATCCCGGCACCTCGATCCGGTCGTCGGTTCCCGCGAAGGTGATGATGAAGCCGTCATTGTCCGGCATCTGCGTCAGGATGACCTCGTCGGGCAGATAGCCGACGAGATGCAGCGTGTCGTAGTCGCTTTCCTCGACGAAATTGTCGAAGCCGTCGCCACGGCGGAAGATGACGACGTCATCCCCGCTGCCGGTGTCGATGGTGTCGTTGCCGAGACCCGGCGTCAGGGTCAGCGCATCGTTCGGACCCAGAATGAAATCGTCGCCGTCCGATACGAGGCTTGCCGCGATTTCGGCCCGCAGCGCATCGTAGCTGAGGATCGTGTCGTCGAACTTGAAGGTCTCGATGGCGCGCCAGTAACGGCTCGTCCAGACGCCGTCGACATAGCTCGACGTCGAGGAGCTGTTGTAGAAGGCATCCTCGATGAGGATCTCGTCCGTCGTTCCCCGGAACTTGATGACGAGGTTCTCGGGATTGTCGGGAACGACGATGAACTGCGCATCGGCAAGATCGTAGCCGCGGATGTCGAGGGTATTGACGGTATCGGAAACCGGCGTCGACCGGATGATGTCGCGTCCCCCGCCCCGCTCGTAGACGAGAAGGTCGCTGCCCTCCTTGGAATCGTAGATGTCCTGGACGGCGCTGCCGATGAGGGTATCCGGGCCGGAGGTGCCGGCGAGCAGATGCGCACCGGTCGGCACCGTGCTCGCCGCGGCGGCGGCCTTTATCTGTGCCTCGTCCCAGGTGATGCCATTGCCGAACTCGATGAGCCGGACCCGCGCCGACGTCGACAGTGCATTCTCCAGCACGATCTCGTCGCCATTGCCGAGCCGCAGGATGGCATCGTACTCGTTGTCCTCGACGACGAAGATCTTGGCTTCGCCCGGCTGGTGATCGGGCAGGACCAGCCGGTTGAGATCGTTGTAATAGCCCGACTCGTCGATGACGTCGCGGCCGTCGCCGCGGTGGAAGACATAGGTGTCGACGCCCGAGCCGCCGTAGAGCTTGTCGTTGCCGCGCCCGCCCTCCAGCGTGTCGGCTGCCGTGGTGCCATAGAGTTCATCGTCGAAATCGGTGCCGTCGCCGACCGTGAGCGCGAAGAGCTGGGCGCTCGTGAACGTCGTGCCGTCCGAGAACACGAGGCGCTCGACACCGGCCTGGTACTCGTTGAACCGCAGGGTGATTTCGTCGTCGCTGCCGGCGAATCCGACGACCAGCTCGTTCCGGCCCGCGACCGGCTGGCGGACAACCATCTCGGACGACTGGTAGCCGAAGATCTTCAGCGTGTCGTTGCCGCTCTTCTCGCTGATGACGTCCTTTCCGTCGCCACGCCGGAAAATGTAGGTGTCGTTGCCGTCGAACCCGGCGATGTCGTCATCGCCCTTGCCCGCCTCGATGACGTCATCGCCGCTGGTGGCCCTGATGACGTCATTGCCCTCGCTCGTCTGGTGTTCGACAAGTTTTTCGAGAAGATCGGCCCGCGTCCACACGACGCCATCGGCGAAATGCAGCTCCGGCAGGGCGGAGCGGTCGAGCGCCTCCTTCAGGACGAGCTGGTCGCCCGTCTCGGGGAACGTCACGATGATGTCGTCGCTCGCCAGATCCGGCACGCGAACCCGGGCATCGCCGGCAAACAGTCCCGAGACATTGATGACGCTCGAGCCGGGATTGACGGCAAGATGGACGGTGTCGATGCCGTCGCCGCTCGAAAAAGTCATGTCGGCGTCGCGAACGAGCCGGATCGTGTCGAAGCCGGCGCCGGCAACGACATCGCGCGAAAGATCGAGATTGGCCGTGTCGATGAGGTTCTGGGCCGCGAACGATTGCTGGTCGCGGATGATCGACATCACTTCGGCGTGGCTGAGCTCGTCGCCATTGGCAAAAGCAAAGGTCTCGACGAAGCGGCTGGCGTCGGTCCCGCCATTGCCGAAGACGACCAGCCGCTCGCCGGTCTCTCTGAGCGTCACCAGGAGATCGCCGTTGACGACGTCGAAGGCCACCTCCTCCCGGTTGGCATTCTTGAATTCGAGGCGGTCGAGGCCGCCCGTGTCCGAAATGCTGTCCTTGCCGTCGCCAAAGCCCCAGCGGTAGGTGTCGTTGCCCGTGAAGCCGGCCATGGAATCCGAGCCGGCGCCGCTGTCGAGCACGTCGTCCCGGTTGATGAAGCCGAGAAGCTGGTCGTCGCCATCGGTGCCGACGAGCAGCCGGTCGAAAAGATCGTCGATGCCGAGAACGGTGCCGTCGGCGAAATGGAATTCCTCGATGCGGGCGGTGGTGAGCCCGTCGACGATCGTCAGGACGTCGACGCCGCCGCCGAGATCGATCTGCAGGTCGTTGCCCGACCGGCGGACGATGAGATCCGCCGGCGTGACGGTCGCTCCGAACACGACCTTGTCGATGATGCCGTCGACGTCGGCCACGTCCCGGATCGTGTCGAAGTCATAGCCGGTGGTGAAGGCATAGGTATCGCCCATCGACCCGCCGACGAGGAGGTCGTCGCCCTGCCGGCCATCGAGGGCATTCGGCTGGTCGGCGACGCCATAGATCTGGTTGTCGCCGCGATTGCCGCCGACAATGCCCATGATCTGCTCGACCTGCAGGATCGAGAGCCAGGTGCCGTCCTTGAATTCGAAGCGCTCGACGCCGCTGATCGTGTCGAGGAACTGGTCCTTGATGCGCAGCGTGTCCTCGCGCCCCGGCGAGGCGACATAGACGACGAGGTCGTTGCCGTCCTTGGCGAACGACACGTTCTCCTGGGTGACGTCATCGCCGAAGACGACGATGTCGTCGACCGGCACGACCGTGCCCTTCCGGTCCGCCCAGCCGCCCTTGGCCCGCTTGTCGATGACGATGTCGTTGCCGTAGCCGACATCGAACAGGTAGCGGTCGCCGCCATCGCCGCCGATGAGCGTGTCGTCGCCGCCATAGCCGACGATGGTCTCGGCGAAATTGGAGCCGGTGATGACGTCCGAGCCGGCGGTGCCGAGAAGGTCGATGTCTTCCGGATTGAGGTCGGTGAAGACCATCGTCCGGTCGCTGAACTCGAGATACTCGACCGCAAAGCCCTGCTTGTTGGCCCGCACGTACTGATCCTTGAGGATCAGTCGGTCGCCGGTCTCGTTGACGGTGATGACGAGGTCGAGGGCGGTGCGCGAGAACGTGACGTCGCTTGCGGAAATTCCGGTGAACTGGACGGTTTCCGTGCCGCCGCTGTCGAGAACGGTATCCTCGCCATAGCCCCGGCCGAAAACATAGGTGTCGTTGCCCGAGAAGCCCTCGAGCCAGTCGTCGCCGGCGCCGCCATCGATGGCATCGGAGGCAAGCTCGAAGCCGTAGATGACGTCATCGCCCGAGGTCTTGGCGATGTCGACATAGTGCTGCAGCAGCTTCAGCCAGCTCCACACCGTGCCGTCGGCGAACTCGATCTCCTCGACGCGGTTGATGAAGAAGATGGCGAGCGGCTCGAACAGGAGGTAGTCGACCAGCGTCACCTCGTCGCCGGTCTCGGCAACCCGCATCGTCAGCGTGTCGCTCGCCCCATCGCGCAGGAATTCGATGTCGGTCCAGCGGATGTCGTCGATGAAGGTCAGGCGATCCACCCCCTCGCCGAACATCTTGTTCGAATAGTCGTCGTCGCGAACGACGTCGTGACCATAGCCCCGGCCGAAGACGTAGGTGTCGCCGCCCTCCAGGCCGCTGAGGAAATCGTCGCCCGCGCCGCCGTCGAGCTCGTTGTCGTTGAGCAGGCCATAGATGGCGTCCTCGCCATCGGTGCGCGCATTGTCCAGCACCTGCGCAACGATCTGCTCGAAGTCCATCGACGTGCCGTCGGAAAAGATGAACCGCTCGATGAGGTTGGGCGACACGTAGTCGATGGCGAGGCCCGGATCGATGATGCCGAAGGCTTCCAGATTGAGGCGCACGCCGCCGAACTGGTCCTCGACGACGATGCTGTCGCCGGTGAGGTTGCCGTCCTTGTCCTTGATCTCGATGAGGAGGTCGACGCTTCTCCCGGCGCGGCTGAGAACGAGGTCGTCGGCAACGATGTCGCCGCGGAACTGCAGGAAATCGATGCCGGCCTTGATCGGCCCGAATTCGAAGCCGCCGCCGCCCTCGCCGATGACGTCCTGGCCGTCGCCGCGTTCGAAGACGTAGATGTCGCCGCCGAGCCCGCCGCGCATCACGTCATTGCCCTTGCCGCCCCACAGCACGTCGCCCGAGCCCGAGCCCGTGTAGACGTCGTTGCTGTCGCGCGGATCGGCCACTTCCATGGCCATGCGGAAACGGTCCCAGATGACGCCGTCGGCGAAGATGATGCTGGCGACGCCCGTGTCCGCCTGCTTGCCGTTGTCGAAATAGGGATTGAGCTCGCCAAGGAACTGATCCTTGAGGCGCAGGCTGTCGGTCGTGCCGTTCACCTGAAGGATGAGGTCCTCGCCGTCGCGAATGGCCGTCACATCCGCCGACTTCACATGCGAGAAGCGCAGCTCGTCATTGGCGCCGTCGTCGAAATCGTAGATCCGGTCGGCCCCGAAATCCTTGCCGACGAAATAAATATCGGCACCGAAGCCGCCCTCGAAGGTCTGCTCGCCGGTCGAGACATAAAGGAAGTCCGTCCCGGTGCTGCCGCTGACGAGGCCCGCGTCGGGCGCCGCCACGACCAGCCGCTCCTCGTTGACGCCGAGGGCGTTCATGGCCGCCGGCAGGTCGACGTCGATGCCGACATTCTCGAACGCCGCCAGCATCATCTGCATGATGAAGGCCTGATCGACCGCCACCGTGTTGCCGGCAAGGTTCACCGAACTGTCGAGCTGGTAGTCCGGATAGATCTGCCAGAGCAGCTCGTTCCAGTCGACGAGATAGTCGTAGGCCGCATCATGGCCGGCCGGCGCCGCCTCGAAGATGGCCTCGAACATCGGCGCCATCTCGCGGTCGCCGGTCGGGACGTATTTGTCGATCTCGACGTCGTAGCCGATGCCGCGGGCAAAATCCGCAAGCCCGCCCTGCAGCGCCATGCGCACCGCAAAGGCGCGGCTGGCGACGATGTACTCCTCCATCATCTGGTCGAGGAGCCCGATCATCGTGGCGATGCCCGAGACATAGGTCTCGCCCGCCTCGAGGCTGATCTCGCCGGTGTGGTTGATCGAGTAGTGCACCACGCCGGTGTCGTTGTCGTAGCTCGCCGACAGCATCTCCGGCTCGAAGTCGACGCCGATGAGGGCCGTGGCGAAATGGAACTGCTCCGGCGTCAGAAGCTCGACCCGATAGGCCGAGTCATCGGTCGAGCCGACCTCGTCGAGCGTGTCGAAGTCGACCTCGTAATTGCGCAGGTCGAAGTCGCGCGCCGTGCCATAATAGTGCTGCAGCTCGACGGCATAATCGAGGTTGCGCGCCCAGACATGGAACGAACCGTCCCGGTCGGTCACCTCGACGGTGTAGTCGACGACCTGGCCGTCGACGAAATAGACGCCGATCGCCTCGACCGGAACGTTCGCGAGCGGATTGAATCCGAGGCTCTCGGTGCGCCATTCCGCCTCGGCCGGCTTTGCCTGGGCGAGAATGTCGGCCCGCGTCGGCGCGGCGATGATGCCGCCTGCCCCGTCGAGAACGGCGCTGCCGCTCGCCAGCCGCCAGGACCCGTCGGCATTCTCGATGCCATAGTCGAGAACGATGGCCCGGCCGTTCTCCAGCCGCACCAGATAGGGCGCTTCCGCGCGCGCACTGAGCGCTGCCCCGCGCGACGATGGCGAGAAGGTCTGCTCGACCTGCCAGACCGCGCCGGCCGCGGTCGTCTGGGCAAGCACGTCCTCGAGGCTGGCGCGGGCGATCGCCTGGCCGGTGCCGTCGAGCACTGCCGCGCCGGATTTCAGCGTGTAATAGCCGCCCGCCGCATCCTCGACATAGACGCCGCGATCGACGAGCTCGATCCGGCCGTCGACCTCGGCCAGAAGCACCGGCGTCAGCTCCCGCGTCAGCACCAGCGTCTCGCCCCACTTGCCGAGGGCCTCGCCCGCCTGTTCGCGCAGCGTCGCGAGCTTCGGCGTCGTCATCGCCGCGGCCGCCGCCTCGACGATTTCCGCCAACTCCGGGTCGTTGGCCATCGCCACCGACAGGTCGACGACCTCGCCGAAGCCCTTGGCGTCGATGGCAAGATCCGACTGCCATGGCGCCCGGCCGGTCTCGCCGCGGAACTTCGTGTTGACGTCGCTCATCTGGAAGACGGCGTCGTAAAGCGTGCCGACACCGCCCGAGACGAAGGTGAACGAGCCGCGGTCGACCAGCGTCGTGCCCTGCGGCGTCGTCGCCCCGACCGCCGTCCCGGCAAGGTTGATGTCGAGGATGCCGAGGTCCTCGAGGCTGAAAAGCTCGCCCGCGTCGGTCGTCCCGTCCTTGTCGAGGTCGCGCCAGACGGCGAGCTCGGCAAAGATCGCATCGGCGGCGCTGATGGTGCCGTCGCCATTCGTGTCGTAGGCGGCAAGGTCCTCGAGGCCGGACCGCTCGACGCCGCCGAACATCTCGCCGATGTCGTCGATCGTGCCGTTGCCGTTCTTGTCGAGAACCAGAAAACCGTCGTCGCCGGAAAGCCAGCCGGTCTTCTCGGCGAAGAAATCACCGTCGAAGTCGAACCACACCCGGCCGCCGTCGATGGCGATCGTCTCGATGCCGTCGCCGTCAAGGTCGAGCACCAGCGGGTCGACGCCGGCATCCCAGCGCGCCGACTTGGCGAAAAGGGCCGCCGCCGCCGCCGTCGCCATCAACTGGTCAGCAAGCGGCAAGACCGTGTTGAGGCCGCCGAGGACCGGCGGCAGAAGCGCCAGCAGGGCGAGCAGCGGATTGGCGAGCTTGAACTGCATGCCGAGGTCGCCGACCTCGCCCCGCAACGCCGCATCGGCAAGGGCCGCACCCCAATAGGAGGCAACGACGTCGTAATTGACGACCCGCATGGCGCCGCGGATCGAGGTGCCGTCGCCGGTCTCGCCGAACGAGGCGTCGGTGAAGAGACCGGCGAGCCCGTCAAAGGCATTGACGACGTAGAGGTCGGTGCCACCCGTCTCCGGATTGTCCTTGAACACATAGTTCATGAACATCAGGAAATTGTCGAAGAACAGCGGGCTCTGGTAGAGCGCCAGCCCCGAAACCGGCGCCAGAACCGACAAGAGTCCCTTGGCCGCGAGCGGGATGTCGTTCGTGCCCCCGACCAGTGGAAAGCCGAAGAACTTCAGGACGTCGTTCTGCTCGGCGTCCATGATCGTGGTGCTCGGCCACCACCAGAAATTGTCCGAGCCGTGCTCGCCCTGGCCGTCGATCGTGTCGCCGTAAAGAACGCCGCCCGTCGAGGTGTTGAAGATCCAGTCGCGCCCCGGCCCGCCGATGGTCACGGCCTTCTCGCCGCCGAGAACAACAACCCAGTCGTTCCCCTCGCCGCCATCCAGCTTCATTTGAAGGTCGGTCGACGCCAGTTCGCTATCGGGGTTTTCGGGATTTACGAGCGCACCCGCTTTGCGGAACTCCGCGTCCCATCCGAGAAGGACGTCGTTGCCGCCATCGCCCGCGCGTTCCTGCCATTTGAAGGCAACCAACCAGTCGGCGTTGTCGGTTCCTTCGGACAGGTCGAGATCGAAATCGAGGCTGGCGATCACCGCTTTTGTGAGCGCTTCCGCTGCGGACAGGCCTGCGGCCTCAAATTGATCGACGGTATCGTAGATAAAATCGAATACCGGGTCGAAGGCTTCCGGGAAATGATCGTAGAGATAGTTGCCAAGTTCTGCGCCGGCCAGGGAGCCGAGCAATCCGCCCCCGACAGCCCCGAATATCTGCACCCAGGACTGCCGGCTCCCTTGAACAGCAGGCTCGTGCTTAAACACCAAGGGCGCTGCCGGAGATGCCGCCGAAAGTCTCCGAAAATATAGGAGACCCAAACCTTGTTGGCCTCGGTTTCCTGCCCGTTCTCGCGCAAATCAAGCGTGCGCAGCGGTAACACCAAACGAAAGTATATCTCCGATAATACCGGCCTGACGCGCAACTTCAACGGCGCCCAATAGTATACCGTATTTAACCATTGCCCATTTGCCGGCAGGAACACCGGCCTTTCTCGGCGTTTCGAGATTGTGCATTTACCTCAGCATCATTGAGATTGATGCGGTCTACCAACTTTTTCCTCCGGCGTCAAACGTAAATAGGCTTGCGAATTGTTATAGGTCGATTTTTAGCTGATTCAATCGCTCGGCACTTATTGCACCGTTCGCCGTCAAGTCCTCAAGATAATGCAATGTATTTTTGTAGGCTCATCGAAATATCCAAGTTTTGGTAAGTTTTTCAGGTTTGAATTTGCCGCTGTCCGACTCAATATTTCGCCAAAACTTACCGTCTTCCGTAACCACCTGGAACTGCGCACCATCCGGGGCGAATTCCTTGACCGAATTAATGGCCGCCTGGTTCGGGCGATCAGTCAAAGTATTGCCGTCGAGCTCGCGGCCACTGGCAAGCGCCTTGATGGCCCGATCGCCAGCATTTTTTATCGCGGCATCATACTCGGCTTGTGTAATCTCACGCAAATCGAACGCTTTACGAGCCGCGTCGGCGATCGGGTCCACATAATTCGGTTTGATGATGCGGTCGTTGTTCTTTACCCAACTCTGAACGTCTTTATAGCCCAGGGTAGACGTCAAATTTCTTCAATCACATCTCGAGGTATAACAACCTGTAGTCCTCGATCAAACAAATGCTCCAGGGCATCGATACCACCCACTTCCCAAAGGGTCTGAAGAACACCATTGTCTACAAGCAGAAACTTGCTCGACATTATTTGGCTCCCGCCCGGATCATCCAGGTCGTTGATAATTTTTTCTCCAATAAAATCCCATAGAAACATCCGCCCGATCGCTTCCTCACTGTCATAGCGATCCAGTTCATTCATGATGTACCCAGATGTTATTGTTGATAATACATGACTAAGCGCGTCCAAATCTCGTATTAAATCCATATTTGCTGACAGCCATCTGCCGAGAGGCATCATGGTAATGTTAGTCATCGCGCGCCTGCCCTCTTCATCTTCGAAGAAATTCTGGCCGCGACGGAATGTTTGTTGCGCAGCGGAGTAAAGGTGCTTTCAGGTCTTCCTGCCTTTCCACCCATTGCAGGATCGGGATGATCTCGGAAGCCTTCATCGGCTTCGGAGTCCGCTCGCTATAACGTTCGTAGACGCCCAATCCATCGCAGCGCTTGTCTTCGATAAAATCGATCTGCGCTTTGCGGTCATCGCGGGCGATACCCCCTTCAGCCAGTTGCCGCGCCAATACCGTTGCGATCACGAGATTGCACGGATCGGGTTTTTCCCAACCCTGTTCGGCCACATAACGCTCAACGAAATCGGAAATTGCCGGCTCTTCATCGGCGCCGATATCGCCATGGATGCCGGCCCTTCGAAAAATCGGCCCGACAACCCGATCTTCCAGCAGAGCAAACGCCAAATCGCGCAGCCCCTCGCTTGGCATCGAGATGAAATCCGGGTAGGTCAAATTGGGACCCCGGTCCCGCCTGAACGTGCGAAAGAACCGGAACGACCTGTTCGGGTTGACATATTCTGCCTTGTCGTCCGTCACGCTGCCCTCTTTGTCTTCTGATCGGCCCCAACCGCACGACCATGGCATTTCAGCCGGCGCGTTCACCATCCGGCGTCTCGACCGTCATGGTGATCTTCTGGTGCCAGGAGAAGCTGTCGAGCCACAAATTGAAGCCGATCCACACTGGCGGGAAGACGAGCCAGAAGACCGCCACCGCCACGACCAGCCGCCGCCACCATGGAAACTTCAGGCTCATGCGAACGCCCTGCTCACCTTGCCGCGCCCTCCGGCTGGCACCCCTCCCGACCCGCATCCTCCGAATCGCCGCCCTGCAAGCACACGCGGGGATTGCCGAGAGCGGAAAGTTACACAAAAGTTAACGGTTTTAAACCGGACATTGCTGCAACCCACGGAATTTCAGGGGCGCACAGCGCAAGCGAGCGAGCCGCGCCGCTGAAGCCATCACCAAAGCGCATCAACTATCTGAAATGATTTGAAGTTCTCGTTGAGCGACAGCCGGAGCCAATGACTTGCCGCCGCCTTACGCCCGCAATGGCCTTGCCCGGAATGCCGGGAACAATCACTGCCTCGCCCTATGCGGCGAGAAGCTCTAACCCAGCCTCATTCCACTCGTCCGCATCGGTTCGCGCTGCGATAGCGTGGATGTATTCGGCGCCTTTTCAAAAGGCATACTGTCGAATATCCGAGCCTCCACGCCATAGAGGCTGCTAACAAAACCGGCAAGAGCCCCGCCGAGCGAATGGCCGGTGAGCACGATGTTGGCGCCGGGATTGGCCGCCTTCACGGCCTGATAGAATTTTGCGGCCAGACGGAATTGCTCTGGAAAACCGACAACTCCGGTAATTGTCTGAATATCTGTCCAGACATCCTTTAGATCATTCGTGCCACGATAGGAGATGACGATCGTCTGGGCAGGAAGACTGTCAACCGCTTCTGTTAAAGTATAGGCGGCTGCGTAGAAGCCTGCGTCAGCAGCCGGTGATAGCGTCCCTTCTTTAGCGTTTGGGTCGCGAAAGACACGCTCC
>JAWKVW010000013.1:0-102225 GCA_041397845.1 Hyphomicrobiales bacterium | reverse complement strand
TCATCCAGCTCATTCAGCCGTTCGGCAAGTATGCCGGCTTTGCGATGGTCGCCGGCCTCGGCGGGCTTTGGGCGCGCCGCATCCTGGTGCCGCGCATCCGCTATATTTCCGGCCCGTCCGATCACCTGATGCTGGCGCTGCTCGTCGGGATCGGGCTTTCCGGGCTCGGGATGAAGTTCCTCGCTCATACGGACATCGTTTCCGTCAAGGCATTTTTCCTCGGGTTGATGCGCTTTAGCTGGCAGCCGCTGCCGGCCGATCCGGCGCTGCTCGTTCATCTGGCGCTGGTTGCGGCGCTGATGATCGTCTTCCCGTTCTCCAAGCTCCTGCATGCGCCTGGCGTGTTCTTCAGCCCGACGCGCAATCAGGTCGACAATCCGCGCGAGAAGCGTCACGTCGCCGCCTGGGCTGCTGCCCGGTACGACAGCGGCACCGGCAAGTAACAGGGCAGGGAGACGGACACGATGGCGAAAATCGACATTCTCGATCGCGCAGCCGGCGAGGAATTTCCCGATCCGATGGAAATGCCGGCGCTGTGCCCGGGCGCGATGGCGCAGAGCAATCCGTATATTGCCCAGCCGGCGCATAACGAGGCGCTCGGCTTTCCGGGGCAGCTCATCGACGACTGGCACGACGTGGCCATCGCCAAGATGGGCGAGCTGCTCGGCAAGTACCGGTCGCTGAAGGTCTATCTCGACTCGTGCGTGAAGTGCGGCGCGTGCACCGACAAGTGCCAGTACTTCCTCGGCACGGGCGACCCGAAGAACATGCCGGTGGCCCGCCAGGACCTGCTGCGCAAGGTGTACCGGCGGCATTTCACGTTTGCCGGCAAGTACTTCCCGAAACTCGTCGGGGCCGAAGACCTGACCAAGGAAGTGCTGGACGACTGGTACAGCTACTTCCATCAGTGCTCGCAGTGCCGGCGCTGCTCGGTCTATTGCCCGTATGGCATCGACACCGCCGAAATCTCGATGGCGGCGCGCGAGATCATGGATACGATCGGTCTCGGCCAGAAGTACTGCAACGAGATCATCGGCAAGGTTCACAAGATCGGCAACAATCTCGGCCTGCCGAAGCCGGCTCTCGAGTCGACGCTCGAGGATCTCGAGGAAGAGGTCTTCGAGGACACCGGCGTCAAGGTCCGTTTCCCGCTCGACGAGAAGGGCGCGGACATCCTGCTCGTGACGCCGAGCGCCGATTTCTTCGCCGAGCCGCATATCGACGGTCTCATCGGCTATGCCAAGGTGATGCATGAGGCGGGCGTCAAGTGGACGCTGTCGTCCTACGCCTCCGAGGCGGCCAATTTCGGCATGTTCATCGGCTCCTACGCGCAGATGCGCGAGGTGGCGCAGCGCATCCGCAAGGCGGCGCTCGAGCTCGGGGTGAAGCGCATCGTCGTCGGCGAGTGCGGCCATGCCTGGCGTGTGGCGTATTCCTTCTGGAACACGCTCGCCGGCCCGTGGGATTTCCTTGATCCGAACTATCCCGTGCCACAGCACATCTGCGAGTTCACCTACGATCTCATCCAGAACGGCAAGCTCAATTTCGACAAGTCGCAGAACGATCACATGACGCTGACGTTCCACGACTCCTGCAATGTCGCGCGCGCCTCGCGCATGGGCGACATGCCGGGCGGCCAGTTCGAGATCCCGCGCGCGGTGATCAAGGCGGTCTGCAACAACTATGTCGACATGGCGGCGGACACGATCCGCGAGGCGACGTTCTGCTGCGGCGGCGACGGCGGCCTCCTGTCGGACGAGATCATCGACATCCGCAAGAAGGGCGCCCAGCCGCGCATGCGGGCGCTGCGCGAGGTCGTCGAGGAGCAGGGCGTCACCCACATGGCGGCGATCTGCGCCATCTGCAAGGCGCAGTTCACCAAGGTGCTGCCGGAATACGGCTTTGCACGAGACACCATCGTCAGCGTGCACCAGTTGGTCAGCAACGCGATCATCCTGACCCCTGGACCTGACGATGACGACGAGGATGAGGACGACGTGCCGGGCGGCGCGGCGGCCAAGGAAGACGACGAGGATTGATCGGCGCGGTCGCGATGGGCGCGGCCGGCCGGTTCGGGAGAACGCACGAGGCACGACGAACAGCGCAACAAAAACGGATGCTCCGAGGCTTGGGAGACGGAGCGAACCGGGGCGCCGCGGCGTGCACGACGGAGGAGAAGGCATGACGATACCGGTCACTGACAAGAAGCTCACGTTCCGGCGCTTCAAGGACGGCGACAACGAGGTCGACGATCTGTCGGAACAGATCTTCAAAGCCGATCATTCATACAAGTGCCCGACCTATGTGCACCGCACGCCGCCGTGCCAGGGGTCGTGCCCGTCCGGTCACGACATCCGTGGCTGGCTGGCGATTGCCCGCGGCATGGACAAGCCGCCGGTGCCCGGCATGGCCTGGCAGGAATATGCCTTCCGCCGCATGGTCGAGGCCAATCCGTTCCCGGCGACCATGGGCCGCGTTTGCCCGGCGCCGTGCGAGGACGGCTGCAACCGTAACGAAGTCGACGATTTCGTCGGCATCAACGCGGTCGAGCAGTATGTCGGCGACTGGGCGATCGAGAACGGGATGAAGCTCGAGGCTCCGGCGGCCGAGTCCGGCAAGAAGGTTGCCGTGATCGGCGGCGGTCCGGCCGGCCTTGCCGCTGCCTACTTCCTGCGCAGCCGCGGCCACGGCGTGACCGTGTTCGAGTCGCACGAGAAGCTCGGCGGCATGATGCGCTACGGCATTCCGGGCTACCGGACGCCGCGCGAGATGATCGACGCGGAAATCCAGCGCATTCTCGACATGGGCGTCGAGGCGCGCACCAATTGCCGCGTCGGCGAGGACGTCTCGATCGAAGAGCTCGACCGCGATTTCGACGCCGTGTTCTGGGCGATCGGCGCCCAGGCTGGCCGGCCGCTGCCGGTTGCCAATTCGGATGCGCCGAACTGCATCACCGGTGTCGAATTCCTTGATGCCTTCAACCAGGGCTGGGTCGTGCACACGGCGCAGAAGATCGTCGTCGTCGGCGGTGGCGACACCTCGATCGACGTTGCCTCGGTTGCCCGTCGTCTCGGCCACATCCAGAAGGTCAACGAGAAGGATGTGCCGGCGCACGACGTGCTCGGCTACACCGCTCATGACGTCGCCGGCACGATCCAGCGCGAGGGCGTGCAGTCGGTGCTGACCTCGCTGTTCCCGATCGAGAACATGACGGCGGCGGAGCGCGAGCGCGAGGATGCGCTGCGCGAGGGTGTCGAGATCAAGGGCGGCGTGATGCCGGTCGAGGTCCTTCTCGGCGAGGACGGCCGCGCCGTCGGCCTGAAGATGTGCGAATGCGACATGAAGGGCATGACGCCGGTCGCGCGCGAGGGCACCGAGTTCGTCATCGACTGCGACATCATCGTGTCGGCCATCGGCCAGATGGGCGATCTCGCCAACGGTCTCGAGGCACTGAACAACGGCCGCGGCTTCATCGCCACGGATGCGTTCTTCCGGGTCAAGGACCGGCCGTCGCATTTTGCCGGCGGTGACATCATCCGTCCCCATCTGCTGACGACGGCGATCGGCCACGGCTCGATCGCGGCCGAGTCGATCGACCACTTCCTGTCGGGCAAGTCGCTCGACAAGCGGCCGAAGGTTGACGTTCATCACTTCAACCTGCTCGACGAACTGCGCCAGCGCGGCACCGAACTCGACAGCTACAGCCCGGGCCATGTGCGTGGCACCAATTCGGCGAAGTTCGCGATCCACAACTACGAGGATCGCTCCGGCGCGCAGATCATTCCGTACGACGAGCTGTTCCTCGGCCATTTCAAGGCCGTCGAGCGCGCCCGCCGGGACGAGAAGCATGTGAGTGCCGAGAACGTCGTCGGCAATTTCGAAGAGCGCATCACCAGCCTGACCGAGGAAGAAGCCCAGCACGAGGGCAAGCGCTGCATGAGCTGCGGCCTTTGCTTCGAATGCGACAACTGCGTGGTGTTCTGCCCGCAGACGGCCGTCTTCAAGGTCAAGAAGGCGGATTACTCGGTCGGCCGGTATGTCGATACCGACTATGGCAAGTGCGTCGGCTGCCATATCTGCGCCGATGTCTGCCCGACCGGCTACATCCAGATGGGCCTCGGAGAGTGAGGGTAGCCATGATCGGCCGTGTCGTCAGAAACGGTCTTGCCGCCGCGGCATTCGCGGCGGTGGCCGCCGTCGCCGTGTGGCCGGCGCTCGCCGGGGATGTGCCCGTGCCGGCTCCGGCCAAGGGCAAGGGCGAAGCCTGCGTTGCCGACACGGCTTTCATGCGTCGCAATCACATGACGATGCTGAAGCATCAGCGCGACGAAACCATGCATGAGGGCATTCGCACCAAGCAGTTCAGTCTGAAGGAGTGCATTGCCTGTCACGAGGTTTCCGGCCCTGACGCCAAGCCCGTCACCATCGAATCGCCTGATCATTTCTGCCGAAGCTGCCATGACTATGCGGCCGTCAGCATCGACTGCTTCGAGTGCCATGCCTCGACGCCGGGCGGTGCGGACAAGTCCGCCGATGTCGGCGGACATGATGCCGTCGCGCAGTTGTCGGCTTATGCGAAGGGACTCAAGTGATGACGATCGACCCCAAGACCGCGCCGGCGAAGGCTGGCGAAGAGGGCGTCGGCCGGCGTGACTTCCTGCGCGCCGTGGCCGGGTTTGCCGGCGTGGCGCTCGCCCCCGGCGTGACGCTTTATGCCTATGGCGCCGAGGCCCGGCCGCTCGACGAGCCGGCGTCCGGCAAGGTGCGCTGGGGCATGCTCGTCGACGTGTCGCGCTGCAAGCCGGATTGCGATGCCTGCGTCTCGGCCTGCTTCAAGGAGAACGGCCTGTCGGCCGTGACCCGCGAGGCGACGGACGCGCAGTGGATCCGCAAGGTCAACATCAGCGACCCGAAGACCGGGGCGGCGAAGTCGCTGCCGGTGATGTGCCAGCATTGCGCCGAGCCGCCGTGCGTCGACGTCTGTCCGACCGGCGCCTCGTTCAAGCGGGCCGACGGCATCGTGCTCGTCGACAAGCACATCTGCATCGGCTGCCGCTATTGCATGATGGCGTGCCCCTACAAGGCGCGGTCTTTCGTGCACGAGCCGCATTCCGATCAGGTGCCGCATGCGCCGCGCGGCAAGGGCACGGTCGAGGCCTGCACGATGTGCGTGCATCGCGTCGATGCGGGTGCCATGCCGGCCTGTGTCGACGCCTGCGCGACGACCGGCAACGGTGCCATCATCTTCGGCGATCTCAATGATCCGAACAGCGAGATTGCGCAGCGGATCAAGACCTACGCCACCTCGCAGATCCGGGCCGACCTTGGCGTCGATCCCGGCGTGCATTACCAGAACCTCTGAGAGGACGTCATGGCGAGGATCGTCTATCAGGAATTGAAGAAGCCCGAGCCGATCTTCTACGCGCTCGTCACGCTGCATGTCGTGGTGATCGCCGTCGGCCTGCTCGCGGCTCTTTACATGGAACATTCCGGCCACGTCGTCACCGGCATGAACAACCAGATCGTCTGGGGCCTGCCGCACGTCTTTGCCGTGTTTCTCATCGTCGCGGCGTCGGGCGCGCTCAACGTCGCCTCGATCTCGTCGGTTTTCCAGAAGCTCGACTACAAGCCGTTCGCCCGGCTGTCCGGTCTTCTCGCCGTGTCGCTGCTGGTCGGCGGCCTTTCGGTGCTGGTGCTCGACCTTGGCCGGCCGGAGCGCCTCATCGTTGCGATGACGACCTATAACTTCAAGTCGATCTTCGCCTGGAACATCTACCTCTACACGGGCTTTGTCGGCATCGTCGCGGCCTATCTGTGGACGATGATGGACAGGACCGCGACGCGCTTCAACAAGCCGGTGGCGTTCCTTGCCTTCATGTGGCGCCTCATCCTGACGACCGGCACGGGCTCGATCTTCGGCTTCCTGATGGCGCGCGAGGCCTATGACGCCGCGATCATGGCGCCGCTGTTCATCGCCGCCTCGTTTGCCTACGGCCTTGCCTTCACCATCCTTGCGCTCATCACCATGTGCCGGTCGATGAACGCGATGCTGATGACCGACGAAGTGGTCTACAAGTTCCGCGGCCTGATGATCATCTTCATCCTGGCGGTGCTGTACTTCACCACGGTGATGCACATCACCAACATGTATGCGACCGAGCATCATGGCGTCGAACGGTTCCTGCTGCTCGACGGCGGCGCCTACACGGCGATCTTCTGGCTTGGCCAGGTGGTCATCGGCAGCCTCGTGCCGCTCGGCATTCTTGGCTATGGCCCGGTCGGCAAGACCCGCTGGGGCCTGACGATCGCCTCGCTGCTGGTGCTGGTCGGCGGTCTGGCGCAGATGTATGTCATCATCGTCGCCGGTCAGGCCTATCCGCTGGATCTCTTCCCGGGAATGGACGTGACGAGCACCTTCGGCGACGGCCAGGTGGCGCATTATCTGCCGACCCTGCCGGAACTTCTGCTCGGCATTGCCGGCATCTCGATCGCCATGCTGCTTGCCGGCGTCGCGATCCTGTTCCTGCGCTTCCTTCCCGACCCGAAGACGGTGGTGCCGAACGCCTGATCGCGTCCTATATGGGTTGGCAGAACATGCGCCCGGCACCGGCGAAAGGCGGGTGCCGGGCGTTTGTCGTCAGGGACGGCGATGCCTCGGGCGGGCGGCGGTGACGCATGCGGGGTCGCCGGTCTTTTCCGGCGGCCGGCTGAGCGCAAGGCAGGAGAGGCGGGGCGATCGTGGCGCATTTCTATCTCTCGGCGGCCCATAAATCGTCCGGCAAGACGACCCTTGCGATCGGCATCGCGGCGGCACTGACGGGGCGCGGCCTTGCCGTGCAGACGCTGAAGAAGGGGCCGGACTATATCGACCCGATGTGGCTGAAGCGGGCCTCGGGACGGACCTGCTACAATCTCGACTTCAACACCCAGAGTCATGACGAGATCCGGGCGACGTTCGCCCGGTCGCTGCCCGGGGCCGACATCGGTCTCGTCGAGGGCAACAAGGGGCTCTATGACGGGCTCGACATCGAGGGTTCGGATTCGAACGCGGCGATGGCCCGGTTGCTCCAGGCGCCAGTGGTGCTCGTCATCAATGCCGAGGGGATCACGCGCGGCGTCGCGCCGCTGGTCGTCGGCTACCGGGCGTTCGAGCCGGATCTCGACATTGCCGGCGTCATTCTCAACAGCCTTGCGAGCGGCCGGCAGGAATCGAAAATGCGCGCCGTGCTCGAGCGCTATACCGACGTGCCGGTCATCGGCGCCGTCGGGCGCGATCGCGGGCTGGTCGTCAGCGAGCGCCATCTCGGCCTGACGACGCCGGCGGAAACCGGTGAACGCGACGACCGCATTTCCCGCATCGCCGCTGCCGCCGAGGCCGGCATCGATCTCGACCGTATCCTGGCGATCGCGGCAAGGGCGCCGCTGCCGGAGATACCGGCACCGTCGGATAAGGCCGCCGCGCGGGACATCCGGATCGGCGTCGCCCTCGATACGGCGTTCGGCTTTTATTATGCCGACGACCTTGAGGCGCTGGAGGCAGCGGGGGCGGAGCTCGTCTTCTTCGACACGCTTGCCGACACCGTATTGCCGGCGGTCGACGGGCTTTTCATCGGTGGCGGCTTTCCGGAAACGCAGATGGCGGCGCTCGAGGCGAATGGCGCGATGCGCGCCGCGATCGGCAATGCGATCGCCGCCGGCCTGCCGGTCTATGCCGAATGCGGCGGGCTCATGTATCTGACGCGGGCGATCCACTGGAACGGCCGGCGGCACGAGATGGTCGGGGCGATCGCGGCCGATACGGTGATGAACGAGAAGCCGCAGGGCCGGGGGCTGGTGCGGCTTTCGACGACGGACGGCCATCCCTGGAACGCCGGCGCCGTCGCGGCGCACGAATTCCACTATGCCGGGCTCGTCGATGTCGCCGAGGGCACCCGGTTCGGCTATCGGGTGCGGCGCGGCCATGGTGTCGACGGGGCGAATGACGGCATCCTCGTCAACAACTGCGTTGCCAATTTCTCGCACCTGCGCTCGACGGCCGCCAATCCATGGGCGCCGCGCTTTGCCGCGTTCGTGCGCGCGACAAAGGCCGGGAAGGGCGCCTGAACCCGTGCAATCCGGCTTTTCAAACGGCGCCTGATCCTCCCACTATGGTGTTGAGGGCGTGGCGCCTTGCCCGCCAAGATGCCAAGGAGGATGCGATGAGACGGCTCATGACGCTGGCCGCGGCAGCAGGGCTGGTCCTTGCGGCCGGAACCGGGACGGCGGTCGCGCAATACATGGTGTTTCCCGACAGCTCGCAGCGCATCATCTCGGATGCGGATCTGTCGGATCTCTCCTGCGAGGATCTCTGGGTCGCCCGGAACGAGATCTATCACCGCAACGGCTTCTGCTTCAAAACCAAGCGCGGCCGCGACTTCTTCAGCAATGCCGGCTGCTGGACGTCCAGTCCGCGGCTGTCGAGCGTGGAAAACCGCAACATCGCGCGCATCCAGGAATGGGAGCGGCGTTACGGTTGCCGCTGAGCCGTTGTGAGGCATTGACGCTGCCGGCCACGGGTTTAAGACGAAAGCCGTGGCCGGGCGGGAGACGTCGATTCCCGGCCGTGAAAGCCAAGCCGGGGAACGATCATGCAGCCTGCCGTGAAAGACGCCTTCGCGAAACTCGAGGTCGAGCGCAAGCGCCTCGGGGATGTCCATCTGCGCGAGCTGTTCGCGGAGGATGACGGCCGGTTCGATCGCTTTTCGATCACGCTCGACGATTTCCTTTACGACTATTCGAAGAACCGCGTCGATGCGGGCGTGATGGCGGCTCTCGTCGACCTTGCCCGGGCGGCCGACATTCCCGGCTGGCGGGCGCGGATGGTGTCCGGCGAGCGGATCAACACGACCGAGGACCGCGCGGTGCTGCATGTGGCGCTGCGCAACCGCTCGGGCCGGCCGATTTTCGTCGACGGGGCCGACGTGATGCCCGGCGTCGCGCAGGTGCTCGACAAGATGGCCGAGTTCGCCGGCAAGGTCCGCTCCGGCGAAATCAGCTCCTATCGCGGCGCGCCGTTCACCGACGTCGTCAATATCGGCATTGGCGGGTCCGACCTCGGTCCGGCGATGGCGGTGCGGGCGCTGGCACCCTATTGCGACGGGCCGCGCCTGCATTTCGTCTCGAATGTCGATGGCGCCCATATCGGCGACACGCTGAAGGAACTCGATCCGACGCGGACGCTGTTCCTCATTGCCTCGAAGACCTTCACCACGCTCGAGACGATGGCCAATGCCCGCACGGCGCGGGCGTGGATTGCAAAGAACGTCGGCGAGGAGGCGGTCGGCGACCATTTCGCCGCGATCTCGACGAACCGTGAGGCGGTCGAGGCGTTCGGCATCGACGCGCGGCGGATGTTCGGTTTCTGGGACTGGGTCGGCGGCCGCTTCTCGATGTGGTCGGCAATCGGCCTGCCGATCGCCATCGCCATCGGCTTCGAGCGGTTCGCAGAATTCCTGTCCGGCGGCCACGACATGGACCGGCATTTCGAGACGGCGCCGCTCGAGAGCAACATGCCGGTGGTGATGGGCCTTCTCGGCATCTGGTATCGCGATCTCTTCGGCGTCGGCTCGCAGGCGGTCATTCCCTATGACCAGCGCCTCGAACTCCTTGCGCCCTATCTGCAGCAGCTCGAGATGGAATCGAACGGCAAGCGCGTCAGCCGCGCCGGGGCGGCCGTTGCCGTACCGACCTCGCCGGTTGTCTGGGGCGCGCCGGGCACCAACGGGCAGCATGCCTTCTTCCAGCTCCTGCATCAGGGCAGCGACATCATCCCGGTCGATTTCCTCGTCGCGGCCGAAGCGCACGAGCAGCTCGGCGATCACCACCCGATGCTGCTGGCCAACTGCCTTGCCCAGAGCGAGGCCTTGATGCGCGGCAAGACGCTTGCCGAGGCACGGGCGGAACTCGAGGCGAAGGGCATGGCGGCCGCCGACATCGACGCGCTGGCGCCGCACAAGGTCTTTCCCGGCAACCGGCCGTCGACGACCATTCTCTACCGCCGGCTCGATCCGCGCACGCTCGGCCGGATCGTTGCGCTCTACGAGCACAAGGTGTTCGTGCAGGGCATCGTCTGGAACATCAATTCCTTCGACCAGTGGGGCGTCGAGCTCGGCAAGACGCTGGCGGCCGAGATCCTGCCGATGGTCAAGGGCAGCGCCCCGGCGGCGGAGCGGGATGCCTCGACGCGCAATCTCATCGAGCGGATCGCCGCGCTACGCGCCGGCGCCTGAGCCGGCCGAGGGGCCGCCGCGCCGCGACTCGCGGCTGAGGGTATAAAGCGAGGCGGCGAGAATGATCGCGGCGCCGGCAAGCGTCCGCGTGCTCGGCCATTCGGCGAAGACGACGACGCCGATGATCGCTGCATAGATGAGGCGGGTGTAGTCGAGGGCGGCGACGGCCGCGGCCTCGCCGGCGCGATAGGCCCTGATGTTGCAGCTCTGGCCGGCGACGGAGGCGACACCGAGGGCGCCGACCAGCAGCCATTCGTCAAGGGTTGGCTGGACCCAGCCCCAAAGGGCGGGCGCGGCGGTGGCGACGCCGACGAGAACCGCCTGATAGGTGAGGATGGTCAGCGGCCGTTCGGTCCTGGAAAGCTGGCGGATGAGGATCATCACCAAGCCGGCCGCGGCGGCACCGGCGGCGGCGAGGAAGCCGTAGAAATCGACGGCGGTGCCGGTCGGCTTCAGCATGACGAGGACGCCGAGGAAGCCGATGATCATCGCCGCCCAGCGGCGCACGCCAACGGTCTCGTGCAGGATCAGGATGGCGAACAGCGTCACGAAGAACGAGCGGGCAAAGCTGATTGCCGTGGCGTCGGCGAGCGGCAGGTGAACGATCGCGGTGAAGCCGCACATCATCGCCGTCAGGGCGAGGGCGACGCGCAGCAGGTGCCGGCCGAATCGCTGCGTCACCAGCGCCTCGGGAAAGCCTTTTGCGACGGCCGGGGCGACCATGACGGTCATTGCCACCTGGCGCAGGAACAGCACCTCGACGACCGGCAGACGCTGGCCGAGCGCCTTGACGAGGGCGGCCATGGTGGAAAAAAACACGCCGGCAGCGAGAATCCAGAGGCCGCCGCGCAGGTTGCCGGGAAGCGCCGCCCAGCGCTCCACGGCGCCGGAAAGTGGCCCCGGTTGGTGGTTGCCGGTCTCGGACATCGTTGCCGTGGCGCTCCAATTCTCGGCCGAAGCGTCTGGAAGCGCCGGCTCACGAGACTAGATGATAGGCCGTCCGGACCCGCCGGCGATAGTCGGCTGGCGATAATCCGGCACGGTCGACGGGTTGCCTCGTTTGGAGCGATCTGGTCCGATCAACACTTCTGATCCGGTCGCCGTCCGGCGATCCCCCGGCACGCAAGGGAAAGAGACGATGGTTCCCGAGAAGTTCGGCATCGGCGCCGCCGTCCGGCGCAAGGAAGACCCGGCCCTCGTGACGGGCAATGGCCGCTTCGTCTCCGACTACCTGCCGGAGGGGACGCTGCATGCCTTCGTGCTGCGCTCGCCGTATGCCCATGCCGATTTCACGATCGTCGACACCGCTGCCGCCGCCGCCGCGGCGGGCGTGCATCTGGTGCTGACCGCGGCGGATATCGCCGGGCTTGGGCCGCTGCCGTGCAAGGCAGTGCTGAAGCAGCATGACGGCTCGATGCCGTTCGTGCCGGCGCGGCCGGTCTTGGCGGACGGGCGGGTTCGTCACATCGGCGAGGCAATTGCCTTCATCGTCGCCGAGAGCGTTGATCTGGCGAAGTCGGCAGCCGAGCTTGTCGAGGTCGACTGGCGGCCGCGAGCGGCGACGGTCGGCATGCGGGCAGCGCTCGACGGCGCCGGTGCGGTCTGGCCGGAGCGGCCGGACAATGTCGCGTTCGAATACCGGCTCGGCGATGCGGCGGCGACGGCAGAGGCTTTTGCCAGGGCCGCGACGGTTGCCGAAATCGAGCTCGTCAACAACCGGGTCGTCACCAACTATCTGGAACCGCGCGGCGTCGTTGCCGAATATGACCGCGACACCGGGCGCTGGACGATCACTGTCGGCTCGCAGGGCGGTCACTCGATGCGCGGCATCATCGCCGGCGATATCCTGAAGGTCGATCCGGCGCGGATGCGCGTTGTGACACCGGATGTCGGCGGCGGGTTTGGCACGAAGATGTTCGTCTTTGCCGAATATCCGCTGGCGGCGGTCGCGGCCGAGCGGCTTGGCCGGCCGGTCAAGTGGATCGGCGAGCGGGGCGAGCATTTCCTCGGCGACAGCCAGGGGCGCGACAATCTCGCGACGGCGCGGCTGGCGCTCGATAGCGACGGCCGGTTTCTCGGGCTGGAGATCGACCTCCTTGCCGACATGGGCGCCTATCTCGCGCAGTTCGCGCCGTATATCCCGTTCGTCGGCAACACGATGGCGACCGGGCTCTATGACATTCCGGCGCTCAGCGCGCGGATTCGGGGCGTCTACACCAACACGGTGACGGTCGATGCCTATCGCGGCGCCGGCCGGCCGGAGGCGGCCTATCTCGTCGAGCGACTGGTTGACCGCGCGGCCGAGGTGACCGGCCTTCCGCGCGACGAGATCCGCCGGCGCAATTTCGTGCGGCCGGAGCAATTGCCCTATCGGACGCAGACCGGACGCACCTATGACAGCGGCGAGTTCGCCGGCCATCTCGACCGGGCGCTGGAAAAGGCCGGCTGGGCCGGCTTTGCGGCGCGGCGGGAAGCGAGCGCGGCACGGCAGCGCTATCGCGGCATCGGCATTGCCAGCTATGTCGAGGCGGCGGCCTTTCCCTCGGCCGAGGAGGCGACGGCGCGGCTCGAGGACGACGGCAGCGTCACCATTCTCATCGGCACGCAGTCGAACGGGCAGGGGCACCAGACCGCCTATGCGCAGATCGCGGCGGTGCATTTCGGCATCGATATCGACCGCATCAACATCGTCCAGGGCGACACGGACCTCATTGCCAAGGGCGGCGGCACCGGCGGGTCGCGATCGGTGCCGATCGGCGGCGTCTCGGTCGACCGGGCGAGCACGGCGCTGGTCGAGAAGATCCGGGCGCGGGCGGCGGAAGAACTGGAGACGGCGCCGGCCGATCTCGAACTCGTCGACGGCGAGGTGCGGATCATGGGCACCGACCGGGCGATCGCGCTTTCGGCGCTGGCCCGCGCAACGCCGGACAAGAGCCTCCTGACGGCGGTCGAGAGCTTCAAGCAGCCGGAGCCGACCTATCCGAACGGCTCGCATGTCTGCGAGCTCGAGGTTGACCCGGAGACGGGCGTCGTCGAGATCCTGAATTACGTCATCGTCGATGATTTCGGCGTCAGCGTGAACCCGCTGCTGCTTGCCGGGCAGGTGCATGGCGGCATCGTGCAGGGGCTCGGGCAGGCGCTTTCCGAGCGTACCGTCTATGACGAGGACGGCCAGCTTCTTTCGGCGAGCCTGCTCGACTATGCGCTGCCGCGCGCCGCCGACATGCCGAGCTTCGATTTCGAGACGCGCAACGTGCCCTGCAAGACCAATCCGCTCGGCATCAAGGGCGCTGGCGAGGCTGGCACGATCGGCGCCTGTCCGGCAGTGATGAACGCACTTGCCGATGCATTGAAGTCAGGCGCGGGGGTTTCGCATATCGATATGCCGGCAACGCCGGAGCGGGTCTGGCAGGCCATTCGCCAGGCGCAACAGGGCACCTGACCGCGACTACCCACCGACGCTGCCGGCCGGCGCTCACGGGCGCCGCAGGGCAGCCCTGCATAAAATGCATTTCGGAACCGCTCGCAGCCATGATAGCGGGCGCCGCATGGCAAGCCTCGACATGCAGTCCAACACCACACCCGCCCTGCAGATCGAACCCCTGCAGGGCATCGCGCTCAAAGTGCTCTCGGCGCTCGTCTTCACGGCGATGTCGGCGATGATCAAGCTCGTCGCGGTGCGCATTCCGACTGGCGAAGTCATGTTCGCGCGCGCCTTTTTCGGCATGTTGCCGATCGTTCTCGTCATGCTGACGCGGGGCGAGCTTCGCCGGGCGCTGAAGACGGAACATCCGGCCGGCCATATCGTGCGCGGCCTTGTCGGTGTCTCGGCGATGTTCTGCAGCTTCATGGCGCTCGGCTATCTGCCGCTGCCGGACGCGACGGCGATCGGCTATGCGACGCCGCTCGTCACCGTGGTTCTCTCGGCGCTCATCCTTCGCGAGACGGTTCGCGTTTTCCGCTGGACGGCGGTCATTGTCGGCTTTTTCGGCGTGCTCCTGATGCTGTCGCCGCATCTGCAGGCGACGGCCACGAACAGCGGCTCGGCGTTCGGCGCGGGGCTGGCGCTTGCCGGTGCGGTGCTGGCGGCGGGGGCGATGATCACCGTGCGGCATCTCACGCGCACGGAGACGACCTCGGCGATCGTCTTCTATTTCTCGGCGACGGCCTCGGTGCTGTCGCTGGCGACGCTGCCGTTCGGCTGGGTGATGCCAAGCTTCGGCGACGCGCTGATCCTCATCGCGATCGGCCTGACCGGCGGCATCGCCCAGATTTTCCTGACGCAGAGCTATCGCTATGCCGACGCCTCGACGGTGGCGCCGTTCGAATACACGACCATGCTCTGGTCGGTGGCGATCGGCTATGTGATCTTCGGCGACCTGCCGGGCATCGAGATCATCGTCGGTGCGGCCATCGTGATCTCCGCCGGGATCTTCGTCATCCTGCGGGAGCGGGCATTGCGGATCGAATCGCGCAAGAGCCGGGCGGCACGCACTCCGGCCTGAGGCAGGCGCCGCCGGAGCCTGCGGTTCATCAGCCTTCGTATCTGGCGAGGAAATGCTCGATCGCGAGGTCGCGCATGTCGTCGACCGCCTCGAACAGGCGCTCGACCGGCCAGTCCCACCAGGCAAGCCGGCGGATGCGGTCGGCGATGTCCGGGGCGAAGCGGTCGCGAAGCTTGCGGGCCGGCACGCCGGCGACGATGGCGTAGGGCGGCACGTCTTTCGTCACCACCGAGCCGGCGCCGACGACGGCACCGTCGCCGACGGAGACACCGGGCAGGATGACGACGCCGTGGCCGATCCAGATATCGTTGGCAAGGGTCACCGGCCGGGCGATGCGATGTTCGCGGAATTCCGAATCGAGCTTCTTGTAGCGGAAGAACTCGTTCGGCCGGTAGGTGATCTTGTGGGTGGTGACGCGCTCGACCGGATGGGACAGGGCGTTGATGCGGACATTGGCGGCGATCGAACAGAACTTGCCGATCGTCGAGTAGATGACCTCGCCGCCGCGCTCGAGGTACGAGAAATCGCCGAGGCTCGAATCCTTGAAGGACACGCGCTCACGGATCTCGGTATAGCGGCCGAGGCGCGCATTGCGCAGGTCGGCCGAGGGGTGGATGCGCGGCTCGCTCGACTTGAATCGCAGGTCGTCGCCGGTATCGGCCATCTCAGCGTCCTCTTGTTGGCGTCCCTGAATAGCGGCGCGGCGGGCCGGCGACAATCGAGGCAGGCCCGAGACTTCCGGAAAAGCTGGCAAAGCGCTATCAGGTCGCTGACGCCGGCGCGGCGCAGGGTTGGCGCCGGTATGAAGGAGGGCCGGATGTACCGGGCAACGATCGATCTTTCGGAGGCGGATGCCCGCCGTGTCGCTGACGCGATTGGCGATGAGGATGGGTTCGGCTATCCGCCGGCGGCGGCCGTCGAGCTCGCGCCGGGAAGCTGGCAGGCGGAGATCACCTTTGCCGAGGAGCCGGACAGCGACGCCGTTGCCGCCTTTGCCGCGGGCGTTCTTGGCCGGGCGGTCGCAGTCACCGTCGAGAAGCTTCCCGATATCGACTGGATCGCCGCCAGCCTTGCCGGTCTGTCGCCGGTCGCTGCCGGGCGATTCTTCGTTCATGGCAGCCATGATCGGCAGCGCGTGCCGCCCGGAAAGACGGCAATCGAGATCGAGGCGGCGCAGGCCTTCGGCACCGGCCATCACGGCACGACGGCGGGCTGCCTCATGGCAATCGACCGGAGCATCAAGGCGCGGCGATTCGTTCGTCCGCTCGATCTCGGCACGGGAACCGGCGTCCTTGCGATCGCGATTGCCCGGGCGTTGCGCATACCGGTGCTGGCGACCGACATCGATCCGGTGGCGACGAAAGCGGCGAAGGAAAACGCCATCGCCAATCTTGCCGGCAATTTCGTTGATGTCGTCACGGCAGCCGGGTTCGAGCACGCACGGCTGCGCGGAGCGGGGCCGTTCGACCTCATCGTCGCCAATATTCTTGCCCGGCCGCTGGCGATGCTGGCCGGGGACGTCGCCGGAAACCTCGCCTATGGCGGGCGCGTGATTCTCTCCGGCCTGCTGACGACGCAGGAGCAGATGGTCGAGGCCGCCTACAGGTCACGCGGGCTGGTGATTGCCGGACGCCTGCGTATCGGCGAATGGTCGACCCTCATTCTCGACAGCCCGGCGCGCGATTGACGCGCGCCCGGATCGTGAGGGCTGCAGATCAGAAGAGATAGGGAGAGGCGCCCTCGGCCTCGAGCGTCTTGCGATCGAAGCCGGCGGCGGCCAGCGTTTCGTCGTCAAGCATCAGCAGATGGGCGTTGACGTAAAGGCGCGCCCGGCGCTCGCGAGCCTCAATGAGGCGGTCGAGGGCGCGCTTGAAGAAACCCGGGGCGCGCTGCTCGGCACCATGGGCAAAGTCGAAACCGGTCAGCGTTACGGTGGCCATCGGAGCATTCCTTTCACAGTTTGAAACCGTCAAGCGTTCCAACTCCCCGAACGCTACGCAAACTAGGTTTCGGAGTGGTTCACGAAAACACGCGATTCCGCATATCGGTCATGCGCTTGCCGCATATGCGAACAAGAATTGTGCATCGCGGTATATTGCCAGGCATCCGACGTGGTGGCTCATCGGTTGCGGCGAGTGTCAATAGGTGCTGCGCGGGTTTGCGAAGCGCTTGTGGCGGTTTTGCCTGCGACAAAGACGCCCGGTGACGACAATCCTGAAAACTGCAATTATATCAGTGCGAAACGTCCAAGTCGGGGGCGGTGTCAAGACCGTTTCCGCCGATGGTTGTAACAGGCGGCGTTTTGCGACAGGAAGTCGGGCGTGCTGCCGGTCGCCAAGTTGGCGCGACAGACGGAACGAGCTCCCTGTGTGAAAAATGAAACGCTGCTTCGAGGCGGATGCGGCGGATAAAAAGCGGTTGCCTTGCCCCGTGAGGGCTCGGGACCAGGAGAATGGGAAGTGCGAGCGCGCTCCGCATGGGCGCGAGAGATCGCAGGAGGCGGATATTGGGCGTCTTTCAGGCTGAGATTTTAGATCTCGACGGCAATCTGGAATTCTTCGAATTGACCGTATTCGATGCTATAGTCGAACGCTGAACCGGAACGTCCAATAAACCGGTTCTCTCCGCACTTGACCGACTGGGGGTTGGTCTGGCGGCGAGGGGGAACGGTTCCCGCAGGGAACTCAAACAAAAATTCGAACGTGTCGAATGCCGCCTCGTGTGGGGCGGACGTTCGGAGCGTGCCGGCTGAAGGTCCCGGCGCATTTGACCGGCCGTGCCCGATCTTCGTTGCGGGGCGAGGCCGATTTGAAAGGGGAGCAAATACAATGATGAAGATGGTGAAGATGGCTGCGCTGGCGTCCGTCGTTGCTCTGGCGACCGCGGGCACCGTTGCGGCCCAGGGCATGTCCGGCATGTCTGGCATGGGCGGCATGTCCGGTATGTCTGGCATGGGCGGCATGGGTGGCATGTCCGGTATGTCTGGCATGGGCGGCATGGGCGGCATGTCCGGTATGTCTGGCATGGGCGGCATGGGTGGCATGTCCGGTATGTCTGGCATGGGCGGCATGTCCGGCATGGGCGGTATGTCTGGCATGTCCGGCATGGGCGGCATGGGCGGCATGTCCGGCATGGGCGGCATGTCCGGCATGGGTGGCATGTCCGGTATGTCTGGCATGGGCGGCATGGGCGGCATGTCCGGCATGGGTGGCATGTCCGGTATGTCTGGCATGGGCGGCGGGCGCATGTCCGGTATGTCTGGCATGGGCGGCATGTCCGGCATGGGTGGCATGTCCGGTATGTCTGGCATGGGCGGCATGGGTGGCATGTCCGGTATGTCTGGCATGGGCGGCATGGGTGGCATGTCCGGTATGTCCGGCATGGGTGGCATGTCCGGTATGTCCGGCATGGGCGGCATGTCCGGCATGGGCGGCATGTCCGGCATGGGTGGCATGTCCGGCATGTCCGGCATGCAGGGCAAGATGTAATCCTGCCAGTCCTTTGGACTTCTGGCGGGCGCCTTCGGGCGCCCGCCTTTTTTGTTTGAGAAGGCATGCTGCTTTCGGCTGGGCGCTGCTGTTGCCGGCAATTGCGGGTGATCTATCTGTCGCGTGCGAGGGTGGTCCTGCAGCGGCAGAAGCGCGGCCTGGCGATGGCAGCGATGCGGGACGTCGGCCGGTCGCGGCGGTCTGCGGTCTTTCTGGACAGCGCCGCCGACCACGGCTAAAACCCCAGCGATCAATGAGACCGGGGCGGGCCTCGCCGCCGGGGAGAGGTGGCTTTTTCATGAGCGGCGTCAACGATATCCGGGCGGCATTTCTCGACTTCTTCGCCAAGAACGGGCACGAGGTGGTGTCGTCCAGCCCGCTCGTTCCGCGCAATGACCCGACGTTGATGTTCACCAACGCCGGCATGGTGCAGTTCAAGAACGTCTTCACCGGACTCGAGAAGCGCCCGTATTCGCGTGCCGCGACGGCGCAGAAGTGCGTTCGGGCAGGCGGCAAGCACAACGACCTCGACAATGTCGGCTATACCGCCAGGCACCACACGTTCTTCGAGATGCTCGGCAATTTCTCGTTCGGCGACTACTTCAAGGACGTCGCGATCGATCATGCCTGGACGCTGATCACCAGGAATTCGGCCTGCCGAAGGAGCGCCTGCTCGTCACCGTCTATGCCGATGACGACGAGGCGTTCGGGCTCTGGAAGAAGATCGCCGGGCTTTCCGATGATCGCATCATCCGGATCGCGACGAGCGACAATTTCTGGGCGATGGGCGACACCGGCCCGTGCGGTCCGTGTTCCGAGATCTTCTATGATCATGGCGACCACATTCCCGGTGGCCCTCCGGGCTCGCCGGACGAGGACGGCGACCGCTTCATCGAAATCTGGAACCTCGTGTTCATGCAGTATGAGCAGATCACGAAGGAAGAGCGGGTGTCGCTGCCGCGTCCGTCGATCGATACGGGCATGGGGCTCGAGCGCATCGCGGCGGTGATGCAGGGCGTGCATGACAACTACGACATCGACCTGTTTCGGGCGCTGATCCGCGCGTCCGAGGAGGCGACCGGCGTTGCGGCGGAAGGCAGTGCGCGGGCGAGCCATCGCGTCATTGCCGATCATCTGCGGGCGTCTTCCTTCCTCATCGCCGACGGCGTGCTGCCGTCGAATGACGGTCGCGGCTATGTGCTGCGGCGGATCATGCGCCGCGCCATGCGTCATGGGCACATGCTCGGCGCCGACCAGCCGCTGATGTGGCGTCTGGTGCCGGCGCTGATGCGCGAGATGGGCCGGGCCTATCCGGAGCTCGAGCGGGCCGAGGCGCTGATCACCGAGACGCTGAAGCTGGAGGAAACGCGGTTCCGGCGCACGCTGGCGCGCGGCCTCGTGCTGCTCGACGAGGCGACCGACGGCTTTGACAGCGGCGCGACGCTCGACGGCGAAGTCGCCTTCAAGCTCTATGACACCTATGGATTCCCGCTCGACCTGACGCAGGACGCGCTGAAAGCGCGCGGCATCGCCGTCGACACGGATGCCTTCAAGACCGCAATGGAGCGGCAGCGGGCCGAGGCGCGCGCCTCCTGGGCCGGTTCCGGCGAGGCGGCGACGGAGACCGTCTGGTTCGCCCTCGCTGAAAAGCTCGGCGGCACGGATTTCCTCGGCTATGACACCGAGAAAGCCGAGGGCGTCGTCGTCGCTCTGGTCAAGGGCGGGGCCGAGACCGATGGCATCGCTGCCGGCGAGGAAGGGGCGGTCGTTCTCAACCAGACGCCGTTCTATGCCGAATCCGGCGGCCAGGTGGGCGATACCGGCATCATGCTCGGCGAGGGCGTGCGTTTCGTCGTCACCGACACGATGAAGAAGGCGGATGGCCTTTTCGTGCATTTCGGCAAGGTCGAGGAAGGGCGCCTCACGGTCGGCCAGCCGCTCGAGCTCGTCGTCGAGGGCGCGCGCCGCGGTGCCATCCGGGCCAATCATTCGGCGACCCATCTTCTGCATTCGGCCCTGCGCCTGGTGCTTGGCGACCACGTCACGCAGAAGGGCTCGCTCGTTTCGCGCGAGCGGCTGCGCTTCGACTTCAGCCATCCCAAGCCGATCGAGGCGGCCGAGCTGCAGCAGATCGAGGACATCGCCAACGACATCGTGCTGCAGAACGAGGCCGTTCGCACGCGCCTGATGGCGGTCGACGATGCCCGGGCGGCCGGCGCCATGGCGCTCTTTGGCGAGAAATATGGCGACGAAGTCCGCGTCGTTTCGATGGGCAGTTCCGCGAATGCGCCCTATTCGATCGAGCTGTGCGGCGGCACGCATGTGTCGCGGACCGGCGACATCGGCCTCATCACCATCGTTTCCGAGAGCGCGGTTTCGTCCGGCGTGCGCCGTATCGAGGCGCTGACGGGCGGTGCGGCACGGCGGTTCCTCGAGGGCCAGAACAGCCGCCTTCGCGATGTCGCGGCGGTGCTGAAGGCGCCGCAGGCGGACGTCGTCGAGCGCGTGTCGGTGCTCATGGAGGAGCGGCGGCGGCTCGAGAAGGAGCTTGCCGAGGCGCGCCGGCAACTCGCCATGGGCGGCGGCGGCAATGCGGCCGGGGCGGCCGATGCGGTCAAGACCGTCGGCAGCACCAAGTTCTTCGGCCGGGCGATCGAGGGCATTCCGGCGAAAGACCTCAAGGGTCTCGTCGACGACGGCAAGAAGACGGTCGGCTCGGGCGTCGTTGCCATCATCGGCGTTTCCGATGACGGCAAGGCGGGCGTCGTCGTCGGTGTCACCGACGATCTCGTCGGCACGTTCAATGCCGTTGATCTCGTCCGGGTCGGCTCTGCCGTGCTCGGCGGCAAGGGCGGCGGCGGGCGGCCGGACATGGCGCAGGCCGGCGGTCCGGACGGGGCCAGGGCGGCCGAGGCGCTGGCGGCGATCGAGGCGGCAATCGCGGCGGCCTGATGCCGCCGCGGCGCATCGAATAATCCCGTTCCTATCGGGCGCTCATCCTCTATGCTGTGAGGGTGAGCAGTCTCGAATCGTCATCGAACGCGGGGGGCGATGGCGCGGAACGACGACAGATATTCGGCGCTGAAAAGACGCCTCTTCGACGTCCTTGAGGACGGTGCGCCGAACAGTGTCGGCGCGCATGTCGTCAACTATTTCCTCGTCGGGCTCATCCTCGTCAACGTCGCGGCGGTCATCCTTGAAACGGTGCCGGAACTGGCGGCCAGCCATTCGACAACCTTCCACATCATCGACACGGTGTCGGTGCTCATCTTTTCGGTCGAGTATCTTGCGCGACTCTGGGTCGCCGACCTGCATGCGCCGCTGCGTCAGGTCGGTCCGCTGCGCTCGCGGCTCAGCTATGCGGCGCAGCCGGCTTCGCTCGTCGACCTTGCCGCGATCCTGCCGTTCTATCTGCAGGTGTTCGGCTCGCCGATCGACCTGCGCTTCCTGCGGCTGTTCCGGCTCGTCCGGTTCCTCAAGCTGACGCGCTATTCGCCGGGCATGCGGTCGCTGTTCAATGCCATTGCGACGGAACGGCGGGCACTTGGCGGCGGCGTCATCATCATGGTCGGCATGGTGCTGACGGCGGCGGCCATCCTGCACATCGTCGAGGGCGAGGCGCAGCCGGAGGCGTTCGGCTCGATCCCCGAGGCGATGTGGTGGGCAGTGGCGACGCTGACGACCGTCGGCTATGGCGATGTCGTACCGATCACGCCGCTCGGCAAACTCATCGGGGCGTTCGTGATGATGTTCGGCTTCGGCATGTTCGCCGTGCCGGTCGGCATCGTCGCGACGGCGTTTGCGCGGGAAATCCACCAGCGCGAGTTCGTCGTGACCTGGGGGATGGTGGCGCGGGTGCCGCTCTTTGCCAATCTGTCGGCGAGCGAGATCGCCGAGGTGATGAAGCTCCTGCACGCGCAGACCTTCGCGCCCGGGCAGATCATCGCCCATGCCGGCGATCCGGCGCATTCGATGTACTTCATCGCCATCGGCGACGTGCAGATCATGTTGCCGGACAAGATGGTGGAGCTGTCGGAAGGCGCGTTCTTCGGCGAGATGGCCGTGCTGCGCAAGGCGCGGCGGTCGGCAACGATCATCGCCACGAGCCGGTGCAATCTGCTGGTGCTCGATGCCGGCGACCTGCAGGCGATGTTCCATCGCCGGCCGGAGATCGCCGAGCGAATCCGGATGGTGGCGATCAAGCGGATGGGCGAGGAAATCGTCACGCCCGGCGGCGATCTTGCCAGCGAGGAACTGTCGCCGAAATCCGATAGCTGACGTCTGTCGCCCAAGAAAAAAGCCCGGGACCGAAATCCCGGGCTTTTCGTTCCGGTGGCGGCCGCGGCAGCCTGGTGTCGGCACCGGCCGCCGGCCAGTGCGTCAGGCCATGGCCTTCTGCAGGTTCTCGTCGATCTTGTCGAGGAAGCCTGTGGTCGAGAGCCACTTCTGGTCCGGGCCGACGAGCAGGGCGAGGTCCTTGGTCATGAAGCCGGATTCGACGGTGTCGACGCAGACCTTCTCCAGCGTGTCGGCAAAGCGCTTCAGCTCGGCGTTGTCGTCGAGCTTGGCGCGATGGGCAAGGCCACGGGTCCAGGCGAAGATCGAGGCGATCGAGTTGGTCGAGGTCTGCTTGCCCTGCTGGTGCAGGCGATAGTGGCGGGTGACGGTGCCGTGCGCAGCCTCGGCCTCGACGGTCTTGCCATCCGGCGTCATCAGCACCGAGGTCATCAGGCCGAGCGAGCCGAAGCCCTGGGCAACGGTGTCGGACTGCACGTCGCCGTCGTAGTTCTTGCAGGCCCAGATGTAGCCGCCGGACCACTTGAGCGCGCAGGCGACCATGTCGTCGATCAGACGGTGCTCGTAGGTGATCTTGGCTTCCTTGAACTTGTCGGCGAACTCGGTCTCGTACACTTCCTGGAACAGGTCCTTGAAGCGGCCGTCATAGGCCTTGAGGATGGTGTTCTTGGTCGACAGGTACACCGGCCAGCCGCGGGCGAGACCATAGTTCATCGAGGCGCGGGCGAAGTCGCGGATCGAATCGTCGAGGTTGTACATGGCCATGGCGACGCCGGAGCCCGGCGCGTCGAAGACCTCGTGCTCGATGACGTTGCCGTCCTCGCCGACGAACTTGATCGACAGCTTGCCCTTGCCCGGGAACCTGAAGTCGGTGGCGCGGTACTGGTCGCCGAAGGCATGACGGCCGACGACGATCGGCTGGGTCCAGCCCGGCACGAGGCGCGGCACATTGCGGCAGATGATCGGCTCGCGGAAGATGACGCCGCCGAGAATGTTGCGGATCGTGCCGTTCGGCGACTTCCACATCTTCTTCAGATTGAATTCCTTCACCCGGTCCTCGTCCGGGGTGATGGTGGCGCACTTGACGCCGACGCCATAGCGCTTGATCGCCTCGGCGGAATCAATGGTGACCTGGTCGTCGGTGGCGTCGCGATGCTCGACGCCGAGGTCGTAGTAATGCAGATCGATGTCGAGATAGGGGTGGATCAGCTTGTCCTTGATGGACTGCCAGATGATGCGGGTCATCTCGTCGCCGTCGAGCTCGACGACCGGATTTGCAACCTTGATCTTCGCCATCGCGATTGTGCCTCGTTGTCAGGGGTGAGCGGTCACGCCGGAGTTGGTTCCGCCGCCGGAAATGCGTTTCACTTTCGATCGCGCTTTTACCATCGACGGCAGGCAGGGGCAAAGTCAGTCGATGGGGGAAGACGGCGGAAATCGGGCGTCGCGCACCAGCCTGAAAATGGACCGTCGCCACTGGGGGGAAAGCCCATGGCGACGGTCCGGCTGCGGTCGCAATGCAGTCGACGCCTGCGCCGGGCGCGGCATCGGGAACGGCCGGAGCGGGCTGGTCAGCTCGTCAGAGCTGCGGTCCGGCCGATTGCGCTTTCACTGGCGCGCGCATCGCGAGCTCGCTGCCTCGCGGTGTTCCGGGCGCGCTCGCGGGCAAGGATACCGTCGGCATCGACGCAGCGGATCGGCTCGTTCGGGTCGGTCGACAGGTCGCCGTCGAGCTGCAGCGTCAGATACCGGCCGCAGCAGACCCGCAGAAACGAGGCGAAATTGTCGAGGTCGTAGCCTTCGTCAATCGACTCGTTATAGAGCCGGGCGATGAGCTGGCTGACCGTCAGCCCGTCGCGCCCGCCGATGTCCTCAAGGACCGACCAGAAGAAGTTCTCGAGCCTGACGCTCGTTGCCATGCCGTCGATGCGCAGGGAGCGCGTGACGCTCTCCCAGAGCACGGTATCGGCATTGATGAACAGCCTGCACATGTCGGCCTCCCGGTTCCCCTTGCTCGCGGTTCGCCGGTCAGTTTGCCATTGTCGTGCCGAGCATGCCGAGAAATTTCGAAAGCCATGCCGGATGGGCCGGCCAGGCCGGGGCCGAGACGAGGTTGCCCTCGACGACCGCGCCATCGATGGCGATGTCGGCATAGCGGCCGCCGGCGTTGACGACGTCCGGCTGGCAGGCGGGGTAGGCCGAGCAGGTGCGGCCGTCGAGCACATTGGCGGCGGCAAGGATCTGGGCGCCGTGGCAGATGGCGGCGACCGGCTTGTCGGCCTTGAAGAAGTGCTGGACCATGGCGATGACGGCCGGATTGAGGCGCAGGTATTCCGGCGCGCGGCCGCCCGGAATGACGAGGGCGTCGTAGTCCTCGGCCTTGATGCTGCTGAAGGTGGCATTCAGCGTGAAATTGTGGCCGCGCTTCTCGCTGTAGGTCTGCTGTCCCTCGAAATCGTGGATCGAGGTGGCGATCTGCTCGCCGGCGCTCTTGTCGGGGCAGACCGCATCGACGCTGTGGCCGACGGCGAGCAGCGTCTGGAACGGCACCATGATCTCGTAGTCCTCGCCGAAATCGCCGACGATCATCAGAACCTTCTTGCCGGGCATGGTTTCCTCGCAGTTTTCTATGGGCTTGTGATCCGGCAAGTCTCTCACGGCGGCGGCGCGGCCGGGTGTTAGCGGAATACTACGTTCGGCGAGGTGCGCGGCGGCGCGCGCCGCTTGTGAGGGCGCGCGGGTTTTTGTAGACGAAGATGCATGACGGAAACTCCTTCGATCCTTACCGCCGAAGATGCCGCGGCTCGCGGGCCGGCAATCGTGCTCGTCGAGCCGCAGCTTGGCGAGAATATCGGCGCGGCTGCGCGGGCGATGGCCAATTTCGGGCTCACGGACCTGCGCCTCGTCAATCCGCGCGACGGCTGGCCGAACATCCAGGCGGAGCGCTCGGCGAGCCGGGCCGATCATGTGATTGCGGCAACGCGGGTCTTCGACAGCGTCGAGGCGGCGATCGCCGACCTTTCCTTCGTCTTTGCGACGACGGCGCGGCAGCGGGGCGTGGCCAAGCCGGTGGTCGGGCCGAAGCAGGCGCTGGCGACGACGCGGGCGAAGGCGGCGCTCGGCCAGAATGTCGGCTTCCTCTTCGGGCGCGAGCGCTGGGGCCTCAACAACGAGGAAGTGGCGCTTGCCGACGAAATCCTGACGCTGCCGGTGGTGCCGGAGTTCGCCTCGCTCAACATCGCGCAGGCGGTGCTCGTCATTGCCTATGAGTGGCGCACGGGCGGCAACGAGGCGGAGGCGGCGCTGCCGTTCGGCGAGCCGGAGGAAGAGCAGGCGCCGAAATCCGAGCTTGTCGGCCTGTTCGAGCATCTCGAGGCGGCACTCGACCGGGTGAACTATTTCCGGCCGCCGGAGAAGCGGCAGCGGATGGTCAACAATATCCGGGCGCTTTTGCAGCGGGCGCGGCACCTCGGCGCGCGAGGTCAAGACCTTCCGCGGCATCGTCGCGGCGCTGGAAGTCGGGCCGGTCAGCCCCGGAGGAGCGGGCGGCTCTGAAGGCGGCCCAGCTTGGCCGGCACCTGCCGCCGGCGGCACGCGGGACAACCGGACGAGCCGGCATGAGGCCTCGGGTCCTCGTTTTCGATTCCGGGATCGGGGGCCTGTCGGTGTTCGGGCCGCTGCGCGCGGCGCTTGGCGCGGCCTCGTTCGTCTACGTCGCCGACGATGCCGCCTTTCCTTATGGCGCCTGGGAGAATGGGCCCTCGTCGAGCACGTCGTCCGGCTGATGGAGCGTCTCATCGCGCTCTATCGTCCGGATATCGTCGTCATTGCCTGCAACACGGCCTCGACGCTGGTCCTGCCGCCGCTCCGGCAACGGTTCACGGTGCCGTTCGTCGGCACGGTGCCGGCGGTGAAGCCGGCGGCGGAGCAGAGCCGGTCGCGGCTGGCGAGCGTGCTGGCGACGCCGGGCACGGTGAAACGCGACTACACGCATGCACTCATCGAGACACATGGCGGCGACTGCGCCTTCACGCTCGTCGGCTCGGCGCGGCTGGCGGCGATCGCCGAGGCTAAGCTGGCCGGCGAGGCGGTCGACGAGGCGGTCATCGCGGACGAGATTTCGCCCTGTTTCATCGAGAAGGACGGGCGGCGCACCGACACGGTGGCGCTTGCCTGCACGCACTATCCGTTCCTCCTGGCGGAAATGGAGCGGCTGGCGCCCTGGCCGGTGACGTTCATCGATCCGGCACCGGCGATCGCCCGCCGCGCGGTGCAGGTGCTTGCCGGCAAGGTGCCGGTGGACGGGGCGGGCGGGCGCGAATACGACCGATCGGGCGGTGTTCACGTCCGGCAAGGCGCTGCCAGAAGCGCTTGCGGCGATCCTTGGCGGTTTCGGGCTTGCCACCGCCGCACCTGATGCACCGGGCGCGTTTGACATTCCGGCGGCAAACGACTAGACAACCGGCAACGCGCGGGTCGGATGGCCCGCGTGTTTGTTTGCGCACCCGGGATGTCGCCATTCATGGCGGGATCTGTCGGCCCGGAGACGGGCAGAGGAGGGCGCGTTTCCTTTGATCGAAAGAGAGGATCGCGATGTCGAAGCGCCATTCCGCGAAGTACAAGCTCGATCGCCGTATGGGCGAGAATGTCTGGGGCCGTCCGAAGAGCCCCGTCAACCGCCGCGAGTACGGCCCGGGCCAGCATGGCCAGCGCCGCAAGGGCAAGCTCTCCGACTTTGGCACCCAGCTCAAGGCGAAGCAGAAGCTCAAGGGCTACTACGGCAACATCACCGAGAAGCAGTTCCACAAGGTCTATGTCGAAGCCTCGCGCATGAAGGGCGATACCTCGGAGAACCTCATCGGTCTCCTCGAGATGCGTCTCGACGCCGTCGTCTATCGCGCGAAGTTCGTGCCGACCGTGTTCGCTTCCCGCCAGTTCATCAACCACGGCCACATCACCGTCAACGGTCGCCGGGTCACGATCCCGAGCTTCCGCTGCAAGGTGGGCGACGTCGTCGCCGTCCGTGAAGCGATGCGCGATCATATCATCGTCATCGAGGCCGCCCATCTCGCCGAGCGCGATGTGCCGGACTACATGGAAGTCGATCATCACAAGATGACGGCCAGCGTCACCCGCGTTCCGGGCCTCGCCGAGGTTCCGTATCCGGTGATGATGGAGCCGAATCTGGTCGTCGAGTTCTACTCGCGCTGATCGATCGCTCCTTCGGAATATGGAAAAGGCGGCTCACGGGCCGCCTTTTTCGTTTCCGGATGTCTGGCTGCCGCCGTCCCGCGCCAGGGCGGGGATGGCGTTTGCCCCTCAGAACGCCTTGAAGGTGATCATCGTGCGGGTGTCGGCGATGCCGGCGAAGCAGTGGACCTTCTCGTTGACGAAGTGGCCGATATCGGTGCCGTCCTCGACGTAAAACTTCACGAGCAGGTCGAATTCGCCGGCGGTCGAGTAGATCTCCGAGGCGATCTCGGCGTCGGCAATCGCGTTGGCGACCTCGTAGGACCGGCCGAGCTGGCATTTGATCTGAACGAAAAACGGCACCATCTGAGCGCTCCGATTTCTGCCGGCCGCCTGGCTGCGACCGCTTGTCGTCGCCAAGGGGTCGGCCATTCGAGGCCCCTTGTCAATCGCTGCGGGGTGGATTACTCCAGATTCAGCAATCTCATGGGGGTGTCCCGCTGGCCGGGGCTGAGAGGCGGTTTCGTCAACTCCTGAACCTGATCCGGATCATGCCGGCGGAGGAAACTGAGATGCAGGGGTCATCGCACCTGCTTTCTGCCCGTGATGTCGCGGGACTGCTCGATCGCGTCCGGGCGCGCCATCCGCGCGTGCACTGCATCACCAATTTCGTCGCCCAGAATTTCACGGCCAACATGCTGCTGGCGCTCGGCGCCGTGCCGGCGATGACGATCGCCCGGGCCGAGATCGGCGACTTTGCGGCGCGCGCCGATGCGCTGCTCGTCAATCTCGGCACGCTCGACGAGGAACGCCGGGCCGGAGCCGGCATCGCCATCGAGGTGATGCGCGAGCGGCGGCGGCCGTGGGTGCTCGATCCGGTGTTCGTCGATGCCTCGCCGGTGCGGCGCGACTATGCCCGCCATCTGCTCGGCGAGCGTCCGGCGCTGTTGCGGGCCAATGCCTCGGAACTCGCGGCCCTCGCCGATGGCGAGGGGGCCGGCGATCTTGCCCGGTCGAGCGATGCGGTTGTCGCCGTCACGGGCCGGATCGACCGGGTCACCGACGGCATCCGCTCGGTCGAGATCGGCAACGGCGATCCGCTGATGACGCGGGTCACGGCAATCGGCTGCGCCGGCACGGCGATCATGTGCGCTTTTCTGGCCGTTGCCGACGATCCGCTGATCGGAACGGCGGCGGGGCTTGCCGTCATGGGAATCGCCGGGGAAGTGGCGGCCGGCGCGAGCAGCGGACCCGGCAGCTTCGCCGTTGCCCTCATTGATGCGATCTATTCGCTCGACGGGGCGGAAATCGAAAGGAGACTTGACGTCCGATGACTGGTTCCACACGCAACGCCGTCGACCTCAGGGTCTACGGCCTCGTCGATCCCGCTCGCTCAGCCATTTCCGACCTCGCCGCGGCGGCGCGCGCCAGTGTCGAGGGCGGCGCGACCATCCTGCAATACCGGGACAAGCACGGCTCGACGCGCGATCTCGTCGAGCGGACGCGAGCGATCAAGGCGGCGATTGCCGGCACCGGCGTGCCGCTGCTCGTCAACGACCGGGCGGATGTCGCCTTTGCGGCCGGTGCCGACGGCATCCATCTCGGGCAGGACGACCTTGATCCGGCATCGGCCCGGCGCCTGCTCGGCCCGAAGGCGATCATCGGCCTGACGCTGAAGTCCATCGCTCATGCCGAGGCGGCGCCGCTCGAGCTTCTCGACTATGTCTGCGTCGGCGGCGTTTTCGAGACTTTGAGCAAAAAGAACCCCGACGCGCCGGTCGGCATCGCCGGCCTTGGCGGCATCGTCGCGGCGGTGCGGGCGCGCGACGCGGCATTTCCGGTCGGGGCGATCGCCGGCATCACGGCGGCGAACGCGGCCGAGGTGATCGGCGCCGGTGCCGATGGCGTCGCGGTCATTTCCGAGATTTTCATGGCCGACGACATTGCCGCGGCGGCCGGGCGGTTGCGGGCGGCGGTCGATGCTCGCGCTCGGCCGGAGGACGGTGCGATGACGGCGATCGCAGTCACGATTGCCGGCTCCGATTCCGGCGGTGGTGCCGGCATTCAGGCGGACCTGAAGACGTTCTCGGCCCTCGGCGTATATGGCGCGAGCGTCATCACCGCCCTGACGGCGCAGAACACGCTCGGCGTCACGGCAATTCACGACATTCCGGCGGATTTCGTGCGGGCCGAAATGGATGCGGTGTTTTCCGACCTCTCGGTGTCAGCGGTGAAGATCGGCATGCTGTCTCGTCCGGAGGTGATCGAGGCCGTCGCCGCCGGTCTCGTCGCCCACGGCCAGGAAAAGGTGGTTCTCGACCCGGTGATGATTGCGGCGAGCGGCGATCCGCTGATTGCACCGGAGGCGATCGCGACGCTGCGCGACGTGCTTGCCGCGGGCGCTGGTGCTGACGCCGAACCTGCCGGAGGCGGCGCGGCTGCTCGACATCACGCCGGCGGCGAGCGAGGCGGAGATGGTCGAGCAGGGCAAGCGTCTTCTGGCGCTCGGGCCGAAGGCCGTGCTCGTCAAGGGCGGGCACGGGGAGGGCGCCGAGAGCGTCGACGTGCTGGTGACCGACGATGGCGTCGAACGGTTCCCGGCACCGCGCCTTCAGACGCGCAACACGCACGGGACGGGCTGCACGCTCTCTTCGGCGATCGCGGCCGGGCTGGCAAAAGGGCTGTCGCTCGAGACGGCCGTCGGCGCGGCCAAGCAGTACATTGCCCGGGCGATCGCTGCCGCCGACATGCTGTCGATCGGCAAGGGGCACGGGCCGGTCCATCATTTCCACGCTTTCTGGTGAGATTCATGACGACAGCCGAAAAGTCCGGCCCGAGCCGGCGCAATGTCCTTGGCGGGGCAATCGCCGGGATCGGGGCCGCGACGCTGGCGGCGCCGGCCATCGCGTCGGGCGCGATCGAATGGCGGATGGTGACGTCCTGGCCGAAAAACCTGCCGGGGCCCGGGGTCAGCGCCGAGCGGCTCGCCGCGCGCCTCGAGACGCTGAGCGGCGGGCGCCTCAAGGTGCGGGTGTTTGCCGCCGGCGAGCTCGTGCCGGCGCTCGAGTGTTCGATGCCGTTGCCACGGGCACGGCCGAAATCGCGCACACCGCATCGTTCTTCTGGCAGGGCAAGGTGCCGGCGGCGGCGTTTTTCACAGCCGTGCCGTTCGGCCTGACGCCGCTCGAGCACATGGCCTGGATAGAGGCTGGCGGCGGGCAGCAGATCTGGGACGATCTCTATCGCCCGTTCGGGGTCAAGCCGTTCATGGCGGGCAATACCGGCTTCCAGATGGGCGGCTGGTATCGCAAGGAGATCAACGGGCTCGACGACATCAAGGGGCTGAAGATCCGGATGCCGGGCCTTGGCGGCGAGGTGCTGCGCCGGCTCGGGGCAACGCCGGTGTCGCTGCCGCCGGGTGAAATCCTGCCGGCGCTGCAGTCCGGCGTCGTCGATGCGACCGAGTTCCTCGGGCCGTTCAGCGACATCGCGATGGGCTTCTACAAGGTGGCGCCGTTCTACTACTGGCCGGGCTTTCACGAGCCGAACGGCACCGGCGAGGCGGTGGTGTCGCTGAAGGCGCTCGAGGCCCTGCCGGATGACCTCAAGGCGATCGTCGCAACGGCCACATCGGTCGAAAGCGCGACCTCGCTTGCCGAGGCGGAATGGGAGAACGGCGCGGCGCTTGCCCGTCTCATTGACGAGCATGGCGTCGAGCTGATGCGCTTTCGGACGAAGTGCTCAGCGCTGCCCGCAAGGCGTCCGAGGCAGTCTTTGCGGATTTCGCGGCAAAGAGCGCCGACAATGCGCGGGTCTGGGAATCCTACTCGGCGGCGCGCACGCGCCTTGGCCGCTGGTCGCGGATTTCCAGCGCCGCGCTGCTTGCCGCCCGCGACGGCTGATCGTCTGCAACGAGGCGAAACGAAACGGCCGGCGAACTCGCCGGCCGTCGTCATTTTCAGGCAACCATGGCTCAGATGAAGATCGCGGTCTTCTCGGCCCTGGTGAAATCTACGGTCGGGTCGTCGTCCGCTTCAGGCGCTGCCGCCTGATCGGCGCTCGCGGCGCTCTCCTCGGCCGTCCACTCGGCGTCGAGATGCCCCTCGGCGACCGCTTCGGCCGCGAAGTCATCGGACACGGCCTCAGCCGCGACGACCATTTCAATGTCGCCCTCGGCCGCGGCTTCGGCGGCATCGAAAACATCTTCGGCGAGGGTTTCGGCCTCGATGCCGGCGTTTTCGGCGATTTCGGCTTCGACCGCGTCGGCAGCCGCCGCTGCAACTGGCGCAGCGTCGGGGGCAGCGTCATAGGCGATATCGTCGGACGGCGTCTCGATGGTGTCGAACTCCACCATGTCGATGATGTCGCCATCGGAAATGAGCGCATCGATATCGCTCTGGTCGATACCTTCACCCTCAAGCTGCGGGCCGTTGAGCAGGTGCGCATCGGCGCGGGTGTCGCCGGGGCGCAGGTTCGTATCCTTTGCTTCCGGCAGGTCCTCGATGCCCCAGATCTCGGTCATCGCCATGATGCGGTTCTCGAGATACTTCAGGACATGCACCACCTTCTGGGTGCGCTGGCCGGTCAGATCCTGGAACGAGCAGGCGGTGTAGATCTCGGTCGCGAAAGTGTCGAGCTTGTCGCAGGATTCGCTGTCGGCGCCTTCCTCGCGCAGCGTCCAGGCGAGCTCCTGGATGTGCTCGGCGGCGGTCAGAATTTCGGAGGTGGCGCGTTCGGTCTGGTTGACGATCGCATCGAGTTCGTCCGTGGCGCGGGCGAATTTGCCGTTGTCATCGGCATGGTGCTTGATCTGGGCGATCTCGTCCTTGGTGCGCTCGATGGCATGGGCCATGTCGGCAAGGTCGAGACGAATGCGGTCCATGTCCGGAACCGACCGTTCGCGCTTGACGATCTTCTCGAGCCGGCCGATCGCGTCGAGCACGGTCGTCGTGTCGGAAACGCGGTGCCGGCGCGCGTATTCGGCCAGGAACCAGCGACCGCGCGCCGTCTCCATGACGGCAGCCTCAATCGCCTCGTAGTCTTCACGGCGCAGGGGGGAGAGGGAAGAACCCGTGTCACTCATCGGCAGCCGTCCGGTTGTTTACCGACCATACCAAAATGGTCGCACTCGCAACTAATTGCGCTTTATTAGACCTGATTCCTTCAAAATTAGCTTAATGATCCCGTTGAAAAATGCCATGATTCGGCGTTTTTCCTCGCCGAACTCCCCGATCATCCCCGGATTTTCAATGGTGACGCTCGATACAGCAGGGTTTGCCCGACGGCTGTCGTCGTTTTACGGCGCGCTGTTCCTGTCGATTGGCGTCTACATGCCGTTCTTTCCGGTCTGGCTGGCCTCGCGCGGGCTGACGGAGAGCGAGATCGGGGCGATTCTCGCCGCGCCGCTGATCGTCCGGATCCTGTTCACGCCGCTTTCCGGGGCGATCGCCGACCGGCAGCGCGAGCGCAAGGGCATGCTCGTCCTCTACTGCTGGATGGCGCTCGCCGGCTTTTTCGGCCTCGGGCTCGTCGACGGGTTCTGGCCGGTGCTGGTGATGGTGGCGGCGACAGCGATCTTCTGGTCCTCGGTCATGCCGCTGACCGAGGCGCTGGCGCTGGTCGGCGTGCGGCGCTACGGCGCCGACTACGGGCGGATGCGGCTCTGGGGTTCGGCGACCTTCATCGTCGCCAATTTCGCGGCCGGGGCGGCGCTCGACCTGTGGCCGGCGGGGGTCGTCTACTGGATGATCCTCGGCACCGTGACGCTTGCGGCGGTCGTTGCCTACTGGCTGCCGAAGGTGCCGTCGGCCGACCCCGTGTCGACGGCGAACGTCTCGGACATCGCCGCGCCGGGGGCGCGGGCGATTCTCTTTCGGCCGGTCTTCCTTGCCATGCTCGGGGCCAGTGCGCTGACGCAGATGAGCCACGCCACGATGTACGGCTTCGGCAGCATCTACTGGCAGTCGCGCGGCTTTTCCGGCGTGTCTATTGGCGTGCTCTGGTCGCTCGGGGTGATTGCCGAAATCACGCTCTTTGCGTTTTCCGGCAGGGTGCTGGCGCGGGTGTCGCCGGTCGGGCTGATGGCGCTCGGCGCCGGGGCGGCCGTGGTGCGCTGGTCACTGATGCCGCTCGAGCCGCCGCTTGCCGCGACGGCGGCGCTACAGCTCCTGCACGGGCTGACCTTCGGGGCGGCGCATCTCGGCATCGTCCATTTCATCGCCCGCAATGTGCCGGAGCGCTATTCCGGCAGCGCCCAGAGCCTCAATTTCACGCTGCTCGGAGCCGGAATGGCTGTTGCGACCTATACGTCGGGCATGCTCTACCGGAGCCACGGCGCCGGTGCGTTCGGGGCGATGGCGCTGGCAGCGCTCGGCGCGCTTCTGCTCGTTGCGTTCGTTGCGCGCCGGCAGCGGGCGGACGCCTGAGATCAGCCCCAGAGCTCGGGATCCGGCGGATACATCAGGCTGCCGTCGAAGCGGAAGCCGGGATCGCGGTCGCGGGCGAGGAGCAGCGGCCCGTCGAGATCGACGAAGGCGGCGCGCTGGGCGACCATGAAGGCCGGGGCCATCGCCAGCGAAGTGCCGACCATGCAGCCGACCATGATGGTGAGGCCGCGTGCCTCGGCTTCGGCAGCAAGGGCCAACGCCTCGGTGAGGCCGCCGGTCTTGTCGAGCTTGATGTTGACGGCATCATAGAGCCCGGCGAGGCGCTCGAGATCGGCGCGGGTGTGCAGGCTCTCGTCGGCGCAGACCGGGACAGGGCGCGGCAGATAGGACAAGGCATCGTCGGCATCGGCCGGCAAAGGCTGCTCGACGAGGTCGACACGAGCGTCAACGCAAATCGACATAAAATATTGAAAATCGGCTAGTTGCCAGCCTTCGTTCGCGTCAATTATGAGCTTTGATTGCGGCGCAGCATGGCGCACGGCGAGGATGCGCTCCGGGTCGCCGCTGCCGCCGAGCTTGATCTTGAGGAGCGGTCGACGGGCGTTGGCGGCTGCAGCTTTCGCCATCTCGTCTGGGCTGCCGAGGCTCAAGGTGAAGGCCGTCTCGAGCGGGCGAAGCGTGCCGATGGCGGCGAGATCGGCGACGGAGCGGCCGCGCCTCTTGGCCTCGAGGTCCCAGAGGGCGCAGTCGATCGCCGCACGCGCCGCGCCGGCGGGCATTGCCTCGGCAAGGTCTTCCCGGGAGAGGCCGGCGGCAAGGGCCGGCGCCATTGCCTCGATTGCGGCGAGAACGCCCTCGACGGTTTCGCCATAGCGGGCGTAGGGCACGCATTCGCCGCGTCCGGCGTGGGCGCCGTCATTGATCGTGGCGACCACGACGGCGGCTTCGGTCTTGGCGCCGCGCGAGATGCGGAAGCTGCCGGCGATCGGCCAGTGCTCGATGGCGGCGCGAAGCGCGAGGCTCAAAGGCCGAACTCCGAAACAAGACGATCGACAATGGAGGCAACGCCGAAGCGGACCGGATCGCTCGCCGGCAGGCCGTGGGCATCGGCAGTGTCGGCGAGGAAGGCGCGGGCCGTCGCCTCGTCGAGCGCCGAGGTGTTGACGGCGATGCCGACCGGGCGGATGTCGGGATTGGTGAGCTGGCCGGCGCGCACATTGGCCTCGATGACCTCGGCGATCGAGGGCAGCTTGTGGGCGACGCCGCGCATCGTCGTGCGGGTCGGCTCGTGGCAGACGACGAAGGCGTCCGGCTGGGCGCCGTGCAGGAGGCCGAGGGAGACGCCGGCGAAGGACGGGTGAAAGAGCGAGCCCTGACCCTCGATGACGTCCCAATGGGTCGGGTCGGCGGCGGGCGCCAGCCACTCGACGGCGCCGGAAATGAAATCGGCAATGACCGCGTCGATGGCGACGCCACGGCCGGCAATCAGCACGCCGGTCTGGCCGGTTGCCCGGAAATCGGCGTCGATACCGCGCTCGCGCATGCCCTTCTCAAGGGCAAGGGCGGTGTATTTCTTGCCGACGGAGCAATCGGTGCCGACGGTCAGGAGACGGCGACCGGGGCGCTTCGTGCCCTTGCCGGTGGCGAAGGTCTGGCCGCCATGGCGCAGATCGAAGAGCTTTGCCCCGTGCCTGTCGGCGGCCTCGCGGATCGCCGGGATGCTGCCAAGGCGCATGTGCATGCCGCTGGCGACGTCGAGGCCGGCAGCGATCGCCTCGACAATGGAGGCGACCCAGTGATCAGGCAGCACGCCGCCGGCATTGACGGCACCGACCACGAAGGTGCGGGCGCCGGCGGCGGCGGCCTCGGCCGGGCTCATCTCCGGCAGCCCGGCGTCGGCCTTGCAGCCGGGAAGGCGCATCTGGCCAAGGCACCATTCGGGGCGCCAGTCGACGACGCCAAGGGCGGTCTTGGCCGCCAGCGCATCGGGCACATCGCCGAGAAAAAGCAGATAGGGGGCTGAAATTTCCATGGGATCACTCCTTGGCGTGGCGCGCCGCAGGGACCCTTCGGCTCGACACGCGCGCGTCAACGAGAGTATTACGGGGGCCAGGACGGCGTCGGCAAGAGGTGGGACGGCCCGTGGCCGAGCAAATTTTGAACAGTCGGAACGGCGCCGGCGCGATCCGGGCAACGCGCGAGGTCGGCGGCGCTGCCGTGCGTCTCCACATCGAGGGCGCCTGGACGATCGCCGACGGGCGCCGGCTCGAGGATCTGGTGCGCAAGTGTGTCGGCGAGGTCGGCGCGGCGCAATCGGTTACGATCGCCATCGGCGACGTTGCCGTGCTCGATACGGCCGGCGCGTGGCTTCTGACGCGCCTTGGCCGGGATCTTGGCGCACGCGGCATCGCGGTCGAGTTCGCCGACGTCGATGCGTCGCACCGCATCCTGCTCGATGCCGCCTCGGAAGCCGTCGACGGCAGCTATCAGCGGCCGCGCGGGCGCAGCAATCTTTTCGGCTATGTCGAGCGGCTCGGCGCGAACGTCCTGCAAATCGGCCATGACGTGGTGCGCGGCGTCGGTTTTCTCGGGGCGACAGTGGTCGCGCTCGGCGCCTGGGTCAGCCGGCCGTGGGCCGGGCGCTGGATCTCGGTCATCCACCAGATGGACCGGACCGGCGTGCAGGCGATTCCGATCATCTCGCTGATGTCGCTCCTCATCGGGGCGACGATATGCCAGCAGAGCATTTTCCAGCTTCGCCAGTTCGGCGCGGATGCGCTGGCGGTTGATCTCGTCGCGATTCTCGTTCTTCGCGAGATCGGCGTGCTGCTCACCGCGATCATGATCGCCGGCCGGTCGGGCAGTGCGTTCACGGCTGAAATCGGCTCGATGAAGATGCGCGAGGAGGTCGACGCGATGCGCGTCATCGGCCTCGAGCCGGTCGAGGTGCTGGTGCTGCCGCGCGTCATCGCGCTGATCATCACGTTGCCACTGCTGACCTTCGTCAGCGATATCGCCGGCCTCGCAGGCGCGGGGCTGGTGAGCTGGTCCTATGCCGGCATGCCGCCGCAGGCGTTCATCGAGCGGGTGCGCGAGGCGATCGGCCTCAACACCTATCTCGTCGGCCTCATCAAGGCGCCGGCGATGGCACTGATCATCGGGCTGATCTCGACCGTCGAGGGCCTCGCCGTCAAAGGCAGCTCGGAATCGCTCGGCCTGCACACCACCGCCGCCGTCGTCAAATCGATCTTCATGGTGATCGTCGTCGACGGCCTCTTTGCCATCTTCTTTGCGACGATCGGGTATTGAGGATGGTGGCGCCTTCGGATGGCCGGGAAGTGGTGCTGCAGGTCCGCGACGTCTCCGTCGCGTTCGGCCGCAAGCAGATCCTCGAGCATCTCGATCTCGACATCTATCGCAGCGAGATTCTCGGCTTCGTCGGGCCTTCCGGCGCCGGCAAGTCGGTGCTTCTGCGCACCATACTCGGGCTCAATGCCAAGCAGTCGGGCACGGTCGAGGTGTTCGGCGAGCGCTACGACACTGCCTCGATCGCGGCACAGATCGCGATCGAGCGGCGCTGGGGCGTGCTGTTCCAGCATGGTGCGCTGTTCTCGGCGCTGACCGTCCGGCAGAACATCCAGGTGCCGATGCGCGAATATCTCGACCTGCCGCAGTCTCTCATGGACGAGCTGGCGATGGTCAAGATCGGCATGGTCGGCCTGCCGCCGGACGCGGCTGACAAATATCCGTCGGAATTGTCGGGTGGAATGATCAAGCGGGCCAGTCTTGCCCGCGCGCTTTCGCTCGACCCGGAGATCGTCTTTCTCGACGAGCCGACCTCGGGTCTCGACCCGATCGGCGCCGGCGAGTTTGACGAACTCATCGCCGGGCTCAAGGAAACTTTGGGGCTGACGGTCTTTATGGTAACCCATGACCTCGACAGCCTGTTCTCCGTCTGCGACCGGATTGCCGTGCTCGGCGATCGCAAGGTGCTGGTGGAGGGGCCGATCGAAACCATGCTCGCCTTCGACCACGCCTGGGTGAAGGCCTATTTCCGGGGCGAGCGCGCGCAGCGGCGCGGCAGCTAGGGACGACGACGGATGGAAACCCGCGCCAATACCCTGATTGTCGGCATATTCACGATCGTCGGCATCGCGCTGGCGATCCTCTTTGCGCTGTGGGAGCTGCGTTACGGCGAGAAGCAGTCGATGCGCGACGTGCGCGTCGTGTTCATTGGCTCGGTGTACGGGCTTGCCGAGGGATATCCGGTCTATTTCAAGGGCATCAAGATCGGCGAGATCGCCAAGCTCAGCTTCGATCCGAACGATCCGGACCTCGTCTCGGCCTATCTGAAGGTTGATCCGACGGCACCGCTGAAGATGGACAGCCGGGCCCGTATCGGCGTCTCCGGCTTCACCGGCTCGGGTTATGTCGAATTCGTCGGCGGCACGCCGGCGTCGCTGTCGCTGTTCGAGCAGGGCGACCAGCCGACGGTGCTCGGCGAGATTTCACCATTCCAGGACATCGTCGACGCTGCCCAGCGGATCGTCAATCGCACCGAGAAGATCGTCAACCGGCTCGACGGTTTCGTCAGCACCAACGAGCCGAAGCTGACCTCGTCGGTCGATGACATCAAGACGTTCACTGACGCGCTGGCCAAGAACTCGGAGGGTGTCGGCGATCTTCTGGCCAATGCCAGCGAGCTGGCGGAGCGGCTGAACCGCTCGGCCGAGCGGATCGACAAGCTGCTTGCCTCGGCCGAATCCGCCTTCAGCACCGGCGACGGCAAGAACATCTTCGACGACGCGCGCGAGACGGTTGCCTCGATCCGGTCGATCGCCGACAGCATCAATGCGCGCGCGGCGGAGATCTCGGGCGGCCTTGCCCGCCTCGGCACCCGGTCCGTCGCCGAGTTCGAGAGCTTTGTCCAGGACGGGCGGCGGACGCTCGGACGTCTCGACCGGGTGATCGGCGAACTCGAAAACGACCCGTCCGCTTTCGTCTTTGGCAAAAAGGGCGTTCCGGAATACAATCCCCGCCGGCACTGACTGCGGGGAATCGAGAGCAGCGACCGGCGAGGCGACGTGTGCGAGTGAAAGATCTGGATAGCCGGACGCCCATCCTGCGCGCCGCGGCCGCTCTTCTTGTAGCGGCCGGTGTTGGCGGTTGCGCCCTTGCGGGCGGCAGCGGACCGGCGCCAGCGACCTTCGACCTGACGGCGCCGGACAGTTTTGCCGATATCAAGGGCACGAGTTCGGCGCAGATCCTCGTCAAGGAACCGTCTGCCCTGAAGGCGCTCGACAGCGAGCGCATCGTCGTCAAGCCGACGCCGGCAGCGGTCGAGTACTACGCCGGTGCGCAGTGGAGTGACCGGCTGCCGAGGCTGGTGCAGACACGCCTTGCAGAGGCCTTCGAGAATTCCCGCCGCTTCCGGGCTGTCGGCCGGCCGGGCGACGGGCTTCTCATCGACTACCAGATCGTCACCGATATCCGCGCCTTCCAGATCGAGACGTCGGGCGCCGACGAGGCCGTGGTGACGATTTCCGCCAAGATCCTCAACGAGCGCAACGGCCGGGTCGTTGCGGCGCGGCTGTTCACGGCGCGGCTGCCGGTCACGGCGTCCTCGACGGGCTCGGCGGTCGCCGGCCTCGATGCGGCGATGGATGCGGTGCTCGGCGAGCTCGTCGGCTGGACCGTCGCCCGGATCTGACATTCCAGATCCTGAAATCCAGACCCTGAAATCCCGATCACGAAGCAATGAGAACGACGTCTTGCCGGCGGCGGGCGTCGGCGTACGTCTGACCTCATTCTTTATCCGGAATGGCGGGTGCCAAAAGAAGAGGGCGCGGAATTGCTCCCGCGCCCCTGCTCAGTCCTTCACCGGGGCTGCGCTCAGCCGAAGCGGCCGCTCGCATGGGCCAGCATGGTGTAGACCTTGCCGGTGTCCGAGGTGAGATAGGTCTGGGTCATCATGCCGTCGCGATCGTCGCGGGCCGTCTCGTCGAGCAGCTTCTCGAAGTCCTCGATATAGCGGTCCACGGCCGAACGGAACTCCATGTCCCGCTGGTACTTCTGGCGGATCTCGTCAAAGGTCCGCTGGCCCTGCAGGGTATAGAGGCGACGGGTGAAGACGTTGCGCTCGCCCTTCTGGTAACGGTCCCAGAGCTCGACCGAGACGTTGTGGTCGATCGCGCGGGCGATGTCGATGGACAGCGAGTTCAGCGACTCGACCATCTGCACCGGCGAACGCGTCGGGGCGACCGGCTCGGGCTGACGGACCGGCTCGGCGGCACGCGGGGCCGGCTCCTCGTCGCGCGAGGCGCGGCGGAGGAGGTCGGACACCCAGCCACGGCCGGTGGGCAGCTCATCGACCGGGTCGGCGGCCGGGGCCGGACGACGGACCGGAGCGGGCTCGCGCGCCGGCTCACGCACCGGTTCCGGGCGACGCTCGGGGGCACGCCGCGGCTCGGCCGGACGGGCACGCTCGGTGCGCAGGGCCTCGTCGATGATCGCCGCACGACGCGGGGAGATCTCGGCGGGACGCTCGACGACGCGGGCGACCGGCTCGGGCTGGCGCACGGGCTCGGGCTGGCGAACGGGCTCGTGATGGCGAACCGGCTCGGCGGCGCGGGCCACCATCGGCTCGGAGACGTCGAGAGCGTTGCCATAGCGGCCGGCGATCTCGGTCAGCTCCTTCAGCGCGCGGATCTGCTCGGTGACGACGCGGCGCATGGCGGCCGTGCTCGTCCTGGTCTCCTCCGGCAGGTCGAGGACGCCGCGCTTCATCTCGGCGCGGGCGATCTCGATCTCCTTCTGCATCTCCTTGGCGACGCCGCGCATCTCGCGGGCAACGTCGGCAAAGCGCTGGGTGGCGTTGGAGAGCGTGTCGGTGACTTCCGCGATCATCTGCTCGCGAACGTTCTGGACGACTTCGCTAGCCTTCTGGCCCTCAAGCCCGGTGGCGAGGCGCAACTGCTCGAACTGGTCGGAGACGCCACGGGTCGCGCCTTCGGCGGTGCGAACCAGAAGCTGGCCGACCTCGTTGGTGCGGGTCACGGCGGTCTCGAGCGAGTCGGCGATCACCGTGGTGAAGACGCGGAGCTGCGCCTCGACCTGCTCGGTACGCTCCGACAGGCTGCCGACGAGGGCTTCCAGATCGCTGCGACGGCTGTCGAGCGTCTGGCCGATGGTGCGGCTCGTGGCCGACAGGGTCGAGGCGACCTCGTTGAGGTTGCCGGTCTCAGAACCCATGCGGTCAGCGGTGGCTGCGATGTCGGCCAGAAGACTGCCGGAGATCTCGCGCAGGGCGCCGATCTGGCCGTCGATCTGGGCGGCGGTGCGGCTGGTGTCGGCAACGGCGTGGTCGATGGCGTCGCGGAACTCGCCGGCGCGGCGGGCAAGCGTCGTCTCGATCTCGCCGAGATTGCCGTTGGCGCTGTCCAGCACCTCGTGCAGCGTCGCATTCGACTGGGTCAGGCGGTCAAGGACGGCCGAGACCTCGGTCTGCAGGCGGGCATTGGTCTGGCCAAGCGCGCCGATGGCCGTGCGGCTGCGTTCCTCGATGACGTCGGTGACGGTCTTGCCGCTCTCGGCAATCGCCCGCGCGGCGAGCGAGCCCTGACGGGCAACCGTCTCGGCAATCTCGCTGCCCTTGCGGGTGAGGTCGCCGACGATGGCATCGCCGCTGTCGAGAATGCGGGCGGCAAGCTCGTTGCTGTGGGTCTCGAGGGTGGCAAGGAAGCCGGTGCCCTGGCTGTCGATAAGGGCCGAGAGCTCGGCGCTGCGGCCGGCAAGGGTCGAGTTGAGCTCGCGGGCGCGGGCCTCGATGGTGTCGCCAAGGGTGGCGGCGGTCGAGGTCAGGTTCTCGGCAAGGGTCTGCCAGTTGCGCTCGACGCGGACGCCGGCACCGGTCAGGCGCTCGGTGGCGCCGTCGGTCATGCCGCCAATCCGCTCGGCAACGCTGTCGCCGGCGCTTGCAAGGCGCAGGGCGGCGCTGTCGGCGATGCCGCCGATCCGGTCGGCGACGGTGTCGCCGGTGGCGGTCAGCTTCTCGACGACGGCAAGCGTGCGGCTGTCGAGGGTCGTGTCGAGCTCGGCGGTGACGCGGGCAAGGGCGGAGCTGGCCTCGGCGGCACGGCCGGTGAGGGTCTCCTCAAGCGACGCGGCGATCGCCTGCAGCTTGTCGGCGGCGTTGTCGGCATTCTCGACGAGGACGACATGCAGGGCATGCGTCGCCCGGCCGAGGGCCTCGGCGGCCGTCGCGGAGCTCTGCGACAGGGTGGCGAGAATGGCGTTGGCTGCCCGCTCGAGGTTTTCCGTCGCCGTGGTCGAGCGCGATTCGACGCTCGTCTCGAAGTCGGTCGCGGCGGCGCGCAGCGTCTCGGCGGCGGCGCGGGCCGCAACCTCGAAGCCGTGGCCGGCCTTCTCGCTCTCCGAGCCCAGGGCCTCGCCGGCGGAGCGGATCGTCGCCTCGAAGCGGGCGCGAGCCTGCTCGCTGGCAAGGTCGAGCGTCTCGGTGATCGCGGCAAGGCGATCGGTCATGACGCGCTCGAGCTCGTCGGACCGGTCGGTCAGCGACTCGACGACCTCGAAGACCTTGGAGCCGAGCGAGACGTTGATCTCGGAGATCCGGTCGGCGAGCGTATCGGTGAGCTCGCGGGCCTGATCGGCCAGAGCCGTGCCGACATCGGCGACGCGACGGTCGAGGGCGGCATTGATCTCCTGCTGGCCGGCCGAGAAGGCGGTGGCCAGCTCGCGGGTGCGGCCGATGAGCGTCTCGTTGATCTGGCGCAGGCGGTTGTCGAGGGCGCCGTCGATCCTGGAGGTGCGCTCGTCGAGGGTCTCGGCAAGAGTGTCCGCCTTGGTGGCGAAGGCTTCCGTCGCCAGATCGAGGCGTTCGCCGATGCCGCGGTCGAAGGAACCGAGGCGGGACTCGACGGTCTGCTCGAGGGCGGCGGTGCGCTCGCTGATCGCGGCGCCGATCTCGTCGGCCTTGCCGGCGATGGTGCGGCCGAACTCGTCGATCTGGCCGCCGAACATCTCGCGGAAAGTCTCGGTGCGCTCGGCCAGGGCATTGGCGATCTCGCCGGTGCGCAGGGCGACGGCGTCGTCGAAGTTGGCGAGGCGCTCCGAGAAGGTCATCTCGAAGGTGAGGGCGCGCTGGTCGAGCACGTTGGCGAGGTCGTCGGTGCGGCCGGCCATGGTCTGCTCGAATTCCTGCAGGCGGCCGGCGAGGGCGCCGTCGATCTCGGCGGTGCGGCTGGTGATGTTGTCGACAAGGGCGTTGCCGCGGATCGAGACGATCTGGTCGAACTCGCCGATGCGGGCCTCGAGGGTGTCGCGCAGCGTCTCGCCGTGGCCGGCGATGGTGTTGGCGAGCTCGGTGCTCGATTCGATGATGGCTTCGTTGACCTTCAGGCCGCGCGCGGCGATGGCCTTGGCCACCTCGGCGCCGATGGTCGCCAGACGCTCGATGACTTCGCGGCTCTGGGTGCCGAGGGCGTCGTTGACGGCGGCACCGGCGGCGGCAACGCCGTCGCGCATGGCATTGGAGCGCTCGTCGATGAGGTCGGCAATGGCGCCGCCGGTCTCGGCGAGACGGCCCTCAAGGTCGGTGCCGTTGATGTTGATCGCCTCGAAGATGCGGTTGCCGGTGGCGTCGAGCCGGTCGGCAAGGTCGCCGCCCTTGGTGGTGATGGTTTCGGCGATGCGGGTGCCGGTCTCGTCGAGGCGGTCGGTGATCTCGCCGCCACGCAGGGCGAGGTCGACGAGCAGCGACTCGCCGGTGCTCTTCAGCGCCTCGTTGACCTCGGTGGCGCGGCCGCCGATGGCCTCGATGATCTCCAGGCCGGAGGTGGTGATCGACTCGGTGACGGCGTTGGCGCGGTCGGTGAAGGTCGAGGTCAGCAGCGTGCCGGCCGAAACCAGGGTGTCGTTGACCTCGCGGCCGCGGGCACTGATGGTCTCGGCGATCTCGGCGCCGGCATTGGCGAGCGTGCCGGTGATTTCGGAGCTGCGCAGGCTGAGCGTCTCGTTGATCTCGGCGGCGCGGACGTCGAGGGTCTCGTTGATCTCGGCGGTGCGGGCACCGAAGGTGTCGTTGATCTCGGCGGTGCGCAGGTTGAGCGTGTCGTTGATCTCCGAGGTGCGGATGTTCAGCGTCTCGTTGATCTCGGAAATGCGCGCATGCAGCGTGTCGGTGATCTCGGTGGCGCGGCTGGCGAGGGTGAAATTCACCTCGTTGCCACGCTCCGTGATGGTCGCGGCGATGCGGTCGCCGGTGTCGGCGAGGGTCGTGGTGACCTCGTTCGAGCGCTCGACCAGCGTCGTGTTGATCTCGTGGCCGCGCTCGGCAAGGGTCTGGGCGACCATGTCGGCGGTGGCCGAAAGCGTGGTCGTCACCTCGTTGCCGGTGCCGGCGAGGCGCTCGATCAACTCTTCGCCACGGGTGGCAAGCAGCGAGGCCATGGTGTCGCCGGCGCTCGACAGGGCCAGCGTCAGGCGTTCGCCCTTCTCGCCGAGGGTGTTGGTGATCCGGTCGCCGGTGTCGGCAAGACGGTCGACGATCGAGGAGCCGGTGGCGGCGATCTCGTCGGCAAAATTCTTGTGAGCGCCGTCGATGGCGGCACGGACGCGCTCGGAATTGTTGACGATGGCTTCGCGCTGGCTGACGAGCTCCTCGACGAGGCTGCGGATGCGCAGCTCGTTGTCATTATAGGACCGCTCGAGCGAGGCGACCTCGTTGTGAACCATCACCTCGAGCTCGCTGGCGCGGGCAAGGGCGCGCTCGACGCCATCACCCATCGCGGCGACCTCGCGGCGGATCGCCTGGCTGACGCTGATGACAGCTTCCTTGGCAACGCTCTCGGGCTCGGCGAGGCGGATGGCGACCTCGGTCATGGCGCGGGCGACGAGCCGCATCTCGGCGGCGCGGCGGATCATCGTCGCCATGACGAAGAAGAAGAGGATCGGAATGACGATGCCGACGGCAAGGCCGATGAGGTGCGGCGCCGTCGCGATCGTGGCGGATTGGCAAGGGCGGCGCCGATATCGGCACCCCAGGCGGCAAGACCGAGCGCCATGCCGATGCCGAACCAGGCGATCGACAGGACGAGGGCGATCATGATCGGCGCCATGGAGGCGCGGCGCTGCAGCGAATAAACAAGATTGCCGACGCTGGCGCGGTCGTCATTGGCAGGCCGCCGGCCCGCGGACCGGCCGTCACGCTTGCCAAGCTCGACGTCCGCCGTTTCCTTCACCTTGGCCGCCGGCCGGACCGGCGTTGCCGCCGGCTTCTCGAGCGGATCGGCGAGAATGTCGTCGCCGACGGAGAAGTCCGCCATGCTGGTGTCGTCCGGGCCGCCGAAGTCAAGCTTCAGGGCTTCCTCGACCGCCGACAGAGCCGCTTCTGCCGGATCTTTGATCTTCGGATTGTTCGCCATCTTGTTTGCCGCCTTGCGTCCGTACTCGTTACATCATCGGCGCGCGCCCAACGTCGCTGAGCGACGGTCGGGCGACACCCTCCATACGACGATCCACCCGCCTCCCGGGTGAGGATCCACGACGCCGTTTCCGACGTGAGGGTCGCCAAAAACCCCGCTACGCGCGCGGGTTTTCGCCTGCGTGCATACACGAGGTTGCCGCAAAAATATGGTAATGGCACATTGGTATCAAAGGAACAAGAAACTCGGTTGGTTACCGTTTACCTCTCATTAAGGTAAACGTGCATGGCCGAGGGGCGGGGGAAACGAGCTTGCCGGCCGGCTTTGGCGGGGTGGCGGGCTGTGGAAAACAGGCAGGATCGAGCATGACGACGACCGCGCGACGGGCAGCGGACCGCCCGACCGACGCACAGCGCCGCTATCTGGTGCGTGGCCTCGACCAGCCCGGCGGCAAGCTGCCGCTGTTCGACGAGAGCGGCCGGGAAATCCCGAAAAAGACGATCGAGGCCTGCGTGACCCGCGGCTGGGCCGAACCGTGGTTCGACAACCCGATGAAGCCGGACTGGCTGGTCTGCAAGCTGACGCCGGCAGGCTACGCGGCGGTCGGCGCCTCCGCGCCGGGGCGGAGATGAGCTTTCGCGGTTAGGGGAAAATAAACCCAAAAAACCGCGAAGCATTCGCATTAGCCACATATCTGCCTAATTCAGCGCCCTTTTAACTGGCCATTATGGTCCGCCGGCTAAGGTGACAGGCGGGACGAGTTGGCGCCGGGAACCTGGCGCATGGCCAACCGTTATCCAGAAAACGGTGGCTCAACAGGGGTAGCTAAGGAGTAGCGTTATGGCAGTCGGTCTTGCAGTGGCGGAAAAACGTGGGGACGTCACGCATCGTGAAGTGTCGGCCCGACCGATCGATCTCGTGCATCTCGCCCGGCATTCGCTCGGCAATCGCGATCTGGAGCAGGAGATCCTGCGCCTGTTCGTTCGCCAGTCTGCGATCTATCTGGAGCGCCTGAAGGGTGCTTCGACCTCGAAGGCCCGCTCCGAGGCAGCGCATACCATCAAGGGTTCGGCCAAGGGCATCGGTGCCTGGCGCGTCGCCCATCTTGCCGAGGCGGTCGAGAATCCGCCGGCGGCCGACTTTGCGATGGCGATCGAGCTGATGGCCGATCTGGAGCGCGCGGTCGCGGAAGCCAACGCCTATATCGGCTCGATCATCGACGAGAATTGAGCCTGCGAGCCTTGCCTCCGGCCCCGTATGAGGGCAGGGGGTGACTTCGCCGCTCCGTCATTATATTACCGCCCGAAACGAGCGGGCGGGCTAGCGCCCTGTCTCGACGACCGCCGCCACTGGCCGCGGTCGTTTGTTTATGGGAACGACGGGACGCGACGAGCATGACGAAGATCATCTTCATCACCCATGACGGCAACCGCCATGAGGTCGAGGCCGAGAACGGCGCGACCGTGATGGAGGCCGCCATCCGCAACGAAGTGCCGGGCATCGACGGGGAGTGCGGCGGCGCGTGCGCCTGCGCCACCTGTCATGTCTATGTCGAGCCGGACTGGCAGGAAGCGACCGGCGAGCCGGCGCCGACCGAGGAAGACATGCTCGACTTCGCCTTCGACGTCCGTCCGAGCTCACGCCTTTCCTGCCAGATCCGCATTTCCGACGCGCTCGACGGGCTGACCGTGCGCGTGCCCGAGCGTCAGGGCTGATTTCGCTCAGTCCTTCAGCGGCAGGGCGACGGCCGTCAACAGCTCGGCCGGCGGCGTTGCGCGCGGGTCGTTGAGATATTCCTCGAAGCACGGCCGGTCGGCCGGCTCCTCGCCGCTCGTCGGCAGCCATTCCCGGTAAAGCCAGTTGTAGGCCCGCTCAAGCTCGGCATAGGGGCCCTTGTGGATGGTCACGGCATAGCGGCCGCCGGCGACCTCGAGCGGGCGCACCGTGTCGTCGGCGGGAACCGCCTTTGTCACCGAGATCGCCGCGTCGGAACGCAGCCCGGCTGCCGGCACGGATTTCGGGTCGTCGTAGTAGACGGCGATCATGCGCGTCTTCGAATTGGCGAGACCCTGGCGAAAAGCCCAGGGAAAAAGCCGCTCGAACGCCTTGCCGATCTCCATATAGGGGCCGACGTGGCGGATGGCGGCAAGGCTGATCGGCTCGATGGTCCTGATTTCCACGTCATACATGGCTGTCTCCTTTGGTGCGTTCCGGGACTGGTGCGGCGCATCGAGCATCCGGGCCTTGCGATAGGTGGCCGGCGCGATGCCGTAGGCGGCATTGAAGGCGCGGGTGAACGCCTGAACGGAAGCATAGCGGGCACGCCGGGCGATATCGGCGAGCGGGGCATCGCCGGTGATCAGCTCGCCCGCCGCGAGATGCAGCCGATTGCGGCGTACCGTATCGATCACCGTCTCGCCGGTCACGGCGCGGTAAATGCGGTGGAAGTGAAACGGCGACAGGCAGGCGATGCCTGCCAGGGACGCAAGATCCATGTCCTTGTCGAGGTTTTCGACTATATAGCGAGTTGCGCGCTCGATGCGCTCGCCATAGTTGATTCTGGTTTGTGCCTTCATCGCCTCGCTTCCTTTCGGGAACCATACAGCGAAGCGATTTAACCGGGATTGCGGAATTGCCCTTGGCGCGGGGATGCCTATGTTTGACGCGATTGAAATCGGCGCCGGACGGCCGCACAAATCGGCCAGCCACGGCGCGAGGGAGACAGACTGAGATGAGTGATGCGATCGAAACCGATGTCGTGATCGTCGGGGCGGGCCCGGTCGGGCTCTTTGCGGTGTTCGAGCTCGGGCTTCTGGACCTCAAGGCTCATCTCGTCGATATCCTCGATCGGCCGGGCGGGCAGTGCGCCGAGCTCTATCCGGAAAAGCCGATCTACGACATTCCCGGCTGGCCGGTGATTTCCGGGCAGGACCTCGTCGACAGGCTGATGGAGCAGATCGCGCCATTCTCGCCGACCTTCCATCTCGGGCAGATGGTCGAGCGGCTGGAGCGGCTGGAGGACGGCCGGTTCCGGGTCGTCACCGACATGGAAGAAGAGTTCATCGCGCCCGTCGTCGTCATCGCCGCCGGCGGCGGGTCGTTCCAGCCGAAGCGGCCGCCGATCGCCGGCATCGAGGCGTTCGAGGGCAGCTCGGTGTTCTATTCGGTGCGGCGCATCGAGGCGTTCCGGGGCGAGGACGTGATGATCGTCGGCGGCGGCGACTCGGCGCTCGACTGGACGCTGAACCTGCAGCCGGTGGCGCGGCGGGTGACGCTGGTGCACCGGCGCGATGCCTTCCGCGGGGCGCCGGACAGCGTCAACAAGATGAAGACGATGGTCGAGGCCGGCGAGATGGACCTGATCATCGGCCAGGTACAGAGCCTCGAGGGCGCGGACGGTGCGCTGGCGGCGGCGGTCATCAAGGGCAATGACGGGGCCGAGGTGCGGGTGCCGACGACGCGCATGCTGCCGTTCTTCGGGCTGACGATGAAGCTCGGGCCGATCGCCGACTGGGGCCTCAATCTCCACGAAAATCTCATTCCGGTCGATACCGAGAAATTCGCGACCTCGGAGGCAGGCATCTTCGCCATCGGCGACATCAACTGGTATCCGGGCAAGCTGAAGCTCATCCTCTCCGGCTTCCACGAGGCAGCGCTGATGGCGCAGGCGGCGAAGCGGATCATCGCGCCGGACCAGCGGGTGGTGTTCCAGTACACGACATCGTCGTCGAACCTGCAAAAGAAGCTCGGGGTGCTCTGAGGTCGGGCGACGGCCTCACTCGGTCATGTCGCGGGTGAGAAGCGCGGTCAGGCGACCGCGCAGCATCGCCCATGACATCCAGACGAGGAAGGCGAGACCGGCGGCGGCGACGCCCATGGCCAGCCATTCGTCGCCATAGAGCGAGCCAAAGCCGGTCCAGGTCTCGCCGTCGAGATAGCTCTTGTGCGGCTCGATGCCGGCCGCGCCGATGGCAAGGATCAGCCAAGTGACGCCGGCAAGGACCGCCCAGGCAAGGATCGGAATCAGCCAGACCGTTGCCAGCGCGAAGCAGAGCGTGAAGATCACCGGAAAGAGGTCGATCTCGAACGGATATGGCATGGCCATGACCGGGGCGAGGGCGAGGAAGACGCCGAGGGTGAGAAGCAGCGGCTGGACCAGCGGATAGCGCCAGCCACGCCCGGGCGTCCGCTTGCCCTTGCGGGCGATGGAGGCCGCGACGCGGGCCTTTGCCGCCTCGAAGACTTCCGGTGTGCAGAACAGGCAGGCGACGACGCGCCAGTCGTTCGACAGCTCGATGACGCGGCGGCGTTCGTCGATCTTCGCGGCAACGATCTGGCGCCACTCGAACTCGCGGACCTCGTCGGCGGATGCGATGAGGCCGGCGCCGGCAAGGCCTGGTTTGCCGGCGAGCGCACCGACGATAACGGCGATGCGGTTGCCGGTTCGGGCGCGGCGGTCGACGATTTCGGTGCGCACCTTTCCGGCGTCGAGGACGAAACGCATGCCGATGCGATTGCCGAAGACGACCAGCATGATGACGAGCATGAGGACGAACAGTCCGGCGCAGACGAGAGCGAACATGCCAAGGAGCGGTGGAATCGACTCAGCCTCGCCGTTGAGGGCGAGGATGAACGACATCAGGATGGCGATGACGACGAAAGTCGTGACGATCAGGGTGACGAGCGCCTTCCAGATCATCCGGTTGTCGAGCAGGCCGACGTCGGTTTCCCACTGAAGGGCGTCGGCGGCAGGCTGTTTGCCCTGTTTTTCGGGCGCGGCGGCGTTCATGACGGACCTCATGCCGGCGGCGGCCGGCTGTCCATCAATCTGGAACCGCTACCTTCCCTTCCGCCGCCGCCGCTGCTGCCGTCGCCGCCGCCGCCGCCGCCGGTTTCGTCGTCTCGACGATGCGCGTCTTCATGGCGAAGCGCACGACGAGGAACATGACGCCGAGGAGCAGGGCGGCCGCGACCCAGAGGATGACCTCGGTCGGGGTCGGCTGGATCTCCTGCACCGGCATGGTGATGAGTTTCCGCAGGACAACGACGATGGTGACCTCGACGAAGGTGTCGACGGAGACCGGGCTGCCCTTCATGTAGCGGATTTCCGCCGAGATCAGCGCCGAGACGGTCCACAGCAGCATCAGCGTGCCGAGGGCGTGGAAGAAGCCGTGTACGAGGTTGTCGCGGGCGAAGGAATTGTAGACGTCGGCAAAGAACAGCCAGGTGAACATCAACACCGATATGGCGAGCGCGACGCCGAGAATGAGATGGGCAAAGCCGTTGAGCCAGCCCATCGAGATGATGGCGACGCGGTTGATGTCGTGAAAGAGCGGGGGGACGTAGTCCTCGCTCTCGCGGGCAACGGATTGCACTTCCTGCCTCAGGCGCCGAAACATCGCGGCCACTCCTCAAGGTCCAGCAGAATCGGGCACAGCATGGCGCCGATGCGCGGCAAAGGCAGCGCGACCGATCGCCCGACTGACAGGACGGCATTGAGATTGCCGAAATGGCAGGCGGGCGCCGGCCAGGGCCCGGGAATTCTGTCCGGAACTGCTGTCGCCTAGACGTTCAACAGCAGATACTCGCGCTCCCAGCTCGAGATGACCTTGTTGTAGAGCTTCCACTCGAGCGATTTCACCTCGATGAAGGCGTCGACGAAACGATCGCCGAGGACGCGCCGGAGCGGCTTGCAGCGGTCGAGAAGGCCGAGGGCATCCTGCTGGTGCAGCGGCAGGGTGAAAGGCAGGGTGTGGGCGTCGATGGTGACGACAGGCTTTGGATCGCGGGCCTCGTCGATGCCGACGAGGCCGCTGGCCAGCGTCGCGGCGATGGCGAGATAGGGATTGGCATCGGCGCCGACGATGCGGTTCTCGATGCGCCGGGCGTCGGCCGGGGAATCGGGGACGCGCAGGCCGCAGGTGCGGTTGTCCCGGCCCCAGTGGACATTGATCGGGGCGTCGGATTCGAGGCGGATGCGGCGATAGGAATTGACGTTCGGGCAGTAGAGCGGCATCGCGGCGGAAGAGTAGCGCTGCAGGCCGGAAATGTAGTGCAGCAGCACCGGGCTGTCGTTGCCCTCGGCATCGACGAAGATGTTGCCGCCATCCTCGAGCCGGACGATCGACTGGTGGATGTGCATGGCCGAGCCGGGCTCGTTCTCATGCGGCTGGGCCATGAAGGTGGCGTACATGTTGTGGGCGAGGGCGGCCTGACGCAGGGCCCGCTTGAACAGGAACACCTGGTCGGCCAGCTCCATCGGGTCGCCGTGGCGGAAGTTCATCTCGAGCTGGGCGGGGCCGGCCTCGTGCGCCATGGTGCCGATCTCGATGCGCGAGGCCTCGGCGAAGTCGTAGGCGGCGTTGACGACGGGGTCGAAATCGTTGGCGGCCTCGATGCCATAGGCCTGCCGGCCAGATTCCTTGCGGCCGGAGAGGCCCTTGGGAACGCTGAGGGGCAGGTCCGGATCGTCGTTCTTCTCGACGAGATAGAATTCCAGCTCCGGGGCGATGACCGGCTTCAGGCCGCGTTCGGCGTAAAGGTCGAGAACGTGGCGCAGCACCGAGCGCGGCGCGTAGTCGACGAGCTTGCCAGAGGTGAACACCGTGTCGCAGATGATCTGCGCCGTCGGCTCGGTATACCAGGGTACGATGCGCACGGTGCCAAGGTCCGGCACGGCGCGGATGTCCTGATCGGTTTCGGCTGCGACCTGGGTGTCGTTGACGGTATCGCCGGTGACGGCCTGGACGAGGACGGATTCGGGCACGCGCAGACCGTGGGTCTCGATGGCGCGGATGAAGTCTTCCCGCGGCACGATCTTGCCGCGCATCATGCCGTTCATGTCCGGTATGATGCACTCAACCTCGTCGATGTTGCGCGAGCGGAGCCAATGAACGATATCGGCGTGTGTCTTGGGTTGGTCGTCGGCCATAGTGTCCTCTGGGCGCGCCGCGCGGCCGCTGCGGTCGCTGCTCCGGCGCGGGCGAAGGATAGCACCGGCTATTCAGGCGCCAACGGGAATTTCTTGGCCTGCGGCATCACCGGCCGGCCGGCCATCTATCGGGAAAAGATGTCTTGAGTTTCTATTCGACCCACATTGCCCCGCATGTGCTCGACGCGGTCTGTTCGTTCCGCTCGCTGACGGCGCAGCGCCGCCGCGTCGTGCCGGCCGCTTATGGCACGGTCGTCGAGATCGGCATCGGCACCGGGCTCAATCTCGGCCACTACGATCCGTCGCGGGTCGACCGCCTCATCGGCGTCAACCCGCCGGACGGGCTGCAGTCGCTGGCGGAAAAGCGGGCGCGCGAGGCGGGCTTTCCGGTCAAGATCATGGCTGAGTCGGCCGAAGCGATGTCGCTGCCGAGCGGCATCGCCGATACGGTCGTCGTCACCTACACGATGTGCTCGATCCCGGACATCGAGGCGGCGGTCGCGGAAATGCACCGCGTGCTGAAGCCGACCGGCCGGCTGCTGTTTTGCGAGCATGGACGATCGGACCGGGAGTTCGTGGCACAGTGGCAGGACCGGCTGACGCCGGTCTGGCGCCCGATTGCCGGCGGCTGCCACCTCAACCGGAACCCGGCTGAACTGCTCGCTGCGGGCGGCTTCGAGATCGACTATCACGAAGCGTTCGCGATCGACGGGGTGCCGTCGCTCATCGGCTTCCATCATGTCGGGTCGGCAAGTCCGGCGCAGCCGCGTGCCGGGCGTCAGCGCCACGGGTAAAGCGGAACGTGTTTGTCTTTGCAGGCTGCGTCAGACCGCCCTGGCGGGCGCGCGGCGGGTCTGGTCGGCGCCGATGCCGGGGAACTTCACCGTCGCGGTGATGACCGGACCGTGGATGTCGATGGCGGTGAACGTGCCGCCGATGGCGGAGAGCCAACTGCGCAGGTGCGCTTCCTGAACGCCGATGAGGGCGTCGACGGTGTTGGCGTCGCCGTGTTTCGACTTGGCGGCGAACGAGAATTCGACCTGCTTGCCATCGGTGAAGGTATTGACGGCGACGTCGGCGCCGGGATGGCCGATGGCCGAGAGCAGGACGTGGAAAATCCTGTCGATCGCTTCGTAGAAAAGATAGGACGGAATGGCGACGCCCGGCAGTTCATCGATGTCGATGCGGGCCGAAACGAGGCCGCTCGATTTCGCCTTGGCGTGCCATGTCCGCACGAAGCGAACCGGCCACTGGGTGATGACGTCTTCCTCGTCGCTGTTCAGCTCGGGTTCGTGACCCTCGTCCTTCATGTCGCGGGACAGGCCGGCGAGCCGGAACGCCTGATAGCTGTTGGCGATGGTCAGGCGCCGGCGTTCGAGTTCGGCTTTCTCGTACTGGTCCTTGAAGCGCTTGGTTGCCTGGACGAACCGCGTCACGTCGAGGAACTGGACGACGGTCAGCGAGCGTTCCTCGAGGTGGGCGCGATGGCGGATATGGCTCATCTGCACCTGACGAAGGCCCTTGGTGGTCTTGACGTTGACGATGCGCATGTTGCGGCTGTCGTCCAGAATCTCGCCGACATGACGTTCCGAATCGCCCGTCACCGTCGGCACGACGACGACTGGCCATTGCGAGGCGATGAGGTCGCCGAGGCCTTCCTTGCCGAAAAGCTCGAGTGCGGCGGGATTGGCGAATTCCAGAGAGTGCCCGGCGCGCAGGGTGATGACCGGAACCGGTCCATGGGCGAGGAAGGTACGGGTCGCCTCGGTCTGGTCCTGGCGGCTCGATGAGAGATTGCGCAACAGGCGGTCGATGGAATTGGCAAGTTCGCCGATTTCGTCGCGGCGCGACCAGTTGAAGACGTATTTCTCGGGGTGTTCGAAATCGGCGAAGGCAGCGCGCACGCCATCGCGCATCTTCGCCAGAGGCCGCGCGGCGTAGTGGAGAACGGCGACGAAGACGAGCAGCAGGCCGAGGGCATAGAGCAGGACGGTGATTGCCGTCTTCTCATAGACATCGGACAGCGCCAACGCCTTCAGCGGCTGACGGTCGATGCGGACGACGAGATCGTAACCGAGGCCCTGGCGGGTGCCATTGAAACGCAGGTCCAGATAGGCGCCATCGGCGCTGGTCATCGAGGCGTGCTGCGATGGCGCCTCGACAAGGCCGAGATCGGGGAGCTGGATGCCGAACTGCCCGGCGGTGCGGTTGTTGTCATCGAGGATGAAGCCGCCGGCGACGACCTGCTGCATGACCAGGCGGCGGCCGATGAACTCCATGTCGCGGACAGTCGGGGCGCGAAGCGGGTCAATCGAGATGACGACGGCGGTCTCGATCATCTTCAGATAGCGCTCGGTCATCGTCGTCATGTGCGAGCGAAAGGCGGTGATCGCCACCGTCGTCTCGACGACAAGGAGCGTGAGCAAAAACGCCGCCGCTAGGCGAATGACGAGGCCGTGGCGCGTGAGGAAGGATTTCGACTTTTCCAAAGAGTCCGCTCTGTAGTTCCTCCAGGTTCGAGACAGCGATAACGCCGTTTGTCCCGAACCCTCCGCTGTTTTAGTCCGCCGCCATCGTATCGCGAAGAAACGAATAAAATCTTATCGTTCCGTGAGAGACTTAGCCGTGTTTTCAACCTGACCGAGCGGTCTATTATTCGGCTGCGGAGGGCCCTGGCGGGCGCCTTGTGCCAGATGAGCTCGCGGCCGGGTTCCGGCAGATGCGGAATGAGGCGGGCGAGAACGAGGCTGATGCCGGCCATGCCGGCGCCGATGAGGAAGACGGCGGCCGGGCTCTTCAGCCAGATGAGGCCGAACAGCGCGGGAATGAAAACAGCAGCTATGTGATTGATTGTAAAAGCGACGCCGGAAGTCGGCGCGATGTCGGCCGGGTCGGCGATTTTCTGGAAATAGGTCTTCATGGCGATCGCCATGGCAAAGAAGGCATGGTCGATGACGTAGAGCGCGGCGGCGATGCGGGCATCGCTGACGAAGGCATAGGCGACGAACACGGCAATGAGGCCGACATATTCGACGGTGAGGGCGCGGCGCTCGCCGACGCGGGCGATGAAAGCGCCGATCTTCGGGGCGAACAGCATGTTGACGACGCAGTTGATGAGGAACAGCGTCGAGACCTGATGCACCTCGTAGCCGAATTTCTCGACCATCATGAAGCCGGCAAAGACGGTGAAGATCTGGCGACGGGCGCCGCCCATGAAGGTGAGGGCGTAGTAGAGCCAGTAGCGCTTGCGCAGGACCAGCGTCTTTCGCTGGGGCACGGTCTCGCGGAACATCGGAAAGGCGATCCAGAGGCCGATGGCGACGGCGATCGTGACGGCGCCGGCGATGCCGAAGACGGCCGCGAAGGACAGGTGCAGCGTCTTCCAGGCAAGGGCGATGAAGCCGTAGGCGATCATCTGGGCGAAGGCGGCGGCGGCGAGAATGCGGCCCATCTGGCGGGCCGCGTCGGCCTTCGGCAGCCATTGCAGCGACAGGGATTGCGCCATCGTCTCGTAGTAGTGGAAGCCGATCGACATGGCGACGGTGGTGAAATAGAGGCCGTAGACGGTCGGCAGCATGCCGGTCGCGGCGACGCCGGCGCCGAGCAGCACGAGCGAGACGAGCGCCAGCCGCTGTTCGCGGATGAACAGCAGCAGGAAGACGGCGGTGAAGGACAGGAAGCCCGGAATCTCGCGCAGCGACTGCTGGATGCCGATTTCGCGGCCGGTGAAGGCAACCTCGGTGACGGCGAAATTGTTGAGCAGCGCCCACCATGTGGCGAAGGCGATCTGCATCGTGGCGGCCATGGCCATCAGCAGGATCACGGGACTGCGCCAGCCGCCCGGGGCACCAGTGAGGGTAGGGGTCTGCATGGGTGCTGCCTTTGTGTCGCGGTCGCGCGGCGTCGCCGCTGAACCTATATGAACCATAGCCCTTTTTCGGCAACACAGGCCGCTGCCATTGTGCGTCACAACAAGCTAGGATGCGCTGCCGCAAACGGGAATCGCCGTTGACAGGCGATGCGGGAACGGGCAACGCAGTGGCGCTGAAAGCCACTAGAGAGAGATTTGGAGGAGCATTCGATGTTTTCCACGATCATCGTGCCGGTCGATCCGTCCGAGCCGGAGTTTTCGAAGCTCTCGCTCGAGGCTGCGGCCGATTTTGGCAAGCGCTACAACTCCACGGTCCATCTCGTCTGCGTGCTGCAGGTGCTGCCCGGCCTCGTCGCCGAGTATCTGCCGCCGGACTATGAGAAGCAGGCCGTCGACAGCACCCGCGCCAAGCTGAAGGAACTGGGCACCGGCCTCGGCATCTCGGCCGACAAGGTCGTCGTTTCGGTCCGTATCGGCGGCGTCTACCACGAGGTTCTCGACGAGGTCGAGGAGGTCAAGGCCGACCTCATCATCATGACCTCGCACCGCCCGGCGATGAGCACCTATCTGCTCGGCTCGAACGCCGCCAAGATCGTCCGCCACGCGCCGTGCTCGGTGCTGGTGCTGCGTCCGCAGGACTGACGCGGGCAAAACGACACGGCCGCCGGGCGATCAGCGCAGCAGTTCGCGCATCGCCCGGTCAAGCCCGTCGAGCGTCAGCGGATACATTCTGCCGGCGAAGAGCTGGCGGACCATCTGGATCGAATGGGTCGTCGGCCAGTGCCGCTCCGGCACGGGGTTGAGCCAGACCGTCGACGGATAGACCTTCAGCAGCCGCTCCAGCCAGAGCCCGCCGGGCTCCTTGTTGAAGTGCTCCACCGAGCCGCCCGGGTGCGAGATCTCGTAGGGGCTCATGGATGCGTCGCCGACGAAGACCACCCGATAGTCCGACGGGTAGGTATGCAGCACGTCCCAGGTGTCGATCCGCTCGGTCTGGCGGCGGCGATTGTCCTTCCAGACGCTCTCGTAGAGACAGTTGTGGAAGTAGAAGTGCTCCATGGTCTTGAACTCGGAGCGCGCCGCCGAGAACAGCTCCTCGGTGACCTTGATGTGCCAGTCCATCGAGCCGCCGATATCGAAGAACAGCAGCACCTTGACGGCGTTGCGCCGCTCCGGCCGCATGCGGATATCGAGGAAGCCGCGATGGGCGGTCGAGCGGATCGTGCCGTCGAGGTCGAGTTCGTCATGGGCGCCGGTGCGGGCGAACTTGCGCAGCCGGCGCAGCGCGACCTTGATGTTGCGCGTGCCGATCTCGACGGAATCGTCGAGGTCCTTGAACTCGCGCTTGTCCCAGACCTTGACGGCGCGGAAATTGCGGTTGCCGTCCTGGCCGATGCGGATGCCCTCGGGATTGTAGCCATGGGCGCCGAAGGGTGATGTTCCGGCGGTGCCGATCCACTTGTTGCCGCCCTGATGGCGGCCCTTCTGTTCCTCGAGGCGCTGCTTCAGCGTCTCCATCAGCTTTTCCCAGCCGCCGAGCGCCTCGATGAGGGCCTTCTCCTCGTCCGAGAGGTTCTTCTCGGTGAGCTTGCGCAGCCAGTCCTCGGGGATTTCCGCCTCGATGGCACCGCCAAGGTTTTCCAGGCCCTTGAAAACGGTGCCGAAAACGCGGTCGAACTTGTCGATGTTGCGCTCGTCCTTCACCAGCGCGGCGCGGGAAAGATAATAGAAATCCTCGATTTTCTTGTCGGCAAGGTCGGCCTTCAGGGCTTCCATCAGGGTCAGGTATTCGCGCAGCGACACCGGAAGACCGGCCGACTTCAAGGCGTGAAAGAAGGTGATGAACATCGGCGCTGCCCCGTTTCGTCGCGCTTAATCTGACGCCAAGCGGGCGTGAGGTCGAGCCCCGGCGGGATAGATGAGGCGGAGCGTTCCGGGGAAAACCGTGGCGCGGCAGGGCAGGGTGCCGCCGACATCGCCGTCGACTTGCACCCGTTCGCCGTCGCGGCCGACGATCTCGACGGTTTCGGCCAGCAGGCTCGTGGCATTGCCGAGGCGGGTGGCGCCGCCGGCTACGAGGGCGGCGCCGAAGAGGAGCATGTGCGCCCGGGTCGGGAAGCGGAACAGGCAGACCTCGAAGCGGTCGGCGGCAAGGTCGGCGGCGGGGGCAAGCACATAGCCGCCGGCATAGTGCCGACCCTTGGCGACGACGACGGAACTGGCCTCGAACCGCTGGCCGTCGACAATGACGGTGTAGCGGTCGGGCGGGCGGGAGACGACGCGGCCGAGGGCGGAGAGAACATAGGCGCCGGGACCGACGGCCGACTTGACCCGTGCATTGACCGTCTCGACGGCCTGGGCATCGAAGCCGGCGCCGAGGGAGAAGACGAACAGCCGGCCGTCGACGACCCCGGGCCGGATTTCCCGGGCCGTGCCGCGGGTGAGCGTCTCGACGGTGGCGCGCACGGAGACGGCAAGGCCGATCTCGTGGGCAACGACGTTGGCCGTGCCGCAAGGGATGATGCCGATGGCGACGTCGCGTCCGCCGGGCGACCGGGCGACGCCGTTGACGACCTCGTTGATGGTGCCATCGCCGCCGGCGACGGCTATTGTCTCGGCACCTTCCGCGACCGCAGCGGCGGCCAGAGCCTCGGCATGGCCGCGGTGGCTGGTCGGGCGCTCGAGAATCTCGACGCCGGCGGCGGCAAGGCCTTCGACGACATTGCCGACGAAGCCGCGCCGGCGCTGGCCGGCAGTCGGATTGTAGATGAGGTGGATGCGGCGCGGTGCCGTCACGTTCATGGCGCCGCGCCCGATATCAGCGCCGCGAGAAGACGATTTCGGATGCCGAAACCGGTCCGCCGCCTGTCTGCGAGGTGATGCGCATGACGTAGCCGGCGCCTTCTCCGGCGATGAGCTCGATGCGGCCGCTGGCGCCGCCGCCGCGCTCCTGCGCGTTGAAGACGATGGTTTCGCCGATGCGGCTGCCGTCAAGGTCGGCGACCTTGCCGTCGGCGGTGGTCTTCCAGGTGCCGGTGTAGCGGCCGCTGGCCGGGTCGAAGCGGATGAAGCCGCTGATCGAGGAGGTCTGGTCGGTGGTGGCGCAGCGGCCGGACTGGCCGAGCTCGAGGCCGCCGGCCTTCAGGGTCGAGGAAATCTTGCACTTGATCGGCTCGAGCGGCCCGTCGGCGCGGCGCTGGGCCTTGCCGATGCCAGTCCATTCGCCGGCGAGGTCCTCGAGCATCGACTCGTCGGCAAGTGCCAACCCCGACAGCGGCAACGCGCTGATGAGCGCGGCGGCGATCGCCATGCGGGGGGCGGTCATGAAGGTCATAGCTTTTTCCGTTTTTCGGCGATGAGCAGGAGTGCCGGCAGCAGGACAAGGTCGGCGACGAGGGCCGTCCCGAGCGTCAGCACGCAGAGGCGTCCGAACAGTCTCATCATGGGAAGTTGGCTGATAAATGTCAGACCTATGCCGATACAAAGGACAATTGATGTCGCAACGAGGACCGGACCGACGGCAGTGTTGGCGACGCGCACCGCTTCGGGCGCCGGCAATCCGGCGCGGTCGTGCCGGTAGCGGTTGAGGAAATGGACGGTGTCGTCGACGGCGATGCCGAAGGCGATGGTCAGGGCGATGGCGCTGGAGAACTGCAGGCCCTGGCCGGTGGTGACGAGATAGGTGCCGGTGGCAAGGATCGGCAACAGGTTCGGAAAGAGGCTGACAAGGCCGACGCGGGCCGAGCGGAAGGCGACCGCGATGAGGATGATGTTGAAGAACACCGCGGCCACGAGGCTCAGATTGAGCTGCATGATCATGCGGTCGCTCTCGCGGGTCGAGACGGCAAGGAAGCCGGTGGCGCGGACGGGCACATGCATTTCCGGCACGGCGGCGCGCGTGCTGGCCTCGAGGGCCGAGAGGCGGGCCATGGTGGCGGCGGCGCCCTCGTCGCCGAAATAGACCGTGACGAGGCCGGACTTGCCGTCCTCGGTGAACAGGCGCGAGCGCCATTGTTCCGGCATTGCCGCCATCAGGCCGTCGAGGCGTTCGCGGATTGCCTCGGGGTCGGCCTCGCCGCCGAGCCATTTGACGACGCTCCAGAACGACAGGACGGAATTGGAGCCGGTGAAATCGGTCAGCGCGAGATGAATGCGGCGCACGACATCGAGATTGGCCGGCGCCGTGATGCCACCCTCGGCGGGCAGCGGAATCATGACGTGGACGGGGTTGGAGCCGCCAAAATCGTGATTGATGCGGCCCATCGCCTCGACCGCGGGATCTTCTCGCCGAGATGTTCGCGGAACGAGAATTCCGGCCGCAGGCGGCTGTGGCCGAAGCCGAAGAGGAGGACGACGAGCAGGCCGACGGCCGCCGTCACCAGCGGCCGGCGCCAGGAGAGCTCGCCGGCGTGGTGGGAAAAGAATCCGAGGAAGTGAAACAGCCGGCCGGTTTCGGCCGGCGGCGCGATCGGGCCGCGGGCGATCAGCAGGAACAGCAGCGGGCCGACGGTGACGACCGCCGCGAAGGACAGCATGGTCGCCATCGAGCCGGCGATGCCGAGCTGGCGGATCGCGAAGGAGTCCGAGAAGGTGAGGGTGAGGAAGGCGATGGCCGTCGTCAGCGATGTCAGCACGCAGGCCGGCCCGACCTCGCGGACGGCGGCGAGCGCTGATTCCTTCAGCGACCTTCCGGCAACGTGCTCGCGCATCATGTGCACGGTCAGGTGCATCGAATCAGCGAAGGCGAGCACCAGGATCAGCACCGGCAGGATGGTCGTCGTCAGGTTGATGTGCACGCCGAAGACGCCCATCAGGCCGATGACCCAGAGCACGGCGACCAGCGAGGGAATGGTGGTGACGAGGGCGCCGACGAGGGAGCGGAAAATGAAGGCGCTCATCAGGAACGACAGCAGCACGCCGAGCGTGATGATGCGCACCTGATCGGCGAGCAGACGATTGACGAGCTCGACGCGCAGCACGGGAATGCCGGTGACCTCGACCGACAGGCCGAGCGGCTCGAAGGCGGTTGCGGCGAGCTTTTGCAGTTCGCCGTACATGACCTTGGCGGTCTTCAGCTCCTGGGCGTCGCGCTCGGCGGCGACGATGACGAGGGCGGCCCGGCGGTCGCGGGAAATCAGCTTGCCGAGACCGAGCGGATGGGAATCGATCTCGGCGAGCAATTCCTCGAGCGCCGGCCCGGACGGAATTGCCTCGGGCATGACGGTCGGGGCGTCGCCGTTGGCGTCCGGCACCTTGCGCAGGGAAAACAGCGACACGGCCGAGGCGACGCCATCCTCGAGGCGCAGATCGAAGGTGAATTCGCGCAGCTTTGCCAGCGCTTCCGGCGTCGCGAGCCTGTCACCCTCGACGAGTATGAAGAAGTCGCTCTCGGTGTTGCCGAAGGCGGCCTCGAAGGCGACGAACGTCTTGTGGTCGATGCTGGTCGAGCGAAAGATGTTGCGCAGTTCGTCGTCAAAGCCGATCCGCGTCAGGCCGAGGGCGGCAAACAGCGACAATGCCAGGATGATCAGCGCGCCGAGCAGCGGCCGGCGCACGGCGACAAGCCCGAGGTTCTCTAGCCCGAAGCCGATCGAGGGCGGCAGCGGCCGGGCGCCGGGGTCTTGGGTGCTGGTCATCGGGCTGGTCGAGATTCGTCCGCGAGTTCTTGTCAGTTTCGACGGTCGTTCTTCTCCGATGTTCCGCCGAGTTTGGCAAGTTCGGACATCACATCCGACAGGGCGGGCGGCTTGCCGTCGATGAAGGGCAGCGGCCGGCAGACGTCGATCGCGGCGATGCCGATCCGCGCCGTCAGCATGCCGTTGACGACGCCCTCGCCAAGGCGGGCGGACAGCTTGGCGGCAAGGCCGTGGCCGATGAGCTGCTGGACGAGGCTGTCGCCGATGGCGATCGAGCCGGTGACGGCGAGGTGCGCAAGGGCATTCTTCGCCAGCCGGACCATGCCGAGCGTGCCCGGCCGGCCGCCATATAGCTGCGACAGGCGGCGCAGGAGCCGCAGGTTCTCGGCAATGACGAAGGCGATATCGACAAGGGCGCGCGGGCTGACGGCGGTGACGACCGAGACGCGTTTGGCCGAATCCATCACATAGCGGCGGGCGCTTGCATCGAATTCGGCCAGAAGCTCGCGCTCGGCGAGGCGGACGAGGTCGCGGCCGTCGATGATCTCGGCCATATGGCTTTCGAGCTCGGCCCGGCCGCGCGCCGTCTCCGGGCGGCTGCGGTAGAGGCCGATAATGTCGCCAAGGACGGAAAGGGCGGCCTTGCGGTCGTCCTTTTCGGCGGCATCGAATGCCTTTTCGCGCAGGTGGGTGATGCGGGCGAGGCGGATAATGCCGGCGAGTTCGCGCAAGGCAAGGGCGCCGGCGCCGGCAACGACAAGGGCGGCAAAGGCGACGCCGGCCCAGCCGAGCCAGTCGGTGCGGGCGAAGAGGTCGCGGATGAGCTGGTCGATGGCAAGGCCAATGCCGAGGGAGACGAGACCGCCGAGGCCGGCAAAGAACAGCGTCGCCCAGCGCGAACCCCTGGCGGCTTGCGGCACGGGCAGGGGCGCCGGCTCGCCGTCGAGGGTGAAATCCTCGTCGTCCGGCAGCGGCGTCACGACGGTTGGCATACGGCGCTGCTCGGCGGGCGGCACCTCGTTCGCGCCGGCAACGGCGATGGCGGGATCGTCGAGCCGGAAGGCCGCCGGCCTGCGGGTGGGTTTGTCGGTCATGCCAGCCGGTCTCCGATCAGGAATTCGATGGCGCGGTCGAGCCGGATGTGCGGCAGCGACAGCTCGCGGCCGCGGGGCGACTTTTCAAGACGTGGCGGCCGGAACCGGACGAAGCGCAGCGGGTTGTCCTCACCCGGCACCGCGGCGGGCGGATTCCGTGAATGATTTCCATTGTTTGCCGGCGAAATCTCAGGATTTCCGGCGGCGGGATTTTTGACCTCGAACAATTCATCAGGGTTGCGAGGCAAATCGCCGGGAAACATGGCGATTTCGGTTTCTCCGTCGAAGACCTGCCCGGCGGCGCGCTCGCCCGGCAACGGCGTGCCCATGATGCAGGCGAGGCGCTCGCCCTGATGGTCGACGACGGCCTCGCGGGTGGCGCGCACCGAGGCAAGCGCCAGGACGTCGACCTCGGCACCGGCGAATTCGGCGCGCTCGATGCCGCTGGCGACGAGGCGCCGGAGCACGGCCTCGAGGCGGTCGTGGTCCTCGTGGTGAAGGTGGTCGGCCTTGGTGGCGGCGAACAGCAGGCGATCGATGCGCCGGGTGAGAAGCGCGGAGAGCCAGGAGTTCCGGCCGGGCCGGAAGCAGGAGAGGATTTCGCCGAGCGCGGCTTCGAGGTCGCGGAGTGCCTCTGGGCCGGCGTTGAGCGCGGCAAGCGCATCGACAAGGACAATCTGGCGGTCGAGGCGGGTGAAGTGATCGCGGAAGAACGGTTTGACGACGATCGACTTATAGGCCTCGTAGCGCCGCTCCATCATCGACTGGAGCGAGCCGCGGGCAACCGCCCGTTCCCCGGCCGGCAGCAGCAGCGGCGAGAAGGTGAGGGCGGGCGAGCCGTCGAGGTCGCCCGGCATGAGGAAGCGGCCGGGGGACAGCGTCGACAGGGCGAAGGCATCGGCCCGGCAGGCGCGCAGATAGTCGGTAAAGAGCGCGGCGGCGCGGCGCGCGGTCTCTTCGTCCTCGGGCGCGGCCGGATCGAGGGTTTCAAGGAAGCCCAGCCATTCGGCGGCAAGGGCGGAGCGTTTCGGCTCGCGGGCCAGATCGATGGCGCGCCGCGACCAGCTTGCGAAATCCTGGCCGAGCAGCGGCAGGTCGAGCAGCCATTCGCCGGGATAGTCGACAAGGTCGACGTGCAGGCGGCCGCGACCGAGGGTGCGGGCGATGAAACCGGTCGACTCATATTCGACCGTCAGGCGCAATTCGCTGATGCGGCGGGTGGAATCCGGCCAGATTCGCTTTTCCAGGAGATCGCGCAGGTGCGACTCGTAGTCGAAGCGCGGCACGCCGTCGTCGGGCTGCGGCTCGAGATAGACGCGGGAGATGCGGTTCTGGGCGTGGGCGGCGAACAGCGGCAGGCGGCCGCCCTTCACGAGATTATGGACAAGCGCGGTGATGAAGATCGTCTTGCCGGCGCGCGACAGGCCGGTGACGCCGATCCGTACCGATGGGGTGACGACGCTCGCCGCCGCCTCGGCGATGTTGCTGAGGGCGATCCGTGCGTCGTCGGCAAGACTGGTGAGTTTCACGCCCCCCGGCTCCTTTCCCGGCTTGTTGCGGTTCACATGTAGCTATTGCCGGGCGGGATCGAAAGGGGCAGGGGACAGAACACTGGCTCAAGCCGGCGCGGCGCGCGGCGGCCGGCTTGGTCTGCGGCGGTCAGGAGGCGTTAACGCAGGTCATTTTTGGAACCTGGCGTACATAATCGGCGGTAACGAATTCTCGTTATGGTGGCATTGCAAAAGGAGTGTCGCCAAACAAGGGCGGCGTCTACCGGGAGGTTGCCAACGATGTCGCATCTGATCGTCTGGAAGGACTCGTTTTCGATTGATGGCGGACTCATCGACAATGATCACCGCTATCTCATCCTGCTCATCAACGAGATTCTGGAAGGGATCAAGGACGGCGAAGAGCCGCTCGGCGTGCGGCGGAACATCGGACGGCTGCGCTGTTTTGCCCGGCTGCATTTCGACCGGGAAGAGGTGCTGCAGACGGTCGCCGGCTTCGAGCACGGCGTTTCCCATGCGCTGCTCCACACCGATCTCATCGACCAGCTCGACGAGGCGATCGAGATCGCCGAGGGGCTGGCGAAGCGCGGCGCCTGCCATGATGTCGATGCGCGGGCCGAGGACTGCGACCGGATGAAGACCTTCCTTTATCGCTGGCTGCTCGTGCACATCCTGCAGGAGGACGCGAAAATGCGGCCCTATGTCGGCCGCATGCGCGGCGCCTGGGGCCGGTTCCCGCCGCTGCACATCACCGGTCTCGATATCGCTTCCTGAGCCGGCGTTCCCCGGCTGACTGCGTGCCTTGCGGGGTTGCCATCGGGCAGTGCCTTTCCCATCTGCTGGTGGCGCGCCGACCGGTTCGCCTTGGACCGTGGAAAGGGAGTGGGGCTTGAGCGGGAATCACGTCCGTTTCGGAGACCGGAAAGTCGCGATGCCGCGTTCGCGGCTGGCGCGGATCGGAATCGGCGGGGCGCTGCTCGTCGGCGGCGTGCTCGGCTTCCTGCCGATCGTCGGTTTCTGGATGATTCCGCTCGGCCTGCTCGTCCTCTCGGTCGATTTGCCGATTGTCCGCCGGGCGCGGCGCCGGCTCGAGGTCGCCTGGTTCAGGCGGTTTGGCAGGAACGGCAGGAACAGCAACGCCGGCGCGGCAGCCGATCGCTGACCGTGTCGACTTCAACTGTCTGAAAAATTTTGGAAATATCTGGAGGCCACGCCCGGAATCGAACCGGGGTATACGGATTTGCAGTCCGCTGCGTCACCACTCCGCCACGTGGCCTCGCGCCGGTCATTTGCAGGCCGGGTCCCGTCAGGGGCCTGACCATTAGCAAACCGCCATGTCTGAAACAACTGGGAAAAACATGTCCGGTTAAAGATCCTTGCGTTGTCGCCGGAAGGTGGGCTTGTCACCCTTGCAGCCTGCCGGTAATGAAAACCAACGTGGATTTTCCCGAAGAGGTCACGACATGGCGGATTCTGCCGGCGCTCGCGCGATCATGGTCGACAGCCAGCTTCGCACCAACGACGTCACGGACCGGGCGGTTCTTGCCGCGATGGCCACGACGCCCCGAGAGGCGTTCGTGCCTGCCGCGAAGCGGGCGCTCGCCTACCTCGACAAGGACATCGAGCTCAACGCGGCGGAAGCCGGCGGCCGGGTGCTGATGAAGCCGATGGTGGCGGGCAAGCTCATCCAGCTTGCCGCGATCGGGCCGCAGGACGTCGTGCTCGATATCGGCTGCGGCACCGGCTATTCGGCGGCGATCCTGTCGCGCATCGCCGGTTCGGTGGTGGCGCTCGAGGCCGACGCCGATCTTGCCGCGGAGGCATCCGAGCGGCTGGTGGCGATCGAGGCGTCGAACGCCGCCGTCGTCAATGCGCCGCATGAGGCCGGCCTGCCGAAGGAAGGGCCTTATGACGCGATCGTCATAGAAGGTGCGGTTGACGAGGTGCCGGAGGCGATTCTCGCCCAGCTCAAGGACGGCGGCCGGCTGGTCGCAATCGTCGGGCGGGGCAATTCGGCAAAGGCGCTCTGCTATACGCGCAGCGGCGACAATTTCGGTGTCCGCATGGGGTTCAACGCCTCGGCGCCGATCCTGCCGGGCTTTGCCCGCGCGCCCGGCTTCGTTTTCTAGGACCCGGCCGCGCACGGCGACGTTTCCAAGAGAACTGCCGCGAGGCGGCAGGACGACGGCGCGCCGGTGGCGGCGCGTCCCGGTCGCTTCCCGGAAGGGAATGTCCGACCACAGGTTGTATTGTTTCCGGTTTTTGCCGAATCCCCGGTTGTGGCATTCCTGCCGCACCGCATGAAGTTTCTGTGGTTGCGGCGTGTTGCACGGTTTACCGTTTGGCGGAACCGGGTATTGTTGGCGCCGGCTGGGTCTGTCTTCCAAGGGGCGAGGAGGATGGGCCTTTTCGTCTATTCCGACAGGGCCCGCTCTGCAGGAGCCTTGCGGCAAATAAAAAAGTCGCGCTCGAACGCTGGTCAACGGCGGCGAGGCGTGACCCAAGTGACAGGTGAGAAGCGGTGAAAACCTTGCGTTTCGGCTCTATCGGCGCACTTGCCCTGGCCGTGCTGGCGGCGACTTCGGCTGCCCCGGCAATGGCCGACAGCCTCCTTCAGGCGATGGAAAAGGCGTACAACGCCAATCCGACGCTGAATGCCGCCCGGGCGGAAACCCGGGCGACCGACGAATCGGTGCCGCAGGCATTGTCCGGCTATCGGCCGACGATCTCGGCAAGCGGTGAATATGGTTTCCAGTCGACCGATTCGCGGGCGCGGGTCACGTCCGGCGGCGTGACGCAGAAAGTGCATTCGAGCTCGGACACCAATCCGGCGAGTGTCGGCGTGACGATCAGCCAGCCGATCTTCAGCGGTTTCCGCGTCAAGAACGGCACCAAGGCGGCGGAAGCGCAGGTGCGCGCCTCCCGCGAGGTGCTGCGCAACACCGAGCAGAACGTCCTGCTCGATGCGGTGACCGCCTACATGGATGTGCTGCGGGATGACGCCGTCGCCGTGCTGCGCGTGCGCAACGTCGACTTCCTCGAGGAGCAGGTTCGCGCGTCCCGCGATCGCTTCAATGTCGGCGAGGGTACGCGCACCGACGTTGCCCAGGCGGAAGCGCGGCTCAGCCTCGCCATTGCCCAGGTCAATCTTGCCAAGGCCAATCTCAACGCCAGCCGTGCCGTCTATCGGCAGGTCATCGGTACCGAGCCGGGCAAAATGAAGCCGGGCAATCCGGCGGCCAAGCTGGTGCCGGGCACGCTCGATGCGGCGATTTCGTCGAGCCAGCAGGAGCATCCGGCGATTCTGGCGGCGCTGCATGCGGTCGATGCCGCCACCTTCCAGGTGAAGACGACGGAAGGCGAGCTGCTGCCGACGGTCAGCCTTCAGGGCAGCGCGGCGCGGAGCTGGGAATCCTCATCGACGGTCGACCGGGTCGACAGTGCCTCGATCTCGGCGCGGGTCTCGGTGCCGATCTATCAGGGCGGCAAGGTGTCCTCGCGCGTCCGTCAGGCCAAGGAGACGCTTGGCCAGCGCAAGATCGAGGTCGATGTGGCGCGTGATCAGGTGCGCGCGGCAGTCGTTGCGGCCTGGGGCGGGCTCGAGGCGGCGCGGGCGCAGGTCTCGGCGACGCAGGCTGCCGTCGAGGCGGCCCAGCTCGCGCTCGAGGGCGTCATCGAGGAGCAGAAGGTCGGCCAGCGGACGACGCTCGACGTGCTGGATGCGCAGCAGGAGCTTCTCAACGCCAAGATCGATCTCGTCAGCGCCCAGCGCGACAGCATCGTTGCCTCCTATTCGGTGGTCTCGGCCGTTGGCCGGCTGAATGCCGAACGGCTCGGCCTGCAGGTCGCGGTCTACGAGCCGGAGCACCATTACGATCAGGTCCGCGACAAGTGGTTCGGCCTGCGCACGCCGGATGGTCGCTGATCGCTTTTCGGACGTCCTTATGATTGAAGTCTTGCGGGCCGGCCTCCCTGACGAGGTTCGGCCCGCCGGCTTTTGCGGCCAGTCCGTCAATCGTTAACGCAGATGCGGCGTTTTCCGTGGAAAACCAGCCATGTGGACGCGGCGGCATTTGGCCTAATCCGGTCCGTCGGTATACTGGTCCCGTGCGGCGAATCGATTTTGCCGGGCATGGTGGCCCGACAGACGATCTTGCTTTTGCGTCATCCCTCGCGCGGCAATGCCGTTGCGGGCCAGACGCGGGAGGCGCCGGTTTGTTTGCCGGAAACCACCTGCGGGGGAGGCCATGAGTAAAGGCAGTGCGGCCCACGAACCGTCGATGGAGGAAATCCTCGCGTCCATTCGCCGGATCATCTCCGACGAAGAAGAGCCTGCGCCCGCGGCTGCGGCAGAACCGGAGTTCGAAGCCGGCGCGGACATGAGCGAGGACGACCTCGACAAGCTTTTCGCGGATACCTCGGGCGAGGTGGACGACGACTTCGTCTCGGCCTTCGACGCACCGGCGCCGGAACCCGCGATCGAGGAAGAGGACGAGGACGACGACGAGGTCCTGCAGCTTCTGCCGGACCAGGCGATCGAGAAGGATCTTGCCGCCGCCGCGCACATCGTCGAGCCGGCGACCGACATCGATTTCATGGAACCGGAGCCCGAGCCGGAGCCGGAACCGGAGCCCGACTGGGACTGGGAGGCGGAGGCCGATCCGGAACCGGAGCCCGAGCCGGCGCCAGCGCCGACATTCCGGGCGCCGCCGGCGGCTGCGCCCGAGATTCCCGAACCGGCGCTGCTGTCGCCGGCGACGGATCAGGTGGTGTCGAATGCGTTCCAGAATCTGGCGCACACGATCCTTTCCAACAATGCCCGCACGCTGGAAGATCTCGTCAAGGAGATGCTCCGGCCGATGCTGAAGTCCTGGCTCGATGACAATCTGCCGCCTCTGGTGGAGCGTCTGGTCAAGTCGGAGATCGAGCGGGTATCGCGCGGCGGTCGCTGAACCGCCGCGTCCCTGCGGCCACAAATTGCGGCAAATCGGACAGGTCCGCCGGTTCCGGCGGGCCCTGCGCCATGGCGCCGGTTGACTTGACCGGGCCTGTGGGCTTTACAGCCCTGCGGCAAACCCATTCGCGTTCGGGAAAAACGATGCTTGAAAAGACCTATCAGCCCGCCTCGGTCGAGGGGCGGATCTATGAGGCTTGGGAAAAGGGCGGCGCGTTCAAGGCCGGAGCCGGTTCGACCGGTGGTGCCGATCCCTATTGCATCGTCATTCCGCCGCCGAACGTGACCGGCTCGCTCCACATGGGGCATGCCCTCAACAACACGCTGCAGGATGTCCTCATCCGTTATCACCGCATGCAGGGCCGCGACGTGCTCTGGCAGCCGGGGACCGACCATGCGGGCATCGCCACGCAGATGGTCGTCGAGCGCCAGCTTGCCGCCAATGGCGAGCCGGGCCGCCGCGACATGGGCCGCGAGGCGTTCGTCGAGCGCGTCTGGCAGTGGAAGGGGCAGTCGGGCGGCACGATCATCAACCAGTTGAAGCGGCTCGGTGCCTCTTGCGACTGGAGCCGCGAACGCTTCACCATGGACGAGGGGCTTTCCGAGGCCGTCCTCGAGGTGTTCGTCAAGCTCTTCCACGAGGGGCTGATCTACAAGGACAAGCGCCTCGTCAACTGGGACCCGAAGTTCCATACCGCGATTTCCGACCTCGAGGTGCAGCAGGTCGAGATCAAGGGCAATCTCTGGCACTTCAAATATCCGATCGAGGGCCAGCCCGGCCGGTTCATCACCGTGGCGACGACGCGTCCCGAGACGATGCTCGGCGACACGGCGGTTGCGGTGCATCCCTCGGACGAGCGCTACACGGACCTTGTCGGCAAGCACTGCGTGCTGCCGCTTGTCGGCCGGCGCATCCCGATCGTCGGCGACGAGTATGCCGATCCGGAGACCGGCTCGGGTGCCGTCAAGATCACCCCGGCGCATGATTTCAACGATTTCGAGGTCGGCCGGCGCAATGGTCTGGCGATGATCAGCATCCTCGACCAGGAAGCGGCGCTCGACCTTGCCGGCAACGAGGATTTCCTGCGCGACGTCTCGCCGAGCGACGAGCTGAACGAGACGCTGACGCTGCATGGCCTTGACCGGTTCGCGGCGCGCAAGGCGGTCGTCGAGCGCATGGAGGCACTCGGCCTCCTGGAGATGATCGAGGATCACGTTCACATGGTGCCGCATGGCGACCGCTCCGGCGTCGTCATCGAGCCGTGGCTGACCGACCAGTGGTATGTCGACGCCAAGACGCTGGCGGAACCGGCGATCGCCGCCGTCCGCGAGGAGCGCACGGTGTTCGTGCCGAAGAACTGGGAGCGGACCTATTACGACTGGATGGAGAACATCCAGCCCTGGTGCATTTCCCGCCAGCTCTGGTGGGGTCACCAGATTCCGGCCTGGTATGGGCCGGACGGTGCGGTGTTCGTGGCGCGCAGCGAGGCCGACGCCAAGGTCGACGCCGAGAAGCATTTCGGCCGCTCGGTCGAGGTGGTCTCGCGCTCCGAGGCGATGGCGCGCTGGCTGAACGAGGGCATCGAGCCGATCGCCCTCTATCGCGACGAGGACGTGCTCGACACCTGGTTCTCCTCGGCGCTGTGGCCGTTCTCGACGCTCGGCTGGCCCGACAAGACGGCCGAGCTCGAGCGCTATTACCAGACCGACGTGCTCGTCACCGGTTTCGACATCATCTTCTTCTGGGTCGCCCGGATGATGATGATGGGCCTTCATTTCATGAAGGAGGAGCCGTTCCACACGGTCTACATCCACGCTCTGGTCCGCGACGAGAAGGGCCAGAAGATGTCGAAGTCGAAGGGCAACGTCATCGACCCGCTGGAACTCGTCGACGAGTATGGCGCCGATGCGCTGCGCTTCACGCTGACCGCCATGGCGGCGCAGGGGCGCGACATCAAGCTGTCGCCGGCGCGCGTGGCCGGCTATCGCAACTTCGCGACCAAGCTCTGGAATGCCTCGCGCTTCTGCGAGATGAACGAGTGCGTCCGGGTCGAGGGGTTCGATCCGCAGGCGGCGCGCGAGATCATCAACCGCTGGATCGTCGTCGAGGCGGACCGCGCGGCGGACGCTGTCGCCGAGGCGCTGGCCGCATACAAGTTCAACGAGGCGGCGGGCTCGCTCTACCGGTTCGTCTGGAACACCTTCTGCGACTGGTATCTCGAGCTTGCCAAGCCGGCGCTCTCCGGCGAGGACGGGGCGGCCAAGGACGAAACGCGGGCGACGGCAGCGTTCGTGCTCGACCGCATTCTGGTGCTGCTGCATCCGTTCATGCCGTTCATCACCGAAGAGCTCTGGGGGCTCATCGGCGAGGCGGGGCCGGCGCGGGCGGGCATGCTCGCCATGTCGCACTGGCCGGCGGCGACGGGTCTCGACGCGGCGGCGGCCGACGAGATCAACTGGCTCGTCGACCTCATCACGCAGATCCGCTCGGTGCGCGCCGAAATGAACGTTCCGGCCGGCGCGATGATCCCGGTCGTGGTGGTCGGTGGCGGCAGCGAGACGCGGATGCGGCTCGTGACGCACGACGCGGCGCTGCGCCGTCTCGCCCGGCTCGAGTCGGTCGCGGTCGCCGAGGAGGCGCCGGAAGGTGCCGTGCAGATCATGGCGGGTGACGCCGTTGCCTGGCTGCCGCTTGCCGGCGTCATCGACATCTCGGCGGAAAAGACGCGCCTTGCCAAGGAACTCGACAAGATCGCCAAGGACGTGGCGCGGATCGACGGCAAGCTCGGCAACGAGCAGTTCCTGTCGAAGGCGCCCGAGGAGATCATTGAGGCCGAGCGCGAGAAACGCGACGAGGCGCTGTCGCGCCGGGCCAAGATCGAGGAAGCCCTGGCGCGGCTCGGCTGACCCGTCGGCAAGCTCTGCGATACGAAAACGCCGCGCGGATGCGCGGCGTTCGGGCGCGTCTCATTGCGCTTGATTTTTCACCTGTCCAAAGGCATCGAAACAGCTATGTTGCGGTTTCGCAACACCGGCCCCGAACCGTTTCAGCGACGGGGCCGGCGCCATCAATTGCCGCGTTTCAGCCACACTTTCCAAGGAGGTTCGAGGGCGTCGGTTAGGTTCTGCCGCAGCGTGAAAAAGCGGCGGGTCCGGACGACTTTCGACCCCACTCCAGTGGCAGTCTCTGGCGGTCCGAGAGGATTGCGGGTCATCGTCTGGTCGAACCCGGGAACCAACCGAAGGGGAGCGTTATGGACCTCAAGATTTACGACAAGTCGAAGCTGCCGAGCCGGCACGTCACGGAAGGGCCGCAGCGCGCTCCGCACCGGTCGTATTACTATGCGATGGGCCTTGGCCAGAAAGAGATCCACCAGCCGTTCGTGGGTGTCGCCACCTGCTGGAACGAGGCTGCTCCCTGCAATATCGCGCTGATGCGTCAGGCGCAGGCCGTCAAGAAGGGCGTTGCCGCTGCCGAGGGCACGCCGCGCGAATTCTGCACGATCACCGTCACCGACGGCATCGCGATGGGCCATCAGGGCATGAAGGCTTCGCTGGTTTCGCGCGACGTCATCGCCGACTCGGTCGAGCTGACCATGCGCGGCCATTGCTATGACGCGCTCATCGGCCTTGCCGGCTGCGACAAGTCGCTGCCGGGCATGATGATGTCGATGGTCCGCCTCAATGTGCCGTCGATCTTCATCTATGGCGGCTCGATCCTGCCGGGCACCTTCAAGGGCCATCAGGTCACCGTCCAGGACGTCTTCGAGGCGGTCGGCCGGCATTCGGTCGGCAATATGAGCGATGACGATCTGCTGGAGCTCGAGCAGGTGGCCTGTCCGTCGGCCGGTGCCTGCGGCGCGCAGTTCACCGCCAACACCATGGCGACGGTTTCCGAGGCGATCGGCCTTGCGCTGCCGTATTCGGCCGGCGCGCCGGCTCCCTACGAGATTCGCGACCGGTTCTGCTTCGCCGCCGGCGAGCGATCATGGAGCTTCTGAAGAAGAACATCCGGCCGCGCGACATCGTCACCCGCAAGGCGCTGGAGAATGCCGCGACTGTCGTTGCCGCCACCGGCGGCTCGACCAATGCGGCGCTGCACCTGCCGGCGATCGCCAATGAGGCCGGCATCGAGTTCGACCTCTTCGACGTTGCCGAAATCTTCAAGAAGACGCCGTACATTGCCGACCTCAAGCCGGGCGGCCGTTACGTCGCCAAGGACATGTTCGAGGCGGGCGGCATTCCGGTGCTGATGAAGACGCTGCTGGAGCACGGATACCTTCACGGCGATTGCATGACCGTGACCGGCCGCACAATTGCCGAAAACATGGAATACGTGAAGTGGAACCCGAACAGGACGTCGTGCGACCGGCCAACAATCCGATCACGCCGACGGGCGGTGTTGTCGGCCTGAAGGGCAATCTCGCCCCGGACGGCGCCATCGTGAAGGTTGCCGGCATGGTCACGCAAGTTTTCCGGCCCGGCGCGCTGCTTCGACTCTGAAGAGGAGTGCTTCGAGGCGGTCAGCCAGCGCAAGTACAAGGAAGGCGAGGTTCTGGTGATCCGCTATGAGGGTCCGCGCGGCGGCCCCGGCATGCGCGAGATGCTGGCGACCACGGCCGCCCTTTACGGCCAGGGCATGGGCGACAAGGTTGCGCTCATCACCGACGGACGTTTCTCGGGCGCGACGCGCGGTTTCTGCATCGGCCATGTCGGCCCGGAGGCTGCGGCCTGTGGGTCCGATCGCGCTCCTGCGCGATGGCGACATCATCGAGATCGACGCGGCCGAAGGCCGCCTCGATGTCAAGCTCGACGACGCGGAACTGGAGCGTCGCAAGAAGGATTGGGCGCCGCGCGACAACGGCTACGGCTCCGGCGCCTTGTGGAAATATGCTCAGGGAGTGGGTCCGGCCCGCTTTGGTGCGCTGACGCACCCCGGAGCGAAGGCGGAAAAACAGTGTTATGCGGACATATGAGTTCCTGATTGGCGCGGTTCTGGCGGCGGGTGTTCTCGCCGCCGGCCCGGCCGGCGCCTTCGACGGCAGCGCCGCCACTCCTGGCGACGCGGGTCCGTCGGATGCGTTCCGGATCGGGGCACGGGCCTACTTCTCGGGCGACAAGGTCGGTGCTCTCGAGGCACTGCGTGTCGCCGCCGAGCAGGGCCATGCCGCCGCCCAATGGAAACTCGGACGCATGTATGCCGACGGCGACGGCGTGCCGGAGAACGACCAGAAGGCTTTCGAGTATTTCAGCCAGGTCGCCAACGCCCACGCCGACGACAATCCGGCCAGCCCGGAATCCCGCTATACGGCCAGCGCCTTCGTGGCGCTCGGCACGTACTACCTGAACGGTATCCGCGACAGCGCGGTGAAGCCGAACGTCGACCGCGCCCGGCAGATGTATTCCTATGCCGCGTCGTATTTCGGCGATCCGGATGCACAGTACAATCTTGCCCGGCTTTATCTCGACGGCAGCTCCGGCGAGGCCGATCCGATGCAGGCGGCGCGCTGGCTGAAGCTGGCGGCCCAGAAGGGCCATCTGCGGGCGCAGGTGCTGCTGGCGAGCTGCTTTACGCCGGCGAACAGTTGCCGCTGCACCGGCCGGCGCTCGGCCTGATGTGGCTGACCGTCGCGCGGGCGCGGGCGGGCGATGCCGACCGCGAGTGGATCACGGCTAAGCAGGAAGAGGCCTTTGCCTCGGCGAGCGAAGACGAGCGCCGCTCGGCGGTCGAGCTCGCCGATACCTGGCTCGACGGCAAGGCCGTCCAGTAATCGCGGCGGCGGCTGGCGCTGCTGCCGGCTCGGCCGGAATTCCATCCATCAAGAATTGCCGGATACTGCGCGCTTGCGAAGGCGCGCGGGCGCGTCGGGTCTGGACAGACGGCGGCGAGGGCGCGCTTTCCGGGCTCGCGGATGTTCGCCAGCAGGCAGCGCTCGTCGGTGAAGCGCCAGGACGGGTTGTTCTGCATCATTTCGCAGGTGGCGATACGCGGGCCTTTCGGCGTCTCGATGCAGGCCGAGGCACCGACCGGGACATAGCCGCCGTCGCGGGTCCGGCATCTGCACGGCGGATCCTCGCCAGACGCCGGCGATGCGGCGAGCGCGAATGTCAGGCCAAGAAGCGTGGTGTCAGCTACCCCATACCGGGATTATCTGGCGGCAACGGGCCGGCCGGCAAGTACCCTTGGGTTCAGCGTCGCTTCTGCTCGTCCGGCCAGGAGGGCAGGGTGCCGTCGAAGCCATGCAGAAACGCCCGGCGCGTGCCGGTGAAGATGTTCGCAGTCGGGCGGAGGGCGTCGGGCGCATCAAGGGAAGCGACCGTGACGTCGAGCATGTCGGGGCGCTGGTCGCTGCGAAAGACGAGCTGGGTGCCGCAGGTCGGGCAGAATTCGCGCCGGCCATGATCGGACGAGGCAAAGACCGCCGGCGTGCCGGATGTGTAGGCGAAATCGGCGCGGGTCACTTCGGCCCAGGTGAGGAATGGTGCGCCGGCCGAGCGCTGGCACGACCGGCAGTGGCAATGGCCGACCCAGTGCGGTGCGCTTTTCACCGCATAGCGCAGGGCGCCGCAAAGGCAGCCGCCGGCGAGATGGTTCGCCATTGTTCAGCGCTCCCCGATATCGAGATCGATGATCAGCGGGACATGGTCCGACGGGCGCTCCCAGCCGCGCACGCGCTTGTCGATGAGAACGGAGGACAGGCGGTCGGCGGCCTGCGGCGAGAGCAGGGCGTGGTCGATGCGGATGCCGTTGTTCTTCTGCCAGGCGCCGGCCTGATAGTCCCAGAAGGTGTAAAGGCCGTCGGCATCGGTGGTTGAGCGCAGGGCGTCGACGAGGCCGAGGCCGAGGAGGCGGCGCCAGGCGGCGCGGCTCTCCGGCTGAAAGAGCGCGTCGCCCAGCCAGGCATCGGGGTTTTTCGCGTCACCGGGTTCGGGGATGATGTTGTAGTCGCCGGCGAGGACGAACGGGGTCTCGTCGGCGAGCATCCGGCGGACATGCGCCTCGAGACGCTCCATCCAGCCGAGCTTGTAGGTGAACTTCTCGGTGCCGAGAGGATTGCCGTTCGGACAGTAGAGCGAGGCGACGGTGAGGGCGCCCTCGGCGGTCGAGACGGTGGCGGCGAGGAAGCGGGCCTGCTCGTCGGTGTCGTCGCCGGGCAGGCGCCGGGCGACCTCGTCGAACGGATAGCGCGACAGGACGGCGACGCCGTTGAAGCTCTTCTGGCCGTGGGTGGCGACGTTGTAGCCGCGCTCCTCGAAAAGATGGCCGGGGAATGCCTCGTCGACCGACTTGATTTCCTGAAGGCAGACCATGTCGGGGCGGGCGTCGTCGAGCCAGGCGAGCAGTCCCTCGATTCGCGCCTTGATGCCGTTGACGTTCCAGGTCGCGATCTTCATCGGAAATGCTGCTCCTTGCCGGCGTGGGTCCGGAAACGAGGGAAGGGGATCAGTTGCCCGAGGCCGGGAAGGCGGCGCCCATGCCGGCCATCGGCTCCTCGGCCACGACCTCGACATCGGAATCGACGCCGGCCTCAACGGTGAAGTCGCGGTTGAAGGTCTCGCCTTCGTGGCGGGCAATGACGCTGTATTCACCGGCCGCCAGAACGAAGCTCGGGAAGGCGCCGACGCTTTCCTTGACGACGTCGCCGCCGGGACTGAGCACGGCCCAGGCGGTGTTGGCGAGCGCTTCGCCGCCGGCCTCGCTGACGAGCTTCAGCGTCACTTCGGCAGCCTTGTGATAGATGGTCGCGTCGGTGAGCTTGCCGGCCTCGACACGGATGTCGGCGCGGACGACGGCGTTCACGTCGCCATATTTGCTGACGATGTGGTAGGTGCCGGCATTGAGGCGGACGATATGGCCGTCCTTGGCGTTCGGCACGAGCAGGCGCCGGTCGCCGCCCTCGTCGTCGGCGCTCGAATAAACCTCGAAGGTGAGCAGGCCGGAGCGGATCGGCTGGTCCTGCGAGATGGCGCCGTGCAGGCGCAGGCCGCCGGCATTCAGAACAAGGATCTCGTCGCGTGCGGCCGTGCCGACGTCAATGCGCTTGGTGGCGCCGGCGGCGCCATAGGCGACGTGGACGAGATAGGTGCCGGCGTGCAGCTCGAAGGTCGTCGGGCCGCCGGCGGCGCTGGCGAGAAGCGGCAGCTTGCCGCTGTCGTCGGTCGTGTCGCCGAAGACCCGCCAGGCAAGGCCGGAGGGCACTTCCGGGCCGCCGTCGACGAGCTTGGCGCGCATGGTGATGGCGACGGTGGCGAGGTTGTCGTCCTTGCCGGCCTTGCCGCCGGGGGTGAGCAGCGGCGGCAGCGTCAGTCCGGGCGTTTTCAGGTCAAGCGGCGTGAGCTGCTTGTCGATCGCCTCGAGGGCGCCGGGCGCGGGCACACCGGGCAGGGCACCGGCAGGCGGCTTGACGATCGTCCCCTCGGCGGGGGCGGGCATCGGCGCCGGCGGCATTGGCGGCATGCCGCCCGGGCGCGGACCGGGGCCAGGACCCGGACCTGGGCCGGGACCCATGCCCGGTCCATGGGGGAGCTGCTGGGCGAGCCCGGCGGCGGGCAGCGCCAGGGCCAGGGCCAGCGTCATCGCCGCCGCCCGAACCACGGTCCGGACAGCTCGCGGGCCGCCGGCAAACACCCACGACCGCCAAAAGCGGGAAAGCTCCACGCCGCTATTCTCCCTTAAGTCTTGCGGGCTGTTCGCAGCGAACGGCCCTCGACTCGCGTCCCGCTTCCATCGAACCGAAAACGATGGCGATTTCAAGCCCGAAGCGCGTTGACAATCGCGCTGGCGTCGGGTCCCCTGTCGCCTGTTTCAGAACGTCCACCTTCCCACCAAACAGGTACGCCGCCATGCCGGATGCATTGAAGCTGCTGCTCACCCGCCGCACCATTCCCGCCCACAGGCTCGGCGAGCCCGGGCCGAGCGACGAGCAGATCCGCAATCTGATCGCCGCCGCCAGCCGTGTGCCGGACCATGGCAAGCTGGCGCCGTGGCGCTTCATCCTCTATGCCGGCGCAGACCGGGTGGCGGCCGGCAACCGCTTGTTCGACCTCTGGAAAAGCCGGAATCCCGAGGCTGATGAACGGCTGCTCGGGCTGGTGCACGAGCGGCTCGTCGCGTCACCTGTGGTGATCGCCGTCGTCTGCCATACGACCATCCATCCGAAGATTCCGGAGTGGGAGCAGGTGCTCTCGGCGGCGGCCTCGACGATGAACCTGATGCTTGCCGCGCATGCTATGGGCTTTGCGGCGCAGTGGCTGACCGACTGGTACAGCTATGATGAGGACGCGCTCGATATTCTCGGCGTGCGCGAGGGCGAAAAAGTCGTCGGATTTATCCACATCGGCACGCCGATGGAGGCGCCGAGCGACCGGCCGCGACCGTCCTTCGAGGACGTCGTGACGGTCTGGAAGGCCGACTGAGGGGCGGCATCGGCGGCGAAGCCATCCGGGAGGGCGAACCTTGTTCTACGAGCCGGCGCGGGGCGACCATGGCCTGCCGCGCGATCCGTTCAAGTCTCTCGTGGTGCCGCGTCCGATCGGCTGGATCTCGACGGTCGACGCGGTGGGGCGGCCGAATCTCGCGCCCTACAGCTTCTTCAACGCCTTCGGCACGCGTGTGCCGATCGTCGGCTTCTCGAGCGAGGGCGCCAAGCACTCGAAGGCCAATGCCGAGGCGACCGGCGCCTTCGTCTGCAACATGGCGACCTTTGCGCTGCGCGAGGCGATGAACCTGACGTCGGCGCCGCTGCCGGCGAGGCCAGCGAGTTCGAGTTCGCCGGGCTTACCGTGGCGCCGTCGCGGCTCGTCGCCGCGCCGCGCGTTGCCGAGGCGCCCGTCGCGCTTGAATGCCGCTATCTGCAGACCGTGACGCTGACCGATCTTGCCGGCGAGCCGAGCGGCGCCCACCTCGTGCTCGGCCAGGTCGTCGGCGTGCATATCGACGATGAAATGATCGTCGGCGGATTCGTCGACGTGACGCGGCTGCGGCCGATCGGCCGGCTCGGATATCTCGACTATTGCGTTGTCGACGAGGTGTTCCCGATCGACCGCCCGCCCGGCGGCTGACGGGTTTCAGCCGCGGTTCGCGAATCTGGCGCGGGCGAGCAGGCGCTCGGCCCGGCGCAGATGCGGCCGGTCGAGCATCTCCCCCTCAAGACCGATCACGCCGGCGTCGCCTGCCTCGGCAAAGGCGGCGACGATTTTCTCGGCGCGCTCGATCTCGGCGCTGGACGGCGTGAACACCTCGTTGATCACGGCGACCTGCGCCGGGTGGATCGCCATCTTGCCGGTGAAGCCCTCGATGCGGGCTTCCTCGCATTCGCGGCGCAGGCCCTCCTCATTGCGAAGGCCGTATAGACGGTGTCGATCGGCTGGACGGCGGCAGCGGCGGCGCCGAGGACGCAGAGCGACCGGGCGAGCCGGTAGGGGTCGCGGAAGGCGCCATCGGCGAGCCGGTTGGCTTCCGCGCCGATATCGGCGGAAAGGTCCTCGGCGCCCCAGGTGAGGCCCTGCAAGCGGTCGCTGGCGCCGGCATAACTGCCGAGATTGAAGACGGCGGCGGCCGTCTCGGTGGCGATGGCGACGATGCGCGTTGCGCGATTGAACACGCCGACCGAAGGCTCTCGGGCCGTCAGCTTGGCGTCGAGCTGGGTGACGTCGCGGCCGGAACCCGACTTCGGCAGCATGATGCCGTCGGGGCGGGCCGAGAGGACAGCGTCGAGGTCGGCATCGGCAAGGCCGGTGTCGAAGGCGTTGATGCGCACATAAAGCAGGGGCTTTGCCGGCAGTTCGGCGGCGCGGCGCAGGAAGGCGGCGGTCGTTGTCCGCGCTGCCGCCTTGTTGGCCAGCGCGACGGAATCCTCAAGGTCGACGATGAGGGCGTCGGCGCCGCTCGAAAGGCCCTTGTCCAGCTTCCTGTCGGAATCGCCGGGAACGAAAAGCATGGAGCGCATGGCGTCAGACCGGCCGTTTCTTCATGAACGCCTGGCGGCGGCAGACGGCAACGAGCTCGCCGGTCTGCTTGTAGGCCTTGTGCTCGAACTCGACGATGCCGGCATCCGGCCGCGATTTCGATTCACGCTTGGCGATGACCTCGGTGGTGACGCTGACGGTGTCGCCATGAAAGAGCGGATTGGGAAACTTGACGTCGCTCATGCCGAGATTGGCGATTGTGGTGCCGACGGTCGTGTCGTTGACCGAAATGCCGATCATCAGGCCGAGGGTGAAGAGGCTGTTGACCAGCGGCTGGCCCCATTCCGTCTCGGTTTCGCAGAAGTGGCGGTCGATATGCAGCGGCTGCGGATTGAGGGTCATGTTCGAGAAAAGGACGTTGTCCATCTCGGTCACGGTGCGGCGCAAAGGATGCTTCAGCACCGCGCCCGTCTCGAACTCCTCGAAATAGAGTCCCGCCATCGCTGCTCCCTTCTTTTCGTTTTGGTCTAAAAAACAAAGCCTTGGCGATTTTCGACCTTAACTTTCCGTTTACCATACGCGCGCGATGCTGATTTGGGGAGTCGCAACGCAAGGGGAGAAGGATCGATGAAGGTGACGACGTCGCCGTCTGTCTCCGAGCGGATCGAGACAGCATTCAAGACTGCGGCCAAGTCGACCGGTACCGGGTTCGACTTCCTGCTGCGCACCGCGGTGCGCGAGAGCAATCTCGATGCGACCGCAAAAGCAAAGACTTCCAGCGCGACGGGCATGTTCCAGTTCATCGAGAGCACCTGGCTTGAGATGGTGAAGGAGGAAGGCCCGAAATACGGTCTTTCAGAACAGGCTGCGGCGATTACGCGAAGCGCCGACGGACGCTATCGGGTCAGCGACGCCGGGGCGCGGCGCGAGATCCTCGATCTGCGCAACGATCCGAAGGTTTCCGCCGTCATGGCCGGCGCCTATGCCAGCCGCAATGCCGAGACGCTGGAGGCGCGGCTCGGCCGCGACGTCAGCAGCGGCGAGCTCTACATCGCGCATTTCCTCGGTCCTTCCGGCGGCTCGAAGCTGATCTCGTTGGCCGAGAACAATCCCGATGCCAGCGCGGCCGCGGCCTTCCCGAAGCAGGCGAAGGCGAACCGCTCGATCTTCTATGAAGCGAACGGCCAGCCGCGCAGCGTCTCCGAGGTTTATGACAAGCTCGTGCGCGGGCATGACAACGCAGCGCCGGCGGCGCCGACCATGGTGGCCGAGGCGCCGCAGACGCCGAGCGAAGCGGTTGCCGCCGCAGCGGGTGACGAGGTCGACGGCCTTGCGCCGCGCATGGCCAATGCCTTTGCCGGTTTCGAGGCGCGCGATCCGGCGGCAGTGTTCGACGCATTCTTCCGGACCGACAGCAAGGCCGAGCAGCCGGTGTCGGTCGAGGCCTTCTGGGCCGGTTTCGGCGAGAAGGCAGAGGCGGCGGCGCAATCGGGCCAGGGGACGGTGCGAACGGCTGCGGCCGGCGCCATTGCGGCTGATGTGCCGACACCGACGGCCCGGCCGGGTGCCATCGGCGTCTGGGAGCAGCACATGAGCGGCGAGCCGCTCGACCTGCAGCAATATCTGCGGGAGCCGCTGCGCGATACGGACAACGGCTCACCTTCTGCCTGAGTTTTCCCTTGCAAGTGCCACCGGTCGGGCGCCGCATCTGCGGCGCCCGATGCGTTTTCGCCGTCGGTTTTGCCAAGTCCTTATAGTTAATGAAAGGTTTAGATTCACAGTGAACCGAACGTTAAGTCTTTCAGGCGATCATTGGCGTTATCGGGGAACTGGTTTTGCGTATCTCCCGATTTTGTGTATCGGGTAGAGGTGGGTATTCGAATGATCGTCGAAGAGTTTCTCCGCTGGGTACGATCCGCGCCGACAGATGCGCGTATCGATGCGACACGCGCTCTGGCGACTGCCTACCTCTATTCAGAACTCGACCCGCGCACACGGGACACGGCGGAAGCTGCGCTGACGACGTTGCTCGACGACAGCTCGACGGGCGTGCGCCGTATGCTTGCCGAAACGCTTGCGCCAAGTCCGCATGCACCGCGTCACATCATCCGGGAACTGGCTTCGGACCAGCCGGATATCGCCGCGCCGGTGCTGGCCCGTTCGCCGGTACTGCTCGATGCCGAACTCGTCGACATCATCGGCCTTGGCGATCCTCGGTCGCAGGCGGTCATTGCCGGCCGGCCGCATCTGCCGCCGACAGTGGCGGCGGCGATCATCGAGGTTGGCTCGGTTCAGGCGTGCGTCGCGCTTGTCGAAAACGGCGCGGCGCGCATCGGCCTTTCTTCCTTCCACAGGCTGGTCGAACGGCATGGCGCCGATCCGGCGTTGCGCGACCTGCTGCTGGCGCGTCGCGACCTGCCGCTCGAGATCCGGCAGCGGCTCATCGCCCGGCTTGGCGAGGCGCTCAGCAGTTTTGTGACGGACCGGGCGTGGATGCCGAAACCGCGGGCCGAGACGATGGCGCGCGATGCCTGCGACAAGGCGACCGTGACGATCGCCATGGATGCGTCCGATCGCGAGGTGGAATCGCTCGTCGCACATCTCCGGGCCTCGGGCGAGCTCACCACGTCACTTATCCTGCGGGCCATCTGCCTTGGCGAGAACCGGTTTTTCGAGGCGGCGCTGGCCAATCTTTCCGGCCTGCCGCGGGTCAGGGTCTATGCCCTGCTGGAGCGTGGCAATGACGGGGCGTTCCGGGCGCTCTACGACAAGGCCCGGCTGCCGTCCTCGGCATTCCCTGCCTTCCGGGCGGCGCTGCACCTGCTGCGCGAGATGCGCTACGAAAACGAGACGGGAAATCGCTACCGATTTGCAAGCCGGATGATCGAGCGCATCCTGACGCGGGCGGATGATATCGGCGACGCCGAACTCGACCGTCTGCTCGCCATGCTCCGGCGCTTTGCCGCCGATGCGGCGCGGGATGTGGCGCGCGAGTTCGCCGAGCGCTGCGCGACGGCGGCCTGACCAGATTTCACAGAAAAGGGAACGGCGCCCGCCTCAGGGGGCGTCCGGATGGCGCCCGATCTTGTCCAGGACCTCGTCGACGACCTCGGCGAGGCGTTTGGCGATTTCCGTGCCGGTGGTGTTCTGCTCGTCCTTGGCCTTCTCGCGGACGATGGCGCGCACGGCAAGAACGTGGTGCTCGACGATGGCCGGCGGGATCAGGGCGCGATCGGCGGCCGATTCGATGAGGCGGCAGAGATTGCTGGCGACGCGGCCGGCGAGCGGGTAGCCGAGAGTCTCGGACTGGCCGCGCATGTCGTGTGCGGACCGGAACAGGGTATCGACGACGGCCTCGTTGCCGGGGTCCTTGCAGAAGGCGGCATAGGCTTTTTCAAGCGTTTCGGTCTCGTCTTCCATCCAGCTATCGAAGCGGACGGACAGGCGGGCGAGCTCCTGCTCGGCCCTGGCAATGGGATCAACCTCGGCGGCCTTGCCGCGCAGGGGCTTGCACTTCTTGCGCAGGTCGACCGGCGTCTTGATGATCTCGAAGGACTTGTCGTCTTCGGCTGCACTGTTCATGGCCGTTTCCCGTCAATGATCGGTGCCTGCGTTTCCCGCACCTTACATCCAGTCAGATTGCGCCTTGTTGGTGTCGTCGATTTCCATGGTCTCGGCAGAGGCGCCCTGCGCCCGGTTTCCGCGGCGCTCGGGGCCCTTGTAGTTCGGGTTGTCGAACCGCCGGCGATCGGGTCCGAAATAGCTCTTGGTGCGCACGAACGGCCTCGGATTGACCACGGTCGAGACAACCCGCACGTAAAGCGACTTCGCCGAGATCGGCTTGGCGAGGAACTCGGAAGCGCCGGCGTCCCGCGCCTCGATGACCCGCCGCCGCTCGGCATGGCCGGTCAAAAGAATGATCGGCACATAGGGGTTGGCGTTCGAGGAGGGATTGCGGATCAGCCGCGTCAGCTCCAGTCCGTCAATAATCGGCATCGCCCAGTCCACGACCACGATATCGGGGGTATGGGTGTTGAAGAGTTCGAGTGCGTTTGCCCCGTCTTCTGCCTCCATGACCTCGCGCACCCCGAAACCATGCAGCAGGCTGCGAACGATCCTGCGCATATGGGTGTTGTCATCCGCCACGAGCATTCGCAGGTTCGACAGGTCTACACGAGACGTAGTCACAGTACGGCGATCCCCCAGGCATCTGGCAAGCGACTGGATTGATCGCGAACGATCGCAGCAAATTCACAGATGTGACAGATTAAAAATAAGCGCCTTAAATTTCAGTATATTAGACCGAAAGGCACAATTCCGCAGCGCCAATTCCATTTCGCTGGCGAATCGAACTCGCCGGGCCGGGAAGGTCTTGCCCGGCGCTGGCAATCCCCGAATGTCAGTAGCCGAACTGTTCGCGCAGGATGCGCTCCTCGAGGCTGTGGCCCGGATCGAACAGCATCAGGCAGGCGGAGTTGCGATCCTGGCGGACGCTGACTTCCTTGACGAAGCGGAATTCGACGCTGTCGGCGGTCGTGCTCACCGGCCGGCGTTCGGGCTCCAGAACCTCGATGCGGATATCGGCATAGTCGGGCAGGAGGGCGCCGCGCCAGCGCCGGGGCCGGAACGGGCTGATCGGCGTCAGGGCGAGCAGCGGTGCGCGGATCGGCAGGATCGGCCCTTGCGCCGAGAGATTGTAGGCGGTGCTGCCGGCCGGCGTTGCGACCAGAACGCCGTCGCAGATGAGTTCGTCGAGCCGGACCTTGCCGTCAATGGAGAGCTGCAGGCGAGCCGCCTGATAGCTCTGGCGCAGCAGCGAGACCTCGTTGATGGCGCGGGCGACGTGGATGCCGCCCTCGACGTCGACGGCGCGCATGGCGAGGGGATGGATGGTGGTCGGCTTGGCGGCGGTGAGGCGGCCATAGAGGTCGTCGGTGCGGTACTCGTTCATGAGAAAGCCGACCGAGCCGCGGTTCATGCCGTAGATCGGCTTGCCGGAGTTCATGAAGCGATGCAGCGTCTGGAGCATCAGGCCGTCGCCGCCGAGCGCGACGATGATATCGGCGGTTTCCGGAGCGGCGTCGCCGTAGCGCTCGACAAGGGTCTTGCGGGCCTTTTCGGCCTCGGCAACCGGGCTTGCAACAAAAGCGATCCTGCGCCGGTTTGCGCTATGCTCGATCATCGGAATCCACCTTCCCGGGCCTGGCCGCCGGGGTCGGTTTAACATGGCAAGGCCGGAGGAGCGAGGCCAGATGACGAATGGCACCGATGTCGTGATGATCTACACGACCTTCGCGACAGCCGCGGACGCGGCCGGGCTCGGGCGGCGGCTCGTCGAGGAGCGGCTGGCGGCATGCGTCAACATCCTGCCGGCGATGCACTCGATTTATAGCTGGAAGGGAGAGGTGGAGGAGGGGGACGAAGCGGTGATGCTGGTCAAGACGACAGCCGCGCGGGCGGCGGCGGCGGCCGGACGCATCGAGGAGCTGCACCCCTACGAGACGCCGGCCGTCCTTGTGTTGCCGTCGCCGGCGGCAGCGCGCCTATCTCGCCTGGATCGCGGACGAGACGCGCTGACGCCGGGTCGTCACTTCGCCTGCAGGGCGACCTTCACGCCGGCATATGCCTCGAAGCCCGGGGCACGATAGGAGTAGGACTCCTCATACTTCTCGTCGAACAGGTTCTCGGCCCGGGCAAACACGGTCAGGCGGTCGTCGACCTTGTAGGACGCGCCGGCGTTGACGACCGTGTAGGAAGCGATCTGCGCGCCGGCCGGAAAGCCGTCGATCATGTCGCCATTGTAGCGCACGCCGGCGTGAACCTCGGCCTTGTCCTCGAGGAAGCGGGCGACGGCGGTGAGGCTGGCCGCATTCTGCGGCACGCGCGCCTCGGCGAGCCCGGCGGCGTTCTCGGCGATCGTATAGGTGTAGGTGCCGGTGACCGTCAGCCAGTCGAGCGGCATGACCGTGATGGCCGCCTCGAAGCCCTGGCGCGTCGCGGTGCCCGGCGTGTTCACCGTCGTATAGACCGGCGCGTAGACCGTCGTGATCTTGTCCTTGAAGCGCGACGAGAAGTAGGTGACGTCGGCGACGATGCGGCCGTCAAGCAGCGACTGCTCGACGCCGACATCCCAGCCCAGCGACTTTTCCGGCTTCAGGTTCGGATTGCCGACAAAGCCGAACGGCGGATAGCCGAACACCTCGATGAAGGTCGGGTCGGTGACGCCGGTGCCGGCCGATGCATGCAGGCGGGTGCCGGTGGCGGCGAAACGCTGCGAGAACGTGGCGCGCCAGGTGGTCGAATCCGCATAGGCGTTGTTGTCGTCATAGCGGACCGAGCCGGTCGCCGAGGTGCCGGTGTCGAGGTCGAGGGCGTATTCGGCAAAGAAGCCGGTGCGGCCGCGCGAGCTGAAATTGTTCCAGACGCCGCTCTTGGGGCCAAAGGCGTCGCGGAAGCGCTCCTGCTGGCTGTCGACGCCCGTGGTCACGCTGTGGTGGGCGCCGAGCAGCGAGGGCGTGTCGAAGAGGAAGGTGTTCTTGTAAGACGCGACGTAGCGCTCGCCCTCCGTGTGGTATTCGCTCGGGAAGGCGAACAGCGTGTTGAGGAACGACGAATAGGAGAAACCCGTCGATTCGGAGTCGGTATCGTTCTCGTAGCGAGCGACGCTGGCCTGATGAATCCAGTGGTCGTCGAACATCCTGAAGGTCGCCGAGACGCGACCGGAGAAGGTCGTCTCGTCGGTGTTGTCATGCTCGATATCGAGCACCTCGCCGTAGGTCGGCGACGCGATGCCGGTAAAGAAGTCGGACGAGGTGTCCTGCGGGTCGGTTTCGGCGCGGCGATGGCTGTAGCGCAGCATGCCCTCGACGTTGAGGTTTTCAGTCAGGTCGATGCCGCCCTTGGCGTTGACCGAAAAGGCACGGGAGGCGTCTTCCTCGCTGCCGTTATGGGCGATGTTGTAGCCGTCGGTGCGATACTGGCTGACCGCGATCGAGCCGTAGGCGGGGCCGAAGGCGGCCCGCATGGCAACGGAGCCGGACTGGGTGTTGCGGCTGCCGATCTCGGTGCGGGCCTCGATCTCCGGGGTCAGGACGCCCTTGGCCGACCTGGTGATGATCGAGACGACGCCGGCATGGGCATTGGCGCCGTAAAGGCCTGATTGCGGGCCGCGAATGATCTCGATGCGCTCGATGTCGTCGACGGGCAGGTCGGCGAAATCAAAGCCGCCATCGGAGAAGCCGTTGACCGGCACGCCGTCGATGACGACGAGCAGGTGATTGGCTTCGGCGCCACGAATGCGAAGCTGGGTCAGCGAGCCGCGGCTGCCGGTCTGGCCGACGACGACGCCGGGAACGGTGCGCAGCACGTCCGAGACGGTCTTGGCGCCGGTCTCGGAGATCTGGCTGTCGCTGACGACGGTAACGGCCGAGCCGACCCTGGCGGCATCGGTCGGGGTCTGGTTGGCGTAGATGACGATCGTCGGCAGGGTAACGCTGGCGGGCTCGGCGCTGGCGGGAGCGGACTGGACGGCAAGGCCGAGGGCACTTGCGCCAAGAAGGGCCGGCAGCAGCCGGCGGCTGGACAGAAGGGTCATGCGCGGTTCTCCGTTGCATGGCTGACATCGCCGCCGCTTCGAGGTCGGGACAACGGCAGGTTCCAGCAATCCGGACAGCCGCGACCGACCGCCGGAACGGCGGATTCGGACGAGTTGTCACCGCAACGGAATTGACCGCTCCCGCGCACGCCCCGTACGCCGGATGGGTGACCCGGACAGGCAGGTCTCCTGGCTCGCGGGTCAGTGCCTTGTTGTCCCGCCTTCCCGAGCCATAGGCTCAGTGGCGTCCGGGACCGGCTCGCCGCGCACAGTTGCGGGGGCAGCCACGATGTCCTCGACGATACGCGCCGGGGAGTCCGTGTTCCCTCTTGGCCCGGGATCGAAACTTCGAACCGGGCACACCTGTCTGGTGCGGCGGATCGTGTCCATCCGTTAATGACTTGTCAATCATCCGTCGGTCGCAGGGGCAGCGCCAAATGCCGCGGTGCGGGCGGCGAATCGTTGTCCCGTTTGCGATGACGCGGTAAAGCGCTCGCATGCTGCTGCCATCACCACTTCATCAGGGACGTCTGCTGCGCCGCTACAAGCGCTTTCTCGCCGATATCGAGCTTGGCGACGGAAGCGTGGTGACGGCGCATTGCGCCAATCCGGGCGCCATGACCGGCCTTGCCGAGCCGGGCATGCCGGTCTGGCTGTCGCGCTCGGACGATCCGAAGCGCAAGCTCGCCTGGTCCTGGGAACTCGTAGAGGTCGACGACGGCGCTGGCGTGACGCTTGTCGGCGTCAACACCTCGCGGCCAAATGCCATTGCGGCGGAGGCAATCGAGGCCGGGCTGGTGCCGGAGCTTGCCGGCTATTCGACGCTGCGCCGCGAGGTCGCCTACGGCCAGAACAGCCGGGTTGACATCGTTCTCGAAGGCGAGGGACGGCCGGCGGCCTATGTCGAAATCAAGAACGCCCATCTGTCGCGGGCGCCGGGCCTTGCCGAGTTTCCGGATTCGGTGACGAAGCGCGGCGCCAAGCATCTCGTCGAGCTCTCGGCGATGGTGGCAAGCGGCCATCGGGCGGTGATGTTTTCCTCGTCCATCCCGCGGCGACGCCGACCGCTTCTCATCGCCTGCAAGGACGACATCGACCCGGCTATGCGGCGGCGGCTTACCGGCAGGCGCGGGCAGTGGGCGTGAGGCAATCGCCTATGCCTGTCGGGTGACCGGTCGCGAGGTCATCGTCGAGCGGCGTGCCGATTGTTTTTCCCGAAGAAGTGGGCGGCTGGTTGCCGCGCCAATCCCTCGCCGCTCAGGGAAGGCTTTGTTTCTTGTGGCCCCACTCAAGCCCTCCGGCGGCGGGGGAGGGCTTTGTTTCTTGTGGCTCCGCCAAACCCTCCGGCACGGCGGGGGCTTTGTTGCCGGCTGCCGCGCCAATCCCTCGCCTTCAGGGAGAAGCCAGGCTTCGCCGACGGAACGACAAAGCGTCAGCACAGGCCGGGTGAGGGTCTTTCAGCCAGCACCATCCATCCGGTGCGATACCGCTGGCTGTCGCACCTACGCCTGAATCAGGCACCCGGTGAGACCTCGCCGGACCAAGGGAAGCGGCCCGGCTCTGATCAGCATCGCAGATGATTGCCGTTGACCGCGCGCGGGCACGATGGCGCGCTTGCCGAACGATGCTGCCGGTTCCGGCCAGCCCGGCAACGGGCGACAATAAGGCAAAGGCGGGGAAACATGACTGAGAAACGGTCCGGCGCCGCTCTGCCCGGCTCGATCGACGAAGCCGTCACCTTTCTTTCGTCGTCGGAGTATGTTGCCGATCGCTCGCTGGCGACCGTCGTATACCTGTCGCTGTGAAGCTCGGCCGGCCGTTGTTCCTCGAGGGCGAGGCCGGCGTCGGCAAGACCGGGTGCCAGGTTCTGGCCAATGTGCTCGGCCGGCGACTCATTCGCCTGCGGTGCTATGAGGGCCTCGACGTTTCGCAGGCGGTCTACGAGTGGAACTATGCCGGCCAGATGATCGAGATCCGGCTGGCCGAAGCGGCGGGCGGCGTCGACCGGGCGCAGCTCTCGCACGATATCTTCAACGAGCGGTTCCTTATCAAGCGGCCGCTGCTGGAGGCTCGATCGGCGCTCGGCGGCGCCCGCCGGTGCTGCTCATCAGCAGGCTCGACGGGGCGGACGAGCGTTCGAGGCCTATCTGCTCGAAGTGCTTTCCGACTTCCAGATCTCGATCCCCGAGTTCGGGACGATCGCCGCGACGGGCCGATCATCATCATCACCTCGAACCGGACGCGCGAGATCCATGACGCTGCGCCGGCGTTGCCTCCTCGCTGGGTCGATTATCCAGGCGCCGAACGGGCTCGAAATCGTGCGGCTGAAGGTGCCGGGGGCGGGCGAAGCGTCTTGCTGCCGAGGTCGTTGCTTTCGTCCAGGCGATCCGCAACGGAGCTCTACGAGCGCCCGGCGTTCCGGAAACGCTCGACTGGGCGCAGGCGCTGACCGAGCTCGACGCCGTTGCCTCGTCCGGAAACGATCTCGGATACGCTCGGCGTGCTCCTCAAATACCAGGACGACATTGCCCGGCTCGGGTCGAGCCTATGCCCCGTTTCGCCGCCATGCTCGATGAAGCGCAGGTCGCTGCCGGAGATGCATCGTGAGCATGCTGGCAAGGGCGGCGGGGCGACAGGCGCCCGGCTCGCCGACAACATCGTCTATTTTGCGCGGGCGCTGCGAGGCTGCCGGCCTGCCGGTCGGGCCCGGGGCGAGCGCCGATGCCGGTATTGCGGGCCGTCGAGACGGCGGGCATCCGGCATCGCGACGACTTCATGGACACTGCACGCTGTCTTCGTGAAAAAGCGGGAACATCGGGCGGTGTTCGACGGGCATTTCGTCTGTCTGGCGGCCGCGCCAGCTCGTCGAAGATGATCGCGACAGATGCTGTCGCCCGATCAGCACGCCGGCGCGCGGCCCGAAGGAAAAGCCGAAGGCGGCCTCGGAACGGGTCAACAAGGCGCTGTTCGAGGATCGCGAGCCGAAGGCGATGCCGGACAATCGGAAATCCGAGATCGACGCGCGGCTGACGCTGTCGGACCGCGAACTGCTGCAGAGCCGCGATTTTTGCCCAGATGACGGCGGCGGAAATCGCCGAGGCAAAGCGGCAGGTGGCAAGCCTCGTGCTCCCGGCGGCCGACATTCCGGTGCGGCGGCTGGTGCCGGCGCCGCGCGGCCATGCATTCGACGCGCGCCGTACCCTGCGGGCATCGCTGAAGGCGGGCGGCGACGTCATCGACGCTGCTACCGCGCCCACAAGGAAGTGCGGCCGCCGATCGTCGCGCTCCGTCGATATTTCCGGCTCGATGAGCCGGTACACGCGCATCTTCCTGCATTTCCTGCACTCGCTGACCGACAGCCGGCGGCGGGTGTCGAGCTCTCTTCGGCACGCGACTTTCAGACGACAACGCGACTGAAGGACCCGGACGTAGCGCTCGAGGAGTCTCCAGGCGCGGTCCTCGACTGAATTCCGGCGGCACGCGCATCGCGGCTTCGCTGCATGAGTTCAACCGGCTGTAGGCCGGCGGTGCTGGGCGGGGGCGATCGTGCTTCTCGTCACGGACGAGCTGGAGCGCGAGCAGGGCAGCGATCTGGCCTTCGAGATCGACCAGCTCGTACCGCTCTTGCCGACGCCTCGTCTGGCTCAATCCGCTGTTGCGGTTCGAGGGTTCAGGCCAAGGCTTGGGGCATTCGCGCGATGCTGCCGCATGTTGATGAATTCCGGCCGATCCATTCGCTCGAGGCGATGGGCGACCTTGTCGCCGCGCTCGACAGGCGCGGGCCGGCGCGGCCGTGCGGGCAGCCTGATTGCTGCATTCCTTGCGGAACGACGATGACGGTGCACGACGTTCTGGAGGTTGCCGAGAGCTGGCGGCGGGAGGGCGCAAGGTTGCCCTTGCGACGGTGATCGAGACCTGGGGCTCGGCGCCGCGATATTTCAGTCGGCGGTCATCTTGTCGTCGACGAGGACGGCAATTTCGAGGGCTCGGTTTCCGGCGGCTGCGTCGAGGGAGCGGTGGTCACCGAGGCGATCAGGCAATCGGCGGCTGGCCTCCCGATTCGGCGTTGCCGACGAGACTGCTGGCGGGTCGGGCTCTCTGCGGCGGCCGCATCCGCATTCACGTCGAACCGGTGGAGTAGGCGATGCGTCTCGATATTCTCGCAGCGCTCAACGCGGAACGACGGGCCCGGCGCGCGGCGGCACTCGTCACGCCGCTTCGTGGCGGCAGTGCGCTTCGTGCGTGCCGCCGATGCCAGCGCCGATCCGCTCGGGCGGAGATCATGGCGCGGTTTCGCAGCGGCCAGAGCGGCATCGTGGAACGGCGGCAGGCAGGCGTTCCTCGCATCTCGGTGCCGCGCCATCTCGTCGTCATCGGTGCCGTCCACATCACGCAGGCGCTGGTGCCGATGGCGACGATCGCCGGCTTCGACGTCACGGTCATCGATCCGCGCACGGCATTTGCGACGCCGGAGCGGTTTCCCGGCTGCGACGCTCATTGCCGACGGCGGAAGCGACGCCCGAAGGCGCGGCCGTTCGATGCCTACGGCGCTCGCGGCCAGTGACGCATGATCCGAGAATCGACGTTTTCCGATCATCTCGCGCTGAAGACAGGGTGCGCTTCCATGTCGGGGCGCTCGGCGGCCGCCAGACGCACGCGAAACGCGTCGATCGGCTGACGGCGGCGGGTCCGGCGGAGGAAATCGGGCGCATCCGCGCGCCGATCCGGTCTTGATATCGGCGGCCGGTCACCGGCCAGATCGCCATCGGTGCTGGCGCAGGTCATCGGGGCGCTGCGGAAGGGAGGTCGAGCGTTGAGGTTCAGGCCCGCTGCTCGTCGACGAGGCGGAGGGTGCCATCACCGCGCACTCGATCGGCCTTGGCAAGGGGCGTGCTGAAAGGGCGTTGCATCGGCCTGGACACGAAATTGCGCGCCTGAAGGCGGCCGGCATTCAGTCGATCGTCGCGGTGACGCTCGAGCCCGGCGATGTTGCCGAGGACGATGCGGCGATCCGGATCGCGACGACAGTCGCCGGCGCGGGTGTCGAGCCGGCGCCGCCGCTACCAGGCGTTCCAATCTCTTGCCCGGGCGGCCGGCGTCGTGCGGGTCGATCGATTCGGTGTCGACAAGCTCAATCGCGTCGACCCGGCGATCACGCTTGCGACCGTGCCGGAATATGCGCCGTCGCGGCCGGGCAGATGGTGGCGACCGTCAAGATCCTGCCATATCACGGTTGCCGGAAAAGCGCTTGATCAGCGCTCGACGGGACGCCGACGCTGATCCGAGGTCGTGCCGTTCCCGGCCGCTCGACGTCGGCCTCATCAGACCCGCGTGCCGAGGGACGCGCGATCAGGTGCTCGACAAGACCATCGAGTGCTCGACGAGCGGCTGGCGCTCTCGGGCAACCGGGTCGGGCGCGAGATCCGCGTCGCCCATGATGCCAGGCCGTGTCGGAGGCGCTGCAGGTGCTGGTCGACGAAAAGCACGAGCTAATCGTCGTTTTCGGCGCCTCGGCGGTCGCCGACCGGACCGACATCGTACCGAGCGCGATCGAGCTGCCGGCGGCCGGGTCGAGCGACCGGCCATGCCGGTCGGTCCGGCAATCTGCTGCTCATCCCGGCAGGATCGGGCCGGTCGCGATCATTGGCGCGCCGGGGTGCGCGCGCCTTCGCCGCAGAACGGCTTCGACTGGGTGCTCGACCGGGTGCTCGCCGACATCACCGTCACCGCCGAGGACATCACCGGCATGGGAGTCGGCGGGCTTTTGACCGAGATCCGCGACGCGGCCGCAGCCGCGCGAGCAAGAGTCGTCGCCGACCGTGCCGGAGCGGCGCGTCGCCGCCGTCGTTCTCGCCGCCGGATCGTCGCGGCGGTTCGGTGGGCCGAACAAGCTTGTTGCCGATCTCGACGGCAAGCCGGTCGTCCGTCGAGGCGGCGCTGGCGAGCCGGGCCGCTTCGTGATCGTCGTACCGGCGACCGGAGGCCGAGGCGCGGGAGAGGCGCTTGCCGGGCTCGACGTGCGCTTCGTCACCGGCGATGCTCATGCGAAGGGTTGTCGACGTCGCTGCGAGCCGGCATCGGCGCCGTGCCAGACGGGGCCATCGTGCTGCTCGGCGACATGCCGAAAGTGACGGCCAGAGACCGTAAACGGGCTCATCGCCGCCTTCGATCCGGACGCGGGGCGGACCATCGTCGTTCCAACCTATCGCACGAAGCGTGGCAATCCGGTGCTCTGGGACCGGCGCTTCAGCTGCCGACCTTGCCGCTATCCGGGGCGACACCGGGGCGCGGCACCTCATCGGCGAGAACCGCGAGGGGGTGGTCGAGGTCGAGGTCGACGAGCGTTGCGCTCGATGTCGATACGCCCGGGCGCTTGCCCGCATCGGCGGGCGGATAACACCAAGCCCAGCAGATCATTCGGAAATCCGAGGCGGGTGACGAGGTTTCCGTGACAGGCGGCATGCGCCTGCTCTAACCTCGCATTGAGGCGCCCGCGCGCGCCATGGTTTCACCGCCCGGCGGCAGAAGGAGGATCCGCAGATGAACCGCGCCATTGTTGTTCGCGAAACAGGAGGGCCCGAGGTCCTCAGTTGGGAAGAGGTCGAGATCGGCGAACCAGGGCCGGGCGAAGCCAAAGGTCCGGCATTCGGCCGTCGGCCTCAATTTCATCGACGTCTATTTCCGCACCGGCCTTTATCCGGCGCCGAACGGACCCGCCGGGTTCGCCGGGCACAGGGAGCAGGTACCGTCGGTGCGGTCAGGGCAGGGTCGATCATCGACCACTGCGACGGTCGCCTATGTCGAGTCGGCTCCCTATTCGCAGGAGCGGCTGGTGCGGCAGACCCGACGGTCAAGTGCCGGACGGGGTCGACGACAGGACGGCGGCGGCGATGATGCTGGGGGCATGACGGCGCGCTACCTGCTCGCCGGACCTTCCGGAGTCGAGAAGGGCGCACCATCCTCTTTCACGCGGCGGCCGGCGGCGTCGGGCTTATCGCCTGCCAGTGGGCGGCGCATCTCGGCGCGACGGTCATCGGCACGGTCGGCTCGGAAGAAAAGGCAGAACTGGCGCGGGCGCATGGCTGCCGCCACACGATCAACTACCGGACCGAGAACGTCGAGCGGGTTCGCGAGCTGACCGGCGGCAAGGGCGTCGACGTCGTCTGACAGACCGGCAGGACACCTTCCGGGCTCCCTCGAATGCGCTCCGGCCGCTCGGCATGTGGGCGCTGTTCGGCCAGTCGTCCGGATGATCCCGCCATTCGACATCGAGATCCTCGCCCAGAAGGGCTCGCTCTTTGCGACGCGGCCGACGCTCTTTACCTACGTTGCCAAACGCGAGGATCTCGTCGAGACGGCCAATGATCTCTTCGATGTTGTCTCGAGCGGGGCGGTGAATCGAGATCAACCAGGAATACGCGCTTGCCGACGCGGCGATGGCTTTACCGACCTCGAGGACACAGACGACGGGCGCCAGCGTCGCATCGTCGAGCTGCTTCGGGCCATGGCTGGCCTGTTGCGACTACCGAGGTGTCGCGGCCGCAGTGCGCGACCATTCATCTGTGAATGATCAAAATGTGACGTTGTCCACAGGACGCAGTTGGCTATCGTCTGGCCGGCGCCGTCGCGAGCAGCCGCGCCGGAGCGACGTGGCATGTGGGCAGGAAGACCGGACGGTGAACCGAGACCCGAGGCAGACCGACACCGGGGATGGCGGAGCAGACTGCCGACCGAACACCGCCCCTTCTTTCGACTTCCGGCCTGACCAAGACGTTCAGCGTTTCGTCGCCAACGATTATCGATTTCGCCATCAACCGTGGCGAGATCCATGCGCTGCTCGGCGAGAACGGCGCGGGCAAGTCGACCTTCGTCAAGATGCTCTACGGGGGCTACGTGACGGCGGGCGAGATCCGCTGGAAGGGCGACGGCGCGTCTCGATCGCCAGCCCGGCGGCGGCCCGGCGGCTCGGCATCGGCATGGTTTCCAGCACTTTCGCTGTTCGATGCGCTGACGGTGGCGGAGAACATCGCGCTGGCGCTGCCCGGACGGCTGCGGCCGGCGCGCTTGCGGCACGGATCGCCGAAGTCTCGCGGGACTACGGCCTGCCACTCGATCCGGCGGACCGTCGTTTGCCGATCTCTCGGTCGGCGAGCGGCAGCGGGTCGAGATCGTGCTGCCTCCTGCAGAGCCTGACCTCCATCATCATGGACGAGCCGACCTCGGTGCTGACGCCGCACGAGGCCGAGGACCTGTTTCCGCCTGCTCGACCGGTGACCGGGGAGGGTTGCGATCCTCATCAGCCATCGCCTCGAGGAGGTGAAGCGGCTCTGCCGCGCCGCGACGATCCTGCGGCATGGCAAGGTGGTCGGGAGCTGCGATCCGGCGAACGAGACGGCGGCGAGCCTTGCCCGGATGATGGTAGGCGCCGAGGTTCATGCGGTGCGCTCGCGGCCGCGGGCGCTGCTCGACATGCCGGCGCGATTGCAGCTTCATCTGTCGCTGCCGGCAGCCGGGCCGTTTTCCGGTGGCGCTGCAGGATATCGACCTTGAGGTGCGGCGGCAGGTGGTGGCGATCGCCGGAGTTGCCGGCGGCAGCCAGGCGAATTGTTCGGTACGCTCTCCGGCGAGCGGCAGCGCTCGGACAAGGGCGCTGCTCATCGACGGGCACGAGGCGGGGCGGCTGTCGGTCGCGGCGCGACGCCGGCACGGCGCGGCGTTCGTGCCAGAGAGGAGCGGCTCGGCCCTGCCGCCGTGCCCGGTCTCAAGCTTCCGGAAAATGTCGTGCTGGGCGCGCCACGGCGAGGGTCATGGTGCGCCGGGGCTTCCTCAAGGGCGGGGCGCGGACGATCGCGATCGCGTCACCCAGTCGTTCGACGTGCGCAAGTCGCGCGAGGACGGAGGCGCGGCTTTCCGGCGGCAATCTGCAGAAATTCGTGGTCGGGCGCGAAATCGACCGCCAGCCCTCGGTGCTCGTCGTCAGCCAGCCGACCTGGGGCGTCGATGCCGGCGCATCGGCCGACATCCGGCAGGCGCTCATCGACCTGTCGCGGGCCAGATCCGCAGTGCGCGCGATCATATCGCAGGATCTCGACGAGATCTTCGAGATCGCCGACCGCATCGCGGTGATGTCGCGCGGGCGCCTGTCGCCGGCGCGATCGCGACGGAAGCGGCGAGCCGCGACAAGATCGGCATGCTGATGGGCGGCATTTCGGCCGGCGAGGAAACATGTCGATGCGGCACCAGCTCGACGACGCCCGGAGCAGTCGCGCCGCATGGCGATGCTGTCGCCTTGCTGGCGATCAGCGCGGCGCTCGTCTCTCGGGCGCCATTCTCTTGCCGCGCTCGGACATGACCCGATCCAGGCGCTCGGCGTCTATTTCATCAGGCCGCTGACGACGTCATGGTCGCTGCGAGGTTGATCAGAACGCGCCGCTCGTCGTGATCCGTCGGGCTCGCGGTCTGCTACCTGTCGAACACGTGGAACATCGGCGCCGAAGGCCAGTTCACGATGGGCGCGATCACCAGCTCGGGCGTCGCGCTGGCGCTGAATAGCTGGGACAGCGGGTTCCTGCTGCCGCTGATGCTCCTTGCCGGCATCGCCGGGGGCATGGCGTGGGCGGCAATTCCGGCGCTCACTCAAAGACGCGGTTCAACACCAACGAGATCCGGCGAGCCTGGTGGCAAATCTATATCGCACAGCTTTCCTCGACATGGCTGAACGCGGGCCGTGGCGTGATCCGGCCGGCTATAATTTCCCAGGATGCGGAGGTTTTCTCGGCGGCAGCGACGATGCCGCTGCTCGTTGCTGCCGGCAGCCGTCTCCATATCAGGGCGCTGTTCGCACTTGCCGCCGTCATCATTGCGGCGATCATGCTCAGGGCGACTCTCAAGGTTTGAAATCCGGGTGCTCGGGCAGGCGCCGCGTGCCGGCTCCTTTGCCGTTCTCGCGGGCACGGCTGACGGTCTTTGCGTTCTGCTCTCCGGCGGCCTTGCCGGAAAGCACGCATTGCCGAGGTTGCCGGGCCGATCGGCCAGCTTCGGCCGACTTGATCTCGCCGACCCAGCTTTGCCCGATCATCGTCGCCTTCCTCGGCCGGCTCAATCGATCCGGCATTCTCGTTGCCGGCCGCTGCTGGCGCTTTCCTATCTCGGCGGCGGGCGCAGGTCTCGCTCGGCATCTCGGACAAGATCACCAAGGTCTTCCAGGGGATGCTGCTCATCTACGTGCTCGCCTGCGACACCTTCATTCTCTACCGGCTCCGCCTCGTGCGGGGCACGCCAGCCATGGAGGCCTCGCATGGAAGTGCTTGAAGGCGATCATCCTCACCGTGATCACGGCGGCAACCCCGCTCATCCTTGCCGCCGTGGCGAGCTCGTCGTCGAGCGTTCCGGCGTGCTCAATCTCGGCGTCGAGGGAATGATGATCGTCGGCGCGGTCACCGGCTTTGCGGCGGCAAATGCCACCGGCTCTGCCGGGGTCGGCGTCGTTGCGGCGGCGCTTGGCGGCGTGGCGCTCGCAGCGCTCTTTGCCTTCCTCATTCTCGTGCTCGTTGCCAACCAGTATGCCACTGGCCTTGCCCTGACGCGCTCGAAACCGGCCTTTCCGGGCGTGATCGGCGAGCGTTCGATGCAGCACGCCAGATAGCTCAGGCTCGGATCGCAGTTCCTCTCGACGTTCCGTTTGTCGGGCCGATTCTCTTTTCGCAGGACATCCTCGTCTATCTGTCGTTCGCGCTCGTTGCCGGCGTTTCTACTTCCTGTTCCGGACGCGGGCCGGGCTCGTACTCGGGCAGTCGGCGACTAATCAGCTGTTGTGCTCAGCTTTTCGGTCTACAGCAGTACGACCTTGCGATCCTCTTCGGCGGCGCCTGCGCCGGCTTAGCAGCGGCTATCTCTCGCTCGTCTACACGCCGCAGTGGATCGAGGGCATGACGGCGGGGCGCGGCTGCGTCGCGCTGGCGCTGGTCGTTTTCGCCTCATGGCTGCCGGGCCGGCTGGTCGTCGGCGCCTATCTCTTCGGCGCGGTGATGATCCTGCAATTCCATGCACAGGCGGCCGGCATCGGCCTTGCCGTCGCAGTTCCTGACGATGCTGCCGTACCTTGCGACCATCATCGTCCTCGTCGTCATTTCCCGCGACCGCACCCGCATCCGGCTGAACACTCCGGCAACGCTCGGACAGCCGTTCGTGCCGGATCGCTGACCGTTTTCACGCCTGGCGCCGGTGACAGGTTCGCCGGTGCCGGTTGCATCGTCGGATTACCGGAACCCGAGAGAAAGACAGGGAGTAAAGGCATGAAGAAGATACTTGCCGCCGCCGCTGCCGTGCTGGCGCTGGCGATTGCCCCGGCCAATGCCGACAAGCTGAAGATCGGCTTCGTTTACGTCGGCCCGGTCGGCGACCACGGCTGGAGCTACCAGCGCAATCGAGACGTCGCCGTCGAGCAGGCGCTCGGCGATCGAGGTCGAGACGACCTTCGTCGGAAACGTTTCGGAAGGCCCGGACGCCGAGCGCACCATCGAGCGCCTCGTCCATGACGGCAACAAGCTGATCTTCACGACGTCGTTCAGCCATGAACCCGACGCTGAAAGGTCGCGGCGAAGTTCCCGGACGTGAAGTTCGAGCACGCGACCGGCTACAAGCGGGCCGACAACGTCTCGGTCTACTCGGCCCGTTTCTACGAGGCCGTTACGTCTCGGCCAGATCGCGGCGAAGATGTTGAAGTTCGGCACCGTCGGCTATATCGGCTCGTTCCCGATCCCGGAAATTGGTGCGCGGCATCAACGCGTTCGCCTCGGCGTGATCGTCAATCCGGACGTGGTCGGGTGATTCAGGTGAACTCCTGGTATGACCCGGGCAAGGAAGCCGACGCGGCCAAGGCCCTCATCGACCAGGGCGCCGAGGCGACCATCCCAGCACACCAAACTCGCCGGCGCCGCTGCGGGTGACCTGGAGCGCGGCATCATGGGCTTCGGTCAGGCATCGACATGATCGCCGAAGGCGCAGTTGACCGCGATCGTCGACAACTGGACCGACTGTGTCGGCCGCGCCAGAAGGCGGTGCTCGACGGCACCTGGAAGAGCGAGGACACCTGGGGTGGCTTCTCGCTCAACATGGTCAACATGGCGCCGTACACCAATCTGCCGGAAGACGTCGTGAAGATGGCCGAGGAGACCGCCGCCAAGATCAAGGCGGGCGAGCTGCATCCGTTCGCCGGCCCGATCTTCAAGCAGGACGGCACGGAAGCCGTTCCGGCCGGCCAGAACCTTGGCGATGACGTGCTGCTCGGCATGAACTGGTACGTCAAGGGCGTCGACGACAAGCTGCCGCAGTAAGCGACAGCGGTTCCTTCAGCGGCCGGCCGGGTGCGTCCCCGCCGGCCGTTTTCTGTTTTTGCCTCCCTTTCCTGTGATTGTTCCAAACTGGCTCGCCGTGCTAGCCTTGCGGCAAAAGTGGAGACGGCAATGGCGATTTCCCCCGCCGACCCGAAACAGACCCCCTGGTTCCTGCGGCTTTTCTTCTGGAACCAGAAGCGGAAATACGGCGAGGTGTTGCAGTCCGGGCTTTACTGGGCGCGCTCGCCGAGGCTCTTTGCCGGCGTTGCCGTGCTCTACGGCATGATCGACCGCCGGTCGTCGCCGATCGAGCCGGTGCTGCGCTCGCTGGTGACGGTCCGGGTCTCGCAGATCAACTGGTGCAGCTTCTGCGTCGACATCAACTCGATGACGTTGATGAAGCGCGGTGCCGACCGGGCGAAGGTCGAAAACCTCGATATCTGGCGGGACAGCGACCTGTTCAGTCCGCGCGAGCGGATTGCTCTCGAATATGCCGAGGCGATGACCTATTCCGACCGGCAGGTCGAACCGGAGCTGATGGCGCGGGTGCGGGAGCATTTCGACGAGGACGGCGTTGTCGAACTGACCGGGCTCGTTGCCTTCCAGAATCTCTCGAGCAAGTTCAATGCGGCCCTTGGCGTGCCGCCGCAGGGCTTCTGCCGGGTTCCGGTGAAAATGGGCGACGGCACGGCGCTGCCGGTGCCGGCGGAGACCTGACCGGCGCGCTCAAGCCCGATTTCAGACCTTGTCCTTGGCTTCCTGCCAGAGCGCTTCCATCTCGGCGAGCGTTGCGTCCGACGTCGTGACACCAGCAGCGGCAAGGTTTTCCTCGATATAGCGGAAGCGGCGGCGGAACTTGCCATTGGTGCGCTGCAGGGCCTGCTCGGGGTCGATGTGCAGGTGGCGGGCAAGGTTGGCGATGACGAACAGCACGTCGCCGAGCTCGTCCTCGAGGCGGTCATGGCCGGCGCCGGTTTCGATCTCGACGGCGATCTCGTCGGTTTCCTCGCGCAGCTTGTCGAGGACGGCGTGGACGTCGTTCCAGTCGAAGCCGACGGTGCCGGCGCGCTGCTGCAGCTTGACCGCCTGACGCAGGGCAGGGAGGTTTGCTGGCACATCGTCGAGAAGACCGACTGCGCCGCCGCCATGGGCACGGTCGAGGCCGAGGGTGCGCTTGCGCTCCGCCTTCTCGGCCTTTTCCTCGGCCTTGATGCGCTCCCAGGCGGCCTTGACGTCGTGGCTGGTGCCGACGGCATCCTCGCCGAAAACATGCGGATGGCGGCGGATCATCTTTTTGGTGATGCCATGGACGACATCGCCGAAGTCGAAGCCGCGCTGCTCCTCGGCCATGCGGGAATGGAAGACGACCTGGAAGAGGAGGTCGCCGAGCTCTTCCTCAAGGTCGATCGCGTCGCCACGGGCAATCGCGTCGGCCACCTCATAGGCTTCCTCGATGACGTATGGCGCGATCGAGGAAAAGGTCTGCTCGAGGTCCCAGGGGCAGCCGGTGCCGGGCGTGCGCAGCGCCACCATGATCTCAAGGAGGCGTTCAATGTCGCGAGAGGGCTGCATGAGCGGGCTCCGTGGGGTTGGGTGGGTTGCCGGACAAGGTGCCGGACCGGTCTATCAGGCGAAGCGCGTGAGGTCGACCGGCTGGCGCCGTGCTCCCCAGGTTCCGGCCGGGCCGTCAAAGACGCCGGCCATCGGCGTGCCGCAACCGGTGCATGCGCCGCGATCGTCGAGGTTCCATTCGGAAATGACGTAGCCCTCGCGGCCGATCGTTCGCGTGCCGCAGACGTGGCAGTAGCTCGACTGGCGGC
>JAWKVW010000012.1:0-119845 GCA_041397845.1 Hyphomicrobiales bacterium | reverse complement strand
ACCATCGTGGTGCATGCGCTGCTCGACAGCGAATCGACCACCGGCGCCTACCGTTTCACCGTGCGCCCGGGCGAGGAGACCATCGTCGATGTCGAGCTGACGCTCTATCCCCGCGTCGTGCTCGACCGCATCGGCCTTGCGCCGCTCACCTCGATGTTCCTGTTCAATGCCACCAACCGCAATCGCATCGAGGATTTCCGCAACGCGGTACACGATTCCTCCGGCCTGCAGATCCACAATGGACGCGGCGAGTGGATCTGGCGCCCGCTGACCAACCCGCTCGAGCTGCAGGTCTCCGACTTCGCCGACGCCAGCCCGCACGGCTTCGGCCTCATCCAGCGCACCCGTGCCTTCACAGATTTCGAGGACCTCGAGGCGCGCTACGAGCGCCGGCCGAGCGTCTGGATCGAGCCGATCGGCGATTGGGGCGATGGCGTCGTTCGTCTGGTCGAGATCCCGAGCTTCCGCGAGACCGACGACAACATCGTCGCATTCTGGCGCCCGAGCCGGCCGATTGCCGCCGGCGCGGCGTTCTCGACATCCTATCGCATGCACTGGGGTGTCGGCCCCGAGGCGCCGCAGGGTCTGGCGACCGTCAAGGCGACGCGCGTCGGCCGCAGCTTCGACCAGCAGCGCATCCTCGTCGTCGTCGATTTCGTTGGCGGCCCGTCCGCGCCGGACGGTATCGAGCTCGATGTCTCCGGCTCCTCCATCGAGGTCGTCCACCCGGTTCTTCAGGCGAACCCGGAGACCGGCGGCCTTCGGGCCTCGTTCGAGTTCTCGCCGGTTGACGTGGCAATGACCGAGCTGCGCATGCAGCTTCGCAACGCGACCGGCAATGCAAGCGAGGTCTGGCTGTTCCGGTGGACCGAACAGTCATGACGGCCGATCAGGGCGAACCGCGCGCTGGCGGGGCGATGCCTCCGCTGGCGCCGCTAGAGATGCCTGTCCAGAACCTGCGCAAACATGTTCGGACCGCGCCCCGCGAGGGTTCGCGCGGCAAGGTTTTCCTCGCCCGGTTGCTCGTCTTTCTCGGCACGGCCCTGCTCACCGCCTATGGCGCGTTCGAGATGTATGGCGTCGTGCACGTCAAGAGCACGACCTATCTGCAGTGGCTCTACATCGCCCTGTTCGCCATCACCTTCGGCTGGATTGCGCTCGCCGCGGTCTCGGCCATTGTCGGCATGATCATTGTGCCGGAGGCGCCCGCGTCCGAACCCGCCGAGGGCATGCCTGTAACGCGCACGGCCCTCGTCATGCCGGTCTATAACGAAGACCCGAGCATGACGGCGGCCGCCCTTCGCGCCATGGCCGAGGATCTCATCGAGCGCGGCGCCGGCGGCGGCTTCGAGATCGTCGTCCTGTCCGACAGCACCAATGTCGACGCCTGGATTCGCGAAAGCCTCGTCTTCCGCCGCCTGCGCGACGAACTCGCCGGCCGCATGCCGGTCTGGTACCGCCGCCGCTGGCGCAATGTCGCCCGCAAGGCCGGCAATGTCGCCGACTTCATTCGCAACTGGGGCAGCCACTACGACTTCTTCCTCGTGCTCGACGCCGACAGTGTGCTCTCGGCCGAGACGATCGTCGCGCTGGCGGGCGGCATTGCCGCCGATGACCGCCTCGGTCTTCTCCAGAGCGTTCCGATGCTGACTGGCGGCGACACCCTGTTCGCCCGCCTGCAGCAGTTCGCCGGCGCAGTCTACGGACCGATCGTCGGTCGCGGCCTTGCCGCATGGTCCGGCAATGACGGCAATTTCTGGGGCCACAACGCCATCATCCGCACCCGCGCCTTTGCCGAGGCCGCCGGTCTGCCCGACCTGCCGGGGCGCAAGCCGATCGGCGGGCCGATCATGTCGCACGATTTCGTCGAGGCCGCCCTGCTGCGCCGTGCCGGATGGCGCGTCCGCATGGCGCCCGATCTCGGCGGTTCCTACGAGGCAAGCCCGCCGTCACTCATCGACGTTGCCAAGCGCGACCGCCGCTGGGCGCAAGGAAATATCCAGCATCTCGGCGTCATCGGCGCACGCGGCCTGCGCTGGCCGAACCGTGTCCACCTTGCCACCGGCATCTTCAGCTATCTGAGCTCGGCGCTGTGGCTGACGCTCATCCTTATCGGCCTCGTCCTGGCCGGTCAGGCACAGTTCATCCGGCCGGAATATTTCGCCGAGGAATATCAGCTCTTCCCGGACTGGCCGCGATTCGACGCCGAGCGCATGCTCTACGTCCTCGCGCTGACGGCAGTCGTGCTGTTCATGCCGAAAATCGTCGGCTACCTGCGCGGCCTCTTCCATGCCCCGACCCGGCGGGCGAGCGGCGGCGCCATCGCGCTGACCTTCAGCGTCATCCTCGAGATCGTGCTTTCGGCCCTTTATGCCCCGATCATGATGGTCATCCAGACCCACCAGCTCTACGACATCGCCCGCGGCCGCGATTCCGGCTGGGTTACCCAGCGCCGCAGCACCGAGGGCGACGCCTGGCGCGAGGTCTGGAGCCTGCACCAATGGCACATGCTGGCCGGCGTCTTGCTCGCCCTGCCGCTGGTGTTCATCAATATCTACCTGCTTGGCTGGCTGTCGCCGGTTATCCTCGGCCTGTTGCTCGCCGTTCCGCTCTCCTGGGCGAGCGGCCGGGCAGGAATCGGCAATGCCCTGCGCCGCATGCGCCTGCTGCTCGTCGAGTCGGAGACCGTGCCGCCGCCGATCCTGACCCGCCGCGACGAGATCGCCGCCGCAATGACCGAGCTGCCGTCCGACGGCATCGCCTATCTCGCCGCGCATCCCGACGACGCCATCGCTCACGTCGCCTTCAACCTGCCGCGCCCGCCAGTGCTGCCGGGACATCCCGACGCCGACCTGCTGACGGCCGAAGCCAAGCTCACCGACGCCGCGAACCGCGAGGAAGCGCTCGGCTGGCTGACGGCGCCCGAGCGCATGCGCATCGCCGCCGATGCCCGCCTGCTCGAAAAACTGGCCGGGCTCGCCCATGTCGAGCGCCAGGGCTGGGCTTCCCGCGCCGACACCGACGCCTGAACGGCACCGCGAGCGCTGCAGGCTTCACCCCATCAATGGCAATGGACGACGCCGGTGCTGTGGTCCATGTGGCAACAGCTCGGCAAAGAGGCCTTTCGACATCCGCCACCATGGGCGGACGCCGGCGTTGCCCCGACAAGAACCGCAATCAGGAGAACAACAAATCGCATGGCGACCTCACTCGTATGATCGCGAGAATACCTCCGGAAACGACCATTCGTAGAGATTTGGTCTTCACGCCAGAAAATAGCAAGATTTCGCCACGGCTTCTGGTTTCTGGTCCTGATCGCGCGGACCGGAACAGTCCTGCGCCCGGCCCGCACCTTCGCGGCCGGGCGGATCAGGCAGCCAATTCATTTCATCAACGGATAGCTGATCTTTTTCCGAACCCTGTGGGTTCGCAAGCGCGACCGCGCGCCGGCCGAAGAGGCCGCCCGCTCCGGAGCCGGCGAGCGAAGCGAGCTCGGCGTGAGAGGAGCCCTTCGGGAAATTTCCCCGAACCCTGTGGGTTCGCAAGCGCGACTGCGCGCCGGCCGAAGAAGGCCGCCCGCTCCGGAGCCGGCGAGCGAAGCGAGCTCGGCGTGAGAGGAGCCCTTCCAGGAAATTTCCCCGAACCCTGTGGGTTCGCAAGCGCGACTGCGCGCCGGCCGAAGAGCCGCCCGCTCCGGAGCCGGCGAGCGAAGCGAGCCTCGGCGTGAGAGAACCTCGGAAATTTCCCCGAACCCTGTGGGTTCGCAAGCGCGACAGCGCGCCGGCCGAAGAGGCCGCCCGCTCGGAGCCGGCGAGCGAAGCGAGCTCGGCGTGAGAGGAAAAATGGCGCTCCCTACGGGAGTCGAACCCGTCTTTCCAGATTGAAAATCTGGCGTCCTAACCGATAGACGAAGGGAGCGTCGCGGCGCCTTATAAAGGCCTTTGCATGAGCGGGCAAGTGCCTCTCGACAAAGCTTTTTGACGAAGGCGCCGGCTGTGGATTTCACCAGTGCCCGGTATTGCCCATGGACGCCCAGGGTTCGGCCGGGGCAAGCGCTTCGCCCTTCTGCAGAAGCTCGATGGAGATGTTGTCGGGCGAGCGCACGAACGCCATCCGGCCATCCCGCGGCGGCCGGTTTATGGTGACCCCGGCCGCCATCAGCCGGGCGCAGGTCGCGTAGATGTCGTCGACCGCGAAGGCGAGGTGACCGAAATTCCGCCCCTCGCCGTAAGGCTCCGGGTCCCAGTTGTGGGTCAGCTCGATCTCGGCCTCGCCATCGCCGGGCGGTGCGAGGAAAACCAGCGTGAAGCGGCCCGCCGGCACGTCCTTGCGCCGCCGTTCGACGAGCCCGAGCTTGTTGCAATAGAAGTCGAGCGAATCGTCGAGATTGCTGACGCGAACCATGGTGTGCAGGAATTCCATCGGCGCCTCCGTTCCGTCCTCGCCGGCATCATAGGGCCCGGCGCGGCAAAGGAAATGCCGCACCGGCGCAATCGGGTCACGCGGGCCTCACTTGCAGCAGCCCTTGTCGTCGCCCGAGCCGCAGCAATAGCTGCCCGACGCACAGCAATAGGCCCCGACGCAGCCGACCGATCCGCTGGAGCAGCAGAAATAGGTCGAGCCGTCATATTTACAGTCTGGCGCCTCGTCCGGGCAGTAGCTGTTCGAGTTCGCCGGGCACTCCGAGCCGCTCGCTGTCCGGACACCCTTCGGCGTGGACTTCGGCGCGGCCTCAGTTTGCAGGAGCGTCGCAACGGTCCGGCAGGCGACGACGTCGCCCGATCCGCCGAGCCGCCCTGCAACGCAGGAACGCGTATCGGTCCCGAGCCCTGGCCCGGCGGCCATCATCACCATCAGCGCCGCAAACCCTGCGGCGGCAGCGAGTTTGAGCACCTTCATCCGACCCTCCCTTTTCAGGGGGATGGCCGCCGCCGTTGGGTCTTGCGGCTGCCATTTCCCCCTGATCGACTATGTGGAGAACTGATGAGGTGAATCGCGCGCTGTCCGCGCCCATGAGGGAGAGTGTTTCGTCATGTCCGCCATCGTCGATCTTGCCGAAGGCCGGCGGCGCCTCGCCGAGGCCATTGCCGGCGCCGCGCGCGTCGTGTTTTTCACCGGCGCCGGCATGTCGACCGAATCCGGCATTCCCGATTTCCGCAGCCCGAACGGCTATTGGGCGACGCGCAAGCCGATCATGTTCGACGACTTCGTCACCTCCGAGGCGGCGCGCATCGAGGATTGGGAGCGGCGCTATACGATGCGCGACCAGCTTGCCGCCTGCGAGCCGAATGCCGGTCACGTCGAGATCGCCCGGCTCGTTGCCTCCGGCAAGGCGAGCCACGTCATCACCCAGAACATCGACGGCCTGCACCAGCGCGCCGGTGTCCCGGCCGAAAAGGTCATCGAACTGCACGGCAACGCCACCTTCGCCACCTGCCTCGACTGTGGCCTGCGCCACGAGCTCGACGACCTGCGCCCGGCCTTCGAGGCGACCGGCGAGCCGACGCTCTGCCGGTCCTGCGGCGGCCTCGTCAAGGCGGCGGTGATCTCCTTCGGCCAGGCGATGCCGTCCGGCCCGATGCGCGACGCCGAGGCCGCGACCCTCGCCGCCGACCTGTTCGTCGTCCTCGGCTCCTCGCTCGTCGTCTATCCGGCAGCCGGATTTCCGGTTCTTGCAAGGCGCAACGGCGCCGCCCTCGTCATCGTCAATCGCGAGGAAACGCCGATCGACGAAAAGGCCGATCTTGTCGTGCATGGCGAGATCGGTGCGCTGCTCGCCGGCATCGCTGGTCACTGACGCAGCGGCTGCCTTCTTTTCCGGCTTTCATTTGGTGGGAAAAGCCGCAAAAGGCGCTGGTAAAGGGGAAACTCGGTGTTATCCTTTCCGCTGAGAATCAGCACTGGTTGCTGGCGGCGGACTAGCGTTTTATTTTTTTGGGGTTGGGTACGATGGGGGCCAAGATCACGCCAGAGCCATATCTGGCCGAAGAGATAGGCGACGAGGCTTCCCTGGACGTCTTCGAGATCGCCGGCGTCATCAAGTGGTTCGACGTGGCCAAGGGGTTCGGCTTCATCGTGCCGGACAACGGCATGCCGGACATCCTTCTGCATGTCACCTGCCTGCGGCGCGACGGTTTCCAGACCGCCTATGAGGGCGCGCGCGTCGTTTGCGAGGTTCTCGACCGGCCGCGCGGCCTGCAGTGCCTGCGCCTCCTGTCGATGGATGAATCGACCGCGATCCATCCCTCCCAGCTCCCGCCGGCACGGACCCATGTGAACATCACGCCGACGAGCGGCCTTGAGCGCGCCGAGGTGAAATGGTTCAACCGCGTGCGCGGCTTCGGCTTCGTCACCTGCGGCGAGGGCGCGCCGGACATTTTCGTGCATATGGAGACCCTGCGCCGCTACGGCATGACCGAGCTGCGCCCCGGCCAGTTCGTCCTCGTGCGTTACGGCGAGGGCCCGAAAGGCCTGATGGCCGCCGAGATCCGCCCCGACAGCGGCGGCGGCGCCCCGTCGTCGCACTGAGGTCGCCGGAAAGAGAAACTTTAAAGCGTCCGGCATGCCGGTTTGATGAACAGCGCCGCGCCCGTTGCGCGGCGTTGCTGTTTCTGTATCTGGCATCGTGCGAACAAGTGGCTGCCGGGCTGGCAATTCAGCCGCGACTGCGGCAGGAATAGGCGCTGAAAATGACGCAGCCGGCTCCGCCAGGAGTGCGGCCAGGCGTCCATCCGGCCATCAAGAGGTGCCGCCTTGGCGCTTATCCACAAATTTGCCGCCGCCGTCTGGCTGTTGCTCGCCACCATGCTCGTTGCCTGCGACGGCACCGGCGGACCTGACGTCGCCGACACCGGCCACCTGACCCTCGTCACCGACAGCGGCCGCCATGTCTATGAGGTCGAGCTTGCCCTGACGCCCGAGGCACAGGCGCGCGGCCTCATGTTCCGCCGCGAGATGGCGCCGGATCACGGCATGCTGTTCGATTTTCACGAGAGCCGGGAAGCGCATTTCTGGATGCGCAACACCTACCTGCCGCTCGACATGATCTTCATCACCGCCGACGGCCACGTCTACCGCATTGCCGCCAACACCGAGCCGCTGTCCGAGCGGATTGTCCCGTCGAACGGCCCGGTGCGCGCTGTACTGGAGCTGAACGCCGGCGCAGCCGAGGCAATCGGCCTCAAGCCCGGCGACGTCGTCGAGCATCCGGTCTTTTCTGAATAAGGCAGGTGGCGAACGTCAGTTCAGGCGTTCGATCGCAACAGACGTCGTGCCGTGACGACGAAAGCCGAGCTGGTCGGCGGCGGCGACGCTGAGGTCGATGACCCGGCCCTTGACGAACGGCCCGCGATCATTGATCCGCACCACGACCGAGCGGCAGGAGCGCATGTCGGTGACGCGCACCTGCGTGCCGAATGGCAGGCTGCGATGCGCCGCCGTCATGTCATGCATGTTGAAGGTTTCGCCGCTGGCCGTGCGCCGGCCGTGGAACTTCGAGGCATAGAACGAGGCACGCCCCTCCGACTCGCGTCCCGAGCAGCCGGCGCGGGAACCGGCCTCGATCGCATCCATTGCGCCGACCTTGCCGGCGGTGTCGGCATAGGCAATGGCAAGGCTGCCGAGATTGCCGGGCCGTGCCGTCGGCAGCGGCGTCAGCGCCGCCACTTCGGCCGGAATCGGCTCGCCGGTGACGACCTCTTCGGCAGTCGGCGTCGCCGTCGCCGCGAGCTTGGCATCGGAACCGGCGGTCACGCAGCCGGCCAGCGGGGCAGCGACGACGAGCGCCGCGGCGGCAAGAAGAAAAGGCTTCAGCAAATCAGATGTTTCCCGTTTCGCGCTGCCTCGAAGGCGGCCGATAACTGTTCGTTTACCCTATGCGGCCGCAAAAGGGGCAAAATCGTGACGAAATCCGAGCAGGTCCGTCGAGCACCCCGCGACTGTCGCAATCCCGCCACAGGCGCCTGCCTTTGCTGTTGCGGCAAAGGGTCGGACAGGCTAGGAAATTCAGCGGGTAAGGTATCATCGGGGCATAGCGCAGTCTGGTAGCGCACCTGCTTTGGGAGCAGGGGGTCGCAGGTTCGAATCCTGCTGCCCCGACCATACTGAACGGGCAGAATTGCCGGGTAGACAGCCGCCGCCCGGTCTGTTCGACTGAACGAGGGCAGGCTGGCGCCTTGGCCCGAAACGAGATGTCGACCGTTGCCGTCCATTGATCGGCGTGCCGCGGTCGGGGCGACCAAACAATGCGGTCGGCAGGGGCTTTTGCCCGGCCGGCGGATCACTACGGAGCGCGACATGACGGCCCGCATCTACAGACCCACCAAGACGGCCATGCAGTCCGGGCGTGCCAAGACCAATCGCTGGCTTCTCGAGTTCGAGCCGGCCTCGCCGCGCAGTGCCGACCCGCTGATGGGCTGGACCTCGTCGAGCGACATGACCAGCCAGGTCCGCATGTTCTTTGCATCCAAGGACGAGGCCATCGCCTATGCCGACAAGCACGGCATCGACTATGTGCTGGCCGAGCCGAAGGAGCGCCGCGCCAAGGCGATCTCCTATGCCGAGAACTTCCGTGCCGGCCGTATCGGCCTCTGGACCCACTGACCGGCCGACGTGACATCCGATTGGCGGCGGCCGGATGGCTGCCGCCGGCGCGGCGCGATTGTCGCCACGCCAGCCAGAGGCCGGCCCGCCCGGCCCATGGCATGCCGGCATCAACGGCCCCGTAGCTCAGCCGGATAGAGCAGCAGCCTTCTAAGCTGTTGGTCGCAGGTTCGAATCCTGCCGGGGTCGCCAAATTTCCTGACTGTCATGGCCGCCTGTTGAAGGCGGCTGCCCCGGCCGATAGCGCATCGGGCCGTCCGCAACGTGCCGCCGCCCCGAACGGCGAAGGCGCCGACGTTGCCGCCGGCGCCTCCCTTGTCGCGTGTGAGGGGGATATCACGCGATCGGGCGCGGTTTCAGGGACATCTCGAGGAAGTTCTTCTTGTAGGCGGATTCGCCCACCTTCCTCAGAACGCCGCGACCGAGCTTGTAGCGGTAGTTGCCGCTGACCGGATCCGGCACCGCATGGCAGACCGAGTTCGCCATCGATCCGGGATAGTTGAACGCCGCCTTGGCAATGCCCGGCCGCATCTCGTCGGAGACGATGGCGACCGCCACGAACTGGCCGGTGGTCGTCTTGATATGGCCGCCTTCCATCAGCTTGGTGAAGGTGAGGTCCTTTTCCTTCACGCCGATCGGCTCGCCGGTCTGGACATAGACGGTGTCGTTGTAGCCCTCGACGAGGTCGCCCGACTCGATGCCCTGCGGTGCCGCGTCATCCGGGTGGATGACGATGAACGGCCACGGCCAGCGCTTGGCGAGATAAGGCTTCCTCAGATCATCGAAACCGGACTGCCAGGTCTCGTTGACGCGACCGTTGGTGATCCAGATCTCGCCTTTCTCCTTGCGCGGCTTGATTGCCTCGTAGAAGTCGATCCAGCCGTCATTCGCCCAGGGCGTCTTCAGCAGGTTGGCCTTGCCGGTATGGGTGCCGAAGGCATAGAGCCACTTCTGGTCGGTGGTCACGTCCTCGACCTCGCCCCAGTCATTGGCCGGGTCGTGCAGGCGCTTGGTGCCGACGAGTTCGCCATCCTTGACGCGGATCGGCGTCTGGATGCCTGTGGTGCCGAGCTCGCGCAGCTTCTCGTGCGCCTTCTTGCCCTCGCGCTTGGCCTGGACGGCGAGCGCATAGTAGTTGAGCACGCCGCCGCGCGAGAACCGCGCCGCTTCCTCGAAGATGTCGTTCGACTCCTTCCAGTCGAAGCCGTCGAAGCCCATCTTCTGGGCGAACTGGCCGATCGCCCACCAGTCGGGCCTGGCCTCGCCCGGCGCATCGTTGAACTTCGAATAGAGGCGCAGGCGACGCTCGGCATTGCAGCGCGTGTAGTCGACTTCACCCCAGCACGCCGCCGGCAGAACGATGTCGGCAAAACGCGTGTTCAGCGGCTCGACCGGATAGATGTCGCTGTCGACGAGCACCATGCCGCCGGATTCGACGCGGTCGATGAAGGTCTTGACGAGGTGTTCCTTGTCGACCGAACGCGGATGATGCTCGTTGCGCACCGTCAGGTCCGCGACGCGGTCGGCAAGCTCCTGCGACGCCAGCATCGCCGGGAACCAGGTCGAGCCCATCAGCCACATGAAGCGGACGTTGCCGTCCATCACCCAACGGTCGACGTTGAGCGCCTTCTTGCGCCGGCCGGGATATTTCTCGGGGCTGAGGAAGCCCTTGCCGCCGCCGGCGCCCATGCCGCCACGCTGGTGCCCGCCGCCGCGCGAGATCACCTGGCCGGGCCGGTTGCCGGCACCGCACAGGAGGCCGACAGCCGCCAGCGAGGCCGTGTTCATGTAGTTGTTGGACCAGTAATTGCCCTTCTCGAGCATGAAGGAGGTCTTCGGCCGGCTGCCGTCGGCCTTCGGCCTGGCGATCGCCTCGGCCGTGGCAAGGATGAGGTCCTTGTCGAGGCCGGTGATGGCCGCCGCTTCCTCCAGTTCCGCCGCCTTTTCATTGGCGATGAACTTCTGGTAGTCCTCCCAGTCGCTCTGCCAGCGGCCCCAGGTCGTGCGCCACTGCCAGCGGGTGTTGCGCGTGCCGCGGCCATAGCCCGACTCGATCTCCCACTTGCTGTTGACCCACTTGTCGATGAACTCCTGATCCTGCCAGCCGTTCTCGATGATGATCCTGGCCAGCGCCAGATGCAGCACCGTGTCGGTGCCCGGCACGATCGGCAGCCACAGGCCGCCGTTCTTGAGGCCATACTCGACGCCCATGGTCTTGTGTGGCGTCACGAAGATCATCTTCTTGTTCGGATTGTCGCCCGTCATCAGCCAGTGCGTGAACAGCACCGTCTTGGTCTCGTAAGGGTCGACGCCTGACATGAACGCGACTTCGCAGGCGCCCCAGTCCTCGAACGAGGCCGAGAACGAGTTCACGCCGGCATCGTCGAGACCCGCGGCGTCCTCGGCCGCCTGCGGCTTGTCGTGCGGGGCATAGACCGGCGTGCCGATCGCCCGGTTGACGAGCTTCGAGATCGCATAGGTATTCTCGAAATACTCGTAGGAATAGGTCTTCATGCCCCAGGCGTGTTCGCCATGGTTCTTGAGCACGTGCCTGGAGACCTCGGCCATCACGTCGGTGACGAGATCCCAGGACACCGGCGTCAGGACGCCGCCGATCCGGATCATCGGGTACTGCAGGCGCTGCCGCGTCGGCGTATCCGGATTGTAGATCTTCTGGGCGAGCGTGCCGCCGCGGATCGAGTGGTTGCCCTGCGGGTTGACGACCTCGGTGCTGTAGTCCGGCACCACGACGACGTGATGCGGCCGGCCTTCATGCATGGCGATGTTGTGCTGCGAGGGCGAAACCCAGGGGGTCAGCGCGCCGCCCGTCGGAAAGTCGATGCCAAAGGCGTTTTCGTTCGCCTTGGCGCCGCCCTCCCGGCCAACCGGCCAGCGGTAGATCTTGTAACCGCAGGCGACGATGCAATAGGCGCAGGCAGTGGTCAGCACGTCCGCATCCGGCGGGGGAAGCGGCACGTAGTCGACATTGGGAAGCGGTAGGGTTGTCATCTCTCTCTCCCTCTCACGCGCCGGAAGGATTGCGGCTGTAGCCGTAGAACAGGCCCATGACGCCGGTGGCGACGATGTCGTCGCCCTCGACCTCGAGGACGATCTGCGGCAGGCTCTCGGTCGAGTGGCCCGAAACCACCATTCCGTGCTTGGTCAGGTCGAATGTCGAAAGGTGGAGCGGGCAGGGGCCGAGCACGTTGTGGCTGGCCTTGAAGGTGCCTGCATCCATGATGCCGCCCATATGCGGGCAGACGGTGTTGAAGGCGACGATGTCGCGATCCGCCCCGACGCCGGCACCGGCTTCCTCGCCAAGCTTGACGAGAACATTCTGGATGTCGTCGGTCGGATAGGAGAACTCGACGGCCTCGCCGGCCTTCAGCGCCGACACCTTGCCCACGACCTTCCTGGCATAGGAACTCATTACGAGTTCCGGGGCATTGGCAAGCGCCGCGCCGGTGGCGCCGAGCATGCCGAGCACCGTCACCGAGGCGCCGCCAAGGATGAGGAAATTGCGGCGGCTCATGCAGCTCGACGTCGCGTGTCCGCCCTTTTCATGGCTGAGAACGTTCGTCATTTCGGAAACTCCGCCCAGGTTGCTGTTTCGGGAAGCTTCGGCTCGTCCATGAGGAGTGGCTCGTCCATCGACAGGGCCTCCAGGAAGGCGACGAGATCGGCCTTCTCCTCGGCGGAAAGGCCGAGCGGCTTCAGCACCTTGTTGCCCTCGCCGCCGCCGCGGTCATAGAACTCGACCACATCGGCAAGCGTCTCGATCGAGCCGTTGTGCATGAAGGGCGCCGTCCACTTGAGTTCGCGCAGCGACGGCGTGCGGAACTTGCCCTTGTCGTCCGGCCGCTTGGTCTTGTGGAAGAGGCCGTAGTCGACACCGCCAGTGCGGTAGTCGGCCTCGGGCATGCCCTTCTGATAGAGCTCCCAGCGCTGGGTGATCTGATAGAGCTCGTCCTCGAGGAACTCGCTTCGCGTTCGGAACACGTGTTGTAGAAGCGCTGGTCGCTGGCAAGTGCGCCGTTATGGCAGGAGATGCAGCCGGCCTTTTGTTGTAGAGTTCAGGCCGCGCTTGGCCGCGTCGCCGAGGGCCTGCTGGTCGCCGGCGCAGTGGCGGTCGAACGGCACCTTCTTCGGGTCGGAGACGATCGTGCGCTCGAAGGCGGCGATCGCCTGCCAGGCCTGCGCCACGTGCGGCCACTCGGTGCCGAACACTTCCTTGAAGGCCTTCACATATTCCGGCACGAAGCGGAGCTTCATTTCCATCATCGAGCCGTCGCCGTTGCCGGCGACCGCGCCACCGGCTGCTGCCGGGGCCTGACCCTCGAGCGAGGTCGCGCTGCCCTCCCAGAACATCAGGTAGTAATAGGCGCTGTTCAGCACGGTCTGGGAGTTGCGCCAGTGCTGGGTGCCCGGATAGCCGAACGAGATCGGCCCGCCGGTGCCCCAGCCGAGGTCGGGCTGGTGACAGGCGACGCAGCCCATCGAGCCGTTGCCGGACAGGCGGCCGTCCCAGAAGAGCTTCTTGCCGAGCTCGACCTTGGCGTCCGACATCTGGTTGTCGGACGGGACCGGAACCGGCGGCAGTGTCGCCAGCGGCGGATGGTCGGCAGCCGAGGCCGCCAGCGGTGCCAGCATCAGCACGGCGGCGGTGGTGCCGAGCAGGTAGCGAGAAAACCGTTTCATTTTCTCCCCCTCAGTTCTTGCCGAGTTCACGGAGCTTGTAGGCGGGCAGTTCGGGCGCCTTTTCCTTCGGCGCGTCGCCCGTCAGGCTCTTCAGGAAGGCGACGAGGTCGGCCTTCTCCTTCTTCGAAAGGTCGAGCGGCTTCAGCATGTCGCTCTTGTTCGGCCCTTCGCCGCCGCCGGCGTTGTAGAAGTCGACAACCGCCTCGAGCGAGGCGAGCACGCCCGAATGCATGTACGGCGCGGTCTGGCCGACATCCCACAACGAAGGCGTTGCGAACTTGCCGATATCGGCCTTGTCCTTGCTGACGACATAGGCCCCGACGTCGGTGCGCAGGTTCATGTAGTTGGGCGTGCCCATCGTCGAGAAATGCCGCAGCATCGAAATCTGCCGCTCGGCATTGCTCGCAAGGTCCGGATTGTCGGGAACGCCGAGCGCATGGCGCTTGCCGTCCGACAGAACCGGGCCGTTATGGCAGGCGATGCACCCCGCCTTGCCGGCGAAAAGGTCCATGCCGCGCTTTGCTTCGGCGCTGAGGGCCTTCTTGTCGCCCCTGAGATACTTGTCGAACGGCGCGTTCTCGGTGCGGATCGTCTTCATGTACTCGCCGATGGCGCCATAGATCTTGCCGCCATAAGGGTCGCCGCCGAAGGCCGCCTCGAACATCGCGGCATATTCGGCAACCTGCTTCAGGCGCTCCTGGGCAAGGCGCGAATCCATGTTCATGGTGTGCGCCTCGGTCAGCATGTCGCGAACGACCGTGCCCTGGTCGGAACCGTCGAGCCGGCCGTCCCACATGTAGAAATTCTTGAAGGCGGCGTTGAACAGGCTCGGTGCATTGCGGAAGTAGGAAATGCTTGTGTAGCCGTCGGAAAGTTGCTGGCCATCGCTCCAGCCCTTGGCCGGGTCGTGGCAGGTCGCGCAGGCCGTGGCCGTGTCGCCCGACAGACGGGTGTCGAAGAACAGGTAGCGGCCGAGATCGGCGCGCGCCTGTTTCACCTCTTTTGCGTCGGGCAGCGGCGCGAAGGCCGGCTTGTCGCCGGCATCCGCAGGCTTGGCGGTTTCGGCCGCCTGAACGCCGGAGACCGCGATTGCGGTCGCAAGCGCCGCCAGCGGCAGCACGCTGGTGAGGAGTGATCGATTGCTCTTCATCGATGACGTCCCTTCTTGCGGTTGGACGCTTGATCGGACTTCTCCGCGAAGCGCCGGTTGCGGCAGGTCGCGGATCGAAGTTGCGGTCCGGAAAGACCGATGAAGAGGAGGTATCAGGGCGATGTGATGCCGATGTTCTGGCGCGGCCGCACCGTCGTGAAATCTTGCGAAATGTTGTGACGAAATGTGACGAGGCGGGCCGCCGCGGAAGTGGTTCCTTGAAGCCCGATCAGGCCTCGGGGCCGTCCTCGGCCGGCGCGTCGAGCATCTCCCGGATAGCCTCGGCGAGCGACGCAGGATCGACCGGCTTGTCGAGCACCTTCAGCGCCCCGCGCCGCCACTCCCGGAGCGAACGGGTCCGGTAGGCCGTGCAGATGATGACCGGACAGTCGCCGCGGATGTCCCAGATTTCGCGTGCCAGCATCTCGCCATTGAGGTCCGGCATGACAAGATCGGAGACCACGAGGTCGATGCGGGCGGGATCGGCCCGAAATGCGCGCAGGGCCGTTTTCGGATCGGTATAGGCCTCGACGAGATAGCCAAGGCGCATCAGCAGCCGGCGATAGACCGACACAATGTCGACCTCGTCGTCGATGACGAGAATGCGCTCGCGCCCGCCCCTGATTTCCCGCCGCGCCTGCGTTTCGAGATCCGGTGCCTCGACGAGCGGCAGATGGATCGTGAACTTCGTGCCTTCGCCGGGCGTGCTGTCGAGGACAATGGAACCGCCCATCTCGGCGATCAGCGTCGAGACGACGGTCAGGCCGAGGCCGGTGCCCTTGCCGACCGGCTTGGTGGTGAAAAAGGGGTCGAACACCTTCTCGACGACTTCCGGTGCCATTCCCGGACCGGTGTCGCCGATGACGAGATTCCCGGCAATCTCCAGCGCTTTCCCGTCCGGCTCCTCGCCCGCCGGGGTCGTGGCATATTCCCGTGCCGCGACGACGCCGAGCCGAAACTGCCGACCGGCCCGGACCGTCCGCCGATCGCCTCGATCGCATTGTGCGACAGGTTCAGCAGAACCTGATGCAGATGGGTCAGGTCGGCATGGACCGCCACCGGCGCTCCGGCGCCTCCAGCGACATCTCGATCGACGGCGGCACGACCCGCAACAGCCGCAACACTCGCTGATCAGATCGCGAAGGTCCACCCGACGTGCCTCCGCCGGCTGGCGCCGGGCAAAGGTGAGAAGCTGGCGCGCACCAGCGCCTGCGCCAGCAACTGCGATTTCAATCCTGGTCGACGGCCAGGGCGATGTCGGTGTCGGGCTCGGCATCGAGATGGGCAAGATGCGCGTTGCCGAGAATGGTCGTCAGCACATTGTTGAAATCATGTGCGATTCCGCCGGCGAGGAGGCCAACGGCTTCCATCTTCTGCGCCTTGACCACCTGTTCCCGGGCCTTGCGCTTTTCCGTGACGTCCTCGCCATGCCGATGAAATTGCGGATCGTGCCGTCGGCATCCTTCAGCGGCAGGATTGTCGTCTCGGCCCAGTACGATCGCCGTCCTTGTTGAGATTGCGGAAGACGCCGCGCCACTCGACGCCCTGGCCGGTCTGGCGGCGGATCTCCGCATAGGCTTCAAGGCTCGTGTCCCCGGACTGCAGGAATTTCGGCGTCTTGCCAATGACTTCGCCGCGCCCGTAGCCGGTCATTTCCTCGAAGCGCCGGTTGACGTACTCGATGCGCCCGTCGGTGTCGGTGATGACGATCGTGCCGGGCTTTGCTCGACGGCACGTGACAGCTTCTTTTCCGCCCGCTCGGCCCGCAGCCGCTCGACGAGTTCGACAGCCAGTCGATGGTCCATGCGAGGCTCACGCAGCAGCACATAGAACGGCCCGTAAGCGCCAGCGCCACAGGTACGAAACCGAACAGGAAGCGATAGCCGAAGGCGATGAGCTCGTCGCCCTCCTGCACGGCGCCAGCAATCTTCAGCGTGCTTTCGCGTCGCCGCTCGCGCCAGTAGGTTTCGTGCGCCCAGCCGCGATCGCAGCCATCGTCGTCGACCTTGACCCGGCGTGGTCTTCTGACCGGCCAATGCTCCGCCGCTGCGGTCATGGCAATCAGGATCTTCGGTCGTAGGTCTCCATTGTCGCCCGGAGCTGACGCAGCGCATCACGCTCCACATCTGAAAGCTCCAGCGCCTCGAAGGCATCGACCGTCTCGTAGAACTCGGCAAGCTGGCCGCGCAGCCGTTCCAGGTATTCCTCGTTCTGGCGCAGCACGTAGTTCTTGAAGTTGTGGATCATGCCGCCATAGCCGAGGAGGCCACGGATATCGCTGATGAGCGCGCCTTTCTGGTCGGCGTCTTCGGAATAGCGGGTCCAGGCCGCCGTGATTTCCCGAAACCGCGACTGGGTCTCGCCGCCGAGATACATCGCTGTCGCAACGGTGACGGCCAGAAGCATCGCCGCCGCCGCCCCGATCAGAACGGGACGTGGGTTGTCGAGGGCAGCCCGGAAAAGTCTCATCGCCTGATAGCTCCGAAAAGGGTCGGATATGCCGGCGGCCGAAGCATGTGCACAATCCGCCCGGCCGTGCAAACCGGCCCGCGGAGGGCAATCGTCGCAGAAACGGAAATTCCTCTTTTGGTTTAGAGAGGCTAATGGTTCGCGCGTTTTGATATTCCCGTCGGCAGGAAAAAGGTTCTACGGTCACGCCCGACGCAGAACCGGAACTGCCGCGCGCCCCGGCGTGCGGCGTGGTCCTGCGCGAGGCACTCGAGACAGCGGTGGCCGGGATGAGTACGCGCATACTCGTTGTCGATGACGACGCTCAGCTTGCGACCTTCCTGCAGCGCTATCTGCGCAAGCAGGAGTTCGATGTCGCCACCGTCGGCTCGGCGGCGGCGATGATGGCGATGCTTGCCCGCCGCGATTTCGATCTTTGCGTTCTCGATATCGGCCTGCCGGATCGAGATGGCTTCGAGTTGACCCAGGAGCTTCGCCGCACCAGCAAGCTGCCGATCATCCTGCTGACTGCACGCGACGAGGTCTATGATCGCATCATCGGTCTCGAGGTCGGCGCCGATGACTATGTCACCAAGCCCTTCGAGCCGCGCGAACTCGTCGCCCGCATCAAATCGGTCCTGCGCCGTTATCACGCCGGCGGCAATGGCGACGATCCGGCCGCCGCCGGCGCCATCCGTTTCGGCAGATGGCTGATGAACCTGCCGGCCCGCACGCTCGTCGATGTCGCCGGCAATGACGCCCGCCTGACCAGCACCGAATTCGACCTCCTGCGCGCCCTTGCGGAACGGCCGAACATCGTGCTTTCCCGCGACCAGCTTCTCGATCGGCTGAAGGGCAACGCGCAGGCTGTCACCGACAGGACGATCGACGCCCATGTCGCCCGCCTGCGCCGCAAGATCGAGGACGACCCCTCGGACCCGTCCCTGATCAAGACCGTCCACGGCGCCGGCTACGTCTTCACCGGCGCCTGACGTCCGCGCCCGGACGCCCGGCACGCATCGGCCATCTGCTGTCATCCGGATGCCGTCAACTTGTCGCCGCGCTGTCACCGCCCGGCGATCAAACGGACATGCGTCTTCTGCACATTGCCGCCCGCGAGATTCCCTTGGCGCATGCAGGAGGCTTTAGCATGTATCGCACGAAAATCCGGGGCGGCCTTTCGCGCCGCCGCTTTCTTCAGACGTCCGCCGCCGGCGGTGTTTTCGTCGCCGGCAGCCTGGCCATGCCGGCCCTGTCCCGCGCCGGCGACCGGCCCGTCATCACCCATGGTCTGCAGTCCGGCGACGTCGACGCCGGCCGCGCCATCCTCTGGGCAAGGGCCGATCGCGATGCCCGCATGATGGTCGAAATCGCCACCCGTCCGGACTTTGCCAACGCCCGCATGCCGTTCCTCGATGTCGGCGAGGCGACCGGCTTTGCCGGCAAGCTCGACGTCACCGGCCTGTGACCGACAGCATCTTCTATCGGTCCGTTTCGCCGATCTTGCCACCATGGCCGCCGAGAGCGAGCCGATGACCGGGCATCTGCGCACCACCGTCAGATCGCAGACCATCACCGCGCGGTGATTCTTTCGGGCGCGACACCGCCGGTCAGGGCTGGGGCATCGACCTCGATCGGGGCGGCATGCTGGCCTACAAGACCATGCTTGCCCGACCCCGACTTCTTCATCCACTCCGGCGACACCGTCTATTGCGACGGTGCGATCGAGGCGGAAAGAAGATGCCGAACGGCGAGATCGGAAGAACGTCACGACGCCCCGAGAAGTCGAGGTCGCCGAGACGCTGGCCGAGTTCCGCGAGCAACTGGAAATACAACATGCTCGACGAGCATGTCCGTACCAATTCTGCCATTGCCGGTCTTTTTACCAGTGGGACGTACAGGTCCTGGTACAACTGGTATCCCGGCGAGATGCTGCTGGCCGACGACCGCTATACCGTCAAGTCGTCGTCGCTGCTCGCCGCCCGCGCCAATCGCGCCTTCTCGAATCGCCGCTGCGCCGCGGAATGTCGATGCGAACCGGCCGGATCTACCGCAAGGTCTCCTACGGCCCGTCGCTCGACATGTTCTTCCTCGACATGCGTACCTACCGCAACGCCAACGGCAAGGATGACGAGACCGACGCGTTCGCTTCCTCGGCGCCGAGCAGGTTGCCTGGCTGAAGCGCGCTGGCCACGCCTCGACCGCGACCTGGAAAGTCATTGCCTCCGACATGCCGATCGGCCTTGTGGTGCGCGACGGCGACAACTTCGAGAACATGGCCAATGGTGACGGTCCGGCGAAGGGTCGCGAAATCGAGACAGCCCGCCTGCTTTCCTTCATCAAGCATGCCGCGATCCACGCAACGTCGTCTGGCTGACCGCCGACGTCCACTACGCCGCTGCGCACTACTACGACCCGCAGAAGGCGCAGTTCAGGACTTCGAACCGTTCTGGGAGTTCGTCACCGGCCCTTCCATACCGGAACCTTCGGCGAACGACCTCGGCGGCAACACTTTTGGTCCGCAGGTCGCCTTCCAAGAAGGCGCCGACCAGGGAACAGGGCGCCAACCTGCCGCCCTGGACGGCATGCAGTTCTTCGGCAAGGTGACGATCGACGGCGACAGCGAGGACATGACGGTCAACATCCGCGATGTCGCCGACAACGATCTCTACTCGGTGACCCTGAAGCCGGAACGCGCCTGAACGACTGGACAAGGGGAGGGGCCGGCGTTTGCCGGCCCATTCCATTCGCCGGCAAAATGGATGCATCATCGAAGAGTGTCACCGGCAGCAACTATCCAGACGATCCAGTCAGGACGGGATACGTTTGGATATGGTCGACATGCGTTTCGACGACGGCGACGGAGCCAGGATTGCCAGCCGGCAGGAAGCCATGCGCATCCTTGCCATGGCTTCGACCGCCGATCTCTCGGCGGCCTGGGAGACCTGGCCGGAAAAGCCCGAGGTCGACGACATCCGCAACCCCGAAACCGGCCTTGTCATGCTGCGCGGCCGCATCGGCGGCGATGGCCAGCCCTTCAATTTCGGCGAGGCGACCGTGACGCGGGCGACCGTTCGCCTCGGCGCCGCCATCGGCCATGGCTATGTGCTGGGTCGCGACCGGCAAGAAGCCCGGCTGGCCGCCATTTTCGATGCGCTCTGGCGAGGCGACGCCCGGACCCGTGTCGAGGAGGAGGATGTCCTCCGGCCGATCCGCGACGGCATCGCCGAGGGCGATGCCCGGGTGGCAGCGGAGACCGCCGCCACCCGCGTCGATTTCTTCACGCTCGTCAGGGGAGAAGACTGATGGTGCTCGCAGCCGGTTTCTCCGATCCCGTATTCGAGGCGCAGGCGACCTTCCGCGCGGTTGCCGCCGCGATGGCCGAACCCGGCCAGCCGGTGGCCCTGTCGGCCCGCGCCCCGGCCCCGGCCGGACTGCTGCCGACGACCGCGGCGGTGCTGCTCACGCTCGTCGACTTCGAGACCGCCGTCTGGCTCGACGAGCGCCTTGCCCGCCAGCGCGATATTGCCGACTGGCTGCGCTTTCACACCGGCTGCCGCATGACCGATTCGGTTGACGGTGCCGAATTCGCCATCGTCGGCGACATCTCGGCCATGCCGCCGCTCTCGGTCTTTCCGCAGGGCGTACCGGACTATCCGGACCGCTCCGCGACCATCATCGTCGAGGTGGAGGCGATCACCGGCGCTGCCGGTCAACGGCTTTCCGGCCCGGGCATCGCCGGCGAGGTCCGTTTTGCCGCGATGCCCCTGCCGGGCGGCTTCTGGGCAAGCTGGGCCCGGAACAATGCCGCCTTTCCCCTTGGCGTCGACATGATCTTCTGCTCGCCCGATGCCGTCGCTGCCCTGCCGCGCTCGACCCGGCCGATCCTGGAGGGCTGACTGATGTATGTCGCCGTCAAGGGTGGCGAAAAGGCCATCGCCAACGCCCATGCGCTGCTTGCCGACCGCCGCCGCGGCGACCGGTCGGTTCCCGATCTGACCCTCGCCCAGATCGTCGGGCAGCTTGCCCAGTCCGTCGACCGGGTCATGACGGAGGGGTCGCTGTTCGATCGCGAGCTTGCCGCCCTTGCCATCAAGCAGGCGCGCGGCGATCTCATCGAGGCGATCTTTCTCATCCGCGCCTATCGCACGACCCTGCCGCGCTTCGGCGCGAGCGAACCGGTCGACACCGCCGCGATGCGGATCGAGCGGCGAATTTCGGCGACCTTCAAGGATCTGCCCGGCGGCCAGTTGCTCGGCCCGACCTTCGACTACACCCACCGCCTCATCGATTTCGCACTTGCCGCCGATGGCGATGCCGAAGCGCCCGTGCGCCGCGAGGCGCCGCAGGAATCGGCACCGCGCGTCACCGATCTCCTCGCCGCTGAAGGCCTTGTCGAAGTGACGGGCGACAGCGCCGCCGATGCCGAACCGGGCGACCTGACCCGAACGCCGCTGGAATTCCCGGTCGATCGCGATATCCGCCTGCAGAATCTGGCGCGTGGCGACGAGGGTTTCCTTCTCGCCCTTGGCTATTCGACCCAGCGCGGCTACGCCCGCTCACACCCCTTTGCCGGCGAAATTCGCTTTGGCGAGGTTGAGGTCGAGTTCTTCGTCGAGGACCTCGGATTCGCTGTTCCGCTTGGCCGCGTCAGCGTCACCGAGTGCCAGATGATCAACCAGTTCAAGGGGTCGGCGAAGGTGCCGCCGCAGTTCACGCGCGGCTACGGGCTGGTCTTCGGCCAGTCCGAGCGCAAGGCGATCGCCATGGCCCTCGTCGACAGGGCGCTGCGCTGGCGCGAACTCGGCGAGGAGCTCGTCGCCCCGGCCCAGGACGAGGAATTCGTGCTGTCGCATTCCGACAACATTCAGGCGACGGGCTTCGTCGAACATCTGAAGCTGCCGCACTATGTCGATTTCCAGTCGGAGCTGGAGCTGGTTCGCCGCATGCGCCGGGAGCACGCCGAAAAGGCCGCGACCGACGAAGCCGGGGCGCAGACCCGGGAGGCGGCGGAATGATCGCGCCGCGCGGCTCAGTCGCCGCCGTCGCCGCCACCGTCACAGTCGGCATCGTAGTAGCCGCCGTCGCCGATCCAGCCAAGGCTCGTGTCGCCGAAGCCGAGCTTGTTGCGAAACACGATCGCCAACAAACCGGCAAGGCCAAGACCGATCCAGCCGTTCCCCTCGACAAGCCAGGGGTGCAGCCAGACCGGCGAATGCTCCGCAAGGAACTGCCGAATGACATCCATGACGCCCTCCCATCTTTTGCCGGCGTTATTCTAGGGAAAGGCTGTTAAGGATGCGTGCCGAAGGCGCCTACAATTTTGCCTATCTTGATGAGCAGACGAAGCGGATGATCCGCCGCGCCATCCTGAAGGCGATCGCCATCCCCGGCTATCAGGTGCCCTTCGCCTCGCGCGAGATGCCGATGCCCTATGGCTGGGGCACCGGCGGCGTACAGGTGACGGCGGCCGTCATCGGTCCGGACGACGTCCTGAAGGTCATCGATCAGGGGTCCGACGACACCACCAATGCCGTCTCGATCCGCGCCTTTTTCGTGCGCACGAGCAATGTGCGAACGACAACGGACACGAACGAGGCGACCGTCATCCAGACCCGCCATCGCATTCCCGAAACGCCGCTGAAAGCCGGCCAGATCCTCGTCTACCAGGTGCCGATTCCCGAACCGCTGCGCTTCCTCGAGCCGCGCGAAACCGAAACGCGCACCATGCACGCCCTCGAGGAATACGGCCTCATGCACGTCAAGCTCTACGAGGACATCGCCCGCCACGGCCATATCGCGACGACCTATGCCTATCCGGTCAAGGTCGCCGGCCGCTATGTCATGGACCCGTCGCCGACGCCGAAATTCGACAATCCGAAAATGCACCGCTCGCCGGCCTTGCAGCTCTTTGGCGCCGGCCGCGAGAAGCGCATTTACGCCATTCCGCCGCACACCGAGGTCGTCAGCCTCGACTTCGACGATCATCCGTTCTCCGTGCAGGAGTTTGACGCCCCGTGCGCGCTCTGCGGCGCCGAAGGCGTCTTCCTCGACGAGGTCATCGTCGACGACCGGGGCGGGCGCATGTTCGTCTGTTCCGACAGCAATCATTGCGAGACGCGGCGCGCCGAGGGCCACGTCGGCACCGCCGGCGCGACGCCGGTCTGGAGCGCGGAAGGGGAGTGCGCGTCGTGAGCGTTTCCGTTGCAACAGACGAGATGCCGTTGCTCCGCGCCCGCGGCATCACCAAACTTTACGGTCACCGCACGGGATGCGCCGACATTTCCTTCGACCTCTGGCCCGGCGAGGTTCTGGCCATCGTCGGTGAATCGGGTTCCGGCAAGTCGACCCTGCTCAACTGCCTCTCGACCCGCCTGCTGCCGACGGCCGGCACCATCGAATATCGCACCCGCGACGGCCATTTGCGCAGCCTCTATTCGCTGTCCGAGGCCGAGCGGCGCCTCTTGATGCGAACCGACTGGGGCTTCGTTCACCAGAACCCGATCGACGGCCTGCGCATGACGGTCTCGGCCGGCGGCAATGTCGGCGAGCGCCTGATGGCTGTCGGCGACCGCCACTACGGCGCGATCCGGGAGAAGGCGACCGACTGGCTCGGCCGGGTCGAGATCGCCGCCGACCGCATCGACGATGATCCGCGCTCGTTTTCCGGCGGCATGCGCCAGCGCCTGCAGATCGCCCGCAATCTCGTCACCGGTCCAAGGCTCGTTTTCATGGACGAGCCGACCGGCGGCCTCGACGTTTCCGTTCAGGCCCGTCTGCTCGATCTTCTGCGCGGTCTCGTCGCCGAGCTTGGCCTCTCGGCGATCATCGTCACGCACGATCTCGCCGTTGCCCGCCTGCTGTCGCATCGCATGCTGGTGATGAAGGGCGGCGCGGTCATCGAGGAGGGGCTGACCGATCAGGTCCTCGACGATCCGCAGGCCGCCTACACCCAGTTGCTCGTCTCGTCGATCCTTCAGGTCTGAGGCCGAACCCATGAAGCTGCCAAGGCTGGAACTTTTCGATGTGGCCAAGTCGTTCACGCTGCATCTGCAGGACGGATTGCGCCTGCCGGTCGTCTCCGGCGTTTCCTTTGCCGTCGCTGCCGGCGAATGCGCCGTGCTTGGCGGGCCGTCCGGCGCCGGCAAGAGCTCGATCCTGAAGATGGTCTACGGCAATTACCGCTGCGAGCGCGGCGAGATCCTCGTCCATGCCGACGAGGGCACGATCGATGTTACCCGCGCCGCGGCGCGCGAAGTGCTCGAGCTGCGCCGCACGACGCTCGGCTATGTCAGCCAGTTCCTGCGGGCCATTCCGCGTGTTTCGGCAATCGACCTGGTGCGCGAACCCTTGCTGGCCGAGGGTGCCGCGCCCGATGCCGCGACCGCCCGCGCCGAGACGCTGCTTGCTGCCCTCAACGTGCCGCAGCGGCTCTGGAACCTGCCGCCGGCCACCTTTTCCGGCGGCGAGCAGCAACGCGTCAACATTGCGAGGGGTTTTGCCGCCGAGCGGCCGGTCCTGCTTCTCGACGAGCCGACCGCTTCGCTCGACGCCGCCAACCGCGATGCCGTTGTTCGCCTCATCGACGAGGAAGAAAGCGGCAGGAACGGCCATCCTCGGCATCTTTCATGATGCCGATGTGCGCGACCGCGTCGCTGACCGGATCGTCGACGTCACCTCATTCGCGGCGGAGCTTGCGGCATGACCAGCGCTGAACCGACGACCCGCCTCGGCACAGCGCCGCTCATCGCCGCCGGTGCCGAGGTGGTCGGAACCGACCTTGGCCGCTACACCGAGATCGGCGAGCGCACCGTCCTCCATCACTGCAGTATCGGCGACTACAGCTACATCATGCGCGACGGCGACGTGATGTTCGCCGAGATCGGCAAGTTCTGCTCGATCGCCTCCGCCGTCCGCATCAACGCCTCGAACCATCCGACCTGGCGGGCGACCCAGCACCACTTCACCTATCGCTCGGCCGACTACTGGCCCGGACGGGATTTCGACGACGGGCTGTTCGCCTGGCGCCGGGAACATACCGTCCGCATCGGCAACGATGTCTGGATCGGCCACGGCGCCACCATTCTGCCCGGCGTCACGGTCGGCAACGGTGCCGTCATTGGCGCCGGCGCCGTCGTCTCCCGCGATGTCCCGGCCTACACCATCGTCGGCGGCGTGCCGGCAAAGCCGATCCGCGATCGCTTCCCGCGCGACATTGCCGACCGCCTTGCCCGCCTTGCCTGGTGGGATTGGCCGCACGAACGGATCGGCGCCGCGCTCGACGACTTCCGCCGCCTGACGGTCGAGGATTTCCTCGCCCGCTATGAAGCCCTGACCTGACGCCGCCGCGGCCGCGCAGCGTTCATTCGCGTTGCTTCTTCTCGGCGATGACGCGCTTCACCATCTTGCCGAACCGGCGATCGTTCGCCCGGCGCTCGGCAAGGCTGGCGCTGTTGTGTGCCTCTTCCCGGTGCAGTTTCCGCCAGCGCTGCAGCCGCGCCGCATCGAGCTCGCCGGCCGCAATCGCCGCCTGCACCGCGCATCCCGGCTCGCTTTCGTGCCGGCAATCGCTGAACCGGCAGTCCCGGCCGAGCGCCACGATATCCTCGAACACCGCCGAGATGCCGGCCTCGGCGTCGGCGAGCTGCAGCTCCCGCATGCCCGGCGTGTCGACCAGCCAGGCGCCGTTCGCCAGCCGGTAGAGCGCCCGGCTCGTGGTCGTGTGCCGTCCCTTGGCGTCGTCCTCGCGGATGCCGCCCGTGGCAATGGCCTCGCGCCCGAGCAGCGTGTTGATCAGCGTCGACTTGCCGACCCCCGACGAGCCGACCAGCGCCGCCGTCTGGCCGGCGCGCCAATAGGGCAGCAATTGCGCCGCGGCCGATGGTGCCCGCGCGTCGAGCGCCAGCGCGAAGACGCCCGGCAGAGTGCGCTCCGCCTCGCCGGGATAGTCATCGGCGTTGCCGGCAAGGTCGGCCTTCGTCAGCAGGATGACCGGCGTTGTGCCAGCCTCGCGAGCCAGCGCCAGATAGCGCTCCAGCCGGGCGATGTTGAAATCCTGATTGCACGAGGTGACGATGAACAGCACGTCGACATTGGCCGCGATCAACTGAATTTGCCGGCCGGTGCCGGGCGCCCGTCGCTTCAGGAGGCTTTTGCGGGCGAGCAGGCGGCGCGGCCGCAAGGGTTCGCCGCAAAGCAGCAGCCAGTCGCCAACGGTTGCGGTGCCCTCGTCGTCCCCGGTTCGCAAGGGCGGGATTTCAGCCTCGATGCCGGGTCCGGCAATCCGAAGTCCGGACCGCTCGACGGCGATGACCCGGACTGGCTGGCAGGTTTCGATTTCCTCGGTGGAAAGTTGCGATGTGTCGCTGTTCTGCCAGCCGAAAGCGGCCAGCGCGGCGAGTTGAAGTGTCATTGGTCTCTTTCCCGATGCCGGCCACCCGCGCGCGGCGGGTCCGGACATTCAAGCTGCAACAAATCACGCGCGGAACGGCTTCATGCCGGTTCCCGCGTTGCAGGCGGCTCGGGACGGGTCACTCGGAAACGAGACAGCCGGAGCGCATCGCTCCGCTCGATTTCCTCTAGGCCCGCCCGGACCGGAAGGACACAATGGCAATCACAAAACGCCCTTTCATGCTGGTTCGACACTGCCTTGAGCTTGCGCCCCGGCGCGCCGCTTTTCAAGCGCCGCCGGCGGCCCGATGCACGGCTCGAACGATGCTGCGACATTTCGCGGTGGACCGCCCGGGCAAAACGGGCCTGCGTCATCGAACCTTCATCGACGCTTTGTCTGGCTGACACAAAAGCCGGCTATCCGCTGCCTGTGACAAGGGGCAGGGGGCAAGGCATGACCGCGATCGCAGTCCACGGTCTTTCGAAATCCTTCGGACGCAAGGACGCGCTCCGCGATGTTTCGTTGACTGTCGCATCCGGCGAGATGGTCGCGCTGATCGGCGCTTCCGGTTCCGGCAAGTCGACGCTGATGCGCCACCTCATCGGCCTTGAAAAAGGCAACTCCGGCAGTCGCAGCGAAGTCCGCGTTGGCAATGTCGTCGTTCAGGCCGGCGGCCGATTGCAGCGCGACGCCCGCGCCGTCCGCCGTCAGGTCGGCGTCGTCTTCCAGCAGTTCAACCTTGTCGCCCGCCTGTCCGTGCTGACCAATGTCCTCGTCGGCCTGCTTGGCCAGATTCCGGGCTGGCGCGGCACTTTCGGCCTGTTCAGCCGCAACGAGAAGCTTGGCGGCATGCAGGCCCTGCATCGCGTTGGCATCGCCGATACCGCCAAGCAGCGCGCCTCGACCCTTTCCGGCGGTCAGCAGCAGCGCGCCGCCATCGCCCGCGCGCTCGTCCAGGGCGCCCGCGTCATCCTCGCCGACGAGCCGATCGCCTCCCTTGACCCGGCCTCCGCCCGCCGTGTCATGGAGACGCTGACCGAGATCAATGAAAACGACGGCATCACCGTCGTCGTCTCCCTTCATCAGGTCGAATACGCCCGTCGCTTCTGCCCCCGCACCATCGCCCTGCGCGACGGCGAGGTCGTCTACGACGGCCCCTCGACCGCGCTGACGGACGCATTCCTTTGTGAACTCTACGGGGAAGCCAGCGCCGAGCTGGTGCTCCCTGAAGGGCCGATCGCCGCGAGGTCGCGGACGGTCGCAGCGCCGGTTCCGGCTTTCGCCGGAGCCTGAATTCCAGAAGACGCCACGAACAACCACGACCCCGCAGGAGATATCCGATGAATTTCTTCGCCAAGGGCGCGATGGCGCTCGCCATGGCCGCGACACTCGCGGCTCCGGCCAAGGCCGAGATGACCGAAGTCAATTTCGGCATCATCTCGACCGAGACGACCCAGAACCTCAAGACCAACTGGGTTCCGTTCCTTGAGGCCATGGCCCAGCAGACCGGCCTGAAGATCAACCCGTTCTTTGCCTCCGACTATGCCGGCATCATCGAGGGCATGCGCTTCGGCAAGGTTCAGGTTGCATGGTATGGCAACAAGTCCGGTATGGAAGCCGTCGATCGCGCCGGCGGCGAAGTGTTCGCCCAGACGGTCGATTCCGAAGGCAACCCGGGCTACTGGTCGCTGATCATCGCCCACAAGGACAGCCCGCTGAACACTCTCGAGGATGTCCTGAAGTGCGACGGCTCGCTGAATTTCGGCCTTGGCGATCCGAACTCGACCTCGGGCTTCCTGGTTCCGACGACTTTCGTCTTCGCCAAGAACAACGTCGATCCGAAGACCTGCTTCAAGACCGTGCGCAACGCCAATCATGAGGCGAACGCCCTGGCCGTTGCCAACAAGCAGGTCGACGTTGCCACCAACAACACCGAGAACATGCGTCGCCTCGAGCTGACCAATCCGGAAGCTCGCGCCAACATCAAGGTTCTCTGGCAGTCGCCGCTGATCCCGTCCGACCCGCTGGTCTGGAAGAAGGATCTCGATCAGGCGACCAAGGACAAGATCTACACCTTCATCATGAGCTACGGCCGCCAGGGCACCCCGGAAGAGGTCGCCAAGGCTCGCGAGGTTCTCGCCGGTCTGCAGTGGGCGCCGTTCAAGCCGTCCTCCGACGCCCAGCTCTACCCGATCCGCATCCTCGAGATCTCAAAGAAGATCTTCAAGATCCAGGGCGACGAGAAGATGTCGGCCGAGGAGAAGAAAGCCGAGATCGAGAAGCTCGAAGCCGAGAAGACCGAGATCGAAGCGCTCATGGCCAAGGTTCCGCAGGCCTGAGGTCCCGCCAACTCCGGCGGCGTCGGCTCCCGGCCGGCGCCGCCCCGTTTTTGCTGGACGTGTCATGCAGAACCCTGCCGCCCTCGAGATCCCGCGCGAAGACCTGAGCCGGCGCGCCTATCGCTGGCTGATGTGGGTGATCATCCTTGGCCTGCTCGCCTGGGGTTATGCCCCGGCCGAAGTCTATCGCTGGCCCTATCTTTTCACTGACGCCGCCAACATGGCCGAATACGCCGGCGGCTTCCTGAAACCGAATTTCCGCGATCTCGACATCTTCATCGAGGAAATGGTGCTGACGGTCCAGATCGCCATCTGGGGCACGTTCCTGTCCGTCATCTTCGGCATTCCCTTCGCGCTGCTGTCGTCGAGCAACATCGCGCCAGTCTGGGTCGTTCAGCCGATCCGCCGCCTGATGGACGCCGCCCGCGCCATCAACGAGATCGTCTTTGCCGTGCTCTTCGTCGTCGCCGTCGGCCTCGGGCCGTTCGCCGGCGTCATGGCGCTCTTCGTCCACAATCTCGGCATCATCGCCAAGCTCTTTTCCGAGGCGGTCGAGGCGATCGACCCGCGTCCCGTCGAGGGTATCCGCGCCACCGGCGCCAGCCGCCTGCAGGAAATTGTCTACGGCGTCGTGCCCCAGGTTGCGCCGCTCTGGATCTCGTTCTCGCTCTACCGGTTCGAGACCAACGTGCGCTCCGCCACCGTCCTCGGTCTCGTCGGCGCCGGTGGTATCGGCCAGATCCTCTTCGAATCGATCCGCGGCTTCATGTACGCCGAGACCGCCGCCATCATCATCGTCGTCGTCGTTACCGTCTCGCTGGTCGACATTCTCTCCCAGCAGCTTCGCCGGCTGGTGATCTGAGTGCCGGCGGGGCGCACCGCACACGCGGCCGGCGCCCTGCCACGCGTTTCCCCGGAACCAGTCTTTGTCCGCCGGCCCGCCGAGGGCTGCCGGCAACACAGGACCACGCCCCATGACCTCGAATTCGACCGAGCTGGTGCTGACCAACGCCCGCATCGTGCTTGCCGACCGCGTCATTGACGGAACGCTCGTCGCCCGCGACGGGACCATCGCCGAGATCACCGAAGGCCGCTCCACCGCCGGCATCGATTGCGCCGGCGACTATCTCATTCAGGCCTCGTCGAGCCTGCACACCGACCACCTCGAGAAGCCATTACGCGCCGCGACCGGGCGTCCGCTGGAACCCGATCGCGGCAATTCAGGCGCATGACGCCCAGATCATCTCGTCCGGCATCACCACCGTTCTCGATGCCCTGCGTGTCGGCTCGGACGCCGATTCCAAGCAGCTCGGCAAGGAGATGCGCACGCTCGCCGTCGCCATCGACGGCGCCCGCGGCGCTCGGCCGCCTGCGCCCGACCACCTGATCCACCTGCGCTGCGAGCTGTCGGCGAGCGATGCCTCCGACGAGGCCGAGCCGTTCTTCGCCGACCCGAACGTCCGTCTCGTCTCCCTGATGGACCATACGCCCGGCCAGCGCCAGTTCGTCCGCCTCGACAAGTTCAAGGAGTATTATCAGGGCAAGTCCGGCATGTCGGACGCCGAGATGGACGCCTTCATCGAGGAGCGTCTGCGCATGCACTCGCTCTATTCCGCTGCCAACCGCTCGGCCGTCGTCGCGGCCTGCAACGAGGCCGGCATCGTCCTTGCCAGCCATGACGACGCGACGGCCGCCCATGTCCGCGAGGCGGTCGAGGACGGCGTCGCCATCGCCGAATTCCCGACGACCGTCGAGGCGGCACGGATCGCCCACGAGAATGGCCTGAAGGTCCTGATGGGTGCCCCGAACGTCGTGCGCGGCGGTTCGCACCCGGCAATGTCTCGGCCCTTGAGCCCGCCCAGAACCGCCTGCTCGATGTGCTGTCGTCGGACTACGTGCCGTTCAGCCTTGTCCAGGCGGCTTTCGTTCTGCCGAGCTTTGCCAGGGAGATGTCGCTGCCGGAAGCAATCAGCCTCGTCACCGCCAACCCGGCCGAGGCGGTCGGGCTCACCGATCGCGGTCGTCTCGAGGCCGGGCGCCGCGCCGATATCGTCCGCGTCGCCGACGACGGCTCGCGTGCCGATCGTCCGCGAAGTCTGGCGCGAGGGCCGGCGGGTCGCGTGACGGCGAATGATCCGACAAGCGGGTGGACCGGCGCCGCGGCGCCGGTCATTCTGACCCGAAACCTGCGTGATCCGGACCTGAGGGGCATCTTGCCGTGACGACCGCCGAAGAAGGGAAAATGCCCGCCAGTGAGACCGGCGCGATTGGCCCCGGCCGGCTGGTGCTGGTCGTTGGCCCGTCCGGCGCCGGCAAGGACACGCTGATCAACCGTGCCCGCCTTGCGCTCGCCGCCGACAATGGCTTTGTCTTCGCTCGGCGCATCGTAACCCGCACCGCCAGTCCCGACCTCGAAGACCGTGACAGCATCGACGAGGCCGGCTTGCCGCGCTCCAGGATGCCGGCGGGCTTGCCCTGTCCTGGCGCGCCCATGGCCTCGCCTACGGCCTGCCGCGCGCCATCGATGCAGCGATCGGCGAGGGGCGCACCGTCATCGCCAACGTATCGCGCGCCATCATCCCGCAAGCCCGGCAGCGCTAGACGCCCTCCGCGTCATCCACGTGACGGCGAATGCCGAAGTGTTGCGCCAGCGCCTCGCAGGGCGCGGCCGGGAAACGGCAGAGGATGTCGAGAAGGATCGCCCGCGCCGCCTCGGTTGCGGTCGAGGGACCGGATGTCGTCACCATCGACAACTCGTCGGATCTCGACGGTGCCGTCGCCGCGTTCATCGCCGCCGCCGCCGGATAGCGGGTCGCAAAGGCAAACTCGATAACCGGCAAACAAAAAGGGCGGCCCGATCAGAGGCCGCCCGTTTCATCTCGTTTTCGCTCAGGCGCTCTTGCGCAGCTCGGGCGCCACGCCCTTTTCCTCGTCGATGTCTTCGTCGAGCGGCAGCGTCACCTGCGCGATGTTCGGCTCGTCCGGATCGGTCCGGATGCGGAAGCCGAGGCCCTCGCACATCGACAGCATGGTCGTATTCTCGCGCAGCACCTGGCCGTGAATCGAGCTGAAGCCCTCGGAGCGGGCATATTCGATGAGAAGCCGCATCAGCCGCCAGCCGAGGCCCTTTCCCTTGAGGTCCGAGCGCAGAAGGATCGCGTATTCGCCGCTCTCCCGGTCCGGCTCCGACGACAGCCGGACGACGCCGAGCAATTCGCCGCTCTCTTCGTCCGCTGCAAGGAACGCCATGTCGCGCGAATAGTCGATCTGCGTCAGCCGGGCGATGAACTTGTGGCTGAAGTCGCGCACCGGCGCGAAGAACCGCAGCCGCAAATCCTCCGGCGTCACCCGCTCGAAGAATGCCGGATAGAGCACCTCGTCCTCCGGCCGGATCGGCCTGACGATCGCCCGCGACCCGTCCCGCAGCTCCATCACCCGTTCCCACTGCTTGGGATAGGGCCGGATCGCGAAGCGCGGATTGCTCCAGCCGCCGACCCGTGCCTCGACCGGCGCGACGGAAATGCGCGCGTCGAGCGACAGGACGCCGGAATCGTCCGCGACCAGCGGATTGAGATCGAGCGAGCGGATTTCCGGAATGTCGGCGGAAAGCTGCGCCAGCTTGACGAGCGTCAGCGCCACTGCCTCGGAGTCGGCCGCCGGCCGGTTCCGATAGCCCTTCAGAACGCGGCTGACGCGGGTCTGGGCGATGAGATCATGGGCGAGATGCATGTCGAGCGGCGGCAGCGCCAGCGCCTTGTCGGCAATGACCTCGACCGCGAGGCCGCCCCGGCCGAAGACGACGACCGGACCGAACACCGGATCGTCGGCAATGCCGGCAACGAGCTCGACGCCGTTTCGCCGAACGATCATCGGCTGGACGGTAACGCCGTCGATGCGCGCGTCCGGCCGCATGCCCGGAATGCGCAGCAGCATTTCGCTGGCAACGAGTTCCGCCACCTGCGGCGTCGTCACGTCGAGAACAACGCCGCGCACGTCCGACTTGTTCGGAATGTCGGGTGGGGGCGACCTTGACCGCGCAGGTCGGCGACACCGTCAGCACCTTGCGTGCCGCGATGCCGGCTTCCTCTGGCGTATGCGCCACTTCCGTCTGCACCATCGGGATGTCGTAGGCGGCCAGAACCTCCTGCGTCTCCTGCGGCGTCGGCCGCCACGCCCGTCGCCGAAAGAGCGAGTCTCGACAGCCGCGCGCACCGCTCGCGTCGGGGCGGAAATCGCTCGGAAGGCTCGGCAGCGTCGCCATCAAGCTCGTCCTGCGCGTCCGAGTAATGGACAGGTCATATAGCCGCGGATGGCGCTCGACGGACTCGGATAGCAGGGACGTGCTCGGCCTCGAATCTCCCGCGCCTCGACGTCCTGCTGACAGCCGGGCGGCGACTCGGCTTCGGATAGACCTTCGATGTACGGTGCCGGCCGACGGACATGCGTCTCGCGGGCGCAATCAGAGCTGACGCCGAGCATCGAGGGGCAGTGCGCGACCCGAGCACCGCGTCGATTTCCGGGTCGTCGAGAACCGTATCGCTCCACCTTGGCATAGCGCGCCGGGTCGGCGTCGTCGCCAATGTCGATGGGGTTGGCGCCGGACCACTTGCACGGCAGGAAGGCGTCGAGTGTGGAATACGTCTTTCCGAAGGCAGGCGAGCTGCCCGCCATAGTCGACCAAGCCGGTCGACGGCGAGAACGCCCATGCCGCCGCCGTGGTAGCAGCCGCCAGCCGCCGGCCTTGAAGGCTTCAGCAGCGAGAGCGTGTCTGCGCTGCTTCGAAAAGCTCGTGCAGGTCGCGCACCCGGAGGAGTCCGGCGCGCCGGAACGCCGTCATAGACCGCATCGGTGGTCGCAAGGGCGCCCGAATGGGTCGCCGCCGCTGCGCCGCCTGCCGATGCCGGCCGCTCTTGATGACGACCACGGGCCGCACGCGCGCCGCCGCCCGCGCCGCCGTCATAGACCGGCTCGCATTGCCGACCCCCTCCATGTGAGCAGGATCGCGCGTGTCCGGTAGTCGAGCGAGAAATAATCGAGAGGTCGCCGACATCGACCTCGCCGGTTGCCGACAAGGCGATCGCCGAAAAGCAACCGCCATTGTTCATTGGCCCACTCGACAATAGAGCCGATGACCGAGCCCGACTGCGAGATGAGCGCAAGGTCTCCTTCGGCACGTTCTCATGGGCAAATGCGGCATTGAGCCCGACGGCCGGCACCATCGCCGATCGAATCGGGTCCGAGCAGCCGCAGGCCGCTTTCCCGCGCCGCCTCGACGGCCTCGGCCGCCAGCGATCCGTCGCCGTGTCCAAGCCGGAGCTGAGCACGACCGCGGCCGCGCACTCGCACCAAGCGCCCGCACGACGCCGGGAACCGTCTCCGCCGGCGAAGCGATGACGCCGAGGTCGGGCACCGTCGGCAGGGCATCGACATCCGGATAGCAGCGCCGGCCGTCGATCTCGGCATGATGAGGATTGATGAGGTAGAGCGGAACCTTGAGGCTGCCCCGGGTCAGATTGACGAGAACGTCGTTTCCGACCTTTCCCACATTCGGCGTGGCGCCAATGAGCGCTACGCTCTTCGGCTGGAACAGGGCATCGAGATTCGCCCAGGCGGCATGTCTTCGGGTCCGGTTTCATCGTTCTTGCCGACGTTTCCTCCCCAGACCCCTTGTTTTCTTGTTGGAATGCACCCGGTTCGCACTATCCGCTCCATTTATACAGATCGGGTTGCGCGCCGGCTGCTGGTCAGTGGGCCATGAGTACCGGTACGGGCATTGCCCGCGGCATTTCGCGTGTCGCTCCTCCAGCACGGGCTTTCCTGCTACAGGAAGCGTCTTGCCAAAGCCTCCCATGACGAGAAGCGAATAGCCTGCCTCTTCGACGTGCCGGCCGAGCGACCTGCAGATACCCATGCCGTTCGAGGAGATATGGATGCCTTCTGCGGCAATATCGTGACGGGACAGATAGGTGACGACGTCCGCCGTCGCATCAGATCCTTCCTCGACCGGCTGGTCGACGGCGATGACCTCGACCGACTCTGCCGCCGCAAGGAAGGGCAGGGCGGCAACTACCGCCCGTGCCGCCGGCGAACTGCCGTCCCAGCCGATGGCGACGCGGCCGAATGACGTTTCGCCGGCAAAGCCGAGCGGCACCACGAGCAGCGGCCGCGACGCGCCGAACAGCACCGCCTCGAGCGCCTGCGCCCGGCCCGGGTCCGGCCGGGCCGGATCGTCCTGGCCGATGACGACGAGATCGGTAAGCCGGCAGGTGCCGGTCATGACTTCCGTCATCGCGCCGGCAATGACCTTTCCCTGGCATCGGCAACAACGCCGGCGCCGGCCGCGAGATCGCTTGAAACGGGCGATGGCCGACTTGGCGCGCTCATCCGCCTGTTGCTGCGCCTCGGCGATGATGTCGACCGGGATGGGCGACACGAGCAGCGGCGGGATCACAGGTTCAACCGCCAGCGCAAGGCCGGTGAGATGAGCGGTGAACCGGCTGGAAGCGCCAGCGCGACGCGTGCTGCCGGCATCGATTCCTCGATGACGTCGAGCACCGTAACGATGTCTCTGATCGTCATTTTCGTGTTCCCGTTCGCCGTTCGCCCCCGACAACCTGAGGCTATCGAGTCTATCCGCCATGGCGCCGGGCCGTCTTGACGCGGGTCAATCGGCTGACGTTTGCGTCAGGCCGCGGCCCGCGCTTCGGGTGATAGAACACGCTCATGTTGTCGAGCGCGGACGCGATATTGCTCGACGAGTGCGTCGTGGATGGCATCGCGGGCGTGTTCGGCCCGGATAGGCGCGATGTCGGCCGGCATCAGCGTCGGAAACCCGTCCCGGGCACCAAGCCGGCGCATGTCCGGCGTCACCGAGCGCTTTCCGGCAGGACGCCGACCGCGAGGCCGGATTGCACGGCACCGGCAATCGCCGCCGCGCTCGAGCTCGTATAGGCGATGCGGTGCATCGGCCGTCTCGAGCGCTTTCACGGCCTGCCTGCGCCAGGCGCAGGATTCCTCCCCGACCGCCGGCGGCAACGGTCAGCAAGATGCGCCGAATGATGCAGCGATCCGACGAGGAACAGCGGTTTCGCGACGCACGACGCGCGGATCGGCGACGTGATTGCGCACCCCTTCGTAGAAGGTGACGATGCCGATATCGAGCTCGCCCTTGGAGACCTTCTCGACGACCTTGCGGCTGATGTCGCAGGTGACGTCGATTTCCAGATTGGGATGGGCGCGGTCGAACGTCGCCAGCACCATCGGCAGGAGGCGCGGCGCATAGTCGTCCGGCAGGCCGAGCCGCGCCTTGCCGCGAATGTCGCTCGCCTGGAAGATTGCCATGGTCTCGGCGTTGAGCGTCAGGATCCGCCGCGCATAGTCGAGCAGCGTCACGCCGTGATCGGTCAGCCGCGAGCGCCTGCCGTCCCGCGCGAAGATCGGCCGCCCGACCGTCTCCTCGAGCCGCTTCATCTGCATGCTCACCGCCGACTGGGTGCGGGAAACCTTCTGCGCCGCCTCGGTGAACGAGCCGGTTTCGGCGATCGCCACGAAGGTCAGGAGCTGGTCCATGTCGAGCGTATGCATTGCCGTCACCATTCATCACTGAAACTGATGAAATTCATTAGAACTATTCGTTGGAACTATCAATAGAGCCATAGCATGGTGCCTCTGCCGGTCGAGACGGTCGACCGGGTTCATCCCAACTCCCAAGTACCGGCGAGGCGGCCGCATGCGGTCGCCTCACTGGTTCTCCATGTCCTTCGGAGGATCGCGACATGTCACGCCCGTTTGAGCCCATTTCCGAACCCGTCATCCCCGCGTCGGCGGCGGCCGCCGGTACGGCTACGGTTGCTCGCGTGGCCCATCGCATGAAGGCCCTCTGGAAGAATTGGCGCGACCGCCGCGCCCTCATGCAGCTTTGCGACATGCCGGTGCGCCAGCTTGCCGATCTCGGCATCGCCCGGGCTGATCTCGACGCGGCGCTGCTTGCCCCGCTGAACGAGAGCCCGAGCACGATCCTGCGGATTCGCATGGCGCGCCGCCGGGCCGCCCTGCGGGCGACGCATCGGGAATCGCAGATGTTGTTGAAGCGCGACCGGGTTCGGATCGTCTGAATTCACTGACGCCTGCTTGCCGGCCCGGCTGCGGTCAACGCGCACCCGGACGGCAGGTCGAGGGGGCAGGCCCGCTGGAGCCTTGGGCCGCGCCCCCTCGCAAACCGAAAGCCCCACGGCCTCGATCAATCGGGGTCGCGAACAGGAAACGGCCGCCAGCCCCCCGGCGGCCGTTTCGATTCTCGCAGGCGTATTGCGCTCAGACAGCCATCACCGCGCCGAGATGCCCGGCAAGCTCGGCCGTCGGCAACCTGGTGAGATCCTTTGCGATTTCCCCGGCAAGCCTGTCGGCAACCGTCGCCGGAAGCATCCCGCGCAATTCGCCGAGCGCTCGCGGCGCCGCCGCCAGCACCAGCCGGTCATAGGCGCCGGCCTTGGCGGCATCGTCGAGCCGCATCACCAACTCTTCGAGAAATTCCTTTTCGACCGCATCACGCGGATCGACGGCGGGCTCCATCGCATGGCGGCCGACGCCATGACTGTCGAAGCTGCGCCCGGGCCGGTCGGACATCATTTCCAGCGCCATCCGCCGGTCGCCGTCCATCGACATCTCGGGCTCGGCGACAAGTCCCTTGCCCGGTCCCTCGTTGCGAAAGACGCGCGCCCGCGCTCCGTCCGCAACCACCACGAAGGTAACGACCTTGCGAACCATGATCGGCTCCTTTTCGGCTCGGGAGGCTTCTTGCCTCTCCACTCTGCATGTGGTCCCTGCCGATGGCCCATGCAAGCGCTGCGCGCCCTTCAGCGAAAGTCCCGCATCGTCTCGCGGGCGATGATCAGCCGCTGGATTTCGCTCGTACCCTCGTAGATCGTGGTGATCCGCGCGTCGCGGGCGTAGCGCTCGAGCGGGTTGTCGGCGAGATAGCCGGCCCCGCCGAAAAGCTGCAATGCCGTGTAGGTCGCCCGCTGCGCCGCCTCGCTCGCAGCTGGAGCTTCGCCATCGAGGCTTCACGGGCGAACGGCCGGCCGGCATCCTTCAGAAATGCCGCCTGCGGATGAGCAGCCGCGCCGCCTCCAGTTCCGTCTCCCGGTCGGCGATCAGCCATTGCACGCCCTGCATGTCGGCGATCTTGCGGCCAAACTGCTGGCGCTCGGCGACATAGGCCTTGGCCTCGTCCATCGCCGCCCGGGCGATGCCGAGTGCCAGCGACGCAACGCCGATCCGACCGCCGGCAAGCTCGCCGACCGCGACCCGGAAGCCGTCATTCTCCGCCCCCATCAGCGCATCCGCCGGCAGCCGGCAATCCTCGAACGACACCTCGTTCGTCGCCGAGCCATGCTGGCCCATCTTGTCCTCGCGCCGGCCGATCGTCATGCCCGGCGTGCCGGCCGGCACGAGGAAGCAGGAGATGCCCTTGCCGCGCGGCGCCGCCTTGTCGGTCACCGCCCAGACGATGAAAACCCCGGCATATTCCGCGCTCGAGATGTAGAGCTTGGCGCCGTTCAGCACCCAGCCATTGCCGGAGCGCTCGGCCCGCGTCGTCATCGCGGAGGGATCGGACCCGGCGCCGGCCTCGGTGAGGCAGAACGCCCCGGCCGCATAGGTGCCGTCGCAGAGCTTCGGCAGGTGCGCCTGCCGCTGCTCTTCCGAGCCGATCGCCTGGATGACCTCGCCGACCATGTTGGTCACCGACATGGTGACGCCGGTCGAGGCGCAGGCCCGGCCGACCTCCTGGATCGAAAGCGCAAACGACACCGCGCCTGCTTCCGTCCCGCCATAATCGGCCCTTACGTTGAGCCCCATGAAGCCGTTTTCCGCAAGGAGCCGCAGATTGTCGAGGAACTCCGGTCCGCCTTCACCCCGGTCGAGACGGGCCGCGAGCGGCGCGACCCGGTCTGTCGCGATCCTGCGCGCCGTGTCGCGGATGAGGCTCTGTTCTTCGGTGAGATCGAAGTTCATCGTGGCGTTCCCGTCGTCTTGTTGTCTTTTCGTCGGCGAGCGACACGATGGCCGCTCCGGCCGCCGCCGGCAAGTCCTGCAAGTCGCGGGGCAGGGGACCGCACCGGCACATGCCCGGGCGCGACGCCCGTAGCGGTTGGCGCCGCCGGTTTTTGCTATTGTCCGCCCGGATTTTCCCAAGAGATCGACGTGACCGAGACCGACAAAGACGCGCCGGAAAAGCGGGACGGCAACCCGGACGAGGCATTGCCCGGAACGCGCGACAGCGAAGCCGGATACCGCGCCCGAAATGATCGCCGATGCCGGCGCCCGGTCGAGGCCAAGGCCGCTCCGGCGGCCGAAGGCGATGCTCCCGAGCCGCTCGGTCCGGAAAATTCCCCGGCCGAACCGGCCTTCGCCGAAGCCGTGGACATCGCAGGCGACGAACCCGCACCGCCGATCGCCGACGCCGACGATGACTCTCCTGCAACGGCGGAAGCGCCCGCACCGGCCAGGGCTGGCCCGGTCGCATCTTCGGTTTCGTCGGCAGGTCGCGGCTTGTCTCCGCGCCGCTCCTCATCGTCATTGCCCTGGTCTTCTTCCTTCCAGGCTTCTTCTCCATTCCGCCGGTCGACCGTGACGAATCCCGTTTCGCCCAGGCCAGCCGCCAGATGGTCGAGACGAAGGACTTCATCGACATCCGCTTTCAGGACGAGGCCCGCCACAGAAGCCTATCGGCATCTACTGGCTCCAGTCCGCCGCCGCGATCGCCAGCGGCGAGGGCGCCGAGGCGCCGATCTGGGTCTACCGGCTGCCCTCGCTTGCCGGCGCTGTCCTCGCCGTCCTCCCACCTGGTGGGTGGCGCTGCCGATCGCCGGCCGCTCCGGCGCATTCTTCGCCGGACTGATGATGGCTGCCGCCATCCTGCCCAGCGTCGAGGCGCGCCTTGCCAAGACCGATGCGGTTCTGCTCGCCTGCCTGCTGGCAACCCAGGGCGGCTCCTGCGCGCCTTCCTGTCGAGCGAGGAACACCGGCTCCGCCGCCTGACGACCGCGCTGTTCTGGACCGGCCTCGGCCTCGGCATCCTCGTCAAGGGTCCGATCGTGCCGATGGTGACGGGCCTTACGGCGATCACCCTGATGATCTTCTCGCGCTCGGTCGCCTGGTTCGGCCGCCTGCGTCCGTTGACCGGCCTGCTCTGGGTGCTGGTCATCGTGCTGCCCTGGCTCGTCGCCATCACCATCGTGACCAAGGGAGCGTTCTTCACCGAGGCGCTGGGCAAGGATCTGCTCGCCAAGGTCGGCACCGGGCAGGAAAGCCACGGCGCCCCTCCGGGCACTTATCTCGCCGCTTTCTGGGGCACGTTCTGGCCGGTCGCGCCGTTCTTCGCCCTTGCCATTCCGTTTGTCTGGCGCCATCGCCGAGAGCGCGGCGTGCTCTTTGCTCTCGCCTGGATCATCCCGAGCTGGCTCATCTTCGAGGCGGTCGCCACCAAGCTGCCGCACTACGTCCTGCCGCTCTATCCGGCCTTCGCCATCCTTGTCGGCACCGCGCTCTTCCGTGACGAGCTGAAGGTCGATGCGATCTGGAAGAAGCTCGTCGGCATTCTGGTGCCGTTCGTGCCCGTCGTCCTCGCTGTCGCTGTTCCCGTCGGTCTCTACTGGCTGAACGGCATCCTGACGCCGGCCGCGACCGCCCTGACCCTTGTTGCCGCGGCGCTTTCGATCGTCTCCTATCGCTACCTGCTGCGTGACGATGCCGCGTCCTCGCTGGTTGCCGTTGCTGCCGCGGCGGTCCTGTATGCCGGCGTCTACCAGTTCGCCTTTCCGCGTGCCGAGGCAATCTGGCTGTCGCCGCGTCTTGCCGATACGGTCGTGCGCTCCGCGCCGTGCCGCGACCCGCTGCTGGCAACGACCCGCTATCGCGAGCCGAGCCTCGTTTTCCTGACCCGCACCGACCTTGCCATGATGAAGGACGACGAGGCCGCGACCTTCCTTGCCGAGCCGGGCTGCCGCGTCGCCTTCATCAGATCGCGCGGCGAGCCGGATTTCCTCGCCAGGGCCACCGAACTCGGCTTCACGCCGCGCGTCCTTGGCCGCGTCGCGCCGGCCGCAACCTCAATGGCGGCAAGGCCCTCGACATCGCCGTTTACATGCGCGAGGGCGCCGAGCGATGAGCGGCGAGACGCGCGAGCGCGCCGCCGACCTTCTCGATGCGGCCCGCGCCAACCTCCGCGCCAACCGCGACGTCGTCGACGCGATCGACGCCCATCAGTTGATGAAGGGCAGGGCGCCGAACCCGCCCGGCGGCCAGCCCTGGCTGTCGAGCATCACGGTCACAATTCTGGCTGTCGCCATTGCCTATCTCTGTCTCGATGAGCCTGTCGCCCGTGGCCTGCGCACCGTCGGCGGCGATCCGACCGGGTTCTTTCGGGCGATCACCGATGTCGGCCTCGCCGTCTGGTACCTCGTGCCAAGCGGCGCGCTCATTCTGCTTGCCGCGTTTGCGCCGCCCTTGCGGGTTCTTGACCGGGCCTCGGCCCGCCTTGCCGTTCTCGTCGGCCGTGCCGCCTATCTGTTCGTCGCGGTCGGCGGCGTCAGCCTGCTCATGGGCATCGTCAAGCGCGGCATTGGCCGCGCCCGGCCGAAACTCATGGAGAAGGTCGGCGCCTTCGACTTCGTTCCGATGAGTTTTGACGGCGCCTATGCGAGCTTTCCCTCGGGCCACGCAACGACCGTCGGCGCCGCCGCCGTGGCCCTGTCGTTCTTTTTCCCGCGCTGGCGCCTGCCGATCTTCTTTGCCGCGATCCTCGTCGCCCTCAGCCGCGTCATGGTCGGCGCCCATTTCCCGAGCGACGTCATCGCCGGCTTCACCCTCGGCGCCGCCGCCGCCTGGGTTCTCGCCGCATGGCTGGCCCGCGAGGCGTTTGGTCTTTCAGGTTGCCGCAGACGGCACTATAAGGACGCGCGGCCGCCGGCTTCTCCGCCGACCGGCCGCCATCGGCGGCGCGCGCTCGCGACGCTGGTGCGCCGACTGACGGGCAGCCTTCGCGCCCGGCCGGAAAATCCGCCGGCCGCGTGAACCGGCGCCCTCGAACCGGACGGATGAGATGACCGAGACCGCTGGCGCTTCGGCGCCGATCGTACCGCCTGTCGACATGCACGTTCCCGCCGTCTCGGTGGTGATTCCGTGCAAGGACGAGGCTGACAATCTTGCTTTCCTCGTCGACGAGATCGCGACGGCCCTTGCCGGCCGCACCTTCGAGGTCATCGTCGTCGACGACGGCTCCAACGACGGCACGGCCAATCTGCTCGCCACCAGGCGCGCCGACGGCCGGCCGTGGCTGCGCCACATCCGCCACGCCGTCTCCCCTGCGGCCAGAGTGCCTCGGTGCGCACCGGCATGCTGATGGCCAGGGGCCACATCGTCGCCACCATCGACGGCGACGGCCAGAACGACCCGGCTTACATCCCGGCCCTCGTCGATGCGGTCGAGAAGGGCAGCCCGGTCGTCGCCCTCGCCGCCGGCCAGCGCCTGAAGCGCAAGGCGAGCTTCGGCAAGAAACTACGGCTCGAAATTCGCCAACGCCGTTCGCGGCTGGCTGCTCGAGGACGGCACCCGCGACACCGGCTGCGGCCTCAAGGCCGTGCGCCGCGACGTCTTCCTCCTGCTTCCCTATTTCGATAGCTGGCACCGCTTCCTGCCGGCCCTCGTCCTGCGCGAGGGCTATCAGATCGCCCATGTCGACGTCGTCGACCGCGAGCGCCGCCACGGCACCTCGAAATACGGCATCTGGGACCGCTTCTGGATCGGCGTCCTCGACCTGTTCGGCGTCTGGTGGCTGCGTCGCCGGCGCAAGAACATCCCGCAGGTGAAGGAGCTTACCGTCGATGTCGGGTGATTTTCTCGGCGCGGTCGGCGCCTGGCTGTACGAGGTCTTCGTCGAGCAGTTCGACGTCTGGATTGCCCTCGGCTTCGTCGCGCAGGTCATGTTCACGATGCGCTTCGTCGTCCAGTGGATCGCCAGCGAGCGCGCCCGCCGCTCCGTCGTGCCGGTCGCCTTCTGGTTCTTCTCGCTCGGCGGCGGCGCGCTGCTGTTCGTCTACGCGATCTACCGCAAGGACCCGGTGTTCATCGCCGGTCAGGGCGCCGGTCTCGTCATTTACCTGCGCAATCTCTGGTTCATCTTCCGCGAGCACAAGCTCCATCCGGCCGAAGAATAATCCCCGGCCGCCGCGCGCCTTTCATGGCTCGACCGGAGGCCCTCACGGCGCCTCGACCGGCTCGAGGAAAAGGATCTTCAGGTCCTTTTCCGGCACGAAGTTCGTCGCCTCGAATTCGAATGTCGTGTCGCCGGTCTTCTTGATGCCGTCGAGGCAGAGCGACAGGAACCAGTGCGGGTCGGTCTTGTCGATGATGAGCCGGAACGAGCCGATATCGCTCGACCAGTTCCGCGCCGTCCTCAGGATGTAGGACAGGCGGTGCGTGTACATGAATTCCTGATTGTCATCGGCGAGCGCCTTGGCAACGGCCGCGCCCGTTCCCTCGTCCATGCAGTATTCGGCGAATTCGTCGCCAGCGCTTGACGGGTAATAGAAGCTCGATCCGACCACCGGCTTGTAGGCATGACGCACCGCGACCGTCTTGCCGGCCGGGAAGGTCTGCCGCCACCAGAACGTCGTCTTCAACAGCCAGCGCGGCGTCGCGTAGCTCTCGTCCATCCATTCGGCGATGCCGCGAATGGCATAGTCGGCCCGCGTGCCTGCCGGCAGTCCGGCGATCGTCTCGCCGATCCCGTCGAGCAGCGGATTGAGCGGCACATGGTCGGCCTTCAGCGTATCGGTGACGTCGAGCCCGGCCGCATAGGCCTTCTGCTCGGTCTGATAGGCGACCGGCTTGCCGTCGACAGTCACGGTAAAGTCGACGAAATTCACCGGCACGTTGACGATCGCGTCGATCGGCACGTCGGCGAGTTCGTCCATGTCGAGATCGGGCAGGGGAAAGGCGACGAGGATCGTCTGGTCCTTGTCGCTGACATTGCGGAAGACATAGTCGACCGTGACTTCCGCCGGACTGATCCGCAGCACTTCCGATTCCATGCGGATCTCGTAGTTGCGCACCAGCATCAGCCCGCCGGCCGCAAGCTCCGCCGAGGAATCGTTTGCAAGCGCCGCCCCCGAGGGCAGGCCGTAGAGGACGAGAGCGGCAAGAAACGTACCCGTGAGACGGCTCATGGCTGACCTCCGCAAGATCCGCAGCATCCGCGACCGCTTGTCTGCCGGCGCCGCCCGATCGAATCAGCCAGACAGCCGGCGCGGCCAGCATGACGCCAACCGACCGCCGGCGGAAGCGTCGTCGCGCCGCCCGCCGGCATGCCGAGGGTCAAATGCGAAGGCGAGGGCGCTTTCCGCGCCTCAGCCTGCCGCCAGTCGCCGGAATCCGGCCTCGAGATCGGCAATCAGGTCATCGACGTCCTCGAGCCCGATATGGAAGCGCAGCAGCGGCCCCTCGGCGTCCCAGGTCGTCGCCGTGCGATAGCCGCGCAGGTCGGCATAAAGGGCGAGACTCTCGAACCCGCCCCAGGAATAGCCGAGCCCGAAGAGCCCGAGCCCGTCGAGCATCGCCTTGACGCCAGCGAGCGGCACATCCTTCAGGACGACGCCGAAGAGCCCGCAGGCGCCGGTGAAATCGCGCTTCCAGAGTGCGTGCCCCGGATCGCTCTCGAGCGGCGGATAGAGTACCCGCGCCACCTCCGGCCGCGCCTCGAGCCAGCGCGCCGCCTTCATCGCGCTGGCCTGATGCCGCTCAAGCCGCACGCCCATGGTGCGCAGGCCACGCAGCGCCAGATAGATGTCGTCCGGCCCGACCGCCTGACCGAGCGCGCCGTGCGTGGTCTTCAGCGCCTTCCAGGCCCGCTCGCTTGCCGAAATTGTGCCGAGCATCACGTCGGAATGACCGACGATGTACTTGGTGCCGGCCTGAATGGAGAGGTCGACGCCATGCGCGATCGGCTGGAAAAACAGCGGCGTCGCCCAGGTGTTGTCCATCAGAACCGTCGCGCCGCGTGCCGCCGCGATGCGGGCGATCGCCGGCACGTCCTGCATCTCGAAGGTCTGCGAGCCCGGCGCCTCGAGGAACACCGCGCGCGTGTTCTCCCGCATGAGATCGCCGATCCCCTCGCCGATCAGCGGGTCGAAATAGCTGGTCTCGATGCCGAGCCGCTTCAGCACCGTGTCGCAGAGATACCGCGTCGGCTGGTAGGCGCTGTCGGTCACCAGCAGGTGATCGCCAGCCGAAAGGCACGACAGCAGGGCGATCGAAATTGCGGCAAGTCCCGACGGCGCCAGCACTGTTCCGGCCGCGCCCTCGAGCCTCGTCAGGGCTTCCTCCAGCGCCTCGCTGGTCGGCGTGCCGCGCCGTCCGTAGGTGTAGCGGGCGTCTTTCGCGCTCATCGCATCAACCGAAGGAAACAGCACCGTCGAGGCGTGGATCACCGGCGGATTGACGAAACCATGGTTTTGGTCCGGATGACGTCCCGCCGTCGCAAGGACGGTGTCGGCGCGGTGATTGTCCTGCTTGTCTTTCATGCCCGGCTACCCCGAAATTGCTGCACTGCCGCATCTTTTCGCGGCGCATGACTGAGTTATAGGCGGCTCATCCCCTTGACCAAAGTCGAAGAATGGCCTGTGATGCCGACCCGCGACGATTTGATCGCACCACCGAGGTGCGCCCGGCCGCCCGGCCGGATTCTGGCAATGCCGTCGGAGGATATCCGGTCTCCGGGGCAAACGGAAAGGCGACGCGCGGCGACGCGATTGATCGGCGAGAAAAATATCTTCAACAGAGGAACAGAGAAGGCTCCACCATGAAAAAAACGATTGTGAGCGTGGCCGTAGGCGCAGCTCTTGGAATGGCTGCGACGGCGGCTTCCGCCGGTACGCTCGACGACGTGAAGGCCAAGGGGTTCGTTCAGTGCGGCGTGAGCCAGGGCCTTCCGGGCTTCTCCAATCCCGACGACAAGGGCAACTGGACCGGCATCGACGTTGACGTTTGCCGTGGCGTTGCCGCCGCCGTTTTCGGCGATGCCTCCAAGGTGAAGTACACCGCCCTGTCGGCCAAGGAGCGTTTCACCGCCCTGCAGACCGGCGAGATCGACGTCCTGTCGCGCAACACCACCTGGACGATGAGCCGCGACACCTCGCTCGGCCTCAACTTCACCGGCGTGACCTATTACGACGGCCAGGGCTTCATGGTCCGCAAGTCGCTCGGCGTTGCCTCCGCTCTCGAGCTTTCCGGCGCCAGCGTCTGCACCAACACCGGCACGACCACCGAGCTGAATGTTGCCGACTACTTCCGCGCCAACAACATGCCCTACGAGATCGTCGCCTTCGAGAAGGCCGACGAAGTGGCCTCGGCCTATGACGCCGGCCGCTGCGACGTGTTCACCACCGACGCCTCGGGCCTTTATGCCCACCGCCTGAAGCTGACCAACCCGGACGAGCATATGGTTCTCCCGGAGATCATCTCCAAGGAGCCGCTCGGCCCCGTCGTCCGTCAGGGTGACGATCAGTGGTTCAACGTCGTCAAGTGGACCCTCTATGCGATGGTCAATGCCGAAGAGCTCGGCGTGACCTCCAAGAACGTCGACGAGATGAAGGGTTCCGAGAACCCGGAGATCAAGCGTCTCCTCGGCACTGAAGGCGCCTTCGGCGAGGGCCTCGGCCTTGGCAATGACTGGGCTTACAACGTCGTCAAGAGCGTCGGCAACTACGGTGAGGTCTTCGAGGCCAATGTCGGCCCGGCGACCCCGCTCGGCATTGCCCGCGGCCTGAACAGCCTGTGGTCGAAGGGCGGCCTGCAGTTCGCCCCGCCGATCCGCTGATCGACGCCTGACATCCGCGCTGCCCGGGCGGGAGAAATTCCCGCCCGGGTTCGCCGGTGCCTAAACGCGTAATGAATGGCAGTGGCCGGCGTCCCGGCTGCCCGCCATGCCCGCGTCATGCAAGCCAGCACCAAGGGGAGGGGCTTGAATGGGTGATTCCCGTCCGACCGCCACGCCGGACGACGATGCGTCGCCAAAGGTCGCCTGGATCAACGATCCGCGCATTCGCGGGCTCGTCTATCAGGTCCTGCTGATCGCCGCGATCGTCTGGCTCGGCTATGAGGTCGTAACCAACGCCGCGACCAACCTTGCCCGGCAGAACATCGCCTCGGGCTTCGGCTTCCTCAGCAACACCGCCGGTTTCTCGATCACCCAGACCCTCATCGACTACTCCGAGCAGTCGAGCTATGGCCGGGTCTTCTGGGTCGGTTTCATCAACACCATTCTCGTTGCCGTCATCGGCATCATCTTCGCGACGGTCGTCGGCTTCGTCGTCGGCATCGCCCGCCTGTCGAAGAACTGGGTGATTTCCCGCCTCGCCACGGCCTATGTCGAGGTGCTGCGCAACATCCCGCTGCTGCTTCAGCTCTTCTTCTGGTATTTCGCGGTCCTGCGCACCGTCCCCAATCCGCGCCAGAGCATCGATATCGGCGGCCTGCTGTTCCTCAACAATCGCGGCCTGTTCTCGCCGCGGCCGCTGTTCGAGGATGGCGCCGGCATCATCGGCATCATTTTCCTCCTCGCGCTCGCGGCCAGCCTCATCCTGCGCCGCATCGCCCGCCAGCGTCAGGAAGCGACCGGCAAGCGCCTGCCCGTTCTGTGGATTTCGCTCGGCCTCATGGTCGGCCTGCCGCTCATTGCCTTCTTTGCCCTCGGCATGCCGATCGGCGTCGAGATGCCGGAGCTGAAGGGCTTCAACTTCGTCGGCGGCATGCGCATCATTCCCGAGCTCGTCGGTCTCGTGCTTGCCCTGTCGATCTACACGGCCGCGTTCATCGCCGAGATCGTCCGCGCCGGCATTCTCGCCGTCAGCCACGGCCAGACCGAGGCGGCCTATTCGCTCGGCCTGAAGCCCAGCCCGACGCTGCGCCTCGTCATCATCCCGCAGGCGATGCGCGTCATCATCCCGCCGCTGACCAGCCAGTATCTCAATCTGACCAAGAATTCCTCGCTTGCCGTCGCGATTGCCTATCCCGATCTCGTCTCGGTGTTCGCCGGAACCGTGCTGAACCAGACCGGTCAGGCCGTCGAGGTGCTGCTCATCACCATGCTGGTCTATCTCGGCCTGAGCCTCGTCACCTCGCTCTTCATGAACTGGTACAACGCCCGAATGGCGTTGGTGGAGCGGTGAGCGGGGAGGATAGAGCCATGTCCGATACATCGATTGCCTATGTCCGCCGCGAATATGTCGACAAGCTGCCGGCTCCCAGGAAGTCGGTCGGTCCGGTCGCGTGGATGCAGACGCACCTCTTCTCCAGCGTCACCAACATCGTGCTGACGCTGCTGGGCATCTGGATCCTCTACATGATCTTGCCGCCGGTGGTGGAGTTCGCCTTCGTCAACGCGGTCTGGACCGGCGACGGCCGCGACGCCTGTCTTGGCGCCGATGGCGCCTGCTGGGCCTATGTCGGGGCCTATTTCGACCAGTTCATCTACGGTCGCTATCCGGACGCCGAGCGCTGGCGCGTCAACATCGTCTTCGCCGCGGGCATCCTCGGCCTTGCGCCGATGCTCATTCCGAGTGCGCCCTACAAGCGCGCCAACGCCATCTTCATGCTCGGCATCTACCCGGTGCTCGCCTTCGTGCTTCTGACCGGCGGCAATGTCGAGCTGAACGGCTTCCTCCTGCCCGACAGCGTCATGGAGCCGTCCCGGATGAAGTTCTGGGTCGACTACGCCATCGTCGCGGCCGCCGTCACCGGCATTGCCGCGTTCCTGGTACAACAGGCCGGCGCCGCGGCGGGCGGTGCGGTGCGCATCTCGCTCGCCATTTTCGCCGTCATCGGCCTCGTCATCTTCATCGGCGGGTTCGACTTCGGCCTGGAGAAGGTCGAGACCGACCGCTGGGGCGGCCTCCTCGTCACGCTCGTCGTCGCCGTCACCGGCATCGTCGCCTCGCTGCCGCTCGGCATCGTCCTCGCCCTCGGCCGGCGCTCCAAGCTGCCCGTCGTCCGGCTGATGTCGGTCATCTTCATCGAGGCCTGGCGTGGCGTGCCGCTCATCACCGTGCTCTTCATGTCGAGCGTGATGCTGCCGCTGTTCCTGCCCGAGGGGGTGACCTTCGACAAGCTGCTGCGCGCCCTCATCGGCGTTGCCCTGTTCTCCTCCGCCTATATGGCCGAGAACGTCCGCGGCGGCCTGCAGGCGATCCCGAAGGGACAGTATGAAGGCGCCCAGGCGCTCGGCCTCACCTATTGGCAGATGATGGGCCTCATCGTCCTGCCGCAGGCGCTGAAGCTGGTCATTCCCGGCATCGTCAACACCTTCATCAGCCTGTTCAAGGACACCACGCTCGTCCTCATCATCGGGCTGTTCGACCTCCTGGGTCAGATCCAGTCGTCGTTCACCGATCCGAGCTGGGCCACCCCCTACACCTCGCACACGGGCTATCTGTTCGCGGCGGCCGTCTTCTGGGTCTTCTGCTTCAGCATGTCCCGCTATTCGATTTTCATGGAACGCCGGCTCGATACGGGCCACAAGCGGTAACGGAGTACACCCGATGACCGGACACGACGTAATCGACGCCTCCCTGCACGCGGACCGCACCAAGATGAAGGTCTCCGACGAGGTGGCCGTCGAGATGACCGGCGTACACAAGTGGTACGGCGATTTTCACGTCCTGCGCGACATCAATCTGAAAGTCATGAAGGGCGAGCGCATCGTCATCTGCGGGCCGTCAGGCTCCGGCAAGTCGACGATGATCCGCTGCATCAATCGCCTCGAGGAACACCAGAAGGGCAAGATCGTCGTCGACGGCATCGAGCTCACCAACGACCTGAAGCGCATCGACGAGATCCGCCGCGAGGTCGGCATGGTGTTCCAGCACTTCAACCTGTTCCCGCACCTGACGATCCTCGAGAACTGCACGCTCGCCCCGATCTGGGTGCGCAACATGCCGAAGAAAGAGGCCGAGGAAATCGCCATGCAGTACCTGACCCGGGTGAAGATCCCGGAGCAGGCGAAAAAATACCCCGGCCCGCTCTCCGGCGGTCAGCAGCAGCGCGTCGCCATTGCCCGCTCGCTCTGCATGAACCCGCGCATCATGCTGTTCGACGAGCCGACCTCGGCCCTCGACCCGGAAATGATCAAGGAAGTGCTGGAAGTGATGGTCGACCTCGCCGAGGAAGGCATGACCATGCTGTGCGTGACCCACGAGATGGGCTTTGCCCGTCAGGTCGCCAACCGCGTCATCTTCATGGATTACGGCCAGATCATCGAGCAGAACGAGCCGGAAGAGTTCTTCAACAATCCGCAGCACGATCGCACCAAGCTGTTCCTCAGCCAGATTCTGTGATCGCGCCAGCCCGCGCTCGCCATTGCAACGACCGGAAACGCGCCCCGACGGGCGCGTTTTGTGTTCATGGCTCCGCCGCCAAAGCGTCGGCGAGGCATGACGGCAATTGCAGGAATTTGGATTTTCCGACGCCAGACACAGCAACGCCCGGCCGCCGCACCGTGAGCGCGGACGCGGCCGGGCGGGCTTCCTCCATGCTCCCGGAGGGGGGAATGTCAGAGAGCCGGAAGCATGAAGAGGGTCCGCCGCCCGGGGCGGCCGGGCGGCGGGACCAGGCCGAACGCCGAAGCTTCCGACCTGGCCATGGCGTCGGATCGAACCGGGCGACGGGGTTCGAAGAACGCCCGGTTCGTCGACAGTCCGGTCCCGGCGCGTGCGCCGGCCGGGAAAGGATGCCGGCCGCACGACCCTTGTCGGATCAGCGGCCGGCCGCCGCGGCAGCTCCCCTTAAGTACCGCGGCCGGCACCTCTACTTCAGCGGATCAAGGAGGTCCGTAATCCGCCGGATCGTGACGCGCCGATTCCGCGCATCGGATTTCTTCGTCTTGAAGAGCAGAAACTCCTCGCCGTATCCGGCAACGGCAATCGCCGGAGCCGGAACGCCGAAGCGTCCGATGAGCGCCGCGGCAACCGCCTCGGCGCGCGCAGCGAGAAATCCGCAGGTTCGCCGCGGCCGGGCCGGTCGCGTCGGTATGGCCTTCAACCAGGAAAACATCGAACGGGCGCACTGACAGGATTTCCTTCAGCGCCATCGCGACATCGCCGACGGCCGCCATGTCGGCCTCGCCCAGCGCCGTCTTGCCCGAGGCGAACTTGATTCCTGCAACATCGATCGCCGGCATTTCCGCCCGGATCTTCTCATTGCCCTTGATTGCATCGATGGAATAGCTCGGGACGCTCCCCATCGCTGTCCCGGTCGGCTTGGTCAGCGCGGCAAACACATCCGCCGCCGACATCGCCATCGCGCCACCGGCAAAGGCAACCGCGAGACCGGCCCCCAACAACGCACCCCTGATAATTGCTCCCGTCGCCATTTTCCGTCTCCCCCGCACGGCAGAGCGTCACCCTGATCGGTGTCCCCTCGCTCGGCAGTGCATGCGCCAAAACTGGCCTTCGTTGTCAGGAGGTTAGGCGCGCATGACCCCTGTTTGGAAGAGGTTGAGAGAGCGTCCTTTGGTCTCATGACATTGAAATTAAAGGGAAATGCCGTTTTGTCAGGTGGTCCTGCGCGCGTCTCAGTCACCGCGCGTGCACTGCGGTATCAAGCAGTTTCAGATAGATGCGCAACGCGGATGGCCACACGCGGCGTCGGCCGGCAGACGGGAAGTCGCCGGCGGCTGACACATTGTCAGGCAAAGAATTTTTGAACGCCGCAGCCTGTCAGGCGTCGTTTGCCGCCTCGCCGGTCGGCGGCGTCTCGTGGCTCCGCGCCACCGGGGCGAATCCGGCGCGTTGATAAAGCGTCAGACGCTGCGGCCGGTCGTCCGATCTGACGGTCAGCGACACCCGGTCCGGCTCGAGGCCGAAGGCCGCGTCGATCGCCGCGGAGATGAGATACCGCACCATGCCGCGATGCTCGTAGGACTGCAGGCAGAACAGCCAGGCGATATCGATGTCCTTGCTGTCTGCGCCGGTGAGGGCGAACCAGCCGCCCGGCGCGCCGTCGACATAGAGGACGAAGAGGTGGTGGGAAGGGTCGCCGAGAAAGGTCGAGAGCGCCGACTTCGACAGCCCGTCGATCTTCTGCCGCGCCGACGTCCAGCCCGAACTCTCGTCGGCGAGATAGCGATAGAACGACACCGGCATGTCATGCACCCGCATCAGCGCCATGCGAACACCGGCCGGTGCCGGCGCCCGCTGCGCCGGCGGTGCCGTGAGTTCGAGTTCGGTCACGATCACCGGTTCAGGCGTCATCGGACTGGCTCCGTTGCAGGTGAGGGCGGTCAGGCGCCGGTGACGATCTCGCCGCCCTCGCGCACCCACTCGGTCCACGAGCCGTCGTAAAGCACGTTGTCGCGATGCCCGAGCACCGCAAGGGCGAGCATCAGGACCGCCGCCGTCACCCCCGAGCCGCAACTGCAGATGATCGGCCGCGAGAGATCGACGCCCGCCTTGTCGAGCGCAGCCCGCAGCTCCTCGTCGGGCCGCAGGCAGCCCATCGGCGTCACGAGATCGGTAAAGGGCACATTGAGCGCGCCCGGCATGTGGCCGGAGGGAACGCCCTCGCGCGGCTCCGGCTTCTCCCCGAGGAAGCGGCCCTCGGAACGGGTGTCAACGACCTGCCAGGAGCCGGTCTCGAGCGCCTTGCGCACGTCGTCGACGTCGGCAACCGCGCCGGCGTTGAAGCGGGACGTGAAATGCCGCTCGGCCCGCATGACCTCGCCGGCCTCCAGATTGTCCTGGTCGTCGTCCCACTTCAGCAGGCCGCCCTCGAGAATGGCGACGTCCGTCGCGCCCATGGTCTTGAACGTCCACCAGACGCGCGGCGCCGAGACAAGCCCGTTGCCGTCATAGACGATGATCTTCTGGCCATCGCCGATGCCGAGCTTGCGCATCTTGGAGGAGAATACCTCCGGGCGCGGCAGCATGTGCGGCAGCGTCGTATTGGCGTCCGCAACGTCGTCGATGTCGAAATAGATGGCTCCCGGAATATGCTCTTCGAGATATTCGGCATGGCCGTCGCGCTTGGTCACCTCGAGGTACCAGGACGCATCGACGACGACGACGTCCGGCGCGTCGAGATGCGCGGCAAGCCATTCGGTCGTCACGAAACAGCAGGATCGCTTGTCGGTCACGTCGTTCCCTTCCCCTTGAACGTCTTTTTGGTAGCCGGCGACCATCGGCCGCCGGTCCGCGTGTTTTTTGCGATGGTTGACCTCAGGCAGCGGCGCCGTCGGCAAACCGGATCCGGACCCGCCGGTTCTGACGGCCCTTCTTTTCGATTTTCGAGACCTCGATGGAACCGATCTCGGCGGTCGAGCGCACATGCGTGCCGCCGCAGGGCTGCAGGTCCGCGCCCTCGACCTCGATCAGCCGAACCCGGCCGCTGCCGCGCGGCGGCTTCACCGACATCGTCTTGACGAGATCGGGATTGGCATCGAGTTCCTCGTCCGTGATGAACCGCATGCCGACGCCATGCGCCTCGCCAACGAGGGCGTTGACCGCCGCCGTGATCTCGTCCTTGTCGAGCCCGGCATCCGGGATGTCGAAATCGAGCCGGCCCTCGTCCTCGCCGATCTGCCCGCCGGTCACCGGATAGGGCAGAACCGCCGAGAGCAGGTGCAGCGCCGTGTGCATTCGCATCAGCCGGTGCCGCCGCTCCCAGTCGATCCGGCAAGTCACACGCGCGCCGACTGCAGGCAGGCTCTCGCCCTCGGCCGGAACATGGACGATTTCGGACTTGCTCTCGCCGTAGACGGTCGTCGCGATGCGGATCGGCCCGCCATCGGTCTCCAGCACGCCGCGGTCACCGGGCTGCCCGCCGCCGGTCGGATAGAATACGGTCCGGTCGAGTACGATCCCGCCGCGGTCGTTGACGGCAACAACCGTCGCATCGCAGGTCTGAAGGTAGGAATCGTCCCGAAAAAGCTCGTCCGTCATCTCTCCGTATCCACGAGTTGTTTCACCGGCAGGCACTTTAGGGACAATCCGCCAGCCTTTGAAACGATAATTCTCGAAGGCGGGCAGCTCTCAACCGGCAGGTTCCAGAACGCCGTCCGGCATCGTCCCGCGCCGTTCCAGCCACTGCGGGCAGGGCAGGCCCTTTTCCTTCAGGAATGCCGGATTGAAGAGCTTCGACTGATAGCGGGCGCCATAGTCGCAAAGCACCGTCACGATCGTATGGCCGGGCCCGAGTTCGCGCGCCAGCCGAATCGCCCCGGCGATGTTGACACCGGACGAGCCGCCAAGGATCAGGCCTTCCTCGATGACGAGGTCGAAGAGGATCTGGAGGGCTTCCGCATCCCCGATCTGGAAAGCGGTGTCGATCGGCGCGCCTTCCAGATTGCCGGTGATCCGCCCCTGACCGATGCCTTCGGTGACGGACGAGCCCTCTGATTTCAGCTCGCCGGTCGTATAGTAGCTGTAGAGCGCCGCACCCATCGGATCGGCAAGGGCCACCCGGATATCGCGGTTGCGGTCCTTCAGCGCCATGGCGACGCCGGCAAGCGTCCCGCCGGTGCCCACCGCGCTGACGAAACCGTCAACCTTGCCATCCGTCTGCGCCCAGATTTCCGGACCGGTGCCCTCGATATGCGCCTGCCGGTTGGCGACATTGTCGAACTGGTTGGCCCAGATGGCGCCGTTCGGCTCGCTCGCCGCCAGCTTGTCGGCAAGCCGTCCCGAAACCTTGACGTAGTTGTTCGGATTTCGATAGGCAACGGCCGGCACCTCGATGAGCTCGGCACCGGCGAGCCGCAACGCCGCCTTCTTCTCTTCAGACTGCGTTTGCGGAATGACGATGACCGAGCGGAAACCGAGGGCGTTGCCGACGAGCGCCAGCCCGATACCGGTATTGCCGGCAGTGCCCTCGACGATCGTGCCACCGGGCCGCAGGCGCCCGGAACGAACGGCCTCCCGGATGATGAAGAGCGCCGCCCGGTCCTTCACCGACTGGCCGGGATTGAGGAATTCCGCCTTGCCGAGAATCTCGCATCCCGTCAGCTCTGACGCCTTTTTCAGCCGCACCAGAGGCGTGTTGCCGATCAGTTCGACGATCCCGGTCTTCACGTCCATGTCGCTACCCCTTGTTTTGACCGCACGAGGCTAAAGCATTCTCGGCCCGGATTGAACCATCGCCGGCAAAAGGAACGCCTGGTTTCAAGGACTTGGACGTTGCCGCGTGAACGGACCCGATGTGCTGGCGACGCCTGCCGGTCGCCCGGAAAACGTGATCACATTTTCGTGATTTTAGCTCCCGCAGCGGTAGAAACGGAAATTGTTCAGCCGAGGCGCCGTCCGAAAGAAATTTCGACAATTTGCAACACAGCCTCCCGCAAGCCATGGCGTCGCCGCAAGGTTTTCCAGCCGCACTGTTTTTCTGACAAATGGACAAAAAACGTTGTAGACAACCTATTCGCGTTTTTCTTAAACCGGATGGCCAAATACAATTGCTCTGTGACTTTTTGTCGGTGATCCAGCCACGACCAAGAGGACGTATTGGTCGAACGTGATCGCAATCGGGTCGGAGAAGGCCGTGGACGCGCAGTCACGTAATACAGATGAGACCGAAGAACTCATCGAAGATGTACTGAATCAGCGCCTCGCGGCCTATGTCGCGGGCGCGCTTCCTGAACCATTACAGGTATTCTTCGAGGCGCATCTGCAGATGTCGGATCGCCACCATGCTCTGGTCGCCGATCTCGAAGCGGCTGCCGGCGCCATGCTGGAACTTGAGGTGCCCGCCGACTGCCCGGAATGCCCGCAGACACTGGACCACATCCTGTCGCTCGATGACCCGAAGTTCGGCGCGGCGGCGGCCGAAGGTGCGGACGTCCCGCCCGCCGTGGTGGTTTGGCCCGCGCCCGATGCGGACGTCGGCATGCTTCCCGCACCGGTGCGTGAGCTTTTGGACTGCGGCAGCGACGACATCGAATGGGCGCGCGGCGACAGTGGTCTCGGCATATTCGGTGAAACCCTGAAGGAAGGCTATCAGGTCAAGCTCGCCCAGCTTCATGCCGGCGGCCGCCTTGAATGGCACAGCCACGAGGGCGACGAATATCTGCTCGTGCTTGCCGGCAGCTTTTCAACCGAGGCCGGCGTCTTTTCAGTGGGCGATGTCTGCTACCATCCCGGCGGCATTTTCCACAGCGCCTCTGCTGACGCAGAAACCGGTTGCACCTGCCTCGTCGTCATCGCCAGCGGCGACGCGCAGCCCGTCTAGCCCTCGCCAGGTCGAAGTCCCGCCAGCGCATCGAGCGCCCGCCGCCGCGCCATGTCGTGGTCGACGACCGGCGCCGGGTATTGCCCACCTTCAAGCTCGGCAAGAAGCGGCGCGGATCTGCGGCCTTTTCCGGCAACGCATTCTGGCGACCATTCCGGCACCCAGCGCCGGACATACCGCCCGTCGGGATCGAACTTCTCCCGCTGCAGCGTCGGATTGAAGATCCGGAAATAGGGCGCGGCATCGGCGCCGGTACCCGCCACCCATTGCCAGTTGGCCGGATTGCTCGCCTCGTCCGCATCGACGAGCGTATCCCAGAACCAGCGCTCGCCCTCGCGCCAGTCAATCATCAGATGCTTGACGAGGAACGACGCCGCCACCATCCGCACCCGGTTATGCATTGCGCCGGTGTGCCAGAGTTCCCGCATGCCGGCATCGACCAACGGATAGCCGGTCCGTCCCTGCTGCCAGCGAACGAGATCGTCTGCATCATATCGCCATGGAAACGAGTCGAATTTGCGCTGGATATTCGCCGTCGAAATATCAAGCTCGTTTGCCAGCAGATGCCACGAGAATTCCCGCCACAGGATCTCTGAAAGGAACTTCTCTGCGCTCCCGTCGAGACGTCCATCCGCGGCCGCTGCCAGGCCGACGGAATGCCAACTCTGATAGGGGCTTATCTCGCCGAAACGCAACGCTGGCGAAAGCCTGGACACGGCCGCCAATGCTGGAAAATCCCGGCCGTCGCGATAGTCCCGCAGGCCGCCCTCGACGAACGTGTCAAGTCGAAGATTTGCGCCGGGCTCCCCGGGATTCCATTCGCCGGCAAAATCTTTTGCCCAATTCGGCTTAGTCGGCAAAAGAGACCAGTCTTCCAGACCATCGCTTTCCGGCGCGACAGCCCCGCCAGCGCGCGACAGCGGCGGGATCGGCAGCGGGTGGCGGGGTGTTCCACGAGCCCGTAGCGCTTTGGCGAAGGGCGTGTAGACGCGGAACGACCGTCCCGCGCCTGTGGCGACCTCATGTGGTGAGGCAAGAAGGTTTGCAAGCCCGCTCTCGACGCTGCGGCCAGCCGCCTGAAGTTCGGCGCGAATGTCAGCGTCCGCCGCCGCACCGCCCGGCTCATACCGCAGGTTCCAGTAAACGGCCGCAGCGCCACAGTCCGCCGCGACGTGCGGCACTTGAACCCGCGCCGCGCCGCGACGCAGCACCAGCGGCACGCCGAAGGCTGCGAGATCCCGGCCGAGCGCCACGAGCGAATGGTGCAGCCACCAGCGCGCCGCCGCGCCAGGGGGACGCGGCCCGCCGGATTCTTCCAGAACGTAGAGGACGATGATCGGCCGGCCGCTGGCAACCGCCTCGGACAGCGCCGGATTGTCGGCGAGGCGCAGGTCATTGCGCAGCCAGACGAGGGCAGGGGAAGTCATCGGCGCCTCCACGAATTTCCCGATCAACGCCGAAGGAGCTGCTGGCGTTGCCCCGGAAACTGGTGCGCGATTTGCCGCCGGCAAGAACCGGCTTCTGCCGGCCTCAGGCCGCGAGCGTATGGACGAGGCTCTCGAACACGCCCTGGCCGTCGATGCCGCCCTGCAGCGGCTCGATGAGGTTTTCCGGATGCGGCATCATGCCAAGCACATTGCCGCGCTCGTTGAGAATGCCGGCGATCGCATTGACCGAGCCGTTGACATTGGCCGCCTCGGTGGTCGCGCCCGACGCGTCGCAATAGCGGTAGACGACGCGTCCGTCGCCCTCGAGCCGCGCGACCGTCTCGGCATCGGCAAAGAAGTTGCCGTCATGATGCGCGACCGGGCAGCGGATCACCTGGCCCTTGGCATAGGCGGAAGAGAACGGCGTCGTGTTGTTCTCGACCCGCAGATGCACCTCGCGGCAGATGAAATGCAGATCGCGGTTGCGCATGAGGGCGCCGGGCAGCAGGCCCGATTCCGTGAGGATCTGAAAGCCGTTGCAGATGCCGAGCACGAGCCGGCCCTCGTTCGCCTTGGCGATGACATCGCCCATGATCGGCGAGCGCGCCGCGATCGCTCCGCAGCGCAGGTAGTCGCCATAGGAAAAGCCGCCGGGAATGACGATGAGGTCGACATCCGGCAGTTCCTTGTCTGCATGCCAGACCGGGATCGGCGCGGTGCCGGAAATCGTATGGAGGGCGCGCATCATGTCGCGCTCGCGATTGATGCCGGGGAAGACGACGACAGCCGATTTCATGGACCCCACCTTCTCAAAGGAGCACGATGACCGCGATGACCGAGGCAATGACCGGAATGCCGATGAAGACAGCCGCCTTGATCGCCATGAACTTCAGCGCCTTGGCGGTTTCTTCGCGGTGCCGGGCAACAGCCTCTGGCGAGCGTTCCATCGGCCGGCCTCAGGCGATCTCGATCGAATAGTTCTCGATGACGGTATTGGCGAGCAGCTTGCGGCACATCTCGTCGATGGTCGCCATCGCCTGCTCGCGGTTGGCCTCGCCAAGTTCCAGGTCGATGATCTTGCCCTGGCGGACCGCGCCGACGCCGGAAAACCCGAGCGCCCCGAGCGCACCCTCGATCGCCTTGCCCTGCGGGTCGAGAACGCCGTTCTTCAGGGTGATCGTCACGCGCGCCTTCATGGGTGTGTCCTCGTCGGTCGGTAAAAGCGGAACGCCGGGGAGATACCCGGCGTTCGTCCGTCTCGCAAGATGACTTATTGCACCAGCCGCGGCCCGCCATTGGCCGGGGTCTCGTTTTCCACCAGAATCCCGAGTCGGCGCGCCACTTCCTGATAGGCTTCGACAAGGCCGCCCATGTCGCGGCGGAACCGGTCCTTGTCGAGCTTCTCGTTGCTCGACATGTCCCACAGGCGGCATGAGTCGGGGCTGATCTCGTCGGCAACGACAATGCGCATCATGTCGCCTTCCCAGAGCCGCCCGCATTCCATCTTGAAGTCGACGAGACGGATGCCGACGCCAAGGAAGAGACCGGACAGGAAGTCGTTGACCCGGATGGCCAGCGCCATGATGTCGTCGATCTCCTGCGGCGTCGCCCAGCCGAAGGCCGTGATGTGCTCTTCCGAGACCATCGGGTCGCCGAGCTCGTCGCTCTTGTAATAGAACTCGATGATCGAGCGCGGCAGGATCGTGCCTTCCTCGATGCCGAGACGCTGCGACAGCGAGCCGGCTGCGACGTTTCGCACCACCACCTCGAGCGGCACGATCTCGACTTCGCGAATCAACTGCTCGCGCATGTTCAGCCGACGGATGAAGTGCGTCGGAATGCCCATCGCATTGAGGTGGGTGAACACGTATTCGGAAATACGGTTGTTCAGCACGCCCTTGCCGTCGACGATCTGATGTTTCTTGTTGTTGAACGCCGTCGCATCGTCTTTGAAATGCTGAATAAGCGTACCGGGTTCGGGGCCCTCGTAGAGAATTTTGGCCTTGCCCTCGTAGATGCGGCGACGACGGTTCATTGGGATATACCGTGGTTTGAGAAAATCCATTGGTGCCGAGCACTCCGATTGCCGTTGGCAAGCCTCGGCGGGGTTTACTTCCGCTTTCAAAGCGGGCTGGACCGGGAACGGTCCGGCGGGAACCTACTCGATCCCGGCGGTATGCACAACGCCGACGCAATGCTGGCCCTGTAACGAAAGGGTAGCATCCGGCTTCGTTGATTTGGGGTCCCTTGCGGGCTATGCAAGGGGCGGATCGAGTACCTATATCCGGGATCGAAGAGCAAGAAAATTCGGCCCCGCCTCGGCGGTTCCTTTCGGGAGAGATTGATGTCTGCATTCGACGAACGCGAAAAGGCCTACGAAAAGAAGTTTGCCCAGGACGAGGAGCTTCGCTTCCGGGCAACCGCGCGGCGCAATCGCCTCCTTGGCCTTTGGGCTGCCGAGAAGCTTGGCCTTTCCGGCGACGCCGCCGAGGAATACGCCAAGTCCGTCGTCCGCTCCGATTTCGAGGAGCCCGGCGACCAGGACGTCTTCCGCAAGATTCGCGGTGATTTCGATGCGGCCGGCGTGCAGCAGTCTGATCACCAGATCGAGCGCACCATGTCCGAGCTGATGCAAACCGCTTTCGAGCAGCTCACCAGCGGTCAGTGACAATCTGGCGCCGGCACCTGCCGGAAGGGCACGCCGGCGCCGACCCCGAAAGGCGGTGAACTGTGCCGGCGTCCGCATTGGTCGGGAATATCAGGGAGGGCGGCTTCGCCCTTTCCGCCTGGAGCACGATGGCATCGCCGGCGCTGGCCGAGGCGCTGGCCCGTGGCCCGTTCGACTGCGTCACCATCGACATGCAGCATGGCGGCCACGACATCGCCTCGACCATGGCCGCGATCTCGGCCGTCGCCCTTGCCGGCAAGCCCGCCGCCGTCCGCCTTGCGCTGAACGCCTGGGGCGAGGCGAGTCGCGTGCTCGACGCCGGCGCCTCGGTCGTCATCGCCCCGATGATCGACAACGCCGACCTCGCCCGCGAATTCGTTGCCGCCACGAAGTACCCGCCGACCGGCGCCCGGTCCTGGGGGCCGCAGCGGGCGATGGCCCTGATGGGGCTCGACCGCGCCACCTACCTGACCGGCGCCAATGATTTCTGCCTGTCGCTGGCGATGATCGAGACCCGCGAGGCCCTTGCCGCGATCGACGACATTCTCGCGGTTGACGGCATCGACGGCGTTTTTGTCGGACCCTCTGACCTCTCGATCACGATCGCCGAAGGCGCCGCCGTCGACCCGTCCGCGCCCGCCGTCGACGCGGCATTCATCCACGTTGCCGCCCGCGCCGCCTTTCATGGCAAGATTGCCTCGGCCTTCACGGTGACCCCGGCCATGGCCGCACGCGTGAAGAGCCTCGGCTACCGTTTCGTCGCCCTCGGCACGGACGCCGGCTATCTCACGGCCGGCATGGCCGGCTTCGTCGACGATTTCTCCCGGGCCCGCTGAGTGCATGATTCGCCGGCTTTGCAGCCGCCGGCCCGCTGACCGGGCCCGCGAGACCGTCGGCCGGCCATTTCCCCGACGCCTGTTTTCGCCCGCAAGGATGCCGCGTTCCGCCGATTTGGTCTGCCCTTTGATCAGCATCAATGATGCGACTCTAGAGCACGTTGACCCTGTCCCGGCGGCTCGGGATTATCCGGCGCGATGGGGCGGAACCAACGCCCGGCGGTGAGGGGAACTGTTCTTGGCTCGACATGGGCCGGCAGGTCGCCGTCGGCGGTGGTCTGTTCGAAGGAAGGGTCGTGCGCGAGCACGCTCAGGGTTCATCCTTGGAGGCTGAAATGGGCAAGTTGTTCTGGTTGATGCTGCCGATCGTCGCAACGACGGTTGCCGGCATTCTTTTCACGGCGCTTCTGGCGGCCAATATGGCCGACCTCAAGTCCGCTCCGATCGTGATCGCGATCGGCTTTGTGCTCGGTACTGTCATCACCTTCTTCGTCGCCAAGGCGGTCGATCAGGCACGCAAGACCAGGTGAATTGCGCCGGCCTGACGGCCGGCCAACGGTTTCGCGCCGCGAAAAGGGCGCGGCCCCGCGCCGCGCCACCGAGGGAAAGGAAAACCCGCACCGGGCGACCGGAGCGGGTTTTCTTGTCTTCGCATTGGCGAAGGAGGAAGCGCCGAAGCGCTTCGCCTCATTCCGGCTGCAGAACGACGGTGACGTTGGCGTCGTACTTGTTCATCGCGCCGGTGCCGGCGTCGATCGCCAGGCCGACGAGACCGCCGAAGATCACGTTGCCCGCCGTCATCGCCTCGACATCCGACGGGATGACGTATTGCGCGGTCTTGTAGCCGGCGAGGTTGCAGGTGAGCGTCAGATCGTTCTTCGACTTCGACACCTTGATGATCTGCGGCGTCGCCGGGATCGTGGCGATCATTTTCCCTTCGCGCTCGACGGTGCACGACGCACCGGACGGCGAAGAGTTGATCGTGATGTTCTGCGAGGTGCCCTTGGTAACCGACGCGCAGCCGGCAACGGTCGTCGCTGCCGCCAGAACGGCAATGATCTGAAGTCTCATTTGAATGCCCCTTACCCTTTGAAAGCCGACAGACAATAAGGGTCATCCCGGCAGGCATCAACGACGCCGGCCCCGTCCACCGCGATTTTTGGGGAAAACCCGTAGCTGCTCAACTCAACCGGGCGAGCAGCCGGGCAAAAACCAGCGAGCCCTCCGGCCAGGGTCCGAAGCCCGCATCCGAATTGATGTGGCCGGCGTCCCCGGCGTCGATGAACAGCGAGCCCCACGCATAGCCGAAATCTTCTGCCCTGCTGAATGTGCAATAGGGATCGTTCCGGCTGGCGACGAGCACCGAGGGAAAGGGCAGGGGATCGAGCGGCACCGGCGCGAACGAGCGGATGAGATCAGGCGTGCGCTGCTCATCCTCGACGTCGGCCGGGGCGACGAGAAACGCCGCCCGGACCTTGTCGGGGGAAAGGTTGGCCGCCGCCTGCGCCACCGCCATCACGCCGAGCGAATGGGCGATGAGCACGACCGGACGCGTTGCCTCGGCCACCGCTGCCGCGATCGTGGCGGTCCAGGCGCCGCACTCCGGCGCCTCCCAGTCCGTTTGCTCGACCCGGCGGGCCGTCGACAGGCGTGCCTGCCAGCGGCTCTGCCAGTGGTCGGGCCCGGAGTTGGAAAGTCCCGGAATGATGAGCAGGTCGGCGTCGGCCGCTTTCATCGCCGGTCTCAGGCCTTGCCGAAGACGCGCGCGAAGATCGTGTCGACATGCTTCGTGTGATAGCCGAGGTCGAACTTCTCCTCGAGCTCGGCTTCGCCGAGCGCCTTGGCGACATCCGGATCGGCCTTCAGCTCGGTCAGGAAGTCCTTGCCTTCCTCCCAGACCTTCATCGCGTTGCGCTGCACCAGCCGATAGGCATCCTCGCGCGACACGCCGGCCTGCGTCAGCGCCAGCAGGACGCGCTGCGAGTGGACGAGACCGCCGAGCAGGTCGAGATTGCGCTGCATGTTCTGCGGATAGACCACCAGCTTGTCGACGACGCTGGTCAGGCGCACCAGCGCGAAGTCGAGCGTCACCGTGGCGTCGGGACCGATCATGCGCTCGACCGAGGAATGGGAGATGTCGCGCTCATGCCAGAGCGCCACGTTCTCCATCGCCGGCAGCGCATAGGCGCGCACCATCCGGGCAAGGCCGGTGAGGTTCTCGGTCAGCACCGGATTGCGCTTGTGCGGCATCGCCGACGAGCCTTTCTGGCCCGGCGAGAAATACTCTTCCGCCTCGAGCACTTCGGTCCGCTGCAGGTGCCGGACCTCGATCGCCAGACGCTCGATCGACGAGGCGATGACGCCGAGCACGGCAAAGAACATCGCGTGACGATCACGCGGGATGACCTGCGTCGATACCGGCTCGACCGCCAGGCCCATCTTCTCGGCGACGTGTTCCTCGACCCGCGGGTCGATGTTGGCAAAGGTGCCGACCGCGCCGGAAATGGCGCAGGTGGCGATTTCCTCGCGCGCCGCAACGAGACGCTGCCGCGCCCGCTGGAATTCGGCATAGGCGCCGGCAAGCTTCAGGCCGAAGGTCACCGGCTCGGCATGAATGCCGTGCGAGCGGCCGATGCAGACCGTGTCCTTGTGCTCGATCGCCCGGCGCTTCAGGGCGCCGAGAAGGCCGTCGAGATCGGCAATGAGAAGATCCGCCGCCTTGACGAGCTGGACGTTGAAGCAGGTGTCGAGCACGTCGGACGACGTCATGCCCTGATGGACGAAACGGGCGTCCGGGCCGACGATCTCGGCAAGATGGGTGAGGAACGCGATGACGTCATGCTTGGTGACGCGCTCGATCTCGTCGATGCGCTCGACGTCGAACGTCGCCGCGCCGCCCTTTTCCCAGATCGTCGCCGCCGCCGACTTCGGCACGACGCCGAGCTCGGCGAGCGCATCGGTCGCATGCGCCTCGATTTCGAACCAGATGCGGAACTTGGATTCAGGCGACCAGATGGCTGCCATCTCCGGGCGGCTGTAGCGCTGGATCATCGGCTTTTCCTTCGGCGTTTGGCGTTTGGTCGCGGTCTATCAGGAAGCCGCCGCGATCTCAATCTCGCCAATCGGCATTGAACCGCCGCGCCGACACCGAAAACAGCAGGGCCGCGCCGAAAAGCACTGGCAGCCCGGCCGGCAAAAGATAGCGCAGGCCCGCCGTCGCGAACTGATAGACCGCCGCCGCCATCGTCATCAGGTTCTGCTGCAGCCAGTAGCCTTGCAGAAACGGATCGTGCGAGGAGACAAAATAGGCGCGGAACTGCAGGGCGTAGAATGCCGTCGTGACGCCGCCGGTGAAGAAGACGAGACCCGCCATCATCGCCGCGAAACGCTGGCTCGACGACCGCCCGCGACCGAAAAACGCCCCGGTCCCGTAAGCGAAAACGCCGCCGAACAGCGAGCCGAGGACGAAAATCACGACGAGCGTCGTCACCCGCCCGCCGAACGCCTGGTCCATCAATGCGACGTTGACGAGGACAGCCACCCCGACGGCGAGCGCATAGGCAAATGCCAGTGGCACGCCGCGCAGCACCGCGGCGACCAGAAACCGCCACCAGGACGCGGGAAATGCTGCCGTGATCTTCGCCATGGATCCTCGATGGTGCGCCTCAGGTCCGCCAACCTTCCGGAAAGCGCGCACCATAGCCAGAACCGCATGAACAGGGAATTTACATTCCCGCGAGTGGTCGGCGCCTCGTTCAGGCGCCGCCGATTTCGTACATCACGTTGATGCGGGCAACGTATTTGCTGACCGGGCCGGTAACCCGTCCGCCGACATGCAGTACCGACGACGCGCCGTGACCGTGACGGAAGAACAGCGCGCGCCCCTTTTTCGGGGTGATCGCGGCCCGGACTTCACCCTCGTTGTAGAGCAGCGTCTCGCCGCCCTCGATGCCGTCCTCGCGACCGTTGAGATAGAGCAGCATCGTGATCTTCGAAAACACGCCATCCCACTCGACCATCGACCGCCGGTCCGCCGACAGGCCATAGCCGGGCCAGTCGCCGTCGATGTGCAGGTTGAAAATGTCGTTGTGGTCGTAGCGGTACATGTTGATGCGATGGCTGAGCCGGCCATGCAGCCGGTCACCGTCGAGCACCGCCGGCAGGTGCGGCCTGATCCGCTCGAAAATCGGCCCGAGCAGCGTCTCGTCCGCCACCCAGTGCACCGACTTGTTCTGCCGCATGCCGGGCGGCGTCTGGATGCCCGGCGCTTCCGAGCGGTAGCCGAGCCGCTCGGTCAGGGCGACGAACGCATCCGCCTCGTCGGCATCGAAGACGTTCTCGACATAGAAGGCGAGCTTGCCGCCGATATCGACTTCCTCGCGCCGGGTCTCGACGGTGCGCGCCGAAACGGGTCTGAGCAGCGGCGGCATCGTCACGCCCCAGATCGGCGTGTTTGCCACGAACCCGCCACCGGGCAGCGAGCCGGGAATATGGGCAACAGGCCGGTATTCAGCTTCCATCATCGTATCGCTCGGCATTGCCGGTCCTCCTCGATTTCCCAAAAGGGCAGCGACCGGGCCTAGTGGCCCATGTCGTCGTGGCCCTGCTCGAATTCCCACTGCACCCCGTAAGGGTCGACGAAATAGAAGTAGCGGATGCGCCCGACGATCTCGGCGACCTTGGCCTTTTCCCCGGCGTCGGCCTCAAGCAGCGGGTCGTGGAACTGGAACTCGCTCGCCGCGATCCCGTCGATCCGGAACGGCCGGTACTCCGCGCTCGGATTGATCAGCCGCACGCCGGGAATGGCCGCTACATGGCTGAACGCTTCATCGATCGCCACGACCTTCAGGGCGATGTGGCGAACTCCGGCAATGTCGTTGACGCCGAGCCGGGCGATCCGGTCCTCGGCCGCCGGCGAATGGTATTGCATCAGCTCCAGCGTCAGCCCGGCGCCGGGGATCTCGAGGAACGCGATGCTGACCTCGATATCCTCGGGCCGTTCGAGGAAGCCGGCCGAACGGGCAAAGCCGGCATTGCGGAACCTCGGGAACGACCGGATCGGCCGCGCGTCCAGCAGCTTGCCATAGAACGCGATCGCCTCGCCAAGGTCCGGCACGCCGATGTTGACGTGGCTGACGCCCCGGATGAACCGGTGCCCGGGCAGCGACGCCGGCGAGCCGCCGAAGAACGCGCCGATCCGTTGCAGCATGGTCATCGCCGTCTCCCGTGCATCAGTCGAGTTCGCGGATGACCCGGCAGGGATTGCCCGCGGCAACCACACGCGCCGGAATGTCCCGGGTGACGACGCTGCCGGCGCCGATTGTCGTATCGTCGCCGATCGTCACGCCCGGGCAGATGATGGCGCCGGCACCGATCCAGACATTGCTGCCGATGACCACCGGCGCGGCCGCTTCGAGCTTCCGCCGCCGCGGCTCATAATCCGTCGGGTGATAGGCCGCCGAGATCTGCACGCCCGGCGCCAGCAGTGTGTCGCTGCCGATGACGATGCGATTGCAGTCGAGCAGCACGCAGCCATAGTTCATGAACACCCTGTCGCCGAGCTCGATGTTGTAGCCGTAGTCGCACTTGAACGGCGCCTTGATCTCGCAGTCGGCACCCATCCGCCCGATGAGATCGGAGAGGATCGCGCGCCGTTTGCCGACCTCGCGGTCGCGCGTCGCGTTGAAGGCGAAGGTGAGGTCGGCGGCCCGCTCGCGCTCCGCCGTCAACTCCGCATCGAGGTGCTCGTAATGCATGTTCGCCAGCATCTTCTTCTTCTCGGAGAGCGATGCGGCGCTGGCCCGTGCCTCTTTCATGTCGGCGCTCCTTCAGGCTGCGACGGGGAAGGGTGCTGCCGCCGCGTCGTCCCGGACGCGGCGGCAGGGGCGGGGCGGACCCGCCGGTCAGTGGGTGACGATGATCGCCGTCATGACGAGATCGTCATCGCCGGTATTGACGACGCTGTGCATCTCGCCATGTCCCGTGACGACAACATCGCCCGGACCCACTGGCTTCTCGCCGTCCGCCTCGATGACGATCCCGGTTCCCTTGTGAATGAGGTAGAACTCGGTCTCGTTGAGGTGGACATGTCGGCCGATGCTCGCGCCTGTCGGCACCACCTGCTCGCAAATCAGCCGGCAGTTGGTCATCGCCTCCTTGGGCACGAACTCCGTGATCAGGACTTCGCCGCCGCCGCCCTTGAGGTTGGGCCGGGCGTAGCTCTTGAAGTCGGACTGGGTGTAGATCATCGCGCGTCTCCGAAGCTTTGCCGCCTACACGGCAAGCGCAAAACGGTTGATCGCCGTGGCGACGCCATCCGTGTTGTTGCAGTGGGTGATGTGCTTGGCGTGCCGCTTCACGTCCGCCGGAGCGTTCGCCATGGCGACGCCGAAACCGCTGTCGCGGATCATCGTGATGTCGTTGTAGCTGTCGCCGATCGCCATCGCGTCGGAGATGTCGATGCCAAGCCGGTTGCACAGGAAGGCAATCGATTTGGCCTTGTCGACCAGCCGGTTGGTGAACTCCAGGAAGAACGGCTTGGAGATGTTCATGCTCAGCCGGTCACCGATCTGCGGCCGCAGGCGCTCCTCGAGCGCCTTCAGCCGCGCCGGCTCGTCAAGCAGCAGGATCTTCACCAGCTCCCGGTCGAGCGAACCCGCTAAGTCGTCGACCTCGCGCACCGGCATGCCCGTGAGCTTGCCCTCGAATTCGGTGAATTCGTTGGTCTTCGGCGTCACCACGGCGCCATCCATGTAGGTGTGGATGAAGACGTCGTTGGCGGCATGAATGCCGAGCAGGAGTTCGATGTCCTCCGCCGTCAGCATGCAGCGGAAGATGTCCTGCCCGGTGGCGCAGTCCGTCACGATCGCGCCGTTGTAGGAGATGACGTAGCCGCCGTTTTCGGCCAGCCCGAGCTGCCGCGCATAGGGCATGATCGCCGGCGTCGGTCGCCCGGAAGCGATCACCGCCGCAATTCCCTGACTCTGCGCGTTCTTGACGACCTTTTCCGTATAGGGGCTGATTTCAAGATCTTCGTTGAGCAACGTATCGTCGAGATCCATGACGATCATTCGAACAGCGTTGTCCATCCTGTTCTCCGTCCTTGTCGCTCGGCCGGTCACCAGGTGCCCGTATTGGGCATGGCGAGCCATTTGGCTGGTACCGGTCCTGAGGCGCCCATGTTCAGCAGTTCGATCGAGATCCCGTCCGGGGTCTTGACGAACGCCATCGCTCCGTCGCGCGGCGGTCGAGCCACCGTCGCGCCAAGTCCCATCAGTTCCTCGCAGGCGGCGTAGATGTCGCCGACACCGACTGCGATGTGTCCGAAGGCGTCTCCCGTCGCGTAGTTGTCCTCGCGATCCCAGTTGTGTGTGAGTTCGATCTCGAAGGGCGTGCGCCCGTCGCTGCAGTAGATCAGCGTGAAGCGCCCCGCCGGCTGGTCGAACCGGCGCGTCTCGCGAATTCCGAGGACGCGCAGGAACCGCAGCGTCGCCTCCGGATCGCGAACCCGCAGCATGGCGTGCAGGAGCTTCATCGGCCGTCCCCGCCCATGCCGACGAGGACGAGCTTGCCGATCGCCCGGCCGGTCTCGATCTCGGCATGGGCAAAGCGCAGGTTTTCAGCCGTGAGCGGACCGACGATCCGCGTCAGCGTCGTCTCGATCCGGCCGCTCTCGATCGCCGCCGCGACCCGGTTGAGGAGCCGGTGCTGCTCCTCCATGTCAGGCGTCGTGAACATCGAGCGCGTGAACATGAATTCCCAGGCGAAACTGACGCTCTTCGACTGCAGTTTGTTCATCGGCAGCGGTGCGCCGGCCGTCGCCTCGACGATCGAGCAGATCACCCCCTGCGGCCGGACGATGTCGGCCATCTGGTCGAAATACTGGTCGGTCGGCGCGCAGCACAGAATGGCGTCGACGAATTCGATGCCGAGCGCCAGAAGCTGCGCCTTCAGCGGCTTGCTGTGATCGATCGACAGGTCGGCGCCCATCCGCTCGCACCAGGCAACGCTCTCGCGCCGCGACGCCGTCGTGATCACCTTGCCGACGCCGGCGAGCCGCTTGCCGATCTGCGTCGCGATCGACCCGACGCCGCCGGCGCCGCCGATGATGAGCAGGCTGGCCGACCGGTTGCGCTCGCTCGGCTCCTCGCTGAAGCCCATCCGGTCGAACAGCGCTTCCCAGGCGGTGATCGTCGTCAGCGGCAGGGCCGCCGCCTCGATGAAATTGAGGTTCCCCGGCTTGCGCCCGACAATCCGCTCGTCAACGAGCTGGAATTCCGCGTTCGAGCCGGCACGGGTGATGTCGCCGGCGCCGTAGACCTCGTCGCCGGGCCGGAAGAGCCGGCAGTCAAACCCGCAGGCAACGACGACGCCGGCCGCGTCCCAGCCGAGCACCCGGGCCGGGCTTTCGGTCTTGTCCTTCGGCCGCCGCACCTTGGTGTCGACCGGGTTGACCGACACACCGCCTCGACACGGACGAGCAGGTCGCGGCCTGCAGCCTTCGGCCGGTCGATTTCGACATCATGGAAACACGAGGGGTCCGAAACCTTCCGATAGTCGTAAAGACCAACAGCCCGCATTTTGTGCTTTACATCGACGACGTTCACGAAAGCGCCTCCACATGAGCGATATATTTTCGTTGATTGGTTTGATTATGACGAATACAACTGTTCGCCAACGAAACAACAAGCCGTGAATCAACGTTGATGTTCTATACCGCGGTGCAGCGAACGCGTAAATCAGGTACAATTTTGTAAGGCGATTACATTTTTGTAACTGAAAACAATTTGAGAATATCAATAAATACAACGAGGTTTCGCCAAAGAAAAAGCCCGCACGGGCGGCGGGCTCGGCAGTGCGTCCAATTTTCTTTTCAAAGTCTGCCGCGGCGCTCCGCCAAGTGCGAAGGTGCCGCGCCGGTTCAGGCGGCGGACTCGATCTCGAGCAGCGACAGCGGCGCGTGGGCCCGATAGGTCAGGCCCCAGGCCTTCAGCTCGCGAATGATCGGCGAGAGCGTGCGGCCAAGCTCGGTCAGACTGTACTGCACCGCGATCGGCTTCTCCGAGACCACGACCCGCTCGATGATCCCTGCTTCCTCGAGATCGCGAAGCTGCTTGCTGAGGATGCGTTGCGTGACCCCCGGCATGACCTTTTGCAGCTCGTTGAACCGGTATGGCCGAACCAGCAGCAGCGTGATGATCACGCCTTTCCATTTGCCACCAATGATCTGCAGCGTGAGTTCCACGTCACACCCGGCATTGCAGCTATAGTCGGCATGTTTGGCCATGGCATCGCTCCCTTTCATGACGGCCGCCCGCCCTCGGCGTCTGATCGCGGCGCCTTGCAACGACGCAATCACGGCCAATTTGAGAGTGTGTTGCACCTATGTTGCAACCCCATAATGTCATAATTGCGGCTGGGTTTTTACGTCGCACCCGCCGGCGCCCGCCTCGACCCGGCGCATCTCATGGCAGTGCCTTAGCCGCCCTCGGCAAGAGCAACGCTCTTGACCAGTGCAACGGCCTCGTCTCCGGCAAGAAAGCCGAGCGTATCCCAGGATTTGCGCGTGATCCGGGCAATCAGGTGCGCGCCCTCCGCCTCGCCGCCGAGCCGCATCAGCACATTGACGCGAACGTCGCCGAGCGCCACCGCCGAGGACGATGCGGACGGGAGACGTTCAGCATGCTTGTCCCGGTCAGGGCTGGTGGTCGGCAAAGCGCCACGTCCGACGCGGCGATCCTGAGCCGTCGCCGGCTGCCGATCTCGCCGACTGCGTCCGGGCACGATGATCTCGCCGCCGCGCGCCCATGACCGTGGTCAGCAGGTATTTGTCATCAAATGCCGTCACCGTACCGGCGATGGCGACCGCGGCATTCGGCGTCCGGGCAAAAGGCAGCTCGGGGTCGGTGACGAGGTCGGCGACCGGCCCGTACCCGCACCCGTCCGGCCTCCATCAGCACCGGCGCTGATCAGCGAGCCGCTCGACCTCGGCCATGTCATGGCTGACATAGACGACCGGCAGAGCAAGACGGTCGTGCATCCGCTCGAGATACGGCAGGATCTCGTTCTTGTACCGCCTGGTCGAGTGCCGCCGAGCTCGTCCATCAGGAGGATTTCCGGTCAGAAAGCAGCGCCCGGCCGATCGCGACCCGCTGCCGTTCGCCGCCGGAAAGCCCGCCCGGCGCCGATCGAGCAGCGCCAGCCCGAGAAGGCCGGCGACGTCGTCTAGGGAAAGGCCGCGCGCGGTATTGCAGTTGCGCCGCGCCCCGAATTCGAGATTGGCCCGGACCGGGAGATGCGGAAAAGGCGCGCTGCCTCCTGAAAGACATAGCCGATCGCCCGCTGTGGGTTGGCATGAACGTCCGGCCCGTCCTGCCACACCCGGCCGCCAGCCGAAGGCGCCGTCCGCGATCGGTTGAGGCCGGCGATGCAGCGCAGCACCGTGAGTCCTTGCCGCAGCCGGACAGGCCGAACAGTGCCGTCGCCCCGCTCCGGCGCCAGAAAGTCGACATCGAGATCGAACGCCCCGATCCGGCCGCGGAACCGCGCTTCGAGTCGCTCATCGCAACCGCCTCCGCAGCCGCTTCTCTGTCAGCGTCATGACGAGGATGACGAGGAACGAGAGAACACCAGCATGCCGGCGGCAGGATTATGCGCCTCGCGCCACTGCAGCATCTCGACATAGTCGCCGATGGCGATCGAGAGGACCTTCGTTTCGCCGGGGATATTGCCGCCGATCCTCCAGCACGACGCCGAATTCGCCAACCGTATGGGCAAAGCCGAAGCACCGCTCGGTCAGGATGCCGGGCCGGGCCAGCGGCAGTGCCAGCGGCAAAGAAGGCATCGATCGGCGAGGCTCTGAGCGTTGCCGCGACTTCCAGCGGCCGCTTCGCCGATTGCCTCGAACGCATTGCGGATCGGCTGGACGACGAACGGCAGGGAATAGAGGACCGAGCCTACGACCAGACCGGCAAAGGTGAAGGGCAGGGAGCCGCCCGAAGATCGAGGCCGCCGCTGCGCCGAGCGGACTTTGCGGCGAAAACGCCAGCAAGAGAGTGAAGCCGAGCACTGTCGGCGGCGGCACGAGCAGTAACGCAACAACTGCCCCGACCGCCTCTTTCCAGCTTGCCGCCGACCGCGCCAGCCACCAGGCGATCGGAATGCCGACGAGAAGGAGCACCAGCGTGGTCGTCGTCGCAAGCTTCAGCGTCAGGAAAACCGGCTCCCACACATGCACGATCGCCCTATTCGACGCCATAGCCGTAGCAGGCAATGATCGCGCGTGCCGCCACACTCTGCGGGAAGGCGAGAAACGCCTTCGCCGGCGCGCTTTCCGCCCCGCAACCGTCGGGGATCGCATCCTGCCGGATCGCCGAGTAGAGATCCGTCGGCACCACCCAGCGCGAGCCGCTCTTGTCGTCGATGACCTGCGACAGGGCGACGAAACCGAGTTCCGCATTGCCGGTCGCAACGAACTGAAACGTCTGGGCAATGTTGTCGCCAAGCACCAGCCGGTCGGCAAGTGCCGTTCCGACGCCGAGCGCCTTGATTGCCGCAAGCGCCGCCGCGCCATAAGGCACGGACGCCGGGTTGCCAATCGCCAGCTTGCGAAGCCGCCGCTCGCGAGCACCTTGCCGTCGTCGTCGACAAGCGCCGGATCGAGACTGAAGAGAACTTGACGCGGTCTGGCGTAGGTGAACCGCGTCCCGGCGACGCCGGTTCCTTTCGCCTCCATCCGCTGCGGCGTCGCTGCATCGGCCGAGAGGAAAACCTGGAACGGCGCGCCATTGGCGATCTGGGCGTAGAGCTTGCCGGTCGAGCCGAAGGAAAGAAGCACGCGGTGCCCGCTTTCGGCCTCGAATGCCGCGGCAATCTCCTTTGCTGCGGCAGTGAAGTTCGAAGCAACCGCGACATTGAACTCGGCCGCCGATGCGTTCCCGGCCACGCTGCCGGCAAGGCAGAGCGCCACGCAGACGATCCTCAGGGCAATTCCGGCAAACCAACGACCCACGATCCGACCCCCTCAGTCGACAGCGAGAATGACATGCGATGCCTTGATCAGCGCGCAGACCCGTTTGCCGACCGAAAGCTCGAGCATCTGTGCGCTTTCGCTCGTGACGATCGCCGCCAGCGTGCGCCCTTCGCCGAGGTCGACGACGACCTCGTCATTCACCGCGCCTTCGGTGCGCTCGATGATCCTGCCGCACAGCCGGTTCCGGGCCGAGGTGCGCAGCGCCTCGGTCTCCGGCGCGAGAATGATGAAGCTCGCCTTGATGAGGGCAAAGGCCGGCCGCCCGGCCGCCAGCCCGAGCGACTCGACGCTGCGGTTGGTGACGATCGCGACGATTTCCTGCGTCTCGGAAATCCGCAGCCGGACTTCGGCATTGACCGCGCCCGGCGTCACCGCCGACACCGTGCCACGGAATGTGTTGCGCGCGCTCGTTCGCATCATCAGGCTCCACATCAGCGCCGCAAGGCCATCGCGCCCGCCGCCGGCGACGCCATCTCCACCCGCCAGACGCTCGGCGAGACGGCCGAGAAAGCGGTCCATCTCGCCCGACAACAGATGGAAGGCGTCGATCACCTGCCGGCCTTCCGGCGTCAGCGCCGCGCCGCCGCCGGTCCGCCCGCCGGCTTTCGCAACGACCAGAGGCTTGGGGAACAGATTGTTGAAGACATTGACGGATTCCCAGGCGGCCTTGTAGCTGAGGCCAACCGACTTGGCGGCGGCGGAAATCGACCCCGTCGCGCCGATTGCCTCAAGCAGCCTGATGCGGTCCTCGCTTGCCCGCCCGCCGGCATTGTCGGTGAGCGTCAGCGTCGCGCCTGGTCGCGATGTCTCGTCCGAAGCCATGGGTTCGATCCGGCCGGTAAGCGATATGTCGAAACGCTACATAACGGCAGGCGATATGTAAATTCCCGACATAACGACATCCTGTCGCGGACATTCCGGCAGGTGAGGGGTCTCACCCGTCCGACGGGTTGGCGGCGTCGCCGTCCTGCCTGATCATTGCCGGATCGAGCGTCGGCCGCGTCAGGATATACCAGGCGCCATAGGCCATGAGCGCGAGTGCCGCAACGATTGCAAGGAGCGGCGCCGACGAAAAACCGACGAGATAGACGGCGCTTGCCGCCATCACCGTGACGGCCGTGAGCTTTGCCCGCATCGGGATTGCCCGGTGCTGGTGCCATTCCCGCGCCGCCCGGCCGAAACGCGGATGATGCAGCACCCATTGATGCAGCCGCTCCGAGCCGCGCGAGAACGCCCAAAGCGCAAGCAGCATGAACGGAACTGTCGGCACCACCGGCAGGAACATGCCCGCCACCCCGGCGGCGAAGAACACGCTGCCGAGACCGATGAAAAACCCGCGCTTGATGGCCTGTGCCGCCAATTCAACCACTCCGAAGCCTGACAACGAATAAAAGGCTCCCGCCGCCGCCGGCAACCCCCGGCACCGGCACCAATCGCCGCGCCACCTTGCCAACGACCCGCCGCCAGGCCGAATGGGTATTAGACTTTCGATATCGAAGCGGTATGGCGTCGGTACGAAAATAGTATTTTTCAGGCATGAACACCCCATTCATTCTGGTTGTAATGAAAAAACGAATTGGGTGAGGAAACGTCATGCGGCAAACAATCTCCGCAGGCTAGAACAACCAGTCCATATTCGCAGACACATATACGAACCGCCTGAACAACACATGTCCGGCGGAAGGGAAGTTGTTGATCGGAGCGGATTGGCCATGTCGCGAGAGAATGAATTCTCGGCATTTGTCAGAATATTGGGCACCCGCCTCGGCCGGTTCATCGAATTCGAATATGGCCTCGGCGACGGCGATCTTTCGGTCGAGCTGATCCTGCCCGCGAGGGCATTCGAGGAATTCTGCCGCGAGCGCGACGTGACCGTCCTGCCGCTCGCCCCCGCCACCGCCGAGACCATTGACCAGCTCGCCTGGCGCGCCGGCCATCCCGGCCTGCTGAAACGCACCGTGTCCGGCGCCTGACCTGAATACCGACAAGGCAGCACGACCAAAACGCCCTGAGGAGGAAACAGTGAGCGTTCAGATCAAGACAATCGACCTCGAGCCAAAGCGCCAGACCTTTGGTCATGTCGCCCGCCGGCTCGGCGGCGACAAGCCCGCCACCCGCTACCAGGAAGGAACCCTGGACCTCCAGGCCACCGAGAACTTCCACTACAAGCCGCTCTGGGAGCCGGAATTCTGGCACTACGATACGCGCAAGACCGCCGTCGTCATGGCGGACTGGTACAAGCCCCTCGACCCGCGCCAGTTCTATTACGCGACCTACAATATCGCCCGCGCCAACATGAATCAGGCGGTCGAGCGCAATTTTGCTTTCGTCGAGGAGCGCGACCTGCTCGGCAAGGCCGGCGACACGGTGCGCGACCGGCTCATCCGCCTCCTGCTGCCGATCCGCCATCTGCACTGGGGCTCCAACATGAACATGTCGGAGATCTGCCAGCGCGGCTATGGCACCGCCGTTACGGCGCCGTGCATCTTCTCGGCCGGCGATCATCTCGGCATGGCCCAGATCGTCTCGCGCATCGGTCTCGTCATCGACGGTCAGACCGCCACGGCGCTCGATGCCGCCAAGGACGCCTGGATGAACGATCCAGCCTGGCAGGGCGTCCGCCGCCTCATCGAGGACACCTTCATCGAGCGCGACTGGTTCAAGCTGTTCGTCGCCCAGACCGTCGGCATCAACGGCGTCCTTCTCGACCTCGTCTACAAGCACGCCGAGCCGGCCTGGGAAGCAACCGGCGTCACGGTCGCCATGCTGACCGAGTTCATGGCCGACTGGCGCGCCGAGGAGGGCCGCTGGTCCGACCATGTCGTCAAGACCGTCGCCGCCGAGAGCGACGCCAACCGCAAGCTCGTCTCCGGCTGGGCCGCCGAATTCATCGGCCGCGCGGTCGAGGCCGGCAAGCCGCTGTCAGACGCGCTGCTTGGCGACGGCGGCAAGGCTGCCGCAGACGCCGGAGAGGCCGCCCGCGGCCGTGCCCGCGCCCTTGGCCTTGCCGTCTGAAGGAGCAAAAAGCCATGGTCCAGATCGCTTCCATCACCCTTTTGCACAACGACGAGGCCCGCCCGATCATCGAGGCAATCCTTGCCGACAATCCGGGCACCCGGGTTCTCAACATGCCGGGCGCCGTCAAGCTCGACCGCGACGAGACCATCACGGTCAACCGCGTTCGGTCGAGGAGCGGCTCGGCCGCTCGTGGAGCCGCAGGAGATTCAGCTCGTGCTCGTCTCGATGGCCGGCAACCTCGACGAGGACGATGACCACTTCACCCTGAGCTGGAAACACTGACCGGGGAACGGGAGGAATACGAAAATGGCACCGAAGAAACTCGGTCTGAAGCAGCGCTATGCGCACATGACCCGCGGTCTCGACTGGGAGACCACCTATCAGCCGATGGACAAGGTCTTTCCCTACGACCAGTTCGAGGGCATCAAGATCAAGGACTGGTCGGCCTGGGAAGATCCCTTCCGCCTGACCATGGACGCCTACTGGAAATTCCAGGCCGAGAAGGAACGCAAGCTCTATGCGGTGCTTGACGCCTTCGCCCAGAACAACGGCCAGACCGGCCTGTCCGACGGTCGCTACATCAACGTCGTCAAGCTGTTCCTGACCGGCATCTCGCCCGAGGAATACCAGGCCCATCGCGGCTTTGCCTTTGCCGGTCGCCATCTGCGCGGCGTCGGCCCGCGCGTTGCCGCCCAGATGCAGTCCCTCGACGAGCTGCGCCACGTCCAGACCCAGATCCACACCATCAGCCACTACAACAAGTACTTCAACGGCATGTCGGAATTCCGGACGATGCACGACCGGGTGTTCTATCTGTCCGTGCCGAAGTCGTTCTTCGATGATGCCCGCACCGCCGGCCCGTTCGAATACATGATCGCCGTCGGCTTTGCCTTCGAGTACCTGCTGACCAACCTGCTGTTCGTGCCGTTCATGTCCGGCGCCGCCTATAACGGCGACATGTCGACCGTGACCTTCGGCTTCTCGGCCCAGTCCGACGAGAGCCGCCACATGACCCTCGGCATCGAGGTCATCAAGTTCCTGCTCGAGCAGCACCCGGACAACCTGCCGATCATCCAGGGCTGGGTCGACAAGTGGTTCTGGCGCGGCTTCCGCCTGCTCGGCCTCGTCGCCGCGATGATGGACTACATGCTTCCCAAGAAGGTGATGAGCTGGAAGGAAGCCTGGGAGATCTACTTCGTCGAGGCCGGCGGCTCGCTGTTCCAGGACCTCGAGCGCTACGGCATTCGCATGCCGAAATATGCCGACATCGCCACCGAGGCCTGCGATCACATCTCGCACCAGAACTGGGGCCTGTTCTACCAGCTCTGCCATGTCGCCGGCTTCCATGCCTGGATGCCCGATCGCGAGCACATGGACTGGCTGTCCGAGAAGTACCCGACGACGTTCGACAAGTATTATCGGCCGCGCTTCGAGCTCTGGGCCAATCTGGAGAAGGAAGGCAAGCGCTTCTACTACAACGGCCTCGTCCAGCTCTGCTCGACCTGCCAGTTGCCGATGCTCTACACCGAGCCGGGCGACCCGACGACGACCTGCTTCCGCGAAAGCACCTACAAGGACACGCGCTATCACTTCTGCTCGGACGGCTGCAAGGACATCTTCGACCACGAGCCGGAGAAGTACGTCCAGTCGTGGCTGCCGGTGAACCAGATCCTGCAGGGCAATTGCGGCGGTCCGACCGTGCCGGACGTGCTGAAGTGGTACCACATCGACGTCGGCGTCGATAACGCCGAATACGTCGGCTCCGAGGACCACAGGCTTTGGGAATCCTGGATGTCTGGCCGGGTGGCGGCGGCCGAGTAATCGGCCGCATCCCGCACCCAGACCTGCCAGATCACCTCGAACATCCGGGAGCAACGGCAATGCCCGTCATCGCAATCACCCCTGACTACGAAAAGCATATCGAATACCGCGATACCGTCGACCTCTATCACGGCAATCTGCTCGTCTATGCACATTGGGAGGAGCACATCTCCTTCGTCTCGGCAATGGCGCTGCCCCTGCCGCCGGAGACGCCGTTTGGCGCGCTGACCGAGATCATGGCCAGCGTCTACGGCGATCACCCGGACTATGCCCGCATCGATTGGTCGAAGGTCGTCTGGAAGATCGACGGCAAGGACGCAACGCCCGATTTCGGCCGCTCGATCGCCGACAACGGCGTCGGCCACAAGTCCTCATCCGTTTCTGGACCCCGGCCTCAACGGCTGGCGCGGCACCGGCAACTGGGCATTTCCAGAAAAGCGGGAGCGCCCCACGGCGGGGGCGGACAGCAAGCATGGGGCACGAACTGACCATCGAACCGCTCGGCGAGACGATCACCGTCGAGGATGACCAGACCATTCTCGACGCCTGCCTGCGCGCCGGGATCTGGCTGCCCCATGCCTGCGGCCACGACTGCGGCACCTGCAAGATCGAGGTGGCGGATGGCGAGGTCGACCATGCCGACGCCTCGGATTTCGCGTTGATGGAATTCGAGCGTCAGGAGGGCAAGACGCTGGCCTGCACCGCGCGGCTCCTCTCCGACGTCACCATCGAGGCCGAGATCGACGAGGATCCGGACCAGCGCCGCATCGCCATCGCCGACCATACCGCGACTGTCGCCGCGATCGTCGATCTCACCCATGACGTGAAGGGCATTCGCCTCGATCTCGGCGGCGCCTCCCTCGACTTTCAGGCCGGGCAGTACATCAACCTCGATATCCCGGGCATCGCCGGATCGAGAGCCTTTTCCATCGCCAATCCTCCCGGCGAGAGCGGCCACGTCGATCTGCAGATAAGGCGCGTCCCGGGCGGTCGGGGAACGGGCTGGCTCCACGATCACCTGAAGATCGGCGATCGGCTCTCCCTGACCGGACCCTTCGGCCGCTTCTTCGTGCGCCGCTCGCGCGGCGGGCCGCTCATCTTCCTTGCCGGCGGCACCGGCGTGTCGAGCCCGCGCGCGATGATCCTCGATCTCCTCGCCAGCGGCTACGGCGAGCCGATGACGCTCGTCCACGGTGTGCGAACTGCCGCCGACCTCTATGGCCGCGAGGAATTCGAGGCGCTCGCAGCCCGCCATCCGGACTTCCGCTACGTGCCGGCACTCTCCGACGAACCGGCAGACAGCGGCTGGCAGGGCGCCCGCGGCTTCGTGCACGAAGTTGCAAACGCTCTCTTTGACGGCAATTTCGAGGGCCAGACCGCCTATCTCTGCGGACCGCCGCCGATGATCGAGGCCTGCATCGGCGCCCTGATGAAAGGCCGGCTGTTCGAGCGCCACATCTTCACCGAGCGCTTCCTGACCGCCGGCGACAGCGCCACGAAGAAGAGCCCGCTCTTCCGCGGCATCTGACCGACTGGCCGCCCTGCGTCATTTCGCGCCATCCGCGGCCGGGCGGAAACACACTCCGGCAGTGGGTTTCGGGACTCCCGGAATCCTGCCTTTTTGTAGCGGAAAACGACGGTTTTCATACTGGACCGGTATGAACAGGTGTCCGTGAAAGTATTTTTTCGGGTGCCCGTTTTCCACAATCATCCTTGACCAACAAAACCAAAAAAGAGGGGGAAACCGCGTGGAAACGGCACGTGAGACAGGGGTACCCGCACAGCCTTCGAGCGACAGCGGATACGTCGCCGTCACATTCGTCGATACCGGTGAAACCTATCGCTGCCAAAAGCGGGTTGGCCTGCTTGAGAGCATGCGACGACTTGGTGTTTCCGGCATCCCCGTCGGCTGCCGGAGCGGCGGATGCAGCGTCTGCAAGATCGAGGTCCTTTCGGGAAGCTACCAACAGTTCCGGCCGATGAGCCGTGAATATGTGACCGAAGAGGATCTCGCGGCCGGCCGCGTGCTCGCCTGCTGCATTCACCCGCTGGAAGACCTCACCGTGCGCGCGATCGGCAAGCTGGGCCGCATCATCGCGCGTCAATGCTCCAACGAAGCCCGATAGTCAGCTTGGGAAGGAAACGACAATGGCACTGAACGGCGTCCTTCGTCCTGGTCACGCACAGATCCGCGTGCTCAATCTTGAGGAAGACCTGAAGTTTTACCGCGATGTCCTCGGCCTCGAGGAGATGGGCCGCGACGATGGCGGCCGCGTCTATCTGAAGGCGTGGGACGAGCGCGATCACCACAGCGTGGTGCTGCGCCAGGCCGACAAGGGCGGCCTCGACCTGTTCGGCTTCAAGGTCGACAGCCCGGCCACCCTCGACAAGCTCGAGGCCGATCTCCAGGCCTTCGGCGTCAAGACCGAGCGCGTCCCGGCCGGCGAGATGCTGGGCACCGGCGAGCGCGTCCGCTTCGAGATCCCGACCGGCCATCTCATCGAGCTTTATGCCGAGAAGAAGGATGTCGGCAACGGCATGCCTTACGAGAACCCGGCGCCGTGGCATCCGGCCGCCGAGCGCGGCATCGCCCCGACCCGCCTCGACCACGCCCTTCTCGGCGGTGTCGACCTCGACGGCTCGCTCGACATCTTCACCAAGGTCCTCGGCTTCTTCATCGTCGAGATCCTCTATGCCGAAGACGGCAAGACCGTCGTCGCCGTCTGGCTGTCCTGCTCGACCAAGACCCACGACATCGCGCTCATCCGTCTGCCGGAGCAGGGCAAGCTGCATCACGTCTCGTTCTGGCTCGACAACTGGGACCGCGTCCTGCGCGCCGCCGACATCATGTCGATGAACGACGTGCCGGTCGACATCGGCCCGACCCGTCACGGCATCACCCGTGGCGCCACCATTTACGCCTTCGACCGCTCGGGCAATCGCTTCGAGACCTTCTCCGGCGGCTACATCGCCTACCCGGACATGAAGCCGCTCGTCTGGTCCATCGACCACCTGCCGGAAGGTCTCGACTACGCCCAGCGCAAGCTGCACCAGACCTTCCTCACGGTCTTCAGCTGATCGGCTGGAGCCCGTGACGAGGCACAACTGAGAAAGTGAGAAAGACGGCGATGATCCACGTCCGGAATTTCATTGGCGGAAACTTTGTCGACGGTTCTGAAGGAAAGACCTTCGACAAGCGCTCGCCCCTCGACAACAAGGTGATCGGCACGATCGCCGAGGCATCGAAAGCCGATGTGGACCTCGCCGTCTCCTCCGCCCGGCGGGCCCTGAAGGGCCCGTGGGGCAAGCTGACCCTCACCGAACGCGTCGACCTCATGTACAAGGTCGCCGACGAGATTACCCGCCGTTTCGAGGATTTCGTCACCGCCGAAATCGCCGATACCGGCATGCCGCGCGGCGTTGCCGAGCACATGTGCGCCCGCGGTGCGGCGAACTTCAAGATTTTCGCCGACGTCATCAAGAACGTGCCGTCCGAATTCTTCGAGATGTCGACGCCGGACGGGCGCAGCGCCATCAACTACGCCATTCGCCGCCCCGTCGGTGTCGTCGGCGTCGTCTGCCCGTGGAACGCGCCGCTGCTGCTCATGACCTGGAAGGTCGGCCCGGCACTCGCCTGCGGCAACACCGTCATCGTCAAGCCGTCCGAGGAAACGCCGCAATGCGCCGCGCTCCTTGCGCGAGGTCATGCAGGCCGTCGGCGTGCCCGAGGGCGTCTACAACGTCGTCAACGGCTTCGGTCGAACTCGACCGGCGAGTTTCTGACCACTTACCCCGGCGTTTCGGCCATCACCTTCACCGGCGAAACCGCACCGGCGCGGCCATCATGAAAGCTGCCGCCGACGGCGCCAGCCGGTTTCGCTCGAGATGGGCGGCAAGAACCCGTCGATCATCTTCGCCGATGCCGATCTCGACGCCGCCATCGAAGGCACCATGCGGTCAGCCTTCATGAACACCGGTCCAGGTCTGCCTCGGCACAGAGCGTGTCTATGTCGAGCGCCCGCTGTTCGACAGGTTCGTCGCCACGCTGAAGGAGGCGGTCGAGAAGCTGCACATCGGGCCGCCGAGCGATCCGGCTTCCCGCATGGGCCCGCTTCATCTCGCTCGAGCATCGCGAGAAGGTCCTGTCCTACTACGCCAGGGCCGTGGAGGAGGGCGCGACGGTCGTCACCGGCGGCGGCGTTCCCGACATGCCGGGCGATCTTGCCGGCGGCGCCTGGGTTCAGCCGACCATCTGGACCGGCCTTCCCGACGATGCCGCCGTCACCACCGAGGAAATCTTCGGCCCGTGCTGCCACGTCTTCACCTTCGACAGCGAGGACGAGGTCATCGAGCGCGCCAACGCCACCCAGTACGGCCTGTCCGCCGCCGTCTGGACCCGCGATCTCGCCCGCGCCCACCGCGTTGCGGCGGAGGTCGAGGCCGGCGTCGTCTGGGTCAATTCCTGGTTCCTGCGCGACCTGCGCACCGCATTCGGCGGCGCCAAGAATTCCGGCATCGGCCGGGAAGGCGGCGTCCATTCCCTCGAGTTCTACACCGAGCTGAAAAATGTCTGCATCAAGCTCTGACCGCACCGCCATCATCGAGGCTCTCGGCGACGAGCTGCACGCCGCGCTTCTCGCCCGCAAGCCGGTCGCGCCGCTGACCAGCCGCGACCTCGGCGTCACCATCGAGGAAGCCTACAGGATCCAGGAGCGGATGCTGTCGCATCGTCTTGCCGCCGGCGCCCGCGTCGTCGGCAAGAAGGTTGGCGCGACCTCGGCCGCCGTGCAGAACCTGCTCAGCGTGCACCAGCCCGATTTCGGCCTGCTGCTCTCCGACATGATCTACAACGACGGCGACGCCATTCCGATCGAGCGGCTGATCCAGCCGAAGGCCGAGGGTGAGATCGCCTTCATCCTCGCCCGCGATCTCGTCGGCCCCGGCATCACCATCGCCGACGTCATCGCCGCGACCGAATGCGTCATGCCGTGCTTCGAGATCGTCGATTCCCGCATCGAGAACTGGAAGATCCGAATTGAGGACACCGTCGCTGACAACGCATCCTGCGGCGTGTTCGTCCTTGGCGGCGCGGCCCGCGATCCGCGCCGCCTAAATCTCGATTTGTGCGGCTTGGTCATCGAGAATAACGGCGAGGTCGTCGCAACCGGCGCCGGCGCCGCCGCGCTCGGCCATCCCGCCAACGCCATCGCCTGGCTCGCCAACACGCTGGGCGCCCTCGGCGTGCCGCTGAAGGCCGGCGAGATCGTCCTTTCCGGCTCGCTCGCCGCGCTGGTGCCGATCGAGGCCGGCGACAGCCTGCGCATGTCGGTCGGCGGTCTTGGCGACTGCTCGATCCGTTTCGTCTGATCCGCCAGGATGTTCCTTGGGGAGTACCACCATGTCCCTTGATGCCGCGACCGTCGCCGAGCTTGCCCAGTATCTCGAGGATGCCGAACTCGGCGCCTACGCCGTTCCGCAGATCTCGATCAAGCATCCGGGCATCGACGCCGACGACGGTTATGCCGTCCAGGCCGAGATCCGCCGCCGCAAGGTCGCCCGCGGCCACCGCATTGTCGGCATGAAGGCCGGGCTGACATCCCGCGCCAAGATGCGCCAGGTCGGTGTCGACACGCCGTCCTATGGCTTCCTTGCCGATTATTTCGCCGTGCCGGATGGCGGCGAGATCGTCAGGAAGAGCCTCATCCATCCGCGCGTCGAGCCGGAAATCGCCTTCGTCCTGAAGCGCGAGCTCGAAGGTCCCGGCTGCCATATCGGCGCCGTCCTCGCCGCCACCGATTTCGTCATGCCGGCGCTCGAGGTCATCGACTCGCGCTACGAGAACTTCAAGTTCGACGTCGCCAGCGTCATCGCCGACAACTCCTCGTCGTCACGCTTCGTCCTTGGCGGCCGCTGCCGGCCGCTCGAGGGGCTGGACCTGCGCACCCTCGGCATCGTCATGGAGAAGAACGGTGTGCCGTTCTCCTTCGGCGCCGGCGCCGCCGTGCTCGGCCATCCCGCCGCCGCCGTCGCGCTCGTCGTAAACCTGCTTGCCAAGCGCGGCGAGGGCCTTGCCGCCGGCACGCTCATCCTGACCGGCGGCATCACCGAGGCCGTCCCGGTCGATGCCGGCGATCACGTCGAACTGCGCACCGAAAGCCTCGGCTCGGTGTCGGTCCGGTTCGTCTGAAGCAAGGTAACGGCAGGGGAGGGCAGGCAATGGCCGACCACGGCTACACCGCCGACCCCGACCGAGACCGTCGTCACGTTGCCGGCGCTCCGGCGCCATCGGCAAGGTGATTGTCGCGCGTCTCGCCGCGAGAGGCTTCGACGTCGTCGTTGTCGGTCGTGGCCGCGATGCCTCGACGCTGTCGCCGCCAGCGCATCCCATATCCGGCCCTGCGTTGCCGATCTTTCCGACGACGCGGCGATCGACGCTGTCGCCGCCGTCCTCGGGTGCCCGGTGCGGGCCGTCGTTCACGCCGTCGGCGTCCCGGTCACCCGGCAGGTGCTCGACGCCGCGCCGGGCGCACTGACCGCCGCAATCAATCTCTCAGATCGGTGGCTTCCTGCGGCTTGCCGCGCTGTCGATGCGCGCCTTGTCGCCCATTCCAGACTGATCGCAATCGGCGGCCATTACGGCCTCGAGCCGACCGCCTATGCCGCGACCGCCGGCGTCGGCAATGCCGCGCTTGTCAACCTGTCGCGCCAGCTCAGCCTCGCGCTGGGGTCCCGCGGCATCACCAGCCACGTCATCGCGCCGGGTCCCGCCGACACCGAGCGCCTGCGCAACGTCGCCGCCGCAAGGGCGGCCCGCGACGGCGTTTCGCTCGACGACGTTCTCGACACCATGCGCGCCGAGTCCTCGCTCGGCGCCTTCACCACTCCCGAGCAGGTCGCCTGGGCCGTGACCATGCTGCTCGACGAGGAAGCCGACGCCATGACCGGATCGACACTGATGCTCGATGCCGGCCGGCGCCGCGGACTGCCATAAGACAACAAGAGAATAGCCAGACATCGCAGGAGGGGTTCGATGCCGGTTGCACATATCAATGTTCTCAAGGGTCATCCGCGCGAGGCCCTGCGTCAGGTCATTGTCGAGGTGTCCGACGCCATGTCCCGCATCCTCGAGGCGCCGAAAGACCGGCTCGAGGTCTGGATCACCGAGATCGATCCCGATCTCTGGGGCATCGCCGGCGAACCGGCGAGCGAGGTCCTCGCCCGCGAGCCGCGCGCGAGCGTTGAAATGCCCTTCGTCCAGATGGTGCTGATGCAGGGCCGGCCAAAGCAGCAGCTTCATGACGTGATGGCCGCGATTACCGAGATCCTCGGCCGTGTCCTTGCCACCGACCCGAGCCGCATCCGCGTCCACATCGCGCCGGCCGATCCCGATGGCTGGGGCATTGGCGGTGTCCCGGCGAGCGTTCTGCGCGCCGCCGAGATCCGGGCGCGTGCCGAAAAGGTCGCCTGACCGACCACCGTGTCTTGCGTGCCCGACAGCGCCGGCCGACAATGCCTGAAAAAGTGGCGCCGGCGCGATCGGAACCGCCACGGCGATGAGGAAGCGCGACGATGGAACTCCGGCATCTGCGATATTTCGCGGCCGTGGCCCGCGAGCTCAACATTGGCCGGGCGGCGGTGAGCCTCAACATCTCCCAGCCGCCGCTGACCCGCCAGATCCAGCAGCTCGAGGAGGATATCGGCGCCCAGCTCTTCATCCGCTCGGTGAAGGGCGTCGAGCTGACCGAGGCCGGCCGCACGCTCTATGACGAGGCGCGGAACATCCTCGCCCTCGTTGATCTCGCCTCGGAGCGCACCCGCCGCGCCGCCAGGGGCCTCATCGGCCGCCTCGATGTCGGCATCTTCGGCTCCGGCATCTTCGAGGTCGTGCCGCAGGTGCTGCTGCGCTTCCGCAAGGCCTTCCCGGAGGTCAACATCGTCCTCCACACCATGACCAAGGGCGAGCAGGTCGAGGCGCTGCGCCAGCGCCGCATCACCATCGGCTTCAACCGGCTCGTCCCCTGCTATCCCGACATCGCCTCGACGGTCGTCATGTGGGAGCGGCTGATGGTCTGCGTGAACACCTCGAACCCGCTCGCCGAGCGCTCCGAGATCGCCCTTGCCGACCTGAAGGACCAGCCATTCGTGCTGTTCCCCAATGTCGCCCGGCCGAACTTCATCGATTTCGTCACCAACCAGTGCCAGGCGCAGGGCTTCACCCCGCATGTGACGCAGGAAGTCGGCGATTCCGTCACCGGCGTCGCCCTCGTCGCCTCCGGCTTCGGCGTCTGCATCGTCCCGGAATCCGTGAAGGCCTTCAAGGCGGCCAACACCCGCTTCCTGCCGCTGAAGGAATCGCCGCCGACCATGCTCGACGTGAGCTGCCTTTACCTTCTCGACGACCGCTCGCCGGTGCTGCGCGAGTTCCTGACGATCCTCGATCAGTTCCGCGCCGACCTCGGCGTCACCGACGCACCCCAACCCGCTTGAGGCGGAAAAGCCGCATCAGCATACCCGAACGGTATAACCCCCGTTTTCCGACGGTATTGGACGCACGCGCCGGCCAGAAATACGGTGCCCCCATCAGCCAAGACATGCGTCTTCCCGGATGCCCGCCTCTGGCGGCGCGTCCGCAAAGTAAATTTCAACGCCGATAGGGATGGAACCTTGATGAAAAAGGTCAAATGCGCGTTGATCGGTTCGGGCAACATCGGAACCGACCTCATCTACAAGATCCGCCGCAGCCCGGTGCTGGAGCCCGTCTGGATGGTCGGCATCGACCCGAATTCCGAGGGTCTCGCCCGCGCCCGCGAAATGGGTCTGAAGACCACCGCCGAGGGCGTCGACGGTCTTTTGCCCCATGCCGTCGAGGACGGCATCCAGATCGCCTTTGATGCGACGAGCGCCTACGTTCACGCCGAGAACAGCCGCAAGCTCAACGAGCTCGGCATCATGATGATCGACCTGACGCCGGCGGCGATCGGCCCCTTGTGCGTGCCGCCGGTGAACTTGCGCGAACATGCCGCCAAGGTCGAGATGAACGTCAACATGATCTCTTGCGCCGGCCAGGCGACGATCCCGATCGTCAACGCCGTCTCGCGCATCCAGCCCGTCGACTACGCCGAGATCATCGCCAGCCTGTCCTCGAAGTCGGTCGGCCCGGGCACCCGCGCCAATCTTGACGAATTCACCTACACGACCTCGAACGCCATCGAGCGCGTTGGTGGGGCGAAGAAGGGCAAGGCGATCGCCATCATCAATCCGGCCGAGCCGCCGATGATCATGCGCAACACGATCTACTGCATCACGGCGGATGCCCCGGACGTTGCCGCGATCAACGAGTCCGTCCGGCAGATGATCGGCGAGGTGCAGAAATACGTGCCCGGCTACAAGCTGGTGAACGGCCCGCTCTTTGATGGCAACCGTGTTGCGGTGTTCCTCGAGGTCGCCGGTCTTGGCGACTACCTGCCGCGCTATGCCGGCAATCTCGACATCATGACGGCGGCCGCGACCCGGACCGCCGAGATGTTCGCCGAGGAGATCCTTGGCGGCAAGATCGAACTCAAGCCGTTGCAGGTGGCGTGATGACTTCCAATGGATCGCTGAAGGGCCGCAAGGTCATCATTCATGACATGACGCTGCGCGACGGCATGCATGCCAAGCGCGAGCAGATCACCATCGACCAGATGGTCACCGTCGCAACCGCGCTCGACACCGCCGGCGTGCCCTGGATGCAGGTGACCCACGGCGCCGGGCTCGGCGGCAATTCCGTCCAGCACGGCCGTGCCCTGCACGAGAATGCCGAGTACATCGCCGCCGTCGCCGGAAAGCTGACCCGCTCGAAGATCTCGGTGCTGCTGATCCCCGGTCTCGGCACCATGCAGGAACTCGACGAGGCCCATGCGGCCGGCGCCCACGGTGTGCACTGTGCCACCCATTGCACCGAGGCCGACACCGCCCGTCAGCACATCGCCCCTACGCCACAACGGCATGGACACCAACGGCTTCCTGATGATGGCCCATCTCAACTCGCCGGAGGGCATCGTCGAGCAGGGCCTCCTGATGGAATCCTATGGCGCCAACACGGTCTACGTCACCGATTCCGCCGGCTACATGCTGCCGGACGACGTCCGCGCCCGCATCGGCGGCCTGCGTGCCGCGCTGCAGCCGGAGACCGAGATCGGCTTCCACGGCCACCACAACATGGGCATGGGCATCGCCAACTCGCTCGCCGCCATCGAGGCCGGCGCCAGCCGCATCGATGTTTCCTCCGCCGGGCTCGGCGCCGGTGCCGGCAACACCCCGCTCGAGGTCTTCGTCGCCGTCTGCGACCGCATGGGCATCGAGACCGGCTGCGATCTCTTCGGCCTCATGGATCTGGCCGAGGACACCGTCGTGCCGCTGATGGATCATCTCGTGCGCATCGACCGCGCCTCCCTGACCCTCGGCTATGCCGGCGTCTACTCGACCTTCCTGCTGCACGCCAAGCGCGCCGCCGACCGTTTCGGCGTTCCAGCCCGCGACATCCTCGTCGAGCTTGGCCGCAAGAAGATGATCGGTGGCCAGGAAGACATGATCGAGGACACCGCGATGACCATGGCCAAGGAACGCGGCCTGCTCACCGAAGGCGCCATCGTCCGCTGACGGCATTACGGAAAGTCATCAGAACTACGCGGCCTTCTACGTAGGTAGGGGCCGCGTATTGAATATGGTTAACACCTGCAGGACTCTGCGACCACAACGTGTCCCGGCAACCGATCGGGACCGGGTAACGGGGTAGGGCAGGGAAATGACCAACGGAGTGGCAGCCGTCTCGACACCGGCGGCAGGCGCAGCATCATCCAATGCGGCAGGTGCGTTTTCTTCGGCGATGAACAACGCCAAGGCAAAGCCGGCCGCAGCCGCATCGTCCACCGGACCGGCGGCCGAGTTCGCCAAGCAATTGTTGACGCCGCAGGCCGGCGTCGTCGCGGTCCAGTTCAGCTATGCCGGCACCGGCATCCTCGCCGCCGCGCTTCCCTCAATGGAGAAGATCGCCGCCGCCAATGCGGACGGCTGGAGCGAGAAGTCGGTTGGCGACGTTTTCCGCGGCACGACGATCTTCATCGCGCTCCGCCACGAGGACGGCACCACCGACATCGCCACCGGCAACTATGGCAGCGGATCGCTCGAGGTCGGCAAGCCTTATTTCGGCACCCGCGAACTGAACAGCCACACGCTCGCCTTCGGCAACATCCGCGGCGGCCTCGATCAGTTCGCCACGAGATCTGTCGGCAGCGTCAATACCGGCATCATCGTCTCGGCCACATCGTCCAAGGCGCAGAAGAAGATGGTCGCCAAGCTCGAGCAGGAAGTCGTCCAGAAGCTCGCCGACGACTTCGCCAAGGGCGTCGACGACATGGTCGACGGCGTGCCGCTCGTTGGCCGTTCGCCCCTCGGCTATATCGCCAAGAAGGCCGGCATGAAGGCTGCCCGCGAATTCGTCGTCGACGGGCTGAAGAAAAGCCTCTCGGGATACAAGCGCTCGTTCGTCGGCGTCGCCTGGCGCCAGCAGATGAACATCAACCCGAATACCGGCGAGATCTCCCTCAAGCTTGGCAACACCGGCAATACGTACACGAAGAAAGCCACGGAAATATTGCCGGAGGTCACCCGTATGATTAGCGAGAAGTTCTGATTTACGTAAATAATTAACGTAAATGAGAGCAGAGCACTAAGTATTCGGGATTTCAAAATACGCAAGAACTTGCGTAGTGCGGACGCCGATGCGCATTCCGGACAAATTGTTGGGGCGAGGCTGGGCCGCCAATCTGTAGCCTCGATGGAGCAGCGCTCCGCACAGCAGTGAGGTTCAGACAATGACGTACTTCAATCCGATGCAGGCGGGCGCAACGGGCGTTTCGACCTGTGGCAGCTTCAGCGCCGGTTTCCGCTTCGGCGGCAGCTTCATGACCCAGCTCGGCAACGCCCAGGCCGCCGGCCAGCGTGGCCATCATGGCGGCTGCTCCGGCACCACGTCCGGCGGCAATGGCGGCAGCGGCTGCTCCAACGGTTCCACCGGCAGCAACGGCGGCACCGGCATGCAGCAGGGCAACAACGCCAGCATCATGGCGCTGCAGCAGCAGGTCCAGCAGCTTCTCACCCAGGTGACCCAGCTTCTCTCGCAGCTCGCGCAGTTCTCGTCCCAGGACATGGGCTACGGCGGCTGCGGCGGCGGCAACTGGGGTGGCGGCTGCACTGGCGGCACCACGTCCGGCGGCACTGGCGGCAGCAGCGATACCGGCAGCACTGGCGGTTCCGGCTGGGGCGGCGGCACCGGTTGGGGCGACGGCACCGGCGGTTGCGCAATCTATGGCCGGCCGCAGCCGCTGCCGTGCGACGGTGGCAATGTCGACTGGCAGGGATGCGATACCCCGGTCGAGACGCAGCCCGCCCCCTGGACCGGCACCGAGCCGCGCCATTGCGGCAACGGTGACGGCAGCTCCGGCACGCACGGCCGCGGCCACCACGGCGGCAGCGACGGCAGCACGGGCACCGATGGCAACGGCCATTGCGGCGGCGGCAATGCCACCAATACCGGCGACCAGTGCGGCGGCGGAACCGCGAACGAAGGCACCGGCGGCACCGGCGGCACCGGCCAGGGCGCCAACTGCGGCTCGTTTGACGATTACGACCAGACCATCATCGGCAACAGCGCCGACAACACCCTGACCGGCACTGATGGCAACGACCGTCTCGTCGGCCTTTGCGGTGACGACGTCATCGATGGCGGCGAGGGCGACGATACCGCCGTGTTCCGCGGCCAGTACGCCGAGTACACCGTGACCCAGGGCGACGACAATTCCTGGATCGTCGACGGCCGTGACGGCAAGGACACCGTCCGCAACGTCGAGCACTTCCAGTTCTGCGACCAGACGGTCGACGTCGAGGACATCACCCCCGTCGAGGTTGGTGACGGTTCGTGCATCTGGGGCGATCCGCACTTCGTCGGCGCCGAGGGCGGCAAGTATGACGTCCAGGGCGAGGCCGGCAAGACCTACAACATCCTGTCCGACCAGGGCGTGCAGGTGAACGCCACGTTCCAGGCCTATGGCTCGAACGGCGCCACCACCATGGGCGAGATGGGCATCACCGTCGGCTCCGATCAGGTTCTGATCGGCAAGAACGGCGCCGTCTCGGTCAATGGCGAGGCCTATACGGCTGACGGCACCTACAATGACGGCCTCGTCACCAAGGCCGGCACCAAGATCACCGTCGCCAGCGACGAGTACAAGATGGAGGTCAACTCGACCTCATATCTGAACATCAACTTCTCGAGCACCAACGTGAACGCCGATGGCGTCATGCCGCATGGCCTCTGGGGCCAGTCGGCTGATGGCGACGGGGTTGCCCGCAATGGTGACACCGGTGCCGGTGCCCAGGGTGGCGGCGCCATCGAGGACGCTGATGGCAACATGACCGCCGCCGGCGACAAGGACGCGGTCAAGTCCTACGAGGTTGGCGGTCTGTTCGACACCAGCTTTGAAGCTCACAACAAGTTCGAAGCAGCTTGATGTATTGCCGCCGGGCGCAATGTCCGGCGGCAGACACGGACGGGCGGGAAGTAGGACTCTCGTCATGCCGCTCCCTGGTGTAGGCTGGGGGGCGGCGCCGCCGTCTCGGCACCGGTAATAACGCGCATCTGGCGCGGCTTTTGCTGACAGATGTTCGTCCATGTGGAGTATGACGCGTGAGCAAGATCGACCAGAATGGCCCGACGTCTCCGTCAAACATTGCCGGCGAGACCGCTGCCCGCGGCTTTGCCGATACGCTGAAGGCGACGAAGACCCGCGTTATCTCCGCCGACAAGGCCGCGCCCGTCCAGCCGACCCGCGTCAGCCTTGCTCCCGTCGCCGATACGCGCAGCGCCAGGACCGGCACGCCGACCTATGAGACGGTCGATGTCGTCCAGTTCCGGGACGTGCTGAAAAGCCTGAAGAAGCGCCGCAAGGCCGGGGAGGGCGTGGATGCCGCCCGCCGCGACGCCCTCATCGACATGCTCTCCGGCCTTGTCTCGAAGCGGAACGTCTTCCTGCCGGAGATCGCCGTTGTTGCCAGCAACAATTCCAGCCCGGCCGGCGTCAGCTTCAACTTCGTCTCGGCCGGCGATACGGTCTTCGTTTCCGAACGCCTTTACGGCGCCTGGCAGGACGGCCGCGACAGCGGCATGTTCGAACGCGCGCTTGGGGATATGCTCGCCTCTCGTTTTGGAACAGCCGGTCAAAGTGGTGGCGAAAGCCTCTTCAAGCCGGTTACTCTGATCAAGACCGAGCAATAGCCGGGAATCGGAGTCCCCAAACGAAACCCGGATGTGCCGTTCCGGGAAAATACAACTGGCACAGGTATTGCTCGATAAGCGGTAGTCGATTGGCCCGTCCGCGAAACCGGCACACCCCGCCGGGCGCGAATGGTCGATTGCATGAGACGAAGCAAACAGACCGTTTGGAGCACCACCATGGCGACTTTCCGGGCCATTCTTCTTTTCCCCGGTGATGCGGGCGAGGGCCGGTACGAATTCGAGGCACCGTCCGAATTTATCGAGAATGCGCCGGCGCGCATCGTCGACTCCTTTCTGAACACCATTCAGGGCCTGACCGTGCCGGGCGAGATCATCGACGCCGAGATCAACGCCGCCCACAATTACCGCGATATCCGCACGGTGACGGCGTCCGGCTCGCTCATCCTGAAGGGCGGCGGCGCCGTTCCTTTCCTTGTGATGATCTCCGAGAACCGCGACGCCGTTCTCTGACGGCGCACCGGCCGGCCGAAGCTCCGGCGCGCCTGATGCGCGTCGTGCCAGCTCCGGTCCGCTTCCCGCAACAGCTCCCGAAGCAGGGATGAGTGACGAGATGTCCGAACAGACCATCAAAGTCCTCATTGTCGACAGCCATCCGATCGTTCGCGAAGGCCTCAAGGTCTGTCTCGAAAAGACCGGAGCATGTCACGTCGTCGCCGAGGCCGGCGACGGCTATGCTGCCGTGCTGGCCGCCAAGACCCACGCGCCGGACGTGGTGCTCCTCGACTCGTCCCTGACCAAGATCAACACCCACGAAACCGCCCGTCGCCTGCAGGAAACATCCGAGGAAGCGCGAATTCTCGTCTGCTACCTCGCCGCCGACCCCTTCGAGGTCCAGCAGATGATCCAGGCCGGCGTCGCCGGTTTCGTCGCCAAGAATGCCGAACCGGTCGAGTATGCCAATGCCGTGCGCGCCGTCGCCGGCGGCGGCAACTACTTCTCCAACTCGCTCATCGGCAAGCTCTTTTCCGGCCGCTCCAGCACCGTAAACGGCGTCAATCTCTACAACCTTACCCACCGCGAGACGGAAGTGCTTCGCCTGCTCGCCGACGGCATGAGCAACAAGGAGGTTGCCCGCCGCCTTGAGCTCAGCGTCCGCACCGTCGAGACCCACCGCCTCAACATCCGCCGCAAGACCAAGGCATACGGCCTCAGCGATCTTGTCCGCGTCGCCCGCAAGCTCGGCCTGAAGGCCGGCGAGGATGAAACCGCCGACAGCGCCGAGGACACTGGCGATGGCTATGGCCTCGCCGTCTTCCTGAGCGGCAGGACCGGGATTTCCAAAGATGAAAAAGACCCTCACCATCTCCACGACACTTGCTGCCGCCGCGATGCTCGCCACCCTTGGCGCCCCCGCCTCGGCACAGGCCGTCATCACCGCCAGGCCGGCGGCAACCGAGGAGCCGGTCGTCGTCTCGGCGCCCGACATTCGCGGCGCTCTCGATGAAGCGGCGCGCGGCGAGGAAATCCTCATCGTCGACCAGGACCTCGGCTCGCTCATCAAGGACTTCGCCCGACGCTTCGGCATCCGCGCCGAGATCGCCCGCTCCGTGCGCGGCCACGTCCGCAACCTGCGCGTCCCGAGCGAGCCGACGGCCTTCCTCGACGAGCTGTCGCGCCGGTTCCAGATCGACTGGTTCTTCGAAGGCCAGACGCTGCATGTCTCCTCGGTGTCCGAGGCGGCCTCGCGCATGATCGGCCTGCAGAACATTCCCTATGAGACGGTCCGTGACGAGATCTCCGAGGCAGGGCTCGACCCCGACCGCTTCGGCATGAAGCACATGCCGACGGCCCGCGCCGTGCTCGTTTCCGGACCGCCGAGCTACATCGCCCGTGTCGAACTGATCGTCGAGTCTCTGATTGCCGGACGTCCGGCCGTCACCGGCGTGCGAATGGTCAAGTTCGGGATCATCCAGCATGTCCCGGCCCGCTAGGCAGTATCGGCCGGCGGCGAACTCCGGAAGAATACTCGGAGTATAGTTAATCCCGGCCGGAAATATGCTTTCAGCGCCTGAAAATACGCTGAATGATCGAGAATACGGGAAGAGAAATGAACTACGTACGCAGTCGGCACGGATGCAATAGCCACCTGCGTGCCTTTAGGTTCAAATGAGCAAAGGTAGGTGTGTATGACCTTGGGCTTGAAGGACGAACCAGGCAAGGATGCCGGTGCGAATGTCCTGTCCGATCTTGGTCTTCTCGAAAAGACACTGAGGCGCATCAATCAGCGCCTCCGTCAGGAGGAGATGGTTTCGGGCAGTGCGTCGCCGACACGGCAGCTCCTGATTTCGGCCAGCAAGTCTGCCTTTGTGTGCACCGCCGAGCTGCGCGCCCGGCACAGTGCGAAAGAGTGGTAACGGAGACAGGCTATGGCAGACCTTACGGGTGCAACCAACGCCGCCACGGGCACCAGTGGCGCCAGCGGTGCGGGCAACGAGCAGCTTTCCCAGGCTTTCGACGAGGCGATCGCGAAGGCCGCGGAGACGCTTGCTATCACGACGAAGAAGGGCGCCGATCTTTACGCCCTGAAGCAGCGTCCGCAGTAAGACTTGGAATCCGGGACCGGGCAGTGCGCCCGGCCCCGGCTCCACCCCAACCTCGCGTATCCCAGAGGCGTAACCCACCATGAACGCACAGCTTGGAAAGTCGCTGTCGGTCGAGACGATGCCCCTGCCGGGCCTCGATGTTCTCGGTCGCCTGAAGGCCCGCCGGCTGACGGTGGAAGCCGGTGCCCATCGCGGCGCCGATGTTACCCTCGACCTCGAGGAAATCGCGATCGGCTCGGATCTGTCCAATGATCTGGTGCTGATGGCCGACGATCTGGCCCCGCGCCACGTCACCGTCGCCTCGACCAATATTCTGTTCGGCACCGCCCGCGTCACCGCCGAGAACGGCCCGGTGACGATCGAGGACGGCCGCCGGCTCGAGCCCGGCCAGTGGCTGGAGGTCAAGCTGCCGACCCGCCTCGGCCTTGGCGCCGCAACCGTGGCCATCGAACCCGAAATCGACCTTGCCAAGGCGGCAAAGTTCGTCCTTCTCGGCGCCTTGCTGCTGTGCATGGTCTTCATCGGTTTCAAGACGACTTCGGCAATGATGCAGGGCCGCGGCGAAATGGGCGGCATCATCGCCAGCGTGCGCGCCGCCGCCGTGACAACCGTCGCCGATCCCGAAGCGCGCGACGCCGCCACGCTCGCGCTGCGCAACCGCCTCGCCGTTGCCGGCCTTGCCGAGCGCATCACGCTCGAGCAGGTCGAGGACGGCACCGTCATCGCCAGCGGCCAGATCCTGCCGGCGGAAGCCGAGCGCTGGCGCGATGTTCTGCGCTGGCTCGACGTTCAGCCGAGCGCCCCGCTGCTGGTGAACAACGTCACCAAGAACGCGCCGGATGCCGCCATGCCTGCGTTCCGCAGCGTCTGGATGGGCGCCAACCCGTCCGTGCTCCTGCAGAATGGCCGCATGGCCGTGCCCGGCGACGAAATCGGCGATGGCTGGAAGCTCGTCGAGATCGGCAAGGATGGCGTGATCGTCGAGCGCGACGGCCGCACCGTGAAGGTCGCCTACTGAGCCCGGACGACGGGCCCGGCGTCACCGCGCATTTCCATGACCATCGACACCGTGTCGCCCGGTCCGGCTTTCGCCGGGCCGAGATCGACGCATCCATGCCGCGAGCCGCCGGCCGCCTGCGAATAGGTCTGGCCCGGTTCTTGTTTGGCACCTCTCAAGGAGAGGCAGCATGTCCAGAATTGACGCAAGAGATTCCCTCGCGGCCGCCGATGCCGCCCGCCAGCTCGCGCCGGCCGAGGCCGCCGCGCGCCAGCGACCACCCGCCGCCGTTGGCCCGGTGCGCCGGAATGTCGAGACCGACATCCGCCCGAAGCCGCGCGACGCTGCCCGGCTCGAGGCAATGCCGCGCATCGGCGCAACGCTTGTCGACGACCTGCGTCCATTCTCCGGCATGAGCCGGGATCGGCTGATTTCCGGCCTTTCCCGCCTCGAAATCGCAGTTGAGGACGAACTCGACGGCGAGACCGATCCGGACCGGATCGCTGAACTCGAGCTCGGTCGCCAGATCCTCGGCGAGCAGATCCGTCGCCTGCGGCTGGTCCAGACCGCCGCCGACGCGCTCGTCGCCAAATAGAATTTCACCGCGGGACGGAAGGAGCGATCCACTTGTCTCTGATCGAAACAACCGCCGACGGCTTTGATCCGTTCATCGAGCCGGCCAGCCGGATCGAGCCGGAGGTCGAAGACATCCGCATGATCAACGCGCTCGCCGCCTACCAGCTCGCCTATGGCCAGCCCGTCGAGGCGCTGGCGCTGCTGACCATCAGCCGCCGCTACCGGCCCGACGACGAGCAGACCCTGCGCCTCCTCGTCCAGTCCTTTGTCCAGATCGAGGATTGGGAGAAGGCCGAAGCCGCGCTCGCCGCGCTCGAGCGGGTCGCGCCGCGCCGCCGCCAGTCGGCCCGCCTGCTGCTGACCCGCGCCGTCGTTCTCCTGCGTCGCTTCCGCGCCGGCGAGAGCCGCTCGGTGTTCCGCGAATTCCTTCAGCGTTTCAAGGGAGGCATCGGCGATGGGCGTCCTGACCTCATTTCTGACTAGCATTCGCGGGCGCCAGGATCTGGCGCTGATCGGCATTCTGGTCATGACCATCGTGCTCATGATCCTGCCGATGCCGACGCTGATGATCGACACGCTCATTGCGTTGAACATCAGCTTCACCGTGCTCATCCTGATGGTCGCGATCTATCTGCAGCGGCCCGAGGATTTCTCGACCTTCCCGGCGGTTATCCTGATCGCGACGGCATTCCGCCTCGCCATCTCGATCTCGACCACCCGAATGATCCTTGCCGAGGCCGATGCCGGCCAGATCATCGAGACCTTCGGCACCTTCGTGACGATGGGTAACGTCATCGTCGGTCTGGTCATCTTCCTCATCATCACGACGGTGCAGTTCGTCGTCATCGTCAAGGGTTCCGAGCGCGTTGCCGAGGTCGCGGCCCGTTTCGTCCTCGACGCCTTGCCCGGCCGCCAGCTCTCCATCGATGCCGAGCTGCGCGCCGGCGACATCACCCAGGACGAGGCCCGCCGTCGCCGCCGCCAGATCGAGCGCGAAAACCAGTTCTTCGGCGCCATGGACGGCGCCATGAAGTTCGTCAAGGGCGACGCCATCGCCGGCCTCATCATCATCGCCGTCAACCTTCTTGGCGGCATCGGCGTCGGCACCATCCAGCACGGCATGTCGGCCGGGCAGGCGGTCGACGTCTATTCGCGCCTGACCGTCGGCGACGGCCTTGTCGCCCAGATCCCGGCGCTGTTCCTTGCCCTTTGCGCCGGCGCCGTCATCACCCGCGTCACCGCCGACGACAAGGCCGACCTCGGCACCGACATCGCCCGCCAGCTCATCGGCGACAGCCGCACGCTGACGATCGCCTCGATCGTCGTCGGCGCCATGGGCTTCATTCCCGGCTTCCCGACGGTCATCTTCCTCATCATCGGCGCCGGCCTTGCCATGCTCTCCTTCGCCTATCGCCGTCGCGAGCGCGTCGCCGCCGAAAACGCGGCAAAGCCCGCCGCCGCCGTCAGCGACGACGGCCCGGCCGAGCTGCGCGCCCTGTCGCGCCGCAACGAGCCGCTGGTGCTGCGCATCGGTGCCGATGTCCTGGAAGCCGTCGATCCTGAGACCTTCGTTGCCCGCCGCGACGCATCCGTCGAGGCCATGGGCGAGGATCTCGGCTTCCGCGCGCCGCGCTACGGCCTCTTTGCCGATCCCGACATTCCGCCGGAGGCGGTCGAGGTCGACCTCGACGGCGTGCCGCTGTTCACCGCCGCCATTCCGTCCGGCAGGATCGTCGTCAAGGCCGACGCCGCCGTGCTCGAACTTGCCGGCATCGAGGCAACACCCCTTGCCGCCGACTGGCCGGTCCGGTCCGCCTTCTGGGTCGACGCCGACAAGCGTGCCGTCCTCGGCGAGCTGACGCTCGAGACCATGGACGTCGGCGAACTCCTCGCCGAGCTCGGCGGCCGCTATCTGCGCCGTTATGCCGGCCGGATCATGGGCTTTGCCGAGGCCCGGGCCCTCATCGAGGCCCTGCAGGAAGAACATCCGCATCTCGCCGAGCAGGTCTCCCAGACCGTCTCGCCGCCGAAGCTCCTCGATGTCCTGCGCCGTCTTGTCGATGAATCCGTTCCGCTTCGCCCGCACCGGCTGCTTTTTGAAGCGCTCGCCGAATGGTCGCTGAAGGAGGACGATCCGGCCGTGCTGGCCGAATACGCCCGCCGCGCCTTGCGTCGCCAGATCTGTCAGGTCTTTGCCGACAAGAACCGCGTCATCGCCGGCTACATCATCGAACCCGATTTCGAGCAGCAGCTTCGCGAGTCGGTCCAGCTCACCGAGGCCGGCGGCTTCCTGTCGCTGCCGAGCCGGGTCTCGGATGCCATGCTGGCGCAGCTCGAGACGATTGCCGCGCCCGCCGATCCGGACGCCAGGCCGCCGGTCATCGTCACCGCCGTCGACCTGCGCCGCTATGTGCACACCTATCTCGATGCGCACAACGTGCTGATCGATGTGCTGTCGTTCCAGGAGATCGCGCCGGAATTCCACCTTCAGCCGGTCGGCACCCTCTCGGCCCGCCAGGGCGGCGCCAGCCAGATTCGCATGTCGTCCTTCGGCGCTGCCGGCGGATCGCGGAATTAACTATGTCAATCAAGGCATTGGTATGCGCCACCTAGAAAACTGCGTAGTCGTCGCCGACAGCCGGCAAAGGAGCTGCGCTATACTAACGTCGGGTAAACCTCGATCATGGGGCGGAGCGTCTCGCGCCGCCCGGGTTCGCGGCACTGCTGTTGGCCTCGGTGTTCGGATGAGCGCGGGGGCGGGAAAACCGGGGAGGGCGGGTCATGAAGGCTGACCAGGACTTTCGCACCGCGCTTCTCGAGCACGTCTCGGACGAGGAGCTTCAGGCCATTGTCATGGCCTACATATACGCAGTGGCCTATCGGGCCCGCTCCGAACTCGGCGACATGAAAAGGCTCGTCGACAGGCTCTTTCCCGATGGCGCCATGACGACCCTGGCGCAGGCGATGCAGCCGATCGCCGAGGGTCAGTTCGGCGACGCCGCCAAGCGGCTGAACGCATTTGCGCTCAGCGACAAGGCGCGGCTGCCGAACCTGCGCGACAACATTGCGATGCTCGCCCGCCTCGACAAGTTCTAGGCCGGCGCCGGACCGAACGACAAAGGGGCTGATGCCCCGGGAGACCAGACGATGGAACAGATCGCCAATATCGCAAGTGCCGCCACCGGCGCGACCGGCGCCACTGGCTCGACCGATGCAGGCGGAACCTCTGCGCAGGAGCAGCAGGTCGCCATGCAGATCGGCATGAACATCATGCAGATGCTGTTCAAGGAGATCTGGAACAACGTGACCGAGAATACCCAGTAAGACCTGAAATACCCAGTAAGCCCGCGTATTGAGGGGACTTCCAAGATGACCACCGAAGCCGTCGCGGCGATCGGCGCCCAGCTCGATCAGGCCCGCTCCATGCAGCAGTCCGGCCCGGCCGTCGGCGAGACCATCCAGATTTCCGACATTCCCGGCAGCGCCGCCACGTCGCGCAGCGCCGAGGTCTTCTCCAACGTGCTCTCGGACGTTCATGCCAACGTCGAGAAACTTGGCGCCGACCCGGCGGTCCAAAATGGCACGCGCGAGAACGACGCTGTCCGCGACGCCAAGGAAGCGCTGCTGCCTTCGCCCTGGGTTCTGCATCCCGCCGGTCCCGGCGCGGAGCATGCCGCCAACATGAAGGGCGGCGACCAGATGATCGGCGTCCTGTCGAAAAGCTTTGACCACGCAGTGTTTTTGTCGCTGGTCGGCCAGGTCGTCGGCGGCCTTTCGCACGCGACTTCGAGCCTTATCAAGCAGGCTTGACGGCAGCTCGGGGGACGCTGCCGGCAAAGTTTTCAACCATCGCGTCAGTCTCGAAATGAACTGGCATCGATTTCGCAAGGGTAGGGGAACGGCGTATCGAATCGAGAAAGGCCAAAATCAGTATGCGTATTTGGCGATCCGACATCGTAACGCGTCTCACACGTCTTGCCGCGGTTGTGCTGGTTGCCGGCATCGTCGCAGGCTGCAAGGCCGAGCTCTATACCGGCCTTGATGAGCGCGAAACGAATGAAATGACCGCGGTCCTCACCAATGAGGGCATCGGCACTTCCCGCGAACGGGACAAGGACGGCAATTACTCGCTGCAGGTCGAGCGCGGGGATTTCGCCCGCGCCGTCTCGGTGCTGTCCGCCCACGGCCTGCCGCGCCAGCAGTTCGCTGGCCTTGGCGAGATCTTCAACGACGAGAAGCTGGTCTCCACTCCCTTCGAGGAGCGGGCGCGGTTCATGTACGCGCTCAACCAGGAGCTGGCCAACAGCCTGACGCAGATCTCCGGCGTCGTCTCGTCGCGGGTGCACATCATGATGCCCGAGACTTCGCCGCTCGACCGGCAGAAGGCACCGGCGCGCGCCGCCGTCTTTATCTACCACAATCCCGGCGCCGACATGCGCCGCCACGTGCCGCTCATCAAGAACCTCATCGTCAACAGCGTCGACGGCCTGAACTATGAGGACGTCACCGTTGCCCTGTTCCCGACGGACGCCCCGGTGCCCGGCGGCAGGAGTGTGGGCGCATCGATCTCCTCGACTATCGGCGACCTTGCCCCCTTCATCCTCGCCGCCGTCCTGCTCGGCATCGGCTGGATCGTCCTCAAGCGGGACAATCGCAAGCCGGCGGAGCAGAACGCGCTGCCCAACAGCGATGGCAAGGCCACTCGTCTCGCGGCGAGACAATAGGCCCTTCACGCCGACAACCGCGCGGAAGGCGACGAGATGAACATGCACATGATCGACACCCCGGACCTTGCCGCCGAGCCCGTATCGGCGCCGACCCCCGACCTCACGCTCCAGTCCATTCATCCCGACTGGCAGGGCGAGTGGGGCGCGACGATCCGCTCGAAGGCAGTGCGCCGCGCCGTTGCCGCAAATCCGCGCCTGTCGGCCCGCCTTGCGGCGGCGATCCTTGCCGCCCGGAACATTCCGGACGATGACATCGTCGAGCTGCCGGAAGACGACCGCCGGGTGCTTGCCGCGCTCGCCGCCGATCCGGCCCGCTTCGTCGAACGTGTCGGCCTCGTCTGGATGGCTGAAGACCTGGCCACCCGTGTGACGCCGGCCGCACTCGAGCCGTGGCTGCGCCATTTCGATCCGGATCAGATCCGGGCCGCCATGCGCCTGCGTACCCTTGCGCCGGCCAGCGCCGAAGTCGGCCTGTCGAGCGACCGCCTCGCCGACATCGTCCGCCGCCGCGGCACCGGCTGCCTGCTCATCTGGTCGGAGAACCTGCCGGAGGCCCATGCCGGCCGCGTCCGCCTGATGCTGCCGCGCGACCCGGTCTCCGACCTTGGTTACTTCGAGAATGTCCGTCGTCTCGCCCACCGCATCGTCCTTGCGGTCGCCGACGACCTTGCCACCAATCGCGGGAGCTGAAGAGATGCAGCAGCCGGCAAAAGGCACGCCCTATCAGGGCCGCATCGTCAAGTCGGCGACCCCGGCCGAGCCCGCCGCACCCGTCCTGACGCCGCAGGCGGCAGCGATGGCCGAAGCGGCGGCTGAAATCGACCGCATGCGCGCCGGGGCCGAACGCCAGGCGGAGGAAATCAGGGCCCGCGCCCTGGCCGATTCCGAAGCGGCCGTCGCCGAGCGCATTCTCGCCATGACCCGGCAGATGCAGACCGAAATCGACACCGTCCAGCCGGTGCTCATCGACCTCGTTCTCGACTGCGTCAGGAAAATCGTCTCCGACTATCCGCCGCAGCGTCTCGCCACCGGCCTCGTCCGCAGCGGCCTTGCCGAGCTGAAGGCCGAGCGCGGCGTCACGCTCTATTCCCCGCTCGAGGATTACCCAAGCCTGATGGATGCGGTGAAGGAACTGCAGGGCTCCGCCACCGAGCCCGTGCAGGCAGTCAAGATCGACAGCGATCTGCCGACCGGCCGGTGCCGCCTGCAGCATGGCGGCATCACCGTCGAGATCGGACTGAAGGCGCAGCTCGCCGCGCTCGAGGCGCTGCTTCGGCCGACCGTCGCGCCGTCCGAGGCCGACGAAGCGGCAAACGGCTGAACGGCAAACGCGAGGGATCGACATGACCGGACAGATCACCGCCGCCGTCGACGCCATGCGCCGCCAGATCCACGGCCAGTCGTTCAAGACGTGGATGGGCCGGCTTTCCGAGGTGAGCCCGACGCGGCTCTCGACGACCCTGTCCGACGTCGCCGTCGGCGAGGTTTGCCGCCTGCGCGATCCGCGCCGCAGCCGCGAAATTCTCTCGCAGGTCGTGGCCATCCGCGACGGTGAGGCGATCCTTGCGCCGATCGGCGATCCGAGCGGCCTTTCGCCCGACACCGAGGTCATCCCGACCCGCGAGCCCTTCGGCTTCTGGGCCGGCGAGTTCCTGCTTGGCCGCATTCTCGACGGCCTCGGCAATCCGGTTGACGGCGGACCGCTGCCCGGCCGCATCGCCGAGCGCGCCCGCATCGACAATCCGGCGCCGGACCCGCTCGCCCGCCCGGTCATCGACACGGTGTTCGAAACCGGCATTCGCGCCATCGATGGCATCCTGACGCTTGGTCACGGCCAGCGCGTCGGCCTCTTCGGCGACCCGGGCGCCGGCAAGTCGACCCTGCTCGGCGCCATGGCCCGCCATGCCGAGGCCGACGTCGTCGTCCTCGCCCTCATCGGCGAGCGTGGTCGCGAACTTCGCGAATTCCTCGATCGTCAGGTGCCGCCGGACGTGCGCGGCCGCTGTGTCGTCGTCGCCTCGACCTCCGACCGGCCGGCGATGGAGCGCATCATCGGCGCCCATGTCGCCACCTCGATCGCCGAATACTTCCGCGATCGCGGCAAGCGCGTCCTGTTCCTGTTCGACAGCGTCACCCGTTATGCCCGCGCCCTGCGCGAGGTTGGCCTTGCCTCCGGCGAGCAGGCGGTGCGCCGCGGCTTCACGCCCTCTGTCTACTCGGAACTGCCGCGCCTCATTGAGCGCTGTGGCCGCACCCCGAAAGGCGACATCACCGCCGTCTTCACGGTCCTGACCGAGAATGACGGCCTTGGCGATCCGATCGCCGAGGAAATCGCCTCGATCACCGACGGCCACATCATCCTGTCGCCGAAGCTGGGGCAGGCGGGCCACTATCCCGCCATTGACATCCTGCGATCGAAGAGCCGCGTCGCCGTCGACATCGTCAATCGGGACGTCATCAAGGCCGCGACCGAGATGCGACGGCTCATTGCCAAGTACCGCGAGATCGAGCTCCTGCTGCAGGTCGGCGAATACACTCCCGGCGGCGACCCGGTCGCCGATCGCGCCGTCGAGAAGCATGACGCGATCTTTGAGTTCCTGGCACAGGACCATCACCGCAAGGCCGACATCGCCGACACCTTCAAGGCGATGCAAAGCACGGTCGCGTAATGGGCCCGCGTGCGATCTCCGATCTGAAACGCCTCGCCGACCTCAAGGTGATGGCGGCCGACGCCGCGCTTGCCCGCGCCCATGTCGAGCTTGCCGAAGCCGAACGGTTCACCCGCCGACGCGCCGAGGAACTTGAAACCTCGCGCGGTGAGGCCGATCGCGTTCGCCGCGAGCGCATCCGTGCCGTTCTCGGCCGGCCCTCGACGATTGCCCAGGTCTCCCGCATCACGCTCGCCTATCACATCACCGAGGACGACATCCGCGCCTGCATCGACGATCTGGAGCTGGCCCGCGCGGCAGAAACCGAAGCGCAGGAGCGTGTCAGATCGGCACAAGCAGAACGGGCACGATGCATGCTTAGACAGCAGAAGTTCGAACATCTGGCCGAACAGCTCGCGCTCGCCGCAGCCTCGGAAACCGAGTTCAGGGAAGAACTCGAAGCCGAAGCCTGACGGAGAAACCAGAGCCTGGCCATCCGGCACACCAGGAGACCGGGCAAATGGATCTTGAAAAACCTCCCCGCGCGCCGAGACACGCGGCAAGGCCGAAGCCCCGCCGCGGGCCGGGATCAGGAATGCGGGCCTCGTCTCCTTCGAGGAGGCGGCCGCCGCCTGCGCCGATGCGCTTCAAAGGTCGACCGCGACGCTTGCCTGCCTCGACCCCGCGCTCGACCTCGAACTCCTTGCAACCAGCGCGATCGGGCGACCGCACCCCAGTCGCCGATCGAGATCTGCGGCCGGCTCGGCGACCGCGACGTGCGCATCGAGACCGATCGGCACCTCGTCGAGGAACTGCTGTCGCATCTTCCCGACGAAGAGTCGCAGACAGCCTCGGTGCAGCCGACACCGCGCTTCTCCTTGAACACCTCCTCACCGACACGATGAACGGCCTCGAGGAAGTCCTCGGCGTCGCCGCGTCGCTGGAGCGCGTCGGCAGGCCGCCGCGCGCCGCCGAGGCCGCGTTCCATTTCGAGGCAGTAACCCCGGCCGGGCGCTATCCGCTCGCGGTCGAGATCGACGATCCCGCCGTCATGGCCCGCATCGCCGATGCGCTCGCCCCCTTCGCCGCGCCCGACGGCGGCGACGCCCACGCACCGCGGCAGCTCGAAATCGTCATCGGCCCTGTATCGCTCGCGCCTGAAGATGCCGAAGCCCTCGCGCCGGGCGACCAGATCGTCCTCGACGAGGCCCGCGGCGATCAGGTCCAAGGCACGCTGAACGTTGCCGGCAGGCCGCTCTTTGCCATCACCATCAAGGGCCCGCAGGCAACCCTCGTCTCGGCCATCGAGGCACCGTCGTCGCCGACCGGCGGCCTTGTCGCCATCGGCTTCGTCTTCGGTCGCCGCGAGGTCTCGGCCCGCGACCTGCGCGATCTGGCGCCGGGCAGCACGCTCGATTTTGCCAAGCTTGGCTCGAACGTCGTCGAGATCGTCGACGGCGCCACCGTCATCGGACGCGGCGAGCTGATGCGCGTCGACGGCGCCATCGGTGTCCGCATTACCGGGATGAACTCATGAACGCGCTCGCCGACAATTCCTTTGGAATTATCATCCTCCTTGTCGCGATGGCCTTCCTGCCGCTTGTCGCGGTGACGGTGACGGCATTCGCCAAGATCTCGGTGGTGATCTTCATCGTCCGCAACGCGCTCGGCATTCAGCAGTTGCCGCCGAACATCATCCTCTATGGCCTGTCGCTGATCCTCTCGGTCTACATCGCCATGCCGGTGCTGACCCAGTCCTATCAGTCCGTCCGCGAGACCGGCATGGCCTTCCAGTCCTTCGAGGAGTGGGAAGAGGCCGGAACGCTCGCCGTCTCGCCGCTCAGGACCTTCCTGAAGAAGCACACCGACGACAAGCAGCTCGCCTTCTTCCTCAAGTCGACCGACAAGATCTGGGGCAATGACCAGTCGAACGAGGCAAGCGCCGACGATCTTGCCATCATCGTGCCGGCCTTCCTTTTGTCGGAACTGACCCGCGCCTTCGAGATCGGCTTCCTGCTCTACCTGCCGTTCATGGCGATCGACATCATCGTCACGACCATCCTCGTCGCCCTCGGCATGATGATGGTGCCGCCAACGACGATCGCCATTCCCTTCAAGCTGATGCTGTTCGTCTTCGTCGACGGCTGGACGAAGATCGTCCAGGGCCTGATCCTGACCTATAGCTGAGCCACGGGAGACGTTCGATGCCCCAGGCCGCCCTCTCCAACATGCTCTACGCCATGCTGACCGACGCGGCGATCTTCGTCGTCCCGCCGCTGGTCGTGGCCACGATCGTCGCCTTCATCGTCGGCCTCTTCCAGGCCGTCACCCAGATTCAGGAACAGACGCTCCCCCAGACCATCAAGATCTTCGTCATTTCCCTCATCCTGATCTTCTTCGGCACGATGCTGGCGTCACCGCTCTACTCGCTGACCGACCAGATCTTCACCGAATTCCCGATCTATCAGCGGTAAGCCGGCACGATGCAGCTCGCCCCCGAGGATCTCGAACGCATCTACGGCCTTGGCAGCATGCTGATGCTCGCCTCGGCGCGCCCGATCGGCGTCTCGATGCTGTTTGCCGCCTTCGCCTGGGGTCACCTGAATTCCGGCGTGCTGCGCGCCGCCTGTGCCGCCGCGATCGCCCTGCCGGTCGCCGCGCCTTACTTCGCCGCGCCCGGCACCGTCCTCGACAACCTGCCGGCCCCGATCATCCTCATTGTCATGAAGGAGGCGCTGCTTGGCGGCCTCATCGGTCTCTTTGCGACCGTTCCCTTCGCCATCGCGACGGCCGGCGGCGGCTTCATCGATTATTACCGCGGCGCCTTCATGGGCGGACCGGACCCGAGCGGTGGCCAGCTCACGCCCTATTCGCAGCTCTTCACCGGCGTCACGCTCTGGCTCTTTGCCGGCCTCGGCGGCTTCTGGATGCTGACCGACACGATCTACGCAAGCTATGGCCTCTGGCCGCTGTTCGAATTGCTGCCGGCTTTCGGCGAACACGGTATCGAGCCGCTCATGCGCCTCGTCGGCAGCATCGCCAAGGGTGCCCTCATCATCGGCGGACCGCTCGTTATCCTGATGATGCTGTCGGACCTGACATTCCTTGTCGCCGCCAAGCTCGGCAAGCAGATCAACGTCACCTTCCTGTCGTTCTCGACCAAGAACGTGCTGGCGCTTGCGTTCCTGCCACTCTTTTCCCTCGTTCTCGTTCGCCTCGTCAGCGGCAATCTGCAGATGCTGGGCGATCTTGAGAAATTCCTCCGGATGACGCTGCAATGAGCGGTCAGGACAACGATACCGAAGAAAAACTGCTTCCGCCCAGTCAGTGGAAGCTGCGCAAGGCACGCGAGAAGGGCCAGATCGCCGCCAGCGCCGATTTCGTGCGCTCGGCCGTCACCATCATCGGCATCATCTTCGTCGTCCTTGCCTGGACCGGCTTCGTCGAGGTCTTCGCCAGCGGCTTCGACGCGGTAACGCGTATCTTCGGCGAGGACTTCGAAAGCAGCTACCTGCGCGGCTTCAACGCTACCATCGTCGCCGCCGGCTCGAAGATGGTGCCGCTTCTCCTTCTGCTGCTCATCGTCGCGATCGTCGCCAACATCCTGCACAAGCGCGGTGTCGTCGTCTCGTTCCATCCGATCAAGCCGGACCTCAACCGCGTCAATCCGGCCAAGGGCCTGAAGAAGCTCTTCGGCATGCGCAACTTCACCGAATTCGCCATTTCGCTCGGCCGCCTGCTGCTCTGGCTGGCGATCGCCGGGCTGATCATCTGGCTCGCCGTGCCGATGGCGATGCAGAGCCCGCTCTGCGGCGGACCGTGCATTCTCGAGACCGGCTATGTCAGCGGCCAGCGCTTCCTCATTGCCGCCGTCATCATGCTCATCATCGCTGCGCTCGTCGATCTGCCGGTGCAGTTCGCCCTGTTCCGCCGCGAGATGCGCATGAGCCACCGCGAGCTGAAGCGCGAACTGCGCGACACCCAGGGCGCCCCCGAGTTCAAGTCCCATCGTCGCGACGCCCACCGCGGCATGACCGAACGCGGCGGCAAGGGCGGCATCGCCAGTGCCAGCGTCATCATCATCGGCACCGATATCGCCGTCGCCCTGCGCTTCAACAGGAAGGATTCGCCCGTTCCCTTCGTCATCGCCAAGGGCGAGGGCAAGAACGCCGACACAATCATTTCGTCGGCCAACAAACTCGGCGTTCCCCAGCAGGTCGAGCCGGAACTCGCCCGCTCGCTGTTCCAGTCCGTCATGGTCGGCGACATCATTCGCGAGAACCAGTTCCAGGCCGTCGCGACGGTGCTCATCAAGGCCGGCGGCGTGTAGCCGAGCGCACCCGGACACATTTCGGCGAAACACGTAGACGCATACGTAGTCCGTCCGTATTTGGCTGCCAACAACCCCCGTTTACCATGTTGACGGTCCACAAACCGGGACGGTCAAGACCGCGTGCCAAAGCCGGGTGACGGGCGGGGACGACAACTCCGGCCACTCGCCGATTGACGCGCACTGCACGAAAAATCGATGCTGCATCAACCCCGTAGTGAACGCCACGCGTTTTCTGCGAAGCCTTGGTTGTGCGCGTTTGATTTCTCGGGCGAGGGCCGCAAACCGGCGCGGAGCTCAAGGAGAGGAAAAAATGACCCGAACCGTCGATACCGCAGCTCTTGCCGGCGCCAATGCCCGCCCGAGCGCCGCAAACAGCTTCTCTGACGCCATCGACAAGGCAGCCTCGCGCGCCGGCAGCGCCATCCGCGGCGGTGCCACGGCGGTGTTGAACGGCCTCATCCCCGCCGCCCAGGCAAACTCGCCGGCCGACGTCATGATCGAGCGCATGATGCACCCGGATGCCGGCGTCATCGCAGGAACGTTCAACTTCAACGGGGTACCGATGCTGGCCGCCGCGCTGCCGCCGGTCGGCGCCCTGACGTCCGGCGATCTGACCGGCGTCGTCCGCAACGCCACCTATTTTGTGGCCATGAAGGACTCTAACGGAAAGCAGTACATTTTCACCGGCAATGCCGACAGCGGCATCTATGAAGTCGGCGTGCCGAACTTTGCCACCAAGGCCTTCAACTTCGGCGGCCTGAAGGGCCTCGTCTTTTCCAACAGCCGCACCGGCGTCGGTCGCGACGGCGGCGGGCAGATCACCGCCAGCGTCAACAGCGGTATTCTGGTCTCCGATTTGCCGCCCTGGGCCAAGAACCAGATCAAGCAGGGAATGAGCCTTGCTGTCGGCAACATGATGGAAAAGTTCGTGGCACGTCATCTGGAAAAGGCTGTCGACAAGTCGAAGCCCGAGCCCCAGGTCGGCCGGAGCTGGCAGAGTACGATCCTCAAGAACATCATCGAATACGGTGCGAAGGAGAAAGTCGAAAAGGCGCTGATACCTTCGCTCGCCCGTCAGGTCGGGCAGGCGGCATTTGACTCGTTCAACAGGAACGTCTCCCTGCACTGGGGCGTCGCCTATCGCGACGACGTGCGGATCAACGTCCACAACGGCCAGCTCCAGACCAACGGCACCCACACGACCACCTTCGATCTCGGCAAGGTCGGCGCCGACGTGCTGTCGCAGATCCTGCCGAAATAGCGAAAAGCCCCGCTGTCGCCTCCAGCAGCGTCAGAGGCATGCAAAAATGAATGCGCGGTGATTGCTCGCCGCGCATTTTTTGTGCTTGTCCATAGCGCCCGATCCAGCCGTCGCCGTGCAGGCATCTCGGCTTCAACAGGCTACAACGTCCACGCCACCCCCATCGCGCCTGCCGACGAGAGGCAAGACACCGGCCGTCGCGCGCACGCCGTATCCCAGATCTGGAGAGCCCTGGTCCGCGGCCCGTCTCCGATCGCCACGGCAGCCGCGCCAACGCACCCTTGCCGCCTGCGGCAACCGGCTACGACGGAAATGGATACGGCGCGAATTCCGTCTCGGCAGCGCCCCCGGCAGGACAGGGCAAGGCAGGGCAGGGTACGTGACCTCCGGAACGAACGGACACGCCCGGCAAATACCCGTCCGATCGAGGCCATCCTGCCAAACCCACCTGCAAACGACGCGCGAGGCCCGGCGCGTGCGACACCGGCCTTTCCCGTGGCCGGCACCATCCCGAAATGAAAAACGCCCGCAGCCGAAGCCGCGGGCGCCTTTTTGATCGCCTCGAACGAAGAGGTTAGCAGGTCTTCTCGCAACCCTCGTGCTTGCTCGAGTCCGGAATGGTGTTGGTATCGACCTTGCAGTCCTTGAACTGCAGGTTCTCGACATTGCGCAGCGTGTCGGTGCCGTCCGGACCCTTGACGGTCGTGACGTGACCATCGCGGGTGATCTCATAGTCGGCACGATTGCCGGAGAACACCGCCGTATCGCAGCCGGCGCCGCCGTTCATCTGATCGTTGCCCTTGCCGCCGATCATGATGTCGTTGCCCTTGCCGCCGTTGATCACATCGCAGCCATCGCCGCCGAACAGAATGTCGTTGCCCTTGCCACCATTGATGACGTCGTTGCCCTTGCCACCGCTGATGATGTCATTGCCACGGTTGCCATTCAGGACGTCGTTGCCGTTGTCGCCGAACATGATGTCATTGCCGCGGCCACCATTGGCGACGTCATTGCCATTGCCGCAGCTCATGATGTCGTTGCCAGCGCGGCCATTGAGGACGTCGTTTCCATCCTTGCCAAGCAACCGGTCGTTCTTGGAAGTGCCGTTCAGCACGTCATTGCAGTTCGTTCCGGTCTGGGTCACACCGCGCTGGTCGCAGGAGGGCTGCTGCACCGTCTGGCAATTCGACGGCTGATGCTGCATCGCCGGCTGCTGCGCCGGGGTGCTGCAGGGATTCCAGGCGCCGCCATGCGGACGACCCGGCGTCTGGTACGGCTGGCCGGTGATGTTGCAGCCCTGGCCGTTGCCATAGCCGTTGTAGTTGCCGTAGCCCTGACCGCCACCATAGCCGACGCCATTGCTGCAGCCTTCCGGCGCACCACCGCCGGAACCGCCACCACCGCCGCCGCCGGCACCGCAACCCTGACCACCGCCAGTGCCCTGACCGCCACCTGCGCCCTGACCGCCACCTGCGCCTTCGCCGGCGCCCTGACCGCCACCGCAACCGCCGCCGGCACCCTGGCCGCCACCAGCCTGCTGCAGAAGCTGCTGGAGCTTCTGGATGAGGTTCTGCAGTTGCTCGACAATCTGGCTGAGCGGGTCGCTGCCATTGGCGCCGCTGCCGCCCTGGGTGCCGTTGCCGCCCTGGCCGCAGCCGCAACCGCCAGCCTGCGGCTGCGCCTGGGCAGCGCCGCCGCTCTTGGCCGACTGGCCACCGTCGAGCATGCCAAGGAACTTTGCCCCGGCCGTGATGAGCGGGCTGCCGGTGATCGCGCCAAAGGCGCTACCGAGTTGCGAAAGTCCAGACAGAAGCCCCATGATTTTTCCCCTACGAAATACGCAGCCTGAATTCTTCGATCTGAAGCTCGCACTGATCGGCGGTTAACCACAATCTGATGAGAATGCGGACGCGTATCCGTAGTACTTAGAAAAGCTACGTAGTCGGCCGGAGCATTGGTCCGTTTCCGCCACCGGCGCTCAGACGATCTTGACCGCCGTTGTCTCCTTGATCCGCTTGACGGGGATGATCGTGCGGGTATTCGCAACCCCTTCGATGCGGGTCAGGACCTGTGTCAGGAATCGATGGAATTCGTCGAGATCGGCGACCGCGACCTTGAGGAGGTAGTCGAAGTCCCCGGTCACGAACGAACAGTCGATGACCTCGGCGCGGGCAAGCACCGCCGCCTCGAACCGGCTGGAGAAGGCTTCGGCCTGCTTCTCGAGCCGCACCTCGATGAAGGCGACAAAGCCGGCGCCGACGGACTTGCCGTCGAGCACGGCGACATAGCGCCTGATGACGCCGGCCGCCTCGAGCGCCTTGACCCGGCGCAGGCAAGGGGAGGGCGACAGCCCCACCCGGGCCGCAAGGTCCTGATTCTGGATCGAGGCATCGTCTTGCAGGATGCGCAGGATCTTGCGGTCAATCTCGTCCATTGGCAATCCAGTGCTTCAACCGTGGACGATCAGGATATCTGCTTGCGCAACGGATCGCCAGCGCCATGGATTTCGCTCCGCACTGCCGCGTCCGTCTGGCTAGAGTTTCCGCGTTTGAACCAGCAAGGAAGCCGGCCATGACCCGACGCGCCAGCGACATTCTTCTTGATATTCTGCGGGACGAGGGCATCACCCACGTCTTTGGGAATCCCGGCTCGACCGAAATGCCGCTGATGGATGCGCTGGTCGATGCGCCCGACATTACGTATGTGCTGGGCCTGCAGGAGGCGACCGCTGTCGGCATGGCCGATGGCTGGGCCTTGACCTCGGGCAAGACCGGCTTCGTCAATCTCCACGCCATGGGCGGCCTCGGCAACGCCATGGGCGTTCTGGTCGCCTCCCGCGCCAGCGAGACGCCGCTTGTCGTCACCGCCGGCCAGCAGGACACCCGCCACCTGATGACCGAGCCCTGGCTTTCCGGCGACCTCGTCGCGCTCGCCGAGCCGGTCACCAAATGGGCGACCGAGGTCCGTCGCGGCGAGGATGTCGGCAAGGCCCTGCGCCGCGCCTTCGCCATTGCCCGCACGCCGCCCTGTGGTCCGGTCTTCCTGTCCCTGCCGATGGATATTCTCGACCAGCCCGTTTCCGGCCCGACCCCGCCGGCCTCCGCCGCGCCGCGCCTTGCGGCCTCGCCGGACGCCGAGGCTTTCGCGAGCGCGCTCGCCGCGCATGACCCGGAAAAAGTGTTCGTCCTTCTCGGTGACGACCTTCCCGCCGCCGCCGCCGCCGGCATCGTCGCCTTCGCCGAGGCGGGCAGTTACGCCGTCTGGGGAACGCAGCTCACCTCGCGCTCGGCTTTTCCCTCGGCTCATCCTTGCTGGGCCGGCGTGCTGAAACCTGATTTCGCGGCGATGCGCGAACGGCTGGAAGCCGCCGAGGCGATCGTCCTCATCGGCGGCCGCGCCTTCGTCGCTTATCCCTATCGCGATGTCGAACCGATCCCCGACGGGGTCCGCGTCTATCACGTCGCCGACAATCCGGAGGCCTTCGGCCGCGAGCACCCGGCCGACCTGGCTCTTCTTGGTGACATCGGCGCGACGCTGCTTGCCTCGGCCGACGCCCTCGACATGCGCCTTGACCGCACCGCCGTCGCCGCCCGCCTTGCCGGCCGCAAGACGGCCAAGGAACGGCACATCGCCGCCATCCGCGCCGAGATCATGGCAATGGCCGGCGAGCGCCCCTTGCCGCCGGACGTCGCCGTTCTCGCGGTGTCGGACGCACTGCCCGAGAACACCATTCTTGCCAATGATTCCGCCGCCACCTTCGGCAAGGTCCAGGAGCTGCTGATGACCCGGCCCGGCCGCTACTTCTTTGCAAGGGGCGGCGTCCTTGGCTGCAACATGCCGGCTTCCGTCGGCGCCGCGCTTCTCCATGACGGGCCGGTCGCCTCCTTCGCCGGCGACGGCGGCGCCATGTATTCACCGCAGGCGCTCTGGAGCGCCGCACGATATGGCGCGAAGGTGCTGTTCTTCGTCTTCAACAACCGCCGCTACGGCGTGCTGCAGAACATCGCCAGACAGCTCGGCTGCGAAAACGCTGTCGCCGGCAAATTCGTCGGCATGAATATCGACAACCCGCCAATCGACTTCCAGGCGCTCGCAGCATCGATGGGCGTACCCTCGACCCGCGCCGACACGACGGAAGACATCGCCACTGCCGTCGCTGAGGCGCTTGCCCGCAGCGGCCCGAGCCTCATCGAAATCGCGATCGCCTGAATGAAGTACATTGGTACTGGTCGCCGACTGCCGCCTCCCTGCCCACCTGCAAAGCGGTCTACCCTTTGCCCCGCGCCTTGGAAAAGCCACACCGGCGCGTAGGTTGGGCATCCTTGCATTCTGCCGGAGACACATTCGACATGGACCTGAACCTCGCCGCCATCGCCCTTCCGGTCATGAAGCGAGACGTTCAGCCCCATGCAAGCACCCGTGTCCCTTTCCAGTCTTTGCTGGTCGACGCCTGACGGCACCCGACTCTTCAACAATCTCGATATCGCCTTCGGCCCGGGCCGAACCGGTCTTGTCGGCCGCAACGGCACAGGCAAGACAACCCTCCTGCGCCTCATCGCCGGCGAACTTTCGCCCATGGCCGGCGAGGTCCGCATCGCCGGCACGCTTGCCCTCCTGCGACAGACACCGCTTGTCCGGCCCGGCGAGACGATTGCCGACCTTTTTGGCGCCGGTTCCGCCCTCGCCCTGCTGCGCCGGGTCGAAGCGGGCAGGGCAGGCGCCGAGGATCTGCCTGACGCGGACTGGACATTGCCGCATCGCATCGGCGCCGCGCTCCGGCAATGCGGTCTTGAGACCGAACCGGAGACATTGCTCGGCGCGCTTTCCGGCGGTCAACGCGCCCGTGCGCACCTTGCCGCGCAACTCTTCATGTCGCCGGACGTCCTCCTGCTCGACGAGCCGAGCAACAACCTCGATGATGCCGGACGTCGCCTCGTTGCGACCATCGTCCGCAATTGGACCGGCACGGTCATCATTGCCAGCCACGACCGGACGCTGCTGGCCGAAGTGGACGCCGTCGTCGAACTGACCCGGCTCGGCGCCACCCGATATGGCGGCAATTATGCCCATTACCGCGAGCGGAAGGAGCAAGACCTTGCCGCCGCCCGGCATGATCTTGCCGATGCGGAAAAGGCCGATGCCGAGGCGGCGCGCCGCGCCCGCGAGGCCGCCGAGCGCAAGGCCCGCAGGGACAGTCGCGGCAAGAAGGCGCGCGCCAAAGGCGATCAGCCAAAGATCCTCATGGATGCCGCAAGGGAGAGGGCCGAGGCATCCGGCGGCGCCAATGTCCGGTTGCGCGGCGAGCGCCGCGCGGCGACAGGGCTTGCCGTCGCGGCCGCCCGCACCCGCCTCGAGGTCTTGCAGCCGCTCCGCATGACACTGCCGGAATGCGGCCTGCCACAGGGCCGGACGATCCTCAGCCTCGACGCCGTGTCAGCCGGCTATGTCGCCGGACAGCCACTCATCCGGAACCTGTCGCTGACGATTGCCGGCCCGCGCCGCATCGCCATACGGGGAGCGAACGGCAGCGGCAAGACGACGTTGATGCGGCTCATCGCCGGAGCCATCGCTCCGTTCTCCGGCACCGTCGAGCGGGTCGGACCGGTCGCATACCTCGATCAGGATGTCGGCTTCCTCGATGCAGATGGGACTTTGCTGGAGAACTTCGGCAAAGCCGGCCGCCGGTCCGGCGACAGGGAGGCCCACGCCGTTCTCGCCCGCTTCGGCTTTCGTGCCGGCGAGGCAAAAAGACTGGCTGGAGGCCTCAGCGGCGGAGAACGCCTGCGCGCCGGGCTCGCATGCGTCCTCGGGAAGACGCCGACGCCCTCGCTCCTCATGCTCGACGAACCGACCAACCACCTCGACCTCGACAGCATCGAAATGCTCGAGGCTGCACTCGCCGGGTACGACGGCGCACTCCTCGTCGTCAGCCACGACGAGACTTTCCTCGATGCCCTCAGGCTCGACGGGACGATCGACTTGCCCGACGGCAGACTGCCGTGCCGCGCCCATGAGAGGCATTGAGTCGCGACGGCGCTGCTTGCCCCGCGCCACCGAAACGGCGCCCGAACCCGCAAGGGTTCGCAAGGCCAAATGGCCGCCCGAGCCTGTGCGAGGCCCTGACTGGAGCGAAGCGCCTTTGAAAAAGGCGCGACAGCGCGAAGTCAGAAAATGGCGGACCGATGACGAAACCGAGAACTACACTGACGCTATAGCCCTACAAAAACTGATGGGATAAGGAATCAAATAAGCCATAGTGAAACGTGCAAACTTCGAAATTACTGACTGCTACAGTAGAGATGACAGCATGGGCAACAGCATGACCGACGCCCTATCGCCTCTGGCGAGCCGCATGCCGCGCGTTGTGCGCGAACATGAGGTGCTCCGTGTTGCAGGCTGGATGCCTGGCGACGAACCTGCCGCCGTTGCCAACGCCGCCATCGCGGAAGTGCTCAGATGGGCGCAGAGGCGTTGTGGCGGCCAGTTGCCGCCCGAGGCGTGGGAGCGCAAGTCCTTCGACTACCTGTCGGGCGGGCGAAACAGCATGTTGCGCATCTCCAGTCCGGAACGTCCGACCTCTGGGCTATTCGCGCCGACGACCCGGACAAGACCGTCGCCGAACGGGTTTGGACCACCGAGGGTACGCTGGCTTGCCGCCCGACCAGCCCGCGAAGTTCAGCGCCCGATTGCTAGTCAGCAGCTCCGAAACCAATCACAGATCGAACCGCACACGCCGGGTTTCATCCAGCAGGTCGTCGAGAATTGCAGACCGGGATCTACCGGCCGGAAACTTCTCTCCGTCGCCCCGGCGATCCATGAGACCGAGGCGGATGCCGAAGACCTGATCGACTATTCCGACCGATCCAGGCCATGGCACCTACCCATCTCGTGGTGACCCTGGCCGAAACGGACGGGCCGATCATCCGACGCTCGACACGGCCGCCCTCAGCCGCGCCATGCTCTGCACGGGCAGCTGCTCCACCTCAGGCGAGCGGCTAGCGGCTAACCGAAAGATCTGGAAGTTCAAATCGGTTTTCGGCGGGCGCGGCGCGTCTATCTGCCGGGCTTTTTCCGACGACGCCGATCCCTACATTCATCGGCTCGTTCTCGCCAATCAGCTGGACACGACCGAGGGCAGCGCGGGCAACTCGCTGGATGCGGCAGTTCGCCGCGCAGGAAAGCATCCTGCAAACGAAGCTCGGCCGCGATGCTGCCGTTCGCGTCGATCCGTAGCGCCAATCTACAATTGCGCCAGCAAAACCTCCGACCGAGCACGCCAGCGCCAGCGACCAGCTCGCCGCCGCAAATGACCGGATTGACGCGCTTGAAAAGCAAGTCACTGCGCTGACCACGGAACAGGACTATTACATTGCGGAATACGAGAAGGAGCGCGCACCGCGCGAACTCTTCGGAGTCCCAGGCACAGAAATCCGCCTACCGCATTCAGCGCCTGACAGCCCAGATGAAGGAGAAGGGCGATGATCCTGATCAGGGACATTGCTATTCCTGCAAGCTGGCAGGAACTGCCCGCATGGTGTGATGAACAATTGGCAGGCCGACTGGTTCTGACACCTAACGCACATCGAGGTGCACGGAATCCGGTATTCACAGATGTCGAGACAGCAGCGCGATGCCTGTTGTGGCTGGCGTCGGGATGCAGAGACCAACGCATCAACGGCGCGTAAGGATCGATCAATAACTTTCCACCTATGGATGGCATTCAGAATGCTTCTGCGGCGCGGACACCTACGAGTTCGACTGGAACGGTCGTAGGTTTTCAGCCGACTGGCACATCAAGAACGGTGGTAACACACGCGATCCGATCCGCGTCTGCGCATACTACTGCTTCGACCCGCAGACACAGCAGATCGTGGTGTCCGACATGCCTGCGCACCGCCGGACAGATGCGACTTAAACTCAATCAAAATCTATCAGCTTGTGACGGAGGCAGAATGTCGCCTCCTCGATTAGTGCCGTACAGTGATCGGCGCACACAGGCAATTTTCGGCGGCTATCGGCTGTAAATGGCGACGGGGTGGGATCGAACCCACGACGGTTCGCCTGGCGGTTTTCAAGACCGCTGCCTTCAACCACTCGGCCACCCGTCCGGCTCGACGCTCGGCGTCGACGCGCATAGAAAGCCGCTTCGCGCCGCTTTGGCAAGCGCTCTCGCGCCGCGCGGAGAGTGGCGCGGCCAATCTTGACTGGCCCGGCTTCATCTGAGCCATCGCGGAGCATCCCGCGCCGGGCGCGAGCTGTCGCGCAGGCGTCCGAGCATACTGCCGGCGGCGGCAAAACGGCCGCTGCCGGGGAGGGGACGTGCCAAACGGAAACAGCCGCCGGCCGGTGCCAGATCGGCACATGACGCAGTGCAGTATCTTCCATCGACGTGATATGGACGATACGCCGCGCGGCATGACCGCCCGTTTCGGAATTTGGCGGAATTCCGCCACATTTCCGGCGCAATTGAGGCGGCTTCATGACGCGTTAACGTTGTTGATCGATTGGCTGGCGCCGCGCCCGGCCGCGCGGTCGCCGTTAAGGAACGGGTAATGTCTGGACTCGATTCTGGACGCATCGTCATGATGAAGACGAATGGGCGGATCCGGTGCGTCGCATCGGCAGGGGTGTCCGGCTCCGGGAGGTTCTCCGCCTCCCGTGCGGACCCGGTTCGGAATGCGGCGGAAAACGCTGGATTGCGTGCCGACAATTGTGTAGCGAGTTTGGCGGCATGACACACAACAACAATCGCGCCACCTTCCGGCGACATGATCCTGCTTTGGCAGGTCGGGGCGCCATTTTCGGACGCGCCATGGCAGTGCGCGGGCTGATGCTCGCGCTGAGCTGCGCGCTGGTGGCCGGCTGCGCCTCGGCCCCCAAGACCATGCGACACCCGCCGCGCACCAAGGAATATTTTCCCGAGGAAAAATACGGCAAGGCCAGTCCGCGCGTCATCAGCTATGGCGACAGCGTGCCGAAGGGCGGTGGCCGCTATCAGGTCGGCAAGCCCTACAAGATTGCCGGCAAGTGGTACAAGCCGAAGGAAGACCCGAACTATGAGGCGACCGGCGTCGCATCCTGGTACGGCTCTGCCTTCCATGGTCGCCAGACGGCCAACGGCGAAATCTACGACATGCACTCCCTGACGGCAGCGCACCCGACCTTGCCGCTGCCGTCCTATGTGCGCGTCACCAATCTCGCCAACAAGCGCTCCGTCGTCGTGCGCGTCAACGACCGCGGGCCCTATGCCCATGGCCGCGTCATCGACCTGTCGCAGCGCGCCGCCGAGATGCTCGATTACAAGCGCGTCGGCACCGCCAAGGTGAAGGTCACTTATGTCGGCAAGGCCCGCATGGATGGCCTCGACCACGAATATCTGATGGCCTCTCTGACCGAGAATGGCCGCACGATCAGCCCCGGCGGCCCGAGCGATCCGGGACGCGATACCCAGCCGATCATGGTCGCCGATGCGTCACCGCCTCCCGGCCTTGAGCGCACGCCGCTGCCGCCGGCCCCGCCTGTCGTGACCGCCGTCACCGCAATCGGCTCGACCGGTCCGGCCGCGGTCGAATTGGCGCCGGAAACGGCGATCGATGCAGCAGGCGCCGCTGGCGCCGCCACGCCGCAGCCGCCGATCCGGCCGATGGCGCCTTCCGGCACGCCGGTCAACATCATGCCGGCCGCCCTTTCCGCGTCGATGCCGTCGGCCTCGCCGATTGGCGTTGGCAGCAGCCAGGGCCCCGTCGGCCTGCTCGGCAAGCTTCCGGCCGTCAGCTCCTACCGGGCGCCTGACCGCATCTCCATGGCCCATTCGGTCATCGATGCAAGCTTCGGCGCCGAGGGCAGGGGCCTGCCATCCGCCGCGCTGCGCGCCGCCCATGATCGCCAGTCGGTCGAAATCCACGCCGGCGTGTTCGCCGATCCGGCCAATGCCGAACGAGCCCGCAAGGCGCTCGCCGACATCGGCTCGGTGAAAGTCGTCGACTTCGAGCGCGACGGCCGCACGCTCACCCTCGTGCGCATCTCCGGCCTCGCCGCCGGCCTTGATCCGGAAGTTGCGCTCGAGCGCGCCCGAACCGCCGGTTACAGCGACGCCTATATCCTGCGTTGAGCTTCAGTTTTTCTGAAGAAAACCCGGCCTGCCGGTTTGCCCCGGCAGGCCGATCGCCATATTCTTGCAACAAATTGCAAGTGAGTGTTGCGCAGGCGAAAAGCTCCGTCGGCTTTCCATGGTCTGTCCGCGCGGCATATTTGGCGACGCCGGCGGGGATGAGGTTTCTGCTTGTCGAAAAACTTGTCGAACTTCACGAGCCGGCAAACCGGATCTTGGGCCGGGGCGGTCGCGGCCGTCGCCATCGCGTTTTTCGTTGCCGCGCTGTCGCTGAAGGGTGCCAGCGCCGCCGACGAGCCCGAGCCGTTCGCCTCCAAGGCGCCCTTTGCCATTCTCGTCAACTATGACACCGGCACGGTCCTTTATGAGAAGGATGCCGACAAGCCGTTCCCGCCGGCAAGCCTTGCCAAGCTAATGACCATGGCCGTCGTTTTCGACGCGCTGGAGGCGGGCACTGCCTCACTCGACCAGGAATATGTCGTCAGCGAACACGCCTGGCGCACCGGCGGCGGTCCGTCCGGCGGCTCGGCGATGTTCGTCGAGCTCGGCTCGTCCGTGCGCCTCGGCGATCTGGTGCAGGGTGTCATCGTGCAATCCGGCAACGACGCTGCAATCA